>WLJH01000024.1 GCA_009701885.1 Actinomycetota bacterium
CAATGTGAGGAGCGGTCATCGTGATGACTCCGTTCGAGAGTGCTGTGAGAGGTTCACTCGAAGGATCACGCGGTGGCCGCTGCTTCGTCATCCGTACTCGCCGGTGACGATCTCGGCGACCGCGCTACACCACTATCGGGGACTCAACTCAGGTCAGCGACTTCTTGAGTAGGCCCCGTGGGACTCGAACCCACAACCAAGAGTTCTGATCAGCGCTTGCTCGAGGCGCCGACGGAAGGGATGCTGGGGTCCGCAGGTCGACGCCCGTGCGGTCAGCCCTCTCGCGGCATTCGCAGAGGCCCATTTGATGTCTCACGGCCTTCGGGATTCCTTAGCCATTCGCCGATCAAGGCTGGTCTGGGGTGACGCCTTGAGAAGCAGCATGTCGAATGTCGGGCTAGACGTTTGCCCAGGTCAGAAGCCTTTTTGGGGTCGGGATGAGGACGACGGCTCATCGAAACTCCACGTGAATAGGTCGTCGGTTCGATTCCGACAGGCGGCTCCGGAAAGGCCCCTGACCTGCGGAGACGCGGCAGGGGCCTTCGCGTGTCCATAGGTCGGCCGGGCGGATCGATCGAATGCCCTCGACCGATGCCGAGCCTCCAGGAACTGATCCGTCGAAGACCGGGCAGAAGGCCGGTACGGAATCGACGAAGCCATCCCCCGCAGATGGTCGCCGTACCCTGCGGACGAGCTCACACGACTTCGAGGACACCATGGGCATGCTCCGCAGGAAGACGCCGAAGAACACCTCTTCGCTGCACACCGTCTTGCGCACCGGGTCGATCGCCGAGCTGGAGCAGCACTACTCGCCGTCGTTCGTGAACTACGACGGCTACCCCGGCGCCACCCTCCTCACCACCGCACTCGGCAACTCCGACCCCTCGAGCCGGGTGGCGCTCGCTCACCGGCTCCTCGACGACGGCGCCGATGTCACCCGCCACGCGCCCCTGCACGTGCTGCTGGGTCAGAACGCCCACGACCCCGAGCCCGAGGCCGAGCTGCTGGCTCGACTTCTCGACGCCGGCGCCGACGTCAACCACGCCGTACCCGACGTCGGTACGCCGCTCGAGACGATCGCGAAGAAGTTCAAGTTCAGCGACGCCGACAACCAACCCTTTTACGACGTCCTCCTCGCCCGACCCGACATCGACTTCCTCGCCCCGGGTCTGGACGGGCGACCCGTTCTCGTCAACCTGCGCAAGTGGTACGCCCTGCGCGGCCATCTCGTGGAACAAGTCGAAGCCGTGCTGAACAGGCGCGGGATCACGGCGCCACCCGAACCAGTGGACGACTGAGCACCCGACCCGTCAGCTCCACCGGAGGGGACTGCTGCAAGAACCGGTGCCCCCGGTCGTCTGGAGCGCGCCCGAAGTGCTCAGGGCATCGATCAGTCCTCCCGTCGGACCCTGCTCCTGAGGGGGACTCGGGCTGGCCTCTCGAGTGGACGACGGGCCGGCGCGGGGGTGTGTGCGGAGATCGTGAGTGGCACTGGGTGGCAGCCAGGACCTCCATTCCACGTGGTCGGGCGGATGAGAAGGTGCGGAAGTGACGACGACAGAGGCTTCCCCGGTGGGACTTCGCCTGGCGACCTGGTTCGGTGTGTCCGTGCTGGTGTCCCTCGGGTTGCCGGTGACCTGGATCGGGCTCGTGGGCCTCGGCTCGGGCGTGGGGCGGGGGCTGTTCTGCGGCGGGCTGGTCCTGCTCGTCAGCGCCGCGGGTGGCGCGGCCAAGGAGGTGGCCGAGCGGCGCGCACGACGCGACCCGCCTGATCCGCGGCTGGACCTGCTCGCCGATGAGCCCGCACTCCTCTTCCCACGAGCGGCGGGACCGACGCTGGTGTCCTCCTGGGTGCTGGCCGCCTACGCCGCGGTCGCGGCGCTCGGAGCGGTGTTCGTGGCTCTGTCGGAGCGCTGGGGCTGGGTCGCGGTGCTCGTCGCTCTCGCGGCGTGGCTGGCGTGGACCAGCGGAGTCCAGCACGGTTCCGGGCTCGCCGGTGGCCTCTGGCTCACTCCGACGAGGCTGCGACACGAGGACCGTGGGTTCGCCGTCGACGTGCCGTGGGAGTCGGTCACGGGTGTCGTGTCTGAGCAGCCCATGCCTGTCCTGCTCAGGCCGGATCGGCAGGTCGAGGTCACCCGTACCGGTCCTCCGGGGCGCACGTGGCGTCCGTTGGGTCGTAACGGCACCACCCTCGTCGTGGACGCGCGTCACCTGCCGGGCGGCGCCGAGGTCGTGTCCTACGTGATCGCCAAGGCCGTCACAGACCGGGCGTCGCGCCACGTCTTGGGCACCAAGGCGAGCCTTCTCACGCTCGGAGCTTCGCCCCCGGGGGCCGATGGGTAAGGGCTCGCCGACAGGGGCGGCGCCAATTGCGAGGAGGTTTGTAGCCTGCAGAGATCGCCGATCCCGACTCCGGCGTGGCCGGCTGGCAGCCGTGGACCTCACCGACTTCGCCGCCTGCGGTCTCTCAGTCCTGGTCTGACATCAACAGCAGCCGCACGTGCCCCAGCGCGCGTTGAAGCACCCCCACCAGTGCGTGCCGATCCAGCCCGGAGAGCTCGTGCGCTGCGTCCTGGTGGGTCGCGGAGTCGTAGGGACCGAGCTCCGCGGCTGTCTCGATGCTGCCGCCGACCAGCTGGAGGACAGAGGTTGGGAACTCGTAGGTCGTGCCGATCGAGTGCGCGTCGCCGGCGAGGATGATCTCCAGGCACGGCGCCTCCGATTCCGCGTCCCACACCTCCTCCACCACGACGGGTCGCATGAACAGCACCATCAGGAGCGTCGCGAACTCCTCCAGCTCGTCGATGTCCATCACCGAGAGCAGGTGCTCGACGTCGCTGGCTTCGGTCTCGAAGCGTGAGTCCAGGATGCCGTCATCCTCGGCCATTCAGACCTCCTCGAGCCGGCTCAGCACCGCGCGATGGGTGCCGCCGCTGTAGGCGACCACGCGAACCTCACGGACCCGGGTCCTTGTGGTCTGGAGGGTCGTCACGGCGGCGTCAATTGCGTCATCCAAGGGCCAGGCGTAGACGCCGGCGCTGATGAGGGGGAACGCGACGGTCTGGACGCCGAGCTCGTCTGCGACCTCGAGGCAGCGGCGGTAGCAGGAGACGAGCAGGTCGCGGTCGGTCTCGCCGCGGCCGTGGTTGGGGCCGACGGTGTGGATGACCCAGCGGGCCGGCATGAGGCCGGCGCTGGTCCAGCCGGCGTCGCCGGTGGCGAGGCCGTGGGGGAAGCGGCGTATGCAGTCTGCGAGGACCTCGGGGCCGCCGGCGGCGTGGATGGCGCCGTCGACGCCTCCGCCGCCTCGCATGCGGCGGTTGGCGGCGTTGACGACCGCGTCGACGTCCTGGGTGGTGATGTCGCCGCGGACGGCCATCACGTCGGCGTACGGCATGGTCACCACCTCTCTCTCGTCACGGGTTCGCCGCAGGTCGGGCAGAGCACGGTCTCCGCTGCGTGACCGTCCAGTGTGCTGCCGCGGGTGCCGCACGAGTCGCAGACCCACCTCTCGCGTTCCATGCCCGCATCTTCGGCCACGGCGCCGACAGCGCGCCTAGGTTGACGCCATGGCGCGCTGCATCCCCGAGGAGCCGACGTTCGTCACCGAGTCCGAGCGGCAGGTGTGGGAGCGGCTGCGCGACGGGCTGCCCCACGACTGCGTGGTGATGGCCAACGTCCGGCTGACCGACGAGGTGAAGGACCACGAGATCGACCTGCTGGTGCTGGTCCCGGAGGCGGGGTTCGTGTGCCTGGAGGTCAAGGGCGGGTCGGTGTGGCTGGAGGACGACGGGTGGTGGATCAAGCGCGGTGAGAAGGTCGAGCGGTGCGACCCGGTGACGCAGGCGCGGGAGGGCAAGCACGCGATCCGGAGGTACGTCGAGTCCGACCCGCGGTGGGGCAGCCGCGACCAGGTGGCGTTCTCGCACGGGGTGGTGCTGCCGCATACCGAGCTGCCCGAGGGGTTCTCGGTGCCGGAGCTGCCGCGGTGGGGTTTCCACGACCGCGGTGACATGGCGGACCTGCCGGAGCGGGTGCGGACCAACGGGTGGGGTCTGGCGCACGGACGCTGGACGCCCAACCACGACGATGTCGAGCTGGTGGCGGAGATCCTGGCGGGGCGGTCGCGGCCGGCGTACGACGTCAACGCGGACGCCGAGGAGCGCGCGGCGACCGCGGACCGGCTGACGCAGGAGCAGATGGTGATCCTGCAGGTCACCCGGATGCTGCGTCGGGTCGAGGTGCGCGGGGGCGCGGGCAGCGGGAAGACGGTGCTGGCGCTGCAGAAGGCCAAGGACCTCACCCGCGGTGTGGGGGAGGGTGCGCGGCGGGAGCGGGTGGCGTTGCTGTGCTACTCGATCGGGTTGGCGGAGTACCTCAAGCGGGTCGTCGCGGGTTGGGACCGTCGGCATCGCCCGGCGTTCGTGGGGACGTATGAGGAGCTGGGTCGGCTGTGGGGTGTGGAGATGGGCTCCGAGGACGAGCCGGGGTTCTGGGAGTCCGAGCTGCCTCGGCTGATGGCCGAGCAAGCGGCGGGGCTGGCTGAGGGGCACCGCTTCGACTCTGTGGTCGTCGACGAGGCGCAGGACTTCGCCGACTCCTGGTGGGCTGCGGTGCTGGGTGCGCTGCGGGACGAGGAGGCGGGTGGGGTGTTCGTGTTCAGCGACGAGAACCAGCGGCTCTTCGCGCGGTTCGGGCGCCCGCCGGTGCAGCTGGTTCCTCTCGTGCTGGACCACAACCTGCGCAACACCAAGCAGATCTACGACGCGTTCGGGCCGCTCGCGCCGTCGCGGATGCAGGCCCGGGGTGGGTCGGGTGCGGAGGTGCGGTTCGTGGCCGCGGCCAGCGAGGACGCCATCGACGTCGCTGACTCCCAGGTCGAGGCGTTGATGGACGAGGGCTGGGACCCCGCGCGGATCGCGCTGCTGACCACCGGCCACCGTCACCCGGAGCAGATGGCACAGGTCGAGCGGCACGGGAAGGTCGCCTACTGGCGGTCGTTCTGGGAGGGCGAGGACGTCTTCTACGGCCACGTCCTGGGCTCGAAGGGCCTCGAGCGCGCGTGCGTCGTGCTCTGCGTCAACGAGGCGGGCGAGCGGGACCGGGCACGGGAGCGGCTGTACGTCGGCATGTCGCGCGCCACCGACGTGCTCGTCGTGGTCGGCGACCCCGAGGTCGTGCGGCGGATCGGTGGCGACGAGGTATCGCGGCGGCTGGGGATCTCTGGGTGACCGCGGTCCCCACACCTCGCCCGCCTGTCTCTCTTCGGGTCGGGACCTGGAACCTCGAAGGTCGCTCCGGTGCGAGGCAACGCGACTTCCTGACCTCGCTGGCGTGCGACGTCCTGCTGCTGACCGAGGTGTCCGAGGCCCTAGACATGTCGCCGTGGGTGGTGTGCCTCTCGAAGGCACCTATACGAGAGGGCGTGCGGTATGCCGCGGTGGCGGCGCGCTCACTCGTCTCGCACCCATCACCGCATCCGGCCTCCGCGGTGGCGGAGCATCGCGGCTGGCGATTCTGCTCCTCGGTGCTGCCGTGGCGAACCAGTGGCGGGGAGGCGCCATGGTCGGGCAACAGCCAAGCCCAGAGGACCGAAGCCGTCTGTCAGAAGATCGCCGGCAGCCAGATCGACGTGTGGGGTGGCGACTGGAACCACGCCATGGAGGGTCGTGACTGGGCCGGCAGCAAAGGCGGCCGGACGGCCATCTCGAACGCCCTGGCCCAGCTGGGTCTCCAGGTCGTCACCGGAGGCCTGCCTGCGGCCGGCGACACCCAGGTGACCCCTGTTGCGCGAGCTTCCCGAGTGGGACTTGAAGGGCGCGACGCAGGAGCATCGACGCGACCTGCTGAACGGCGGTTGCAACTGAAATGCCGGGCCACCGGGTACGAGCATGGCGACAGGTCAGGGACGGCGTCGCTCCCTGCGCAGGAGGGAGCGCAGAGTCTCGGCGTTCGCGTAGCCGACACGGAGCGCGATCTCGGCGGAGGTGAGGTCCGTGGTCGCCGAGAGGTGCCGCGCTCGTTCGATTCGAAGCCGTTGGACGAAGCCGAGCGGAGTGAGGTTGAGCGCCGCACGGACGCGTCGCTCGAGGGTGCGCCGACTGGTCCCGAGCGACTGCGCCACCGACGCGACGTTGAACGGTTCGTCCAGGCGGGCGCGCACGAAGCGTTCGAACTCGACGACGATCGGGTCCTCGTGCCGGAGATGTTCGTAGGCGATGAAGGCCGCCTGCGACGGGCGCTCGTCGATGATGAGGAGCTGGGCGACATGTCGCGCCAGGTCGGGGCTGATCGATCGCACGAGTGAGAGTGCGAGGTCGATGTGGGCGAAGGCGGCGCCGGCGGTGACGAGGTTTCCGTCGACCACGACCATGGTGTCGAGATCGAGGGCGACGGTCGGATATCGCTTCCGGAACTCCGGCCCCAGGAACCAGCTGGTCGTCGCGCGCCGCTGGTCCATCCGTCCGGTCTCGGCGACGGCGAACACGCCGGTGCACGCCGCGGCGATCTGGGTGGTCGCGTCGTCGAGGCGCGCGAGTGAGGCGATGACCGAACGAGCATCCCGGCTCCGGAGGGCGTCGTCGGTCGCGGCGGCAGTGAGGGTTCCGAGCGCAGGGACGACGACCACATCGAACTCCCCGGACTCCGACAGCGGGTGGTCCACTGACAGGACCATCGATGCTGTCGTCGTCACGCGCCGTTTCGGTCCGAGGATGGCGAGTTCGATCGGGCCGATCCGCGGGTCGACATCGCCGCGGGCCCCGTCGGCCACCCGCAGGATGTCGATGACCGACGCGACCGCCGAACCGAAGCAGCCGTCGATCGCGATCAGCCCGATACGCATGGCGCGAATCGTAGCAATACTGCCGTATCCGCCACTCCTCAACGGCTCTCGTCCGTCCTACGCTGAACTCGCCCCACCGATCAATCCCGACGTCAAGGAGAACCCCTCGTGTCCACGCCCGCATCACTCCCGTACGCCTTCGTCGCCAAGATCGTCGCCGCCGATGGCCAGCACGACGCGCTCGCCGATCTGCTCGCCGGCGCTGTCGCACTCGCCAATGAGGAAGTGGGGACGATCGTCTGGTTCGCGGCCAGGACCCACGCCGACACCTTCTGGATCTTCGATGCATTCCCCGACGAGGCCGCTCGCGACGCGCACGCCAACGGCGCCATCGTCGAAGCCCTGATGGCCCATCAGCACCTGCTCGGCGCAGCACCCGAGATCCTGCCTGCCGACGTCCTCGCGTCCAAGCTCCCGTAGTCCGCCGTCGCACGAGGCGGGTGTGCCTCGGGGGCGCCCGTCAGATAGCGCCTCGAGAGCCACACCCACTCGGCACGAGTAGTTCGTCGGATCGATTCCGACAGGCGGCTGCGATAAGCCCCTGACCTGCGGAGACGCAGGTCAGGGGCTTGGTGCGTCCGGGACGCAGTGCGACTGGAGTGTGTGCATCGCACCAGTCGCGTCACCCGCACTCCGGTCGGAGGCGTAGAAGAGACTGAGGCCCGCGCGACTCTCCTGTTCCTGGAGAGCGCGCTGGGAGGTGGAGCGGCGCGCGGGACGGCGGCTCCGGGTCAGCCCGCGTCGCCCGCCTGCCGAGCGCGGTAGGCGGCGGCGTGGGTCCGGTCGGCGCACCCGGAGCCGCAGAAGTGGCGTGAACGGTTGCGCGTCAGGTCGACCAGCACGTGGTCGCACCCGCTCGCCCGGCAGACCTTGAGCCGGGCCAGGTCACCCGCGCGCAGCAGGTCCACGACCGCGACGGCGGCCTCCACGGCCATCCGCTGGTCCAGCGGGGCGTCGTCGGGGAGGGCGTGGACGTGCCACCCGTAGTCCCCGTGCCGGACGACGCGGGGTGAGGCGCCGGCGTGCTCGAAGACCGTGTTGACGTCGGCGGCGACGGTCTGCTCGTCGGCACTCCACCAGCGGCGTAGTCGAGGTCGCAGGTCCCGCACAGCCTGGAGCTCGCCCAGGGTCGTCGGTGGGGCGCCGCTCCACGACCAGGCCCGCACGAAGTCGAGCAGTGCCGCGAGGTCCGCCAGCCCCTCGTGGGTCCGCCCATCGCTCGCGCCCGGAGGGGTGGGGGCGGTGTTCACCAGCGCGGCCGCACCCTGCAGCGCCACGGCTGTGTCATGACCGAAAAGCACCTTGACTCCTGACGTGCGGGGTCCGTACCGTCAGGATCATCCGCCATTACGGTCCTGATGTCGATCTCGAGGAGCCCCCGATGCCGTCCCAGGTGCCCACCGCCCCCTTCCTCGACCTGGCAGACCCGGCCTTCGACACCACCTCCGCGCAGGTGCACGCGGCCCGCGAGGCCGACTGGCTGGCGCCGACGTCGTACGGCTTCGCGGTGCTGCGCTACGAGGAGGCCAACGAGCTGCTGACCGACCGCCGTTTCCGCCAGGGCAACGCCCGGTGGCCGGAGCAGAACGGCGTGACCGGCGGTCCGTTCCTGGAGTGGTGGCAGCGGGTGCTGCTGAGCCTGGACGGTGACGACCACGCGCGGTTGCGGCGCCTGCTGATGCCGGCGTTCAAGCGGCAGAGCATCCTGCGCATGCGACCGCAGTTCCAGCGGATCGCCGACGAGCTGGTCGAGGGGTTCGCCGACCGCGGCCGGGTCGAGCTCATCGCCGAGTTCGCCGAGCCGTACGCCGCCCGCATCCTGTGCCTGCTGCTGGGCCTGCCCGAGGACGAGTGGCGGCAGGTGGCGCACTGGGCCGACGACCTGGGCCGTTCCTTCGGCATCGCCGTCGCCCGGGACCTGCCGCTGATCGAGGCGGCGCTGGAGGGCCTGACCGGCTACGTCGAGGCGGCGGTCGAGGACCGCCTCGCACACCCTCGCGAGGACCTCGTCTCCACCCTGGTGCAGGCCCACGCGGGGGACGGCCGGCTGACCCGCGACGAGCTGGTCGTCGGCCTGGTGTTCCTGGCCTTCGCCGGGATGGAGACGACGCGCAACCAGATCGGCCTGGCCGTCCAGACGCTGCTGCGCCACCCGGACCAGTGGCGGTTGCTGTCCGAGCGTCCTGACCTGGGCGAGGCGGCCGTCGAGGAGGTCATGCGGGTCAACCCGACGGTGACCTGGGTGACGCGCGAGGCGACCGAAGACCTGACGTTCCACGGTGTGCACTTCCCGGCGGGCGCGATCCTGCAGGTGCTCTCGCACGCCGCCGGCACCGACCCGCGGGCCATGCCCGACCCTGACGTCGACATCACCGCCGCCCGTGACCGGGCGCCGCACCTGGGCTTCGGCAAGGGCGTCCACCACTGCCTGGGTCACATGGTCGCGCGCGTCGACATGGCGGTGGCGCTCCCGACCCTGGCCCGTGCCATGCCGGATGCCGCGCCCGACGGCCCGGGGGAGTGGCTCCCGGTCTCCGGCAACACCGGCGCGCTGTCCTTCCCCCTGCGCTTCACCCCCGGGGCCTGACCAGGCCCGCGGCAGCCCCGACGGCCAGTGCTACGGTCCGCCCATGACGACCCCCTCGGTGTGCGCGACGGCATGGCCCTCGCTCGTGCCGAGCGGCGCCGCCCTGCTGGCGATCCTCCTCAGCGAGGAAGCGCGGGGCGTGCGGGGCGTGGACGTCCTGCGGCGCAGCGTCGACCGCGCCCCGCCCGCGCGCTGACCGCGGCAGCGACTGCCGTTCTCGCCCCTCTCTCTCGCGATCCCCGTGAGCGGCGCCGCTGCGCCCTCGGCGTGGACCGCTCCCGCCCCGCGCCGTCGCGCGCCCCTGCTCGACCCAGGACGTGTCCCATGACGACCCACCCCCGCTCGCCCAGCACTCCCGCACGACGTCGCCACAGCGCGTGGCCGTGGTCGGCGGCGGCATCGTCGGCCTCAGCGTCGCCTGGCACCTCCAGCGGTACGACGTCGAGGTGGTCGTCCTCGAGCAGGGCCGGATCGGGGAGGGTGCGTCGTGGGGCAACGCCGGTTGGCTGACGCCGGCCCTCGCGCGCCCCCTGCCCGACCCGCACGTGCTGCGGTTCGGTCTGCGGGCCCTGCTGGACCCCGCCTCGCCGGTCTACCTCCCGCCGACGGCCGACCCGGCCACGTGGCGCTTCCTGCTCGGGTTCGCCCGGCACTGCACGACCCCCGCCGCCCGGAGGGCCATGGCCGCGCTCGCGCCGCTCAACCGGCAGGCCATCGCCGCCTTCGACGAGCTCGCCGACGTGCACGCCGTGCCCCGCACCCGCGACGCGCAGCCCTTCCTGGCGTGCTTCGGCTCCACCCAGGAGGCCATGGCCCTGGTGCGGGAGCTGCAGGACCTCGAGGAGCACGGGCAGAGGCCGCACTTCGACTACCTGACCGGGCCCCAGGTGCACGCCGCCGAGCCGGCGTTGGGGGCGGGCGTCGCAGCCGCGGTCGCCCTGCGCGGGCAGCGCTACCTGCACCCACCCCTGTTCGTCGCCTCGCTGCGCGCGGCGGTGGAGGAGGCCGGCGGGGTCGTCCGCGAAGGCAGCACGGTCACCGGCGTACGCCGCGACGTGGCTGGCCTGCGAGTCGTCACGGCCACCGGCGAGGACCTGCGCGTCGACGCCGTGGTCCTCTGCGGCGGCGCAGGATCGGGCGACCTGCTCCGCGAGCACGGGGTGCGCCGACCGGTGCAGGCGGGCCGTGGCTACTCCTTCAGCGTCACCGGGGCGGAGGTGCCGTCCGGACCGGTGTACTTCCCGGTCGAGCGGATCGCCTGCACCCCGCTCCACGACCCGTGGGTGACCGAGCGCGACGAGCAGTGGCGCCCGCTCCCCGTCACGCCGCGGCTGCGCATCGCCGGAATGATGGAGTTCCGTCCCCACGGCGCGCCGTTGGACCCCCGGCGGATCGAGGCGATCGTCGCGGCGGTGCGTCCCCTGCTGCCGGGGGTGGACCTCGACGACCGGCAGGACGAGTGGGTCGGCTCCCGGCCGTGCACCACCGACGGGCTGCCGCTGATCGGTCCCACGCGCACCCCCGGGGTCCACGTCGCCACCGGGCACGGCATGTGGGGAGTCGTCCACGGACCGCTCACCGGGCGGCTGCTGGCCGAGCAGGTCGTGACCGGCCGCGCGTCGCCCCTGCTGCGTCCCTTCCGGCCGACTCGATGACTCCCGGGGACGTCTCGACGGCAGCCCGCCGAGCCCTGGGTGCTGGCGGAGCTGGGCGAGGCCTGACTCAGCCCGCGAACGGGTCGACGACCGACAGTCCTGCGGCGAGGAACGGCCGGGTGTCCCGGGTGGCAATGGCGAAGTCGTGACGGCGGGCGACCGCGGCGATGAGCGCGTCCGCGAGGGCGATCGACTCACCACGCCTCCGAGCGGTGCTCCGGACCTCGGCGTACGCCGATGCCGACGGTACGTCGAAGTCGAGGATGCGACCCGCGAGGAGCGGCAGCACCTGCTCCTCGAGCGCGGACGCCAGGGTCGTGCGTCGAGCTCCCGCAGGGAGGTTGGCGATGCCGTAGCGGAGCTCGGCCAGGGTGATGGTGGTGACGTGCAGCGTCTCGGGCACCTGCGCGTCCAGCCACGCGATCACGCGCGGGTCCGGACGAGGTCGCAGCGGCTCGGAGAGGACGTTGGTGTCCAGGACGATCACGACAGGTCGAGGGGCTCGGGCGCCGGCTCGAGGTCGCGGTCCAGCTCGAGGCCGCCGACCGCGGCTCCGATGGCGGCCAGCGCCGAGCCGAGGCGGACCCGGTCGGGGGAGTCGACGGCTGCCGTGAGGATGGCGCGCACCTCCGCCTCGGTGCTGCGCCCGTGGGCCGCGGCGCGTGCCTTGAGGGCACGGTGGGTCTCGTCGGGCAGGTTGCGGACAGTGATGGCGGCCATCGGTCCTCCAGGTGATATCAATGCTGGCTCGATGATAGCGCTTCGCGCCCGATCACGGCGCGACCCCGGCGACCCCCGCGACCAGGGCGGCGACCCGCGCCACCACCGGCGAGGGGTCCGGCCGGTGCGCCAGGGCGAGCGGGACGGTCACGGGGTCACCCGCCAGCGGGACGTAGGCCACGCCGTCCAGCCGCAGCGCCCGCACCGAGGCCGGCACCAGGCCGACCCCGAGGCCCGCCGCCACGAAGACCACCAGCGTGCCCGTCTCGCCCACCTCCAGCACCGCGGGGTCGAAGCCCGCCGCCCGGCACGCCTCCAGCACCCGTGGCTGCAGGGTCGAGCGCGCCCCCGACGGGTGGGTCACCAGCGTCTCGCCTGCCAGGTCGGCGATGGCGACCGACGCCGCACCGGCCGCCGGGTGGGCAGCGGGCAGCACCGCCACCAGGGGCTCGCGCCGCAGCTCGTGCGCCACCAGGTCGTCCGGGAGCACCGGTCCCGGACGCAGCACGGCCAGGTCGAGGTCGCCGGCGCGCAGCGCGTCGATCAGCTCGGGTCCGAGCAGCTCCCCGCGCAGCTCGAGCTCGAGGTCGGGCAGCTCCTCGCGCACGCGACGCGCGACCCGCGGCAAGACGTCGTACGTCGCCGTGCCGACGAACCCGAGCCGCACCCGTCCCGCGCGGCCGGCCACGAGCAGCGCCAGGTCCGCCTCGGCGCGGTCGGCCGCAGTGAGCACCTCCCGCGCCCGCTGGAGCAGCAACCGCCCCGCGTCGGTCAGGTCGACGCGACGCGTGGAGCGGTCGAGCAGCCGCGCACCGACCTCGCGCTCGAGCGCCTTCAGCTGCTGGGACAGCGCCGGCTGGGCGACGTGCAGGCGCGCGGCCGCACGCCCGAAGTGCCGCTCCTCCGCGAGCACGACGAACGAGCGCAGCAACCGGATCTCCACCCAGCCATGATGCCTCAGCCTTATCAATGACGCATGAATGAATATTGGAGATGATCGACGGACCGGCCTAGCGTGACGACATGGCCTCCTCCTTCCTCTACGCCGGCGCCCGCACCCCCTTCGGCCGCTTCGGCGGCGCCCTGGCCGGCAGCCGACCCGACGACCTCGCGGCGAGCGCCCTCTCCGGCGCGCTCGGCAAGGCTCCCGACCTCGACCTCGCCCGGGTCGACGACGTCGTGTGGGGCTGCGCCAACCAGGCCGGCGAGGACAACCGCAACGTCGGCCGGATGGCCGTGCTGCTCGCGGGCCTGCCGACCTCCGTGCCCGCCACCACGGTCAACCGGCTCTGCGGCTCCTCCCTGGACGCCGCCATGCAGGCCTCGCGCACGATCGAGACCGGCGACGCCGACGTCGTGGTCGCGGGTGGTGTGGAGTCGATGACCCGCGCACCCTGGGTGCTGCCCAAGCCCGATCGTGCCTTCCCGGCCGGCAACACCACGGCGGTCTCCACGACGCTGGGCTGGCGGCTGGTCAACGACCGGATGCCGGCGGAGTGGACCGTCTCCCTCGGCGAGGCCAACGAGCAGCTCGCCCAGCGCTTCTCGATCTCCCGGGAGCGGCAGGACGAGTTCGCCGCGCGGTCCCACGCGCTCGCCGCGCAGGCCTGGGCCGACGGCTTCTACGACGACCTCGTCGTCCCGGTGCCCGGCGTGGAGCTGGCCCGCGACGAGTCCATCCGCGACGGCTCCACGCCCGACAAGCTGGCCGGTCTGAAGCCGTCCTTCCGCCCCGCCGACCAGAGCGGCACCATCACCGCCGGCAACGCCAGCCCGCTCAACGACGGCGCCGCCGCCGTGCTGCTGGGCTCCGAGTCCGCGGCCGGTCTCCTGGGCCGCGACCCGGTGGCCCGGATCGCCGGTCGCGGTGCGCACGCCCTGGACCCGCAGGACTTCGGCTACGCCCCGGTCGAGGCCGCCCACGCGGCGCTGGCCCGGGCCGGCATCGGCTGGTCCGACGTCGCCGCGGTCGAGCTCAACGAGGCCTTCGCCGTGCAGTCGCTGGCCTGCGTCGACGCCTGGGGCGTCGACCCCGGGATCGTCAACGCCCGCGGCGGCGCCATCGCGATCGGCCACCCCCTGGGGGCGTCCGGCGCACGCGTCCTCGCCACGCTCGCCCAGCGGCTCGCGGACTCCGGTGAGCGGTGGGGCGTGGCAGCCATCTGCATCGGTGTCGGCCAGGGCCTGGCCGTGGTGCTGGAGAACGTCACCAGCGGGGTCCGCTCGTGAGCGCCCGCGTGCTGACGTCGTACGACGACGCGGTGGCCGGCACCGCCGACGGCTCGACCGTGATGGTCGGTGGCTTCGGCATGGCCGGCATGCCGGTCGAGCTCATCGACGCGCTGATCCGCCAGGGGGCGAAGGACCTCACGATCGTGTCCAACAACGCCGGCAACGGCGACACCGGCCTGGCCGCGCTCCTGGCCGCGGGACGGGTGCGCAAGGTGGTGTGCTCGTTCCCGCGGCAGGTCGACTCGTGGGTCTTCGACGGGCTCTACCGCGCCGGGGAGATCGAGCTCGAGGTCGTGCCGCAGGGCAACCTCGCCGAGCGGATGCGCGCCGCGGGTGCCGGCATCGGGGCGTTCTTCTCCCCGACGGGCGTCGGCACCCCGCTGGCCGAGGGCAAGGAGGTCCGCGAGATCGACGGACGCACCTACGTCCTGGAGATGCCGATCCGGGCCGACCTCGCGCTGGTCAAGGCCCACGTCGCCGACCGGCTCGGGAACCTCGTCTACCGCAGGACCGCCCGCAACTTCGGCCCGGTCATGTGCACCGCCGCCACCACCGTGGCGGTGCAGGTCGACCGCGTGGTCGAGGTCGGGGAGCTGGACCCGGAGAGCATCGTGACCCCGGCGATCTTCGTCGACCGGGTCGTCCCCGCGGACTCGGTGGCGGCGACGAGGACGGAGGAGGTCGCATGAGCCGCGACAAGCACCAGATCGCGGCGGCCATCGCCCGCGACATCGCCACGGCCCACCCCGACGGTGCCTTCGTGAACCTCGGCATCGGCCAGCCGACGCTGGTCGCCGACCACCTGCCCGAGGGCTCCGGGGTCGTGCTGCACACCGAGAACGGCATGCTCAACATGGGTCCCGCGGCCGCCGAGGGCCAGGTCGACCCGGACCTCACCAACGCCGGCAAGATCCCGGTCACCGAGCTCCCCGGCTGCTCCTACTTCGACTCGGCCGCATCCTTCGCCATGATGCGCGGCGACCACCTCGACGTCTGCGTGCTCGGGGCCTTCCAGGTCTCGCAGACCGGCGACCTGGCCAACTGGCACACCGGTGCTCCCGACGCGATCCCAGCGGTCGGCGGGGCGATGGACCTCGCGATCGGGGCCCGCTCGGTCTGGGTGATGATGACGCTGCTCGACAAGCAGGGGCGGCCCAAGATCGTCCCGGAGTGCACCTACCCGCTCACCGGGGTCGGGTGCATCGAGCGGGTCTACACCGACCTCGGCACCTTCGAGATCACGCCCGAGGGGGTCGTGGCCCGCGACCTGGCGGGCACGACGTACGACGAGCTGGCGTCGCTGCTCGCGCCGGTGCGGCTGCTGCGTCCCTGAGACCCCGAGGTCAGGCCGACGGCACCTGGGTCTTGCGCGGACCGACCTTCCACTCGCCGTCGGCGGTGGTGACGACCAGCGAGCGGCGTACGCCGAGGGCCCCCTGCTCGCGCTGCAGGCGGCCCTGGCCGCGCAGGTAGCGGTCGACGAAGCGGGCGAGGCGGGCGGCGTCGCGGGCGAGGAGGTCGGTGTCCTCGTAGTCGCCCTCGAGCGTGACGGTGCGGGCGGGGCGCGAGAGCCGCGCCTCGAGCTTCGTGCGGGAGGCGGTGAGCTCGGCGGAGCGGCCGCCGCGACCGGCGACGCGGTAGGCGACGGAGCCGCCGGCCGGGGACGGGAGCCGGGTCGTCTCGCCGGTGTGGCCCAGGTGCTGGGCGAGCGCGGTCTCGACGATGGGCCTGCAGTCGGTCTCGAAGGTCACGACCGGAGCATGGCAGAGGGACGGTAGAGGTGGGGGGAGGGGTCTCGCGGCTCGCTCCGCTCGCAGCTCGACCAGCGGTGGAGCGGCCAGTGTTCGCCGAGCCCTACTCCGCGTTCACCGGCCCGACGCCGCAGCCGTCCACCGTCGTGGTCGTGAAGATCGCGGTCGTGGGCCTGGGGTACGTCGGGATGTCCAACGCCGTGGTGCTCGCCCGGCACCACCAGGTCTGGGCCGTCGACGTCGACCCGGCCCGGGTCGAGGCGGTCAACGTCCGGCGCTCGCCCGTCGAGGACGCCGACCTCGACGAGCACCTCGAGCACGCGGAGGTGGACCTGAGGGCCACCACCGACCTGGCGGCCGCGGTCGCGGGAGCGGCGTACGTCGTCGTGGCCACGCCCACCGACTACGACCCGGAGGCCCACCACTTCGACACCACGTCGGTGGAGTCGGTGATCCGCGAGGCCCGCGAGGTCAACCCGACCGCGGTCATCGTCATCAAGTCGACCGTGCCCGTCGGCTTCACCGCTCGCATGCGCGGCGAGCACCTCGGCGCGCACATCGTCTTCAGCCCCGAGTTCCTGCGCGAGGGCAAGGCGCTCCACGACAACCTGCACCCCTCGAGGATCGTCGTGGGTGACCGCGGCGAGGACGGCAAGCGCTTCGCCGACCTCATGGTCGAGGGCGCGGTCGACCGGACCGCCCCGGTGCTGCTCACCGACTCCGCCGAGGCCGAGGCGATCAAGCTCTTCTCCAACACCTACCTCGCGCTGCGGGTCGCCTACTTCAACGAGCTCGACTCCTATGCCGCCCGCCACGGGCTCTCCACCGCCCAGATCATCGAGGGCGTGGGCCTGGACCCGCGGATCGGCTCGCACTACAACAACCCGAGCTTCGGGTACGGCGGCTACTGCCTGCCCAAGGACACCCGCCAGCTCCAGGCCAACTACTGCGACGTCCCGCAGAACCTGATCAGCGCGATCGTCGCGGCCAACACCACGCGCAAGGACTTCATCGCCGAGGACGTCCTGCGGCGCCGGCCCTCCACGGTCGGGGTGTACCGGCTCGTCATGAAGCAGGGCTCCGACAACTACCGGATGTCCTCGGTGCAGGGCGTCATGAAGCGGATCCGCGCTCGAGGGGTCGAGGTGCTCGTGCACGAGCCGACCCTGGAGGCCGACACCTTCTTCGGCGCCGAGGTCGTGCGGGACCTCGAGGAGCTGAAGGCCCGCTGCGACGTCATCGTCGCCAACCGGCGGGCCCCCGAGCTCGAGGACGTCGAGGACAAGGTCTACACCCGCGACCTGTACGGCCGGGACTGACGCGGGCCCGGCGTCGCGGACTGGAGGTCCTGTCCGGCACCTGGCGCCGGGCAGGACCTCCAGCTCGGTCGGAGGCGCGCGGTCGGGCCACGCGGTCTCGACGATGGCTGGCCGGCGGTGGGGATGCCGGGAGCCCGCCGGGACCTGTTCGTCGGGCGCGCACGCGGAGGTCACGGTCGGTTCACCGGGCGCCGCGAGCGTGGAGGCATGCGCGTCGCGATCGTGACCGAGTCCTTCCTGCCGTCGGTGAACGGGGTGGCCGGCACCGTCCGGCACGTCGTCGACCGGCTCGTCGCCACCGGCCACAAGGTCATCGTGGTCGCGCCGGGCCCCGGCCCCACGTCGTACGGGCAGGTGCAGGTGGTCCGGGTGCGGTCGATGGCGCTGCCCGGCTACCGCGCCTTCCCGCTCGGCCTGCCGGACCCCCAGGTCCACCACGCGATCGAGGCGTTCCGCCCCGACGTGGTCCACCTGGCCTCGCCGATCCTCCTCGGCGCGGTCGGCCTGCGCGTCGCCCGCCGGCTCGACGTGCCGAGCGTCGCGGTCTTCCAGACCGACGTCGCCGGCTTCGCCCGCCAGTACGGCGTGCGCGCCGACCGCGCCATCGACCGCTGGGTCGCGAGCCTGCACCGCCGTGCCGACCGCACGCTCGTCCCGTCGACAGCCTCCCGCCAGCAGCTCGCCGCCCTCGGCGTCGGCGACCTGCACCTGTGGCGCCGCGGCGTCGCACTGGACCTCTTCGGCAGCGAGCACCGCGACGAGCAGCTGCGCGCCGGCTGGACCGGAGGCGAGCAGCGCACCGTGGTCGGGTACGTCGGCCGGCTGGCCCCCGAGAAGCGGGTCCGTCGCCTGGTCGAGCTCGCCGACCTCCCCGGCACCCAGCTCGTGGTCGTCGGCGACGGCCCCGAGCGCGCCTGGCTCCAGCAGCGGCTGCCGCACGCCACCTTCACCGGGATGCTCGGCGGCCCCGACCTGGCCCGCGCCTTCGCCTCGCTCGACGTCTTCGTGCACACCGGCGAGGACGAGACCTTCTGCCAGACCGTCCAGGAGGCCCAGGCCAGCGGCGTCGCCGTGGTCGCCCCGGCCTCCGGCGGCCCGCTCGACCTGGTCGACCACGGCCGCACCGGGCTCCTGTACGACGTCCGCGACCCGCACGCGCTGCGCCGTGCCACGGGGCACCTCGTCGCCGACCCCGCGGGGCGGGCACGCCTCGGCTCCCTGGCCCGGGGCGCTGTCGGGGGCCGCACCTGGGCGAGCGTGGTCGACGACCTGGTCGGCCACTACCGCGCCGTCCTGGGCGCCCGCGGCGGTGTGCGCGCCGCGGCCGGCGCGGGGCAGCGCGCGGCCTGAGGTGCGGATCGCCCAGCTGGCCAACTTCGTCGGACCGACGTCGGGAGGCATGAAGACCGCGCTCGAGGCGCTGGGTCGCGGGTACACCGACGCCGGCGTGGCCCGGCTGCTGGTCGTGCCCGGCCCCGAGGACGCCCGGCTGGACTCACCGGCCGGCGACGTCGTGCAGGTGCGGGCGCCGCGGGTCGGCGGCGGCTACCGGCTCATCGTCGAGCCCTGGCGGGTGACCGACGTGCTGCGCCGCTTCGCCCCGACCTCGCTCGAGGTCTCGGACAAGTCGACGCTCCTGCCGGTCGCCGGGTGGGCCCGCCGCGCCGGCATCCCGACCGTCCTGTTCTCCCACGAGCGGCTCGACGCGATGCTCTCGATGCGCACGGGCCTGCCGGTGCAGGTGGCGCCGCTCAACCGGGCGCTGGTGCGCCGCTACGACCGGTTGGTGGTGACCTCGGAGTTCGCCGAGCAGGAGTTCCGGGCGCTCGCCGGCCGCTCCGGCACCCCGCTCCACCGGGTGCCGCTCGGGGTGGACCTGGAGGTCTTCCGGCCGACCCGGGTCCCGCGCGCGCAGGAGGGGCTCCTGCGCCTGGTGCACGCCGGCCGGCTCTCGCGTGAGAAGGACCCGCACCTGGCCGTCGCCACCGCCGTGGCCCTGCACCGCCGCGGCGTCCCGCTGCGGATGGACGTCTACGGCTCCGGCCCCCACCTCGACGAGCTGCAGGCCCTGGCGGTCGGCGCACCTGTCTTCTTCCACGGCCACGTCGCGGGCCGCGCCCGGCTCGCCGCCCGCCTGGGCGCCGCCGACGTCTCGCTGTCGGTCTGCCCGGGGGAGACCTTCGGCCTCTCGGTGCTCGAGGCCCTGGCCTGTGGCACCCCGGTCGTCACCGCCGACGTCGGCGGGGCCCGCGAGCTGGTGGACGAGCGGTGCGGGGCCTGGGCCGCGCCCGAGGCCGAGCGGCTGGCCGACGCGGTGCTGCGCCTGGTCGGTCGCGACGAGCGGTGGCGCCGCGCCGCGGCCCGTCACCGCGCCGAGGCGTTCCCGTGGTCACGGACAGTGGCGGAGATGCTGGCCGTGCACGACCTCAGCGGACCGGTGTGGACCTCCGCACGGGGAGCGCGACCGCTCGCCGGTGACCGACGACCTGCGTGACCGCCACCCCGGTCACCAGGAGCACCGCGACCACGATGTCGGCGCCGCGGGCCTGCAGGGAGGAGTCCAGCGGCGCGACCAGCCCGGTCAGCCCGACCACGGCGACCAGCGCCCCCTCGGCGCGGGCGGCCAGGGGCACCGCGGCGAGGAAGGGCAGGGCCCACAGCAGGTACCAGTGGTGGACCACCGGGCCGAGCAGCACCAGCGCCAGCAGCGCCAGGCCGACGCTCCGCACGGCGACCTCCGGGTTGCCGGTGCGGGCCCGCAGCGCGACCGCGCACGCGAAGCCCAGCGCCACCAGCACCCCGCCCAGCCGCACCAGCTCCAGCGCCGACGGCCCCGGCACCCCCAGTCCCTCCTGCGCCCACAGCAGCACCCGGCCGACCTGGGTGGTCAGGGACAGCGGGGTCCGCACGACACCGGGCACCCCCAGCGCGTGCACCCAGCCCAGGCCGAGCCCGGTCACCACGCCGCTGAGCAGCAGGGTGGCGGTCGCGACCCCGGCGACCTGCGCGGCCCGGCGTACCCGGTCGGCGAGGTGGGCCGTCGCGGGCAGCGAGACCAGGACGACCGCCAGGCAGACCAGCCCGCCGGGCACCTTGACCGCCGCCGCCGCGCCGCCGAGCGCCGCGGCCAGGACCCAGCGACCCTCGACGGCGACCGCCAGGGCCCATGCCATCAGCCCCACCATGAGCAGGTCGTTGTGCAGGCCGGCGACGCCGTGGGCGAGGACCAGCGGGCCGGGCAGCACCAGCGCGGCGGCGAGCGCCGGGTCGCGCCCGCAGGCCGCCGCGAGCCGGGGCACCGCGTGCGCGAGCAGCACCAGCCCGAGGACCGCCAGCAGCCGGTGCGCGACGACCAGCGCCCACGGGTCCCGGGTGAGGTCGGCGGCCAGGTCGCCCCAGGCGAGCGGCAGCGGGCCGTACGGCGCCGGGGTGTCCAGCCACATCGGGTCGACCGCCTCGCTGATGGACCCGGCCAGGACCGCCGGCCCGACGTCGTACGGCGAGTGGTCGAGGTGGGCCATCACCCCCTGCGCGGCGTAGCTCCAGCCGTCGCGGCTGAACATCGGCGGCGCCAGCAGCAGCGGCAGCGACCAGCAGCCGGTGGCGCGCAGCACGAGCGGCAGCCGGTCGGGACCCGAGGTCGCGCGCACGAGCCGGAGCAGCTCCAGCCACGCCCAGCAGGCGAGCCCGAGGCCGAGGACCACCACTGTCAGCCCGACCAGCCGGCCTGGTGTGTGGTGCCGCCACGCGATGGCGTCGAGGGGGTGCGACCCTGGCAGGACCGAGACCACCAGCCCGCCGAGGAGCACCAGCACGTACCCGAGGAACCCGCGCGTGACCACGCCGGGACGCTAGGGAGCCGGGTCGCAGCCGCCGCCACGCGGCGACGACGCTGCCGTGAACGCTCGTGGAACGCTCGGTCGATGTCACGGTCCTTGTCACGGCCGGTGTCACCGGCCGCTCGTCCGGTGCTCGCCCCGTGGCCACCTGCGCGTCGGTCGGGCCGGGTCTGCTGGGCAGGTGCGAGCGCGGTGGTGGCTGGGAGGCGGCGCGGGCGCCGTGGTCGGCGGCCTGGTGGCCGGGCGGGGAGTGCTCTCGCTCCAGGCGCGCGCGGCGCGGGCCGTGGTCGGGAAACCGCTCGGCGAGGACGCGCACCGCGCCGACGGGCTGTGGAAGAAGAAGTACGGCGACCCGATCGAGCTGCTCGTCCTCGGCGACTCCATCGCCGCCGGGCTCGGCGCCGAGGACCCCGGCGCCACCTTCGGTGCCCAGCTGGCCAAGCGGCTGGCCAAGAAGGCCCGGCGCTCCGTGCGGTTGCACGTCGCTGCGCGGGTCGGTGCCGAGACCTCGCAGCTGCGGGCCCAGCTGGCCGGGCTGCCCGCCGGCTACCGGCCCGACGTCGCGGTGGTCGTCGTCGGCGGCAACGACGTCACCCACCGTGTGCGGGTCTCGGAGTCGCGCCGCCACCTCGGCGAGGCGGTGCGGACCCTGCGGGAGCGCGGGATCCCCGTCGTGGTCGGCACGTGTCCCGACCTCGGCGCGCTGTCGGTGCTCCAGCAGCCGCTGCGCGCGCTGGCCGGGGTGAGCTCGCGCCAGCTGGCCGCCGCGCAGCGCGAGGTGGTCACCGAGCTCGGCGGGCTGGCGGTCTCCCTGGCCGACGTCGTGGGTCCGTTCTTCGTGACCCGGCCCGACGAGATGTTCGCCGTGGACCGGTTCCACCCCTCGGGGGCCGGCTACCGGCGTACGGCGAAGGCGGTGCTGCCCAGCGTGCTGGTCGCCCTGTCGCTGGCCGAGGAGCTGCCGCACGGGCACCACGGGCCGCTGACACGCAGCAGCTGAGCCGCGCGGAGCCCTCAGCCCGCGCGGTGCTCCGGCTCCGCGGGCCCGAGCCCGGCCAGCTGCTCCTGCCGCCGCCACGTGGTGACGACCAGCAGCGCCCCCACCACGGCGCCGGCCCAGCCGAGCCCGAGGTCGCCGAGGGTGTCTGCGTGGGCGCTGAACCGCTCGCCGATGCGGTCGATGAACGCGCGGTACTCCCAGATCTCCCACGCCAGCGCCAGGCTCGTCGTCACCGCGACGGCCCGGGCGAGCACGTCGCGCAGCCGGGTCGCGGGCGTGCACCACAGCAGCACCACAGCGGCCGCGAGCGCGGCGTTGACCAGGAAGTGCACGGCGTCGTCGAACCACGTCACCGCGTCGTAGAGGTCCAGCCGGTTGCCCAGGAAGTCGTTGAAGCAGGTCGCCGTGACGAGCACGTCGGCCAGCCACGGGAAGGGGCGCTCCGGCAGGCCGCGCCAGGACCGGACGACCCAGATCGCCGGCAGCACGGCGGCCAGCATCGGGTAGGTGATCGCCCGGAACATCGGGGCCTTGCCCTCGAGGTTGCCCCACGACGGGTCGATGGCCGTGCGCACGACGAGCCACAGCAGCACCGTCTTCAGGACGATGTCGAGCACCACCAGGCCGCGGGGGACCGGCAGGTCCTCGGGCGTGCCGCCGGAGGCGTCGGTCGGCGCCGCCGGGGCGCGGTGCTCGGGCCCCGACCGCTCGTGCGTGCCACCGCTCACGACCGGCTCCCTCCCTGGACCTCTCCCGGGCCCACCCCGGACCTCCAGGGTGCCGCAGGTGGGCCGTGCGGGCGGAGGGAACGACGACACAGCGGTCCGGGGCCTCGGTCCTTCGGCGGAGGCCCGCGGGTCACCTGCCGCGCTGGTCCAGCTGGGTCTGCACCTCGGTGTCGCGGAAGCCCACCGAGCGGTAGACGCGGATCGCCACGTAGTCGGGGTCCGCGACCATGACCAGGGTGCGGGCGCCCACCTCGTCGAAGCCGTGCGCGGCCACCCGGTGCACCAGCGTGCCGGCGATCCCCCGCCCGCGGTGGTCGGGGTGGGTCTCGACGGACTGGAAGCGCGCGAGGCCGTCGCCGGCGTCGACCAGGCCCATCGCCGACACCAGCCGGTCGCCGAGGAACGCGCCCCACCACGTGGCGTGCCCGGCCTCGCACAGCGCGCGGTTGGACAGGGCCCGACGCTCGGCGAAGAGCCGGTACGCCGGGCCGTCGCCGTCCGGGTCGGCGGCGTCCACCGCGAGGGACAGCGCGGCCCGCTGGGCCCAGTCGTCGTCGGACGTGAGCCGGCGCAGCCGCACCTCGGTATTCGGCCGCGGTGGGGCGTGCGTCGTGGTGGCGGTCAGGACCGTCCCGGGGTCCGGGGAGAGACCCGCCGCGACCAGCGAGGCGAGCGCGTCGGACTGGTCGGTCGTCCCGTCGACGCCCAGGGTGCGGAAGTCGCCGTCGGGCAGGTCGGCGTCGTACCTCGCGAGCACGGCCGGCACCTCCTCGGCGCTCGGCGGCGCGGCGAGGAGGTCGAAGTTGCCCCAGCGGAAGGTCGGGTTCTCCGGCGTCCGTGCCGCGACGTAGGTCCCGCGGTCCTCCACCACCGATCCCGAGAGGCGCAGCAGCGCGAGGTCGGTCCGGAAGCCGAGCGAACGGATGTCCACGTCCGCGACCCTGTCAGTCGTCGCCGTCGGACGGCCAGGTCTTCGCCACCAGCGTGAGCACGTCGTACGTCGCCACCGGGGCGCCGTCGGCGTTGGTGACGACGGCGTCCCAGCGGACCTCGCCGTAGTCGGCACTGGTGCGCGGGGTGATCTGCTTGACCGTCAGCGTCACCGCGATCGTGTCGCCGGCCTTGACCGGCGTGAGGAAGCGCAGCTGGTCGACGCCGAAGTTGGCCAGCACCGGGCCGGGGTCGGGGTGCACGAAGAGTCCGGCGGCCAGGGAGACCACGAGGTAGCCGTGGGCGACGATCCCGCCGAAGAGCGGGTTCTTCTCGGCCGCTGCCTGGTCGGTGTGGGCGTAGAAGGTGTCGCCGGTGAACTCCGCGAAGTGCTCGATGTCCTCGAGCGTGACCGTGCGCGACCCCGAGACGATCGTGTCGCCGATGCGCAGCTCGGCCAGGCTCTTGCGGAAGGGGTGCACGTCGCCGGCGCTGCGCGCCGAGCCCGTGGTCCAGCGGCCGGTGATCGCGGTCAGCGCGTCGGGGGAGCCCTGCACGGCGGTGCGCTGCATCAGGTGCAGCACCGCGCGCGTGCCGCCCAGCTCCTCGCCGCCACCGGCCCGGCCCGGACCGCCGTGCACGAGCACGGGGAGCGGCGAGCCGTGGCCGGTCGACTCGGCCGCGTCGTCGCGGTCGAGCACCAGCAAACGGCCGTGCCACGGCGCCAGGCCGAGCACGAGGTGCCGAGCCACGGTGGGGTCGTGGGTGACGACCGAGCCGGCCAGGCTGCCGCGGCCGCGGGCAGCCAGCGCGACGGCGTGGTCGAGGTCGTCGTAGGCCATCACGGTCGACACCGGCCCGAACGCCTCGACGTCGTGCGGCTCGGGGGCGTCGCCGTCGGCACGCAGCAGCACGGGGGAGACGAAGGCGCCGCGCTCGGCGTCGGCGCCGACCACCTCGACCCGCTCCGGGTCGCCGAACACGATCTCGCCGGCACCGGCCAGGCGGCGTACGGCGTCGCGGACGGCGTCCCGCTGGGCCAGGCTGACCAGCGCACCCATCCGCACGCCCTCGGCGCGCGGGTCGCCGACGGTGGTTGTGGCCAGCCGCGCGGTGACCGCCTCGACCACCGAGTCGAGGTGCTCGCGCGGCACGATCGCGCGGCGGATCGCGGTGCACTTCTGGCCCGCCTTGACCGTCATCTCGGTGACCAGGCCCTTGACGAAGAGCTCGTGCTCGGGGGTGCCCGGGCCGGCGTCGGGGCCCAGGATCGAGCAGTTGAGGGAGTCCGCCTCGACCTGCAGCCGCACGCCGTGGTGCAGCACCCGCGGGTGCTGACGCAGCAGGTCGCCGGTGCGGGCGGAGCCGGTGAAGGCCACGACGTCGTGCACGTCGAGCTGGTCGAGCAACCCTTCGGGACCGCCGGCCAGCAGCTGCAGCGTGCCCTCCGGCAGGATGCCGGCCTCGATGATGCGCCGCACCGCCAGCTCGGTGACGTACGCCGTCTGCGGGGCCGGCTTGACGATCGTCGGCATCCCGGCGAGGAAGGTGGGTGCGAGCTTCTCGAGCATCCCCCACACGGGGAAGTTGAAGGCGTTGAGCTGCACGACGACACCGGGCCGCGAGGTCCACAGGTGCTGCCCCAGGAACGAGCCGCCCTTGCCGAGCTGCTCGGGCGGGCCGTCGAGGACGATCGTGTCGTTGGGCAGCTCCCGGGTGCCCTTGGAGGCGATCGAGAAGACCGTGCCGATGCCGCCGTCGACGTCGACCTGGGTGTCGCGCAGCGTGGCGCCCGTGGAGTACGACAGGTCGTAGAGCTCCTGCTTCACCTCGGGGGAGCCGAGGTGCTTGGCCAGGGCCTTCAGCAGGCCGGCGCGCTCGTGGAAGGTGAGCGCGCGCAGGGCCGGGCCGCCGACCTCACGGCCGTGTCGGACCATCGCCGCCAGGTCCAGGCCGGTCGAGGACAGCCGCGCGACCTCCTCGCCGGTCACGGCGTCGAGCAGCGGAGCGCCCTCGTCGGGGGCGGCGTACCAGCTGCCGGCGGCGTAGCTCTCGAGGCGTCGGGCCACGTGGTCCTCCTGGGGATCGGGGTCGCGGTCGGTCCCGCGCCGAGGTCCGGCGGGGCTCTTGCGTCCCGTCGGCAGTCGTGTCACCGTATTACAGACCGATCGGTCAGGAAAGTCCTCAGGAGGTCCGTGTGACGCAGGTGGAGCAGGAGCGGGAGCTGCAGGCGCAGTTCGACGCCGTGGTGGCGCGGCACGACCGGATCGAGCCGCGCGACTGGATGCCGGAGGGCTACCGGAAGACCCTGGTGCGCCAGATCGCCCAGCACGCGCACTCCGAGATCATCGGGATGCAGCCGGAGGGCAACTGGATCACCCGCGCGCCCTCGCTGCGCCGCAAGGCCACGCTGCTGGCCAAAGTCCAGGACGAGGCCGGCCACGGGCTCTACCTCTACTCCGCCTGCGAGACGCTCGGCGTCTCCCGGGCCGAGCTGACCGAGCTGCTGATCGAGGGCAAGCAGAAGTACTCCTCGATCTTCAACTACCCCACGCTCTCCTACGCCGACGTCGGCACGATCGGCTGGCTGGTCGACGGGGCGGCGATCGCCAACCAGGTGCCGCTGTGCCGCACGTCGTACGGCCCCTACGGCCGGGCGATGATCCGCATCTGCAAGGAGGAGTCCTTCCACCAACGGCAGGGCTTCGAGCTGCTCATGACGATGATGCGCGGCACCGACGCGCAGCGCGCGATGGTGCAGGAGTCGGTCGACCGGTTCTGGTGGCCGGCGCTGATGATGTTCGGCCCGCCCGACGACGCCTCGCCCAACACCGCCCAGTCGATGGCGTGGGGGATCAAGCGCGACACCAACGACGAGCTGCGGCAGAAGTTCGTCGACATGACCGTGCCGCAGGCCGAGCGCCTGGGCGTGACGCTGCCCGACCCCGCGATCGCGTGGAACGCCGAGCGCGGCCACTACGACTTCGGCGAGCCGGACTGGGAGGAGTTCGCCGCCGTCGTGCGCGGCGAGGGCCCGTGCAACGCCCAGCGGATCGCCCACCGCCGGCGCGCCCACGAGGAGGGTGCCTGGGTCCGCGAGGCGGCCAGCGCGTTCGCCGCCCAGCAGGCCGCCGCCCAGCAGGCGCAGGAAGTGTCGGCATGAGCGCGGCCGCCGGGGGTGTCAGGGGCGAGTGGCCGCTGTGGGAGGTCTTCGTGCGCGGCAAGCGCGGCCTCAACCACGTCCACGTCGGGTCGCTGCACGCGGCCGACGCCGAGATGGCGGTGCGCAACGCCCGCGACGTCTACACCCGGCGCAACGAGGGCGTGAGCATCTGGGTCGTGAAGGCCTCCGACGTGACGGCCTCCAGCCCCGACGAGAAGGACCCGCTGTTCGCCCCCGCCGGCGACAAGGTCTACCGCCACCCCACCTTCTACGACGTCCCCGCCGACGTCCCCCACATGTGAGCGGGGGCCGGCGATGAACGACGACTCGGTCTACGACGGGCTGCTCGGCGGCGACGACTCCCAGTGGGCGTTCGGCACCGACTTCGAGGACCCCCTGGCCGGCGTCGACACGACGCTGCCCGAGGGTGTCGACGGCGCTGCCCTGGCGGCGTACTGCCTGATGCTCGGTGACGACGCCCTCGTCCTGTCCCACCGGCTCTCGGAGTGGTGCAGCAACGCGCCCGACCTGGAGGAGGACATCGCGCTGGCCAACGTCGCGCTCGACCTGCTCGGCCAGGCGCGGCTGCTGCTCGCGCGGGCCGCGGCCGCCGACCCGTCGGTCGTCCCGGTGCTGCCCGAGGGCTCGCCGGTGCCGCCGGAGGACGCGCTCGCCTTCTTCCGCGACCAGGACGCCTTCCGCAACGTCCGGCTGGTCGAGGGCGACCGCGGGGACTTCGCGGTGACCACGGTGCGGCTGCTCGTCGCGTCGACCTGGCGGCTCGCGCTCATGCAGCGCCTGGCCACCAGCCGCGACGCGGTGCTGTCGGCGATCGCAGCGAAGGCAGTGAAGGAGCTGGCCTACCACCGCGACCACGCCGCGCGCTGGGTCGTCACCCTGGGCAGCGGCACCGAGGAGTCGCGTCGCCGCACCGAGGCAGCGCTGGCGACCGTGTGGCCGCTGCGCTGGGAGCTCGACCGTACCCACGAGGTCGAGCGCACGCTGGCCGCCGACGGCGTCGCCGTCGACCCGGCCGACGTCGCAGCCGAGGTCGACGTGCTGCTCGACCAGGTGCTCGCCGCCGCCGGCCTCGAGGTCCCCGAGGTGAAGCGGACCGGAGGCCTGGGTGGTCGCACCGGCCGCGACGGCGTGCACACCGAGGCGCTCGGCAAGGTCCTGGCGGAGATGCAGTCGGTCGCCCGCGCGCACCCGGCCGGCCGCTGGTGAGCGCGGTGGTGACGGTGAGGACGGGGTACGCCGACCCGCGGGCCGTGGCAGCGCAGGTCACCGACCCCGAGATGCCGATGCTGACGCTGGCCGACCTCGGCGTGCTGCGCGACGTCGAGGTCGAGGGTCCCGGCCACGTGGTCGTGACGATCACGCCGACGTACTCCGGCTGCCCGGCCATGGCCACGATGCGCGACGACCTCGTGCACGCGCTCACCGACGCCGGCTGGTCCGACGTCGAGGTGAGGGTGCGGCTGCACCCGGCCTGGTCGACCGACTGGATCAGCGACGAGGGCCGCCGGGCGCTGCGCGAGCACGGCATCTCCCCGCCGGGCGCCGCCCCGCGCCGCGACGGCCCCGTGCCGCTCAACCTGATGCCCACCCGCCGCGCGCTGACCTGCCCGCGCTGCGCCTCACCGGCCGTCGAGGTGGTCTCGGAGTTCGGCCCGACGGCCTGCAAGGCGTCGTACCGCTGCACCGCCTGCCTCGAGCCGTTCGAGCACGTCAAGGAGATCTGATGACCGTCACCGACGCGAGCGCCGACACGGCTCGTACGACGACCACTCCGGGCTTCCACGCCCTGACGGTGTCGCGGGTCGACCGGCTGTGCGACGACGCCGCGGCCGTCACCTTCGCGGTGCCGCCCGAGCTGCGTGACGCCTACGCCTTCGCGCCCGGCCAGTCGATCGTCCTGCGGCGCGAGGTCGACGGGGTCGAGCACCGCCGGTCCTACTCCATCTGCGCGCCCGCCGGCGCCGACCTGCGCGTCGGCGTCCGCGAGATCCCCGACGGGCTGTTCTCGTCGTGGCTGGTGCGGCAGGTCCGCCCGGGTGACGTCGTGGAGGTCGGGCCGCCGACCGGCTCCATGAAGGCCGACCCCACCACCTCGGGACGGCACCTGTGCATCGCGGCCGGCTCGGGCATCACGCCGATGCTCTCGATCGCCTCCTCGGTGCTGGCCGACCCGGACTCGCAGGTGACGCTGCTCTACGGCAACCGCACGTCCTCCTCGGTGATGTTCGCCGAGGAGCTCGCCGACCTGAAGAACCGCGCCCCCGCGCGCTTCGACCTCGTCCACGTGCTTTCCCGGGAGCCGCGCGACACCGAGCTCTTCTCCGGTCGGCTGGACGCCGATCGGCTGCGCCGGCTGCTCGACCTGCTGGTGCCGCTCGCGGACGTCGACCACGTGTGGCTGTGCGGCCCGCTGGGGCTGACCACCGACGCGCGCGCGGTGCTGACCGAGCTCGGCGTGCCGAAGGACCGGATCCACCTCGAGCTGTTCTACGTCGACGAGCCGCCCCCCGAGGTGCGCCGCGAGGACAAGGTCCTCGAGGGCGAGGTCTCCCAGGTGACCGTGACCCTCGACGGCCGCACGACGGTCACGCCGATGCCGAAGGGGCAGAGCATCCTCGACGGCGCCAGCGCGGTGCGCAACGACCTGCCGTTCGCCTGCAAGGGCGGGGTGTGCGGCACCTGCCGGGCGCACCTGGTCTCCGGCGAGGCCGACATGCGGCGCAACTACGCACTCGACGACGACGAGGTCGAGCGTGGGTTCGTCCTCACCTGCCAGACGTGGCCGGTGGGCGACGAGGTCGTCGTGGACTTCGACGCGTGAGCGCCGGCAGGACAGCGGTCCGGGTCGAGGAGCACGACGACCGCGTCGTGCTGGTGCTCGACCGCCCCGAGGTCCGCAACGCCATCGACCAGCAGATGGTCGACGAGCTGCACGCCGCGTGCGCCTCGCTCGAGGCCGACCCGCGGATCGCGATCCTCGTCGGCGAGGGCGGGGTCTTCGCCGCCGGTGCCGACATCGCCCAGCTGCGCGAGCGTCGCCGCGACGACGCCCTGCGCGGCATCAACTCCGCGATCTTCGACCGGATCCGCCGGCTGCCCATGCCGGTGATCGGCCTGGTCGACGGCTGGGCGCTCGGTGGCGGTGCGGAGCTCGCCTACGCCTGCGACTTCCGGATCGGCACGCCGCGCACCCGGATCGGGAATCCCGAGACAGGCCTGGGGATCCTCGCCGCCGCCGGGGCGGCCTGGCGGCTCGCCGAGCTCGTGGGGGAGCCGCTGGCCAAGGAGGTCCTGCTGGCCGGCCGGGTCCTCGACGCCGAGGAGGCGCGGTCGGTGCGGCTGCTCAACGAGGTCGTCGAGCCCGACGAGCTGCTCACCGCCGGACACCGGTGGGCCGACTCGATCGCCCGGCAGGCGCCGCTGGCCACCCGGCTCACCAAGGCGGTCTTCCACGCGCCCCGTGAGGCGCACCCCTTCGTCGACGACCTCGCCCAGGCGGTGCTCTTCGAGACCGAGGAGAAGCACGCCCGCATGACGGCCTTCCTGGACCGTCGGAAGGACAAGGACTCATGAGCGCGCCCCCCACCGACCCGTCCCCCGACCTCCCGGCAGCGGTCGGTGTGCACGGCGGCGGCCGGATGGGCGCCGGCATCGCGCACGGCTTCCTGGTCGCCGGCTCGTCGGTCGTGGTCGTGGAGGCGTCCGCCGAGGCCGCCGCGCAGGCTCGGCAGCGGGTCCTCGACAGCCTGGCGACGGCGTACGAGCGCGGGAAGACCGCCGCCCCGCCGGAGGAGTACGCCGCCCGCCTCGTCACCAGCGCCGACGCGGCTGCCCTGGCGGGCTGCGGGCTCGTGGTCGAGGCCGTCCCGGAGGACCCGGCGCTCAAGACGCAGGTGCTCACCGCGGCCGAGGCGGTCGCGCCCGACGCCGTGCTCGCCACCAACACCAGCTCGCTGTCCATCGACGGCATCGCCGCCCACCTGGCCCGGCCCGAGCGGTTCCTGGGGCTGCACTTCTTCAACCCGGTCCCGGCCAGCGCACTGGTCGAGGTCGTGGTCGGGTCCCGCACCGACGCCGACCTCGTGGCGCAGGCACAGGGCTGGGTCGAGGCGCTCGGCAAGACGGCCATCACCGTCACCGACGCCCCCGGTTTCGCCTCGAGCCGGCTCGGGGTCGCGATCGCCCTGGAGGCGATGCGGATGCTCGAGGAGGGGGTCGCCTCCGCGGAGGACATCGACACCGCGATGACGCTGGGCTACCGCCACCCGGTGGGGCCGCTGCGCACCACGGACATCGTCGGCCTCGACGTACGGCTGGCCATCGCCGAGCACCTGGCCCGCGAGCTCGGGCCCCGCTTCGAGCCGCCGCAGGTCCTGCGCGACCTGGTCGCCGCCGGGCGGCTGGGCCGCAAGACCGGCTCCGGCTTCTACGACTGGAGGACAGCAGAGTGAAGGACCTGAGCCCGCGCCCCGGGGACCTCGAGCCGATCGAGACCGCCTCGCTCGACGAGCTGCGCTCGCTCCAGACCGAGCGGCTGCGCTGGTCGGTGCGCCACGCGTACGACAACGTCCCGCACTACCGTGCGTCGCTCGACGCCGCGGGCGTGCACCCCGACGACGTGAAGGAGCTCGCCGACCTGGCGAAGCTGCCGTTCACGACCAAGGCGGACCTGCGGGAGAACTACCCGTTCGGGATGTTCGCGGTGCCGCGCGAGCAGGTCGCGCGGATCCACGCCTCGTCCGGCACGACCGGGAAGCCGACCGTCGTGGGCTACACCCTCGACGACCTCGACGTGTGGGCGAGCGTGGTGGCCCGCAGCATCCGTGCGGCCGGCGGTCGGGCGGGCGACGTGCTGCACAACGCCTACGGCTACGGGCTGTTCACCGGCGGGCTCGGGGCGCACTACGGCGCGGAGAGGCTCGGCTGCACGGTGGTGCCGGTCTCCGGGGGCATGACCGAGCGGCAGGTCCAGCTGATCCAGGACTTCCGCCCCGACATCATCATGGTGACGCCGTCGTACATGCTCTCGGTGATCGACGAGATGGAGCGGCAGGGGATCGACCCGCGCAGCACCTCGCTCAAGGTCGGCATCTTCGGCGCCGAGCCGTGGACCAACGACATGCGCCGCGAGATGGAGCAGCGCCTCGACATGCACGCCGTCGACATCTACGGGCTCTCGGAGGTGATCGGCCCCGGCGTGGCCAGCGAGTGCGTGGAGACCAAGGACGGGCTGCACGTCTGGGAGGACCACTTCTACCCCGAGGTCATCGACCCGGTGACCGGAGAGGTGCTGCCCGACGGCGAGGAGGGGGAGCTGGTGCTCACCTCGCTGACCAAGCAGGCGATGCCGGTGCTGCGCTACCGCACCCGCGACCTGACCCGGCTGCTGCCGGGCACCGCGCGCACGATGCGGCGGATGGAGAAGGTCACCGGCCGCACCGACGACATGATCATCCTGCGCGGGGTCAACCTCTTCCCGACCCAGATCGAGGAGCTGGTGCTGCAGCTGCCGGCGCTGTCCCCGCACTTCCAGTGCGTGCTGGAGCGCGAGGGCAACCTCGACTCGCTCACGGTGCTGGTCGAGCGGCGCGAGGGCGCCGACGCCGAGACGGGCCGTCAGGCCGGCGCGGAGCTGCGGCACCTGGTGAAGAGCTCGATCGGGGTGTCGGTGGGCGTAGACGTCGTCGACCCCGAGAGCGTCGAGCGGTCGGTGGGCAAGATGCGGCGGATCGTCGACCGGCGCCCGCCGCGGTGACCTGGAGCTAGCGGGCGTCGAGGCCCTCGAAGGCGAGCGCGGTCAGGGCCTGCGCCAGCTGCTCGCCGCTGACCGGGCCGGTCGGGCGGTACCACTCGACCAGGCTGTTGACCATGCCGAAGAGCAGCCGGCTGACCACGTCGGGGTCGAGGTCGCCGCGCAGGCCACGCTCCTCGACGGCGTCGCGGACCAGCCCGGCCAGGGCGCGGTCGATCCGGCGCCGGCGCTCCAGGGCGGCGACCTCGGTGGCGGTGTTGCCGTGCACGCGCAGCAGCAGGGTCACGGCGGGTTGGTGGGCCACGAGCACCTCGACGCTGCGGCGCACGGCCTCGTGCAACCGCTCGGTCGCGGGGCCGTCGGCCTGGGTCGCGGCGGCCACGGTCGCGTCGAGCTCGTCGAGCGCCTCGGCGAGTGCCGCCGAGAGCAGCTCCTCCTTGGAGTCGACGTGGTGGTAGACCGCCGACTTGGTGACCCCGAGGCTCTTCGCGATGTCGTCGATGGTGGTGGCGTCGTACCCCTTGCGGATGAAGAGCGCCACCGCCGCGGCCAGGACCGCCGCGCGGTCGTGGCCCGGACGCCCCCTCCGCGCGCGCGGCTGCTGCTCGGTCACGTGCCACAGGCTCCCACAGGGGGATGGTGGGTCTGCGGGGAGGCGTTCTACTACCACGACGACGGGGTGCGGACCCTCCAGCCGGGGCAGCTGCTGGTCTGCGACGCCGACCGCCCGTTCATGCGCGGCTTCTCCCAGGGGCTGGAGGAGCTGGTGCTGAAGGTGCCCCAGGAGGTCTTCGCCGAGGCCACCGGCATCGCCGCGCTGCCCCGACCGGTCATGGTGCCGTTCGGCTCCGGGGAGAACCCGTACGCCGAGGCGCTGGCGCGCCTGGTCGGCTCGACGGTCCGTGAGGACGACCCCGCCGTGGTCCACGAGGGCGAGCTGCTGGAGCTCGTCGGCGCGCTCGCGTCGCCCGGCCGGTCCGACGGCCCCGCGGCGTACGCTGCCGCGGCCCGCGCGTACGTCGAGCGGCACCTCCGCGACCGGGCGCTGTCGGCTTCGGAGAGCGCGCCACCGACGTACGCCGCCGCGCGGTCCTCGCCCGCTCGCTCGCCTGACGGCCTCGGGTCTGCGGGACCGCGGGGCCACGGCGTGGTCAAGCAGCGCGGGCCCGGCGGGGGCGTCGTCGGGACCAGGTCGTGGGCGCGACATGAGTGCTTGTGGTCGATGACCCGCGTTGACCGTGGGCGCGTGCGCTGTGTTCGCGCGCCGAGCCGACCAGTCCCGCGGAAGAACGGGACGGCTCGGCAGCACGGGTTGGTCGTACTGGAGGTCCTGTCCGGCAGCTGGTGCCGTGCTGGACCTCCAGATCGATCGGTCTGCCCGGTGCGCGCCTCCTCGACTGCGGGCGCGCGGCCTTGGCCGCCGGACGAGCCGAGTGGGCCCGCCTGGTGATCCGCACCGAGGACGGGGCGCGCTGGGCCGTCCCCGTGCGGCTGGTCGGACGGTCCTAGCCCGCGGGGGTGACCCCGTGCCGGCGGGCGAACGCCTCCAGCCGGTCGCGGACGACCCCGTGGTCGACGTCGACGAGCTCGCCCCCGCCGACGGCCACGACCCGGCCGTCGGTGAGCACGAGCGCCTCGGCCTCCTCGGTCATGACCGCGTCCTCGCCCTCCGTCGAGACCGAGGCGCCGGTGAAGCGGTAGCGCAGGATCCCGACGGGGAAGCCGTCGACGCCCTGCTTCTCGGTGCGGTCGGGCAGCAGTCGCCGCGGGGTCACCAGGACGTGCGGGACGGCGCCGGGCGAGCCCGCTTCGACCAGCCGCTCGACGGTGGCCTGCACGGCGCGGCGGTGGTGGGCATCGGTCTGCAGGAGCCGCACGTCGACGCGCTGCCGCTCGCGGGTGTTCTCGCGGTCGACCTCGGCGGCGCACTCGGCGCAGAGGCTGCGGACGGTGGTGCTGCCGTAGGTGTGGGTCATGTGGGTGTGGCACTTGGGCTGGTCGCACCGCCCGCAGCGTGCGACCGCGAGGAGGCCGCAGGCGCAGTGGGAGGTCATGGGCGAACGGTACGGGCAGGCACCCACAACCACATGAAGAAGCCGTGAAGTCCGCCCCGGAGCGCGCGCACCCGCGCGCCTCGGCAGGCAGGCTTGTCCAGCGGCCAGGCCCGGCACCTCTCGTGCGGGGATCGGGTGAATCGTCACGCCGACCGCGCGGGGTGCGGCGGGCTCCTCCGACCGCGCCCCGACACCTCCCGACCCCAGGGGCCGTGCCCCGGTACCGGGCGGGTGGCCCCGCGGGTGACCGTGGCGGTCACGCCGCTGGACCGGGGCGCGGCTCCTGGAGCGTCCGGCAGGGGCCGCCGAGGACGTCGTCGCTCAGGGAGTGACGTCACCGTCCGGGGGCGTGACGACCTCGATCTCGGCGTACGGCCCCTCCTGCGGCTCGACGGGCACCAGCAGGTCCACCGTGCTGCCGTCGTCGAGCCCGAGCGTGAGCTCGACGAAGAACCCGACCGGAAGGTCGTCGGCCTGCACCGCGACGGCCGGCACCCGGGCCAGCTCGACCGGCTCGCCCGGCGGCAGGTCGATCTCCTCCTCCAGCACCGCGGCGGTCACGGGGCCGCGCTCGCTGTCGACCTCGGCCGAGACGAGGGCGGCCGGTTCGTCGGTGGTGTTGAGCAGCGTGCCCACGACGCGGCCGTTCCCCTCGCCGTCGGTGACGATCGCGAAGCCGAGGGCGTCGAGCCGCTCGGTGCGGGGCCGGGGCGTGTGTGACACCTGTTCGTGTCCTCGGTGGGTCAGGTCGGCGAGGGCAGCGCGGGGTTCGGCGTGCCGAGCGAGCGGCTGCGCCCGCGGAACGCCGCGACGAGGGTCCCGTCCGCGCGACGGACCTCGACGTCGTACAGGCCCGATCGGCCGCGGAGCGCGACCTCTCGGCCGACGGCCACGAGCTCCTCGCCGAGCCGCGCGCTCTCCAGGAAGGAGACGTCGAAGCCCGAGGCCACCGTCACCGTCCCGCGGGAGTTGCACGCGACCGCGAAGCAGCTGTCGGCCAGCGTCGCGACGACCCCGCCGTGGCAGACGTCCCAGCCGTTGACCATGTCCTCGCGCACGACCATCGAGACCGTGGCCGTCCCGGGCCCGGCCGCGACCAGGCGCATGCCGAGCGCCCGGCTGGCCGCGTCGGCGTCCCACATGTGCGCGGCGCTGCGGCGCGCGACCTCGTCCTCGTCCGGTGCTGGGGTGGTCACCGGGCCACCCTTCCAGAAGTCGGCCGTTCGCGTGATGGCGGTCACTCCCGCGGCTACCCTGCGGAGGTGAAGCCAGCACGCCCCGCCGTACGCCGTCTCCTGCTCGTCGCCGCCTCGCTGGCCCTCGGTGCCGGCACCCTGGGTGCCGCGCAGCTCGGCACCGCCGCCGACGAGGCTGATCGCGCAGGCACCCCTCAGGCGCGCTGCACCTCGCCGCAGGACCGTCCCGAGACCGGCACCCAGGGGCGGGTGCCGCTGGCGGAGTACCTCACCGGACAGGCGCTCGCGGGCTACCAGTGCAACGCCGTCCAGGTCGCGCGGCAGGGCACCTCGGGCGGCTTCAAGGTCGAGCGCTACACCGACCGCACCGGCCGCACGTGCGCCTACTACGACTCCACGCTGCTCTTCCCGCGCGACGTGCTCTTCAACGCCGTGCAGGGCCTCGGGGTGATCGTCCTGGACATGAGCGACCCGCGGAACCCCGTGCAGACCGCGACCCTCACCTCGCCGGCCATGCTCAGCCCGCACGAGTCGCTGCTGGTCAACAAGCGCCGCGGCATCCTCGCCGCCGTCCTGGGCAACCCGGCGACCAACATCGGCATCGTCGACCTCTACGACGTGAGCAAGGACTGCCGCCGGCCCGAGCTGCTCTCCTCCTCGAGGGAGGCCTCCTTCGGCCACGAGAGCGGCTTCGCCCCCGACGGACGCACCTTCTGGGTCGCCGGCACGGCCGGCGGCAACCTCACGGCCGTCGACATCAGTGACCCGCGCGATCCCGAGCAGGTCTTCGAGCAGCGCGGCGTGCGCTACCACGGCCTGCGGCTCTCGCCCGACGGTCGCACGATGTACGTCGCCGTCACCGGCTCCTCCCCGGGCGCGATGGGCAACGCGGGCCTGCGCATCCTCGACGTCTCCGAGGTCCAGGACCGCGAGGCCGACCCCGAGGTGCGGGTCGTCTCCGACCTCACCTGGGACACCGTCTCGATCCCGCAGTCGGCCGAGCCGTTCACCCGGGGCGGTCGCCGCTACGTCCTGGAGACCGACGAGTACGCCGACTACCAGGGCGACCGCGAGGTCGGCGCCGCCCGGATCATCGACGTCGACGACCCGCGCCGCCCCCGCGTCGTCTCCGACCTGCGCCTGGAGGTGCACGAGGCCGGCTTCCTGGGCGGCGGCGACCAGGCGCTCGACCCCGGCGCGGCGATCCCCGTGCAGGGCTACGCCGCGCACTACTGCTCGGTGCCCTACCCGAGGAACCCGAAGATCGTCGCCTGCTCGATGATCGTCTCCGGCCTGCGGGTCTTCGACATCTCCGACCTGGCCAACCCCCGCGAGGTCGCCTACTTCAACCGGCCGGTGCTGCCCGGCAGCAGTACGGTCCAGCCGACCGCGGCGGGCGCCTTCGCCATGGCCCGTCCGGCGTGGGACGTCGAGCGTCGCCACGTCTGGTACTCCGACGGCAACTCCGGCTTCTACGTCGTCGGGCTGCGCGGGCCGGCGCGGAAGCTGCTGCGGCGCTGAGCCCTGAGCCGAGCCCGGCGCTCAGTCCTCGGGGGCCGTGAGGTCGCGGACCAGCGCAGCCGGCGAGGACAGCGGGATGGCGTGGAAGGTGCCGGGACCGGTGCTGCCCTGCTCGGAGTTCATCTCGGTGGCGAGGGCGACGGCGTCGTCCTCCGGCAGGGGGCCGTAGGCACGGATGTTGGGTCGCACCATCGAGTCGACGGCGACCACGACGAAGAGGTCGCGTTGGGGCATGCCCCGACCCTACGGGACCGGGTGGCCCGGGCGGTGCCGCGTGGGGGCGGCTCACCCGTGGGGCTGCCGAGCCGGCGCATCCTTCCGGAGAGACGCGCCGGCTCGCGAGGACTAGAGCACTTGCTGGCCGTACATCTCCCCGAGCGGGTCGGCGATGAGCTCGATCCGGGCGCCGTCGGGGTCGCGGAAGTAGACCGAGACCCCGCTGTGCACGACGTGCTCGACGCCGGCCTCGGTGAGCCGCTCCACCAGGGCGTGCCAGCGCTCGGGCTCGACCGAGATCGCGCAGTGGTGCAGCCCGCCCAGCACCTCGGCGTAGGGGCCGACGTCGAGGCCGGGGAAGTCGAAGAAGGCCAGCAGGTTGCCGTTGCCGATGTCGAAGAAGAAGTGCGAGGAGCCGGGGTAGTCGCGGTTCTCGATCAGCTCGGTCAGCGGGAAGCCCAGGACGTCCTGGTAGAAGCGGATCGTCTGCTCGACGTCGCTGGAGATGAGCGCGGTGTGGTGCAGCCCGCGGGCGGTGGAGGCGGGGCGCTCGCCGGGCGGGCGCAGGTGCTGCTCGCGCAGCTCGGCGCGGCGCGCCTCGAGGGCGACGGTGTCACGGTCCTGGTCGGCCACGGGTCCTCCTGGTGTCGCTGGTCGTGCGGGCGGTCCGGGGAGGGGGACGCGCACCGCCAGTGAACAGCACCGCACCACCCCCGGTCGGCTGCCCGGTCGGCTGCCCGGTCGGCCCGTCGGGCCGGTCGGGCCGCGTGGTGCCGCCGGGTGGCCGGCGGGGTGGGGCCGGTGCGGCAGGCTGGGGGCATGGAGCTCTCCGACGTCCTGCGCACGACCGCCGCGGTCCGCCAGTTCACCGACGAGGAGGTCGACGACGCGCAGCTGCACCGCGTGCTCGACCTCGCGCGGTTCGCCCCGAGCGGCGGCAACCGCCAGGGCGCGCACGTCACCGTCGTACGTGACCGGGCGACGCGGGAGCGGCTGGTCGAGCTCAACACGCCCGCCGCCAAGAGGTACGCCGCCCAGGTGGCCGCGGGCGAGAACCCCTGGAACACCGTCGTGCCGTCCGCGGTCACCGCCGAGCAGGTCGCCGCGACCCCGGTGCCGGAGCTGTTCGTGCGGCCGGTCCTCGAGGCGCCGGTGGTCCTCGTGGTGAGCGTCGACCTCGCCGTGGTGGCCGCGACCGACTCCGGGCTCGACCGCGTCGGGATCGTCGGAGGCGGGTCGGTCTTCCCGCTGGCCTGGAACATCCTGCTCGCCGCGCGCGAGGAGGGCCTCGGAGGCACGTTCACCACGATGGCCGTCGCGGAGGAGGCCGGGGTCAAGGAGCTGCTCGGGCTCCCCGACAGCCACGCCGTCGCCACCGTCATCCCGCTGGGGCACCCGGTCAAGCAGGTCACGAGGCTGCGCAGGGCCCCGGTGGAGGACTTCGTGACGCTGGAGCGCTACGACGGGGAGCCGCTGCGCGGCTGACCCCGGCTCAGGAGGCGTGGCTCAGAAGGTGCGATGAAGTCGGCCGACCGCCCGTTGGGTCGCACGGCGACCGACTTCTTCTCCCCGAGGACCAGCGTGGAGCGCTTGAGCCGCACCCAGTCCCGCACGTTCGCGGCGTCCCCGTGCAGGGCGGGGATGGCCTGGTGCGAGAGCACGGGGACCCGCTCCGCGTCGGGGAAGCGCGCCAAGACCTCGCGCCCGCACGAGAACTCCTCGACGTGCGGCTCGTGGAAGATCCGGCGCACGTCGAGCAGGCGCGCGGCGGCACGGGAGGTGTCGCGGCGTACGTCGGCAGGCATCCGGACGACCCTAGGGCGGGGCGCCGACAGTCCCACCCGGACGGATGAGGGTCTCGCCGGGGGCCTCGGGCACCTGATCGTCACCACCCGACGAGAGGAACACCCCCGTGAACATCAAGAACAGCATCGAACGAGGGTTCGACACCTTCTTCGCCTTCCTGCCCAACGTGCTCGGCTTCCTCGTGCTCCTGGTCGTGGGCTACCTCGTGGCCAAGGTCGTGGGCGGCCTGGTCTCGAAGGCGCTCGGAAGGGTCCACCTCGACGAGCACATGCACAAGACCGACGCCCACGGCTTCGTCGAGCGGGTCATGCCCGGGGCCAGCGTCGAGCGCGGTGTGGGCCGGATCGTGTTCTGGCTCGTCTTCGCGTTCTTCCTCTTCGCCGCCATCGGTGCGCTGAAGATCCCCGCCGTCACCACCTTCATGAACCAGGTGCTGGCCTACCTGCCCAACGTCATCGTCGCGATGCTGATCTTCGTCGTCGCCGCCCTCGTCTCGGGCGCGGTCGCCGCGGGTGTCACCAAGGTCATGGGCGAGACCCCGACCGGCAAGGTCGTCGCCGCCGTCGTGCCCGCGGTCGTCATGGTCATCGCGATCTTCATGATCCTGGACCAGCTCCAGATCGCCGAGCAGATCGTCACCATCACCTTCGCCGCGATCATGGGCGCGCTCGCCCTCGGCCTCGCCCTCGCCTTCGGCCTCGGTGGCCGCGACGTGGCCGGCCGGATGCTCGAGGACGCCTACCGCAAGGGCCAGGAGGCCAAGGACCAGGCCAAGAGCGACATGCAGGTCCCGCGGGCCCGGGCCGAGGACGCGATGGCCGGGAACGCCTCGGGGTACTCCAACCCGCCGACCAGCAGCTTCTGAGCCAGCCGGTCCACCCGGACATCAGGGACGGGGCCCCACCACCGTGCACGGCACGGGGGTGGGGCCCGTCTGCGTCCGCGGGACGTCGGACGAGCGGCTCAGCGGCTCGGCGGCTCGGACGCAGCGGGGGCGCCGGGACCTCCATCGCCGGCCGCTCCCGGCCTTCGTCGCGACGCCACCGACCAGCAGGGCGTTGACCCGCACCAGCGGGGCGAGCTCGGTCGCGAGCGCCGGCCGGTCCCGCGGACCTGCGCGGCCACCTCCTCGAGGTCGGCCGCGGTCCGCGCGCCGATGACGACGTCCGCACCGGCCTCGGCCAGTCCGATCGCGATCCCGCGCCCGATGCCCTGACCGGCACCGGTCACGATCGCGACCCGGCCGTCGAGCCGGAAGTGGTCGAGGATCACCCGCGGTCCCTGCCGAGGTGGGGGGCGGCGCGCCCGGCGAGCAGCGGCAGGTCGAGGTAGGTGCGGATGCCGGGCTCGGCCGCGACGACGTACGGGATCGCGGACACGCAGTGGTTGGCCGTCACGACGATGCCGGGGTTGCGGACCAGGCCCTCCTCGATGGTCTCCGGCTGCAGGCCCTTGAAGGTCAGCAGGACGTCGGGGTCCCCGGTGACCTCGACCTCGAACCGCTCGCCGGCCGGGCCGAAGTCCCAGGCGGGGTCGAGGTGCTCCTCGCCCATCAGCCAGTTGACGACCGCCGAGACGACCGGGGTCCCGTCGACGAGGGCGCGCCACTCGAAGCGGCGGGCGGCGACCTGACCGGGCTCGACGGTCCCGCTCGGGACGGGTGCCGGGATCGGCGCCGTGGCGACGGCGACCTCCTGGACGGTGTCGTAGGTCAGGTCGGCGCCGCCGAAGCCCATCTCGTCGACGATCATCCGCACCGAGGAGAGGAACCCGGCGCCCAGCAGGTCGGTGATGGGGCCGGCCATCGCGGCCTCCGGGCTGACCCCGAAGCCCATGATGTGCTGCACCACGTCGGGGGCGTTGTAGGTGCGGATGTCGCTGAACTCCTCCGAGCGCACGTGCGTGACCCCGGCGCTCAGCGCGGAGACCATCAAGGGGAAGCGTTCCGTGATGCCACCGGGGTGGATGCCGGTGCCGTGCAGGGTCGTGCCGCCCTCGGCGCACGCGGCGTCGATCGCCGCGGTGGTGCCGGGCCGGGGGTAGACCCAGCCCACGGGTGTCACGACGTCCTTGCCCGACCGCAGCAGGGCCACGACCTCGGACTCGTCCGGGAGGAGCGGGCTGTAGACCACGCAGTCGGCTTCGAGGGCGAGGATCTCGTCCTTGCTGGTGGTGGCCAGGACCCCGATCGGCTCACGCCCGACCAGCTCGCCGGCGTCCTTGCCGTGCTTGGCCTCGGAGTGCACCCACACCCCGACCAGCTCGAGGTCCGGGTGGGCGAGCACGGCCTCGATCGCCGCCTTGCCCACGCCACCGGTCGCCCACTGCACCACGCGGATCGTCATCGTTCTCCTTCGACGCTGGCCCCCGCGCATGAGAACACGTTCTAGTGGCGCCTGTCATGGGCCTCGGTTGGGGTTAGTCCGAACACGTTTTCACCCTCACCGCGAGCTGAGGGTGAAAAGTAGTGCGGACTACCCCCGCTCGGCGCGGCCCGTGATCCTGCCGAGCGGACCGGTGCGGCCCGGCGCCATCCGCGACCAGACGTCCAGGACGCGGGCGTCGACGCCGGCGACCACCCGGGCCCGGTCCTTCTCGATCGCGGTCACGACCTGCTCGGCCAGCTTGGCCGGCGAACGCATCATCACGGAGGCCATCCGGTGGCGGCCCATGTCCTGGAGCAGCGCGCGCTGCGAGCCCCGCGCCGACTCGGTGATGCCGGTGCGGTGGGCGCCGGGGAACACGGTGGTCAGCCCGATGGGGGAGCCGACCAGCTCGCCGCGCAGGGCCTCGGAGAAGGAGCGGACCGCGCCCTTGGTCATCGCGTAGACCGCGTTGTGGGGGAGCCCGAGCAGCCCGACCATGCTGGCCATGTTGACGATGTGCGCCTCGTCCTGCTGCCGCAGCACCGGCAGGAACGCGTGGCAGCCGTGGACCACGCCCCACACGTTGATGTCCATGATCCAGTGGATGTCCTCGAGGGTCTCCTTCTCGAAGGAGCCAGCGGAGGTCACGCCGGCGTTGTTGACCAGCACGTGGCAGGCGCCGTGCTCGGCGACCACCGCGTCGGCCAGGCCCCTGACCTGCTCGGCGGAGGAGACGTCCACGACGTGCGTGCTCGCGAGCACGCCGCCGGTGCTGCGCACCAGGCGCGCGGTCTCCTCGGCCCCCTCGCGGCGTACGTCGGCGCACGCGACCTGCACGCCCCGCCGGGACAGCGCGAGGGCGATCTCGCGGCCGATCCCGCCGCCTGCTCCGGTCACCACGGCCACGCGCCCGTTCATCTCTCGCACCTGCGCATCCTGGCGGTCCGCTGGCCCGGGGAGAGGCAGGGGCCACGAGTCGGACCCCGGGAGGTCGCCCCGGAACAGCGTCGCGCGACGCCGGGGCATGCGGTTTCCCGGGAGCTGGTGCAGGGTAAAGGCATGCGCAGGGACGACCTGGGGAGACGTCGATGACCTACGAGGTGCTCGTCGAGGAGCTGCGCGCCGCGTCCGGCGACTACCGTGCCGTCGCCGAGGAGCTCGGCCCGGGCTCGATCTGCCTGACCCACCGGACCCCCGAGAGCCTCGGGCACGTCGAGCTCGCCGCCTGGCTGGGGGCCGTGGCCGAGCAGTGCACCGAGGCCAGCCGCGCGCTGCACGACGGCGCGGTCGACCTGGCCGAGGACCTGCAGACCGCGGCCGGCCACTACGAGAGCACCGACGACAGGGTGGCCGAGACGTTCCGGCTCCCCTCCCCGTTCCTCGACCCGCGCAGTCCCTTCCTGTCGCCCGGCCAGGGCCCCGTCCTCGGGCCCCCGAGCCCGAGCGGCTCCACGGGGCCCACCGCTCCCGCGGGCGGCACCCCGTGACGCTCCCCGACGGCGCGGTGCTCGGGAGCACGAGCGACCCCGCCGAGCTCGTCCTGGGCGACCCCGGCTCGGTCCGCACCAACGCGACGACGCTGGCCGACGAGGCCACCCGGGTCGAGCGGCTGGCCCGCGACGTCGACGGCATCGCCATCGCGGGCTGGAGCGGGGGCTGGGGCCAGCCGGCGTACGCCGCCGCCCGCGCGGCCGAGCAGGAGAAGTGGGCCGCCTACGCGGGCGTCCTGCGCACCACCGCCGAGACGCTGACGACGTACGCCGAGGCGCTCACCACCGCGCAGAGCCGCGCCGCCGACGCGATCGCCACGTGGGAGCGGGGTGAGGAGGCCACGCGCGCGGCCGTCCAGCAGCACAACGAGGCCGTCGAGGCCTACAACAGCTACGTCAGCCGCCAGGTCTGCGTGCCGACGTACGGCGGTGGGCCGGTGGTCCCCTCGATCGGGCCGTCCCGACCGGGGCCGTTCGTCGACCCGGGGGAGTCGCTGCGCCGCGAGGCCGAGGAGATCCTGGCCGAGGCCCGCGAGGCGCTCGACGAGGCCGGCACCGCCGCCGTGAGGGCGCTCGGCGGCCTGCCCGGCGCGCGGACCGAGGGCTCCAGCGGTCCCGGCATGTCCGGCAGCGCCGAGGGTCCGAGCATCGACTGGGGCGACTGGCAGGACACCTTCGGGCGCAACCCCGCGCACGGTCCCGCCGGGACGTACGACGGCGGCCTGCCGAGCAGCCCGTTCGCGATCAACTTCGGCAAGGTCGAGGGCGAGATGTACCTCTGGGGCGCCGACGGGTCGGTCGAGGACTACTGGGGCGACGTGCGGGTCCACGCCGACGGGTCGCTGCGGGCGGTGGGTCTCGACGGGGCGGCCGGGGGCCGGGTCGACGCCAACGGCCTGGTCGCGCACGGCCACGGCGCCTTCACGCTCTTCGGGGCCGAGGGCACGGCGGGCGGGGAGTACGGCTACCTCAGCGGGGAGGTCAGCGGCAGCGCCAGCGCCGAGGCCCGCGCCGAGGGCGACCTGACCCTCGGGCCCACCGGCGTGCACGCGGGCGGCGAGCTCTTCGCCGGAGCGCGCGCCGAGATCGGTGGCCAGGCCGACCTCGGGGGCATCGGCGGCGAGGCCTCGGTCGAGGGCTGGGCCGGTGCCGGGATCGCGGGTGACCTCGACCTCGGCTACCGCGACGGCAAGATCGAGATCGGCGGCTCCGGCGGCGTGGCGTGGGGCCTCGGCGGCAAGATCAGCGGCTCGATCACCATCGACCCGGGCGAGGTCATGGAGACCGGCGGCGACATCATCGACGCGATCGGAGACCTGCTGTGAGCAGCACCGCCCTGCCGCTGCCGGTGCGCTTCGCGCTGCCCGACGACGCGTGGGCACCGGTGGACCCGGAGTCCCTCGGTGTCCGCAACGCCGCCTTCCTGGCCGTGCGTGACGCGGCCGCGGGGGAGTACCACCCCACGATCACTGTCTCCGGCGGGTGGCGCAGCGACGCCGCCAGCCTGGAGCAGATCGCCGACGAGTCGGTCGAGAAGCTGCGCGTCGAGGGCGCCGAGGAGGTCGAGCTGCTGCAGCGCCGGTCCCTGGGCACCGAGCACGCACCGGCGCTCACCCAGGCCGTCGGGGCCGTCGCCACGGTCGAGGGGCGCCGCCAGGACCTCCGCCAGGCCCAGGTCGTGCAGGGGCTGGTGGACGTCGAGGACCCCGCCCGCCGGGTCGTGATGATCTACACGCTCACCTGCACCTACCGGCAGTGGGAGCAGATGGTGCCGGAGTTCCAGGCGTTCATGGCCACCGTCGAGGTGGTCCCGCAGCAGCCCGGGTCGTAGGCCGAGCCTCAGCCGAAGTAGCCGGTCAGGGCGAGGACCACGGTCAGCACGAGCCCGACGACCGCCCCGACGCCGACCAGGCCCGCGGCCCACAGGCCGATCCGCTCCGCGCCGCCACGCCGCAGCTCCATGCCGAGCTGCTGGGCCACGCCGGTCACCAGGTCGCGGCCCTCCTCGGAGCCGAAGCGGAAGTCGGCCTGCACGCCGAAGCGGCCGTGCTCGTCGAAGGCCCAGACCTTCTGTGCCCCGAGCTCCTTGACCCGGCCGAGCTGGCGCTCGGCGGTGGCCGCGACCCGGGGCGTCCCGGCCACCCACTCGACGCTGCGCGCGTCGTCGGTGATCGTGTAGGTGCCGGGGGAGGGGACGGCCACGTGGTGCACGTAGACCTTGCTCAGCCCGGCCTTGTTGAACAGGCCGAACCATTGCGCGTCCACGACGTCGAGGGAGACGTCGAAGCCCTCGGCGGTCGGCGTGACGACGTACGGCGTGCCCTCGGCAGCCTGCTGGACCCCTCGCATCAGCGCGGTGGCCTCCGGCGTCGGGGTGGTCACGAGATCTCCTCGTCGACCTGCACGTCGAACTCGACCTCGGCCCCGTCGACCTCGGTGACGGTCACGGTCACGCCGAGCTCGTCGGATCCGGCGGTGAGCACGCAGCGCAGCTCCTCGCCGACCCGGCCGACCAGGTCGGCGGGGCAGGAGACGTCGTCGGGGGCGACCCCGACCTGCTCGGCCAGGCGCGCCGAGACCTGCTCCTCCACGGAGCTGCCCAGCAGCGTGGGTGCCACCTCGTAGGCGATGTCGGAGCCGTCGACCTCGGTGACCACCACCTCGACGGGGACCTGGTCGCCGTCGAGGGTGACCTCGCACCGCACCGACTCCTCGACGGTGCCGGTGAGGTCGTCGGGGCAGCTGACCTCGGGCTCGGTGCCGACCTGGCCGGCCAGCGTCTGCGCGACGTCGCGCTCGAGGTCGGCACGCTCGACCACCGGGGTGCCGCCGCAGCCGGCGAGCAGCAGGGCGGCGAGGCCCGTGCCGGCCGGCAGCAGGAGGGGGGTACGGGAGCGGGGAGCGGGGCGGGAGCGGCGCACGCACCCATGATGTCGTCGGGACAGGGGCGCCAAACCCCCTGACGAGGGCCGTCCGGCTGCGGCAGGGACGAAGGTCCCGACCTCGTCCGATCCCGTGAGGGGGACGGGTCCGGACCCCTACCGTCGTCTGGTGACCGATCCCGTGCCCGACCGTCCCGCGCGGCTGTCGCGCGTGCTGGCACTGGTGGTGGCGGCCATCGCCCTCTCGGTCCTGGTGGGGTGGGTCCTGCAGGTCGAGGTCCTGGTGACGGTGCTGCCCGGGCTCACGAGCATGAAGCTCATCACGGCCCTGTGCCTGCTGGCGCTCTCGGTCTCGACGGGCCGGCTGGTGCCCGGGCACCAGTGGTTCCCGGTGCCCGTCCTCGCCGTGACCCTCGTGACCCTGTCCGAGCACGTGAGCGGCGCCTCGCTGGGCATCGACGAGCTGCTGGTCGACGACTTCACCCACACCGCGGGCGCCAACCTCCCGGGGCGGATGGCGATCACCACGGCGATCGCCCTGACGGCGCTCGCGGTCGCGTTGCTGACCCAGGACCGCGGCAGGGTCCGCACCCCCCAGGTCCTCTCGGCGCTCACCTTCGTCGTCGGCTTCGTGACCGTCCTGGGCTACGCCTACGGCGTCTCCTCGCTGTACGCCGTGGTCGCCTACTCCACGGTCGCGCTGCACACCGCCGTGGTGCTGGCGCTGCTCGCGGTCGCCGTGCTGGCCCGACAGCCGGGCGGCTGCGTGCCCTGGCTCCTCGAGGGCCGTGACCCCGGTGCCGTGGTGGGCCGGATGCTGGTCCCGATCGCCCTGCTGGGCCTGCCCTTGCTGGGCTCGCTGCGCCTGGCCGGGGAGCGGATCGGGTGGTACGACGGGGTGTTCGGCCTGGCCCTCATGGTGCTCGGCAGCGCGACGGTCATCGTGTCGCTCGCCCTCGTGGTCGGGCGCCGGCTCCAGGCGGTCGACCTGGCCCGCGAGAGCGCCCAGCTCGAGCTCGAGCGGCTGGTGGAGTCCCTGCGCGAGGGTCGCGACGAGGCATGGGCGCGGGCCGAGCGGATCGCGGTCGAGCTGGCCGAGGAGCGCGCGCGCTTCACCCGCAGCATCGGACAGATCGACGACCAGTTCTGCACGCTCCGCGTCGACGCCCGCGGCCGCATCGGTGGCCACTTCGCGACACCGGACCCCGTCGGCCTGCTCAGCCCGGTCGTGGCCCGGCTCGTCGGCGCGCTGGACGGCCCCGCCCTGGACCCGGGCTCCGCGCGCACTCTGGACGTGGTCGCGGCCCAGGTGCGCGCGGGGCGCCCGGTGAACGTCGAGGTGCGGGTCCCCGGAGCCGACGGGCTGGTGCGGTGGGTCTGGCTGCGGGGGACCCCGCGGCGCGAGGGCGAGGACCTCTACGTCGACCTCGTGGCCACCAACGTCGACGAGCGGCGCGCGCTGACCGACAAGCTCGAGGACGCCCTCGACGTGGCCCGTCGGCAGCGCGACGAGCTGGAGCAGGTCAACCGGCTCAAGGACGAGTTCGTGGCGATGGCCGGCCACGAGCTGCGCGGTCCGCTCGCGGTCATCAGCGGCAACCTCGAGCTCCTGGGCCTTATTGCGCCCTCGCCCGAGCAGGCCCGCTCGTTGGAGACCATCCGACGACGCGCAGAGGGCATGCAGGCCCTGGTCGACGACCTCTTCGACCTGGCCCGGTTGCGCTCGGGCGGGGTGTCGGTGGAGCCGGTCCAGGTCGTCGTCGACGCGGCCGTCCACGAGGTCGCCGCCGAGCTGGAGCCGGCCGCGCGCGCCGGCGAGGTGCGACTGGAGGTCGCGGACACCGGACCGACCGGCCTGACGGCGTACTGCGACCCGAGGCGGCTGCACCAGATGCTGGCCAACCTGGTCGGCAACGCCGTGAAGTACACCCCGCCCGGAGGTCAGGTGCGGCTCGCGGTGGAGGAGGCCGGCGACCGCGTGCGCATCGAGGTGCTCGACACCGGGATCGGCGTGGCGGAGGCCGACCTGCCGCACCTGTTCGAGAAGTTCTACCGCGCCAGCAGCGCCCGCGAGGGGCAGCTGCCCGGCACCGGCCTGGGGCTGGCCGTCACCCATGCGCTCGCCGAGGCGCAGGGCGGCAGCGTGCGCGCGGAGCGGCGCGAGGGCGGCGGCATGCGCTTCGTCCTGGAGCTGCCGCGGCACGACCCCGACGCGCTGGCCGGGGCGCCGGCGCTCGGGACCTCCGTCCCCCGGCCCTGAAGGACACGTGAAGATCTCGCTCGACTCCTGGGAGCCCCTGAGGACCCGGCCGATCCTGAGGGGGAAGCCGAATCCGTCCCCACCCAGGAGCCCTCATGATCATCGCGGACCTTCCCCTCGCTGATGCCGACCTGCACGGGTACGACGGGATCGACGTCCCCCACCACCGGATCGCGACCAGCGACCCGCTGGAGCCGGGCCAGCTCCTCGTCGTGCGGACGCTGGACGGCGTGTGCCGCTGCGCCGAGGTGGTCGGCCTGGGGTTCACTCCCACCGACACCGTCTACGAGCTGCGCCTCGGTGTGCCGATGTCCGGAGAGGTGGTCCGCACCCTCACCCAGCGCCGGCCGGCACCCCGGCGCTGGGTGAGCGACGCCGACCTGGTGGGGATGCTCGTGGACTGCGGGCGCGTGCAGCGCCGCACGGAGCGTGTGTCGTGAACCAGGACGGCGCCCCGATCCTCCTCGTCGCCGAGGACGACCCCGACCTGCTGGAGCTGCTCGTCGCCGCCTTGCGGATGACCGGTCACGAGGTCCTCGCCGCCCGCGACGGGATGCAGGCGCTGGCGCTGCTGCGCTCGCGCCCGATCGACCTGGCGGTGCTCGACGTCCTGATGCCCCGGATGACCGGGCTCGAGGTGGTGCGCGAGGTGCGGTCCGATCGCAGCATCGACCAGCCGGTGCTGCTCATGCTCTCGGCGCTGTGCAGCCGCAGCGACGTGCGTGCCGGTCTGATCGCCGGCGCCGACGACTACCTCGCCAAGCCGTTCGACCTCGGCGAGCTCATCGACCGGGTCGACGTGCTCCTCACCGAACGGGCGGTGTCGGTCCCGTCGATCTGACGCGCTCGCCCGGGCGGTCGTCCGAGCGAGCACTCCGGCGTCGCCACCAGGTCGCCAGGGCCAGCCCCGTCGCCACGTCCCAGAACCCCCAGAGGGCGGCGACCAGGGCGACCCCGCCGTACTCCGGGAAGAAGCTGATCGCCAGCACCAGCGCCAGCGCGGTGTTGCGGACGCCCACCTCCAGGGTCACCGCGCGACGGGCGGCCGCCGGGATGCGGCAGGCGAGCGCGACCGCGAAGCCGACCGCCAGGGACATGGCGTTCTGGGCGACGACGGCCGGGCCCACCTCGAGGAGGTACGCCGCGGAGCCGGACAGGTTGGAGGCCAGCCCGCCCACGCCGATGAGCAGGAGCATCACCAGCACGGTCGGCTCGACCAGGGGCCGCAGCCGACCGGCGACCCGGGGCAGTGTCCGCGCCACGAGGATGCCGGCCGCGAAGGGTGCCACGATCAGCAGCAGCACCTCGAGCAGGACCTCCAGCGGCGAGAGGTCCACGGAGTCCAGCACCTGGCTGGCCTGGGGCGAGCGGGAGGCCCAGAAGGTCAGCGCCACGGGGGTCACGACCGCCGCCAAGGCACTGGACAGCGTGGTCAGCGAGACCGAGAGGGCCACGTCTCCGTGGGCGCGGTGGGTGAGCAGGTTCGACATCGAGCCGGCCGGTCCGGAGACCACCAGCAGCATGCCGAGGGCGATCGAGGGGGCGAGGTCGAAGGCTGCGACCAGCACCAGCGTGAGCGCCGGCACCAGCACGAACTGGGCGAGCGTCACCGCGGCGAAGACGACCGGACGGCGGGCGACGTCGCGCAGGTCCTCGGTGCGCACGTCGAGCGCGATCCCCAGCAGCAGCAGGGCGATCATCGCCTTGATCGCGAGGTCGAAGCCGCCGCTGATCCCCAGGCTGAAGGAGTCGATGCCCGTCGGTCCGGTCGTGCCGGAGGCCGGTGCGGAGGCGGCCCCCAGGTGGTGGGCGAGGGTCGCGCCGACGAGGGTCACCGGTGCATGAGAACACGTTCCAGCGCGCCACGGAGGGAATCCGGCGGCCCCACCCGGGACGTCGTGCGGGACGCGTCGCCGGGACCGACGCGCCTCAGGGTGACTCGGTCGTGTCGTTGCGCACGTGCCTCGGGCCGGTGTGCGGGCCGGTGGTCCGGTCGTCCGCGGTGTCGTCCCGGGCGTCGTCCGGTCCGTCCTGCTCAGCCTGGTCGTCGGCCCCGCGCGACTCGCGCAGCGCCCGGCCGCGGGCGACGTCCTCGCGGTGCTTGGCCTCGGCCTTCTCGATGCCGCGGGTGTCACGCGGCGGCAGCAGCAGCCGCTCCTCGGCCGGCAGACCGGCCTGCAGCTCGCGACCGCGTTCGAGCTCGGAGTCGAGCTCGGCGCCGAAGAGCAGCGCGAGGTTGGTGATCCACAGCCACAGCAGGAAGACGATGACGCCGGCCAGTGAGCCGTAGGTGCGGTCGTAGCTGGAGAACTGCGACACGTAGAGGCCGAAGGCGGCCGAGGCCAGCACCCAGACCAGGATCGCCAGGGCCGCACCGACGGAGATCCAGCGGAACCGCGGCTGCTGCACGTTGGGGACGGCGTAGTAGAGGATCGCCACCATCGCCACGACGGCGGCCAGCATCACCGGCCACTTCGCCACGGCCCAGGCCAGCTGCGCGGTGCTGCCCAGGCCGACCTGGTCCCCGACGGCCTCCGCCGCAGGGCCGGTGAGCACCAGGCCCACGAGCACGAGGGCGGCCAGGACGACCTCCACCAGGGTCACCAGCAGCATCCAGGGGCGCAGCTTCCAGATCGGCCGACCCTCGCCGATCTCGTGCATCCGGTTCATGGCACGACCAAAGGACCCGACGTACCCCGAGGCCGACCACAGGGCGCCGAGCAGACCGACCACCAGGCCGAGTCCTGCCGTGTCGGTGGCCGAGAGCTCGAGCAGGGTCGGCTCGAGGGTGTCGGCGACCGAGCCGGCACCGAGGTCGCGGAGCACCTCGAGGACCGTGCGGGCGGCCTCGTCGCCCTGCCCCACGAGCCCGACCAGGCTCATCAGCGCGATCATCGCCGGGAACAGCGCCAGCACGGCGTAGTAGGTCAGTGCCGCCGCGATGTCGGTGCACTGGTCCTTGCTGAACTCCCGGCCGGTCTTGCGCAGGACGTAGAGCCAGGACCGCCTCGTCAGGTCGTCGGGGGAGTCCGGCTTCGCCGGGTGGTCGGCATCGGGGCGCTGCTCCAGGGCCGTGCTCGTGCCGGACGCTCGCGTGCTCATGACTCGGGCGGTGCCCGCTCGCGGTCGTGCCCACGCCACCCCTCCGGGCGGCCGGACGGACCGAACGGGTGACTGGTCCCCTTGAGCACGCACGTACTTTCGAGTTCAACCATCCCGACGACTCGGCGTCGCAGGACAGGCGCCGACCCGACCCCCTGGAGCGCGCATGTCCCACCTCCCCGCCCGCCGCACCCGCCCTGCTCGTCGTAGACCCCTCGCTGCGGCCCTGACCGCCACGCTGACCGCGACCCTGGGCGCCGGGGTGCTCACCGCCGGCCTGCTCAGCCCCGCCTCGGCCGAGCCGAAGGGGAACTTCCCCGAGACCTTCGCCTTGCCCGACGGCTTCCAGCCCGAGGGCATCACCATCTCCGGTCGCTTCGCGTGGTTCGGCTCGCGCCTCGACGGCGACGTCTACCGCGCCGACCTGCGCACCGGTGAGGGGGAGCGGATCAGCGAGGGTCCGGGTACGGCCTCGGTCGGCCTGAAGGTCGACGACCGGCGCCGTCTCTTCATCGCCGGCGGCCCGGCCGGCACGGCCCGCGTCGTCGACGGCACCACCGGTGAGCTGCTGGCCGACTACACCCTCAACACCGGCGCGAGCTTCGTCAACGACGTGGTGCTGACCGAGGACGCCGCGTGGTTCACCGACTCCCAGGCGCCCGTCCTGCACGTGCTCCCGCTGGGCGAGGACGGTGCGCTGCCGACCCAGGCCGAGGTCCGCCAGGTCCCGCTCACCGGTGACTGGCAGCAGGTCGAGGGCTTCAACGCCAACGGCCTGACCCTCACCCCCGACGGCCGCGGCCTGCTGGTCGTCAACTCCACCAGCGGCCTGCTCTACCGCGTCGACCCGACCACGGGCGTCGCGACCGAGGTCGACCTGGGCGGCACCTCGCTCACCAACGGCGACGGCATGCTCCTGCAGGGCCGCACGCTGTACGTCGTCCGGAACCGCGACAACGTCGTCACCGTCCTGCGGATGAAGCCCGACGGGCTGGCCGGTGAGCGCATCGGCGCCATCACCGACAGCGACTTCGACGTGCCCACGACCGTCGCCCGCAAGGGCCAGCGGCTCTACCTGCCCAACGCCCGCTTCAGCACGCCGCCGACCCCCGAGACGACCTACGACGTCGTCAAGGTGTCGGCCAAGAGCGTGCGCTGAGGGCCTGCACCGAGACCGCGGGTCCGCGCGTCCGTGGGGGGACGCGCGGGCCCGTGCCGGCCCCGCTCCGGCCCTCGGAGCAGGGCGTCGACACCCATCCCCCGGCCGGGACGAGATCGCATGACCTCACCCCGGCGAGCTTGATCGCCCCGCAAGACTGGTGATCCTTCAACTACCCGTCATCGACTCGGGAGACGGATCCACATGGCCACGGACCAGACCGCCGACCAGCGCTCGCCGCGCACCGTCCGACGAGCGCTCGTGGCCCTCGGCACCGTGCTGACCCTGGGTGCGGTGCTGCTCGTGGAGCAGCGCAGCAGTGGGCCGGCGGGTGCCGAGGACATGAAGGACACCCCCGGCGAGCGGGCCGGTGGCGGCGACGGTGGCACTGTGCGGGCCGGGGGCGCGGACGAAGGGCCCAGGGGTGCGGTGACGATCGCCCTGGCCGGCGACGTCCACCTCGAGGGCGTCCTCGCCGAGCTCGACGACCAGTCCGGCTCGACGCTCGGCCCGATGTCGCGCGCGCTCTCGACCGCCGACGTCGCGGTGGTCAACCTCGAGAGCGCGATCAGCGACGGGTCGCTGCCGATGGCCGCCAAGGAGCTGGAGGACCCGGGCAACCGCTACTGGTTCTCGGCCTCGCCGTCGGTGCTGGGGCTGATGGAGCGGTCCGGCGTCGACGCGGTCAGCCTGGCCAACAACCACGGTGCCGACTACGGCCGCGCCGGGCTGCGCGCGGCGCTCGCTGCCGCGGAGGGCTCCCCGGTCGGGGTGGTGGGGGTCGGCCGGACGCCGGAGGAGGCGTACGCGCCGTACCGCACCAGCGTGCGCGGCACCGACATCGCCGTCCTCGCCGCCGACGCCTCGCCCCGCGAGAGCGCCGAGCGGACCTGGGCGATCGGTCCCGGGACCGGCGTGGGCATAGCCGCGGCCCGCCGACCCGACGCCCCCGCTCTGCTCGCGGCCGTGCGCGACGCGGCCGCGCGCGACGACGTCGTGGTCGTCTACCTGCACTGGGGCGAGGAGCTCCAGGTCGCGCCCACCGCCGACCAGCGGGCCCTCGCCGAGAGCCTCGCCGAGGCCGGCGCCGACGTGGTCGTCGGCGCTCACTCCCACGTCCTGCAGGGCGCGGGGATGCTCGGCGACACCTACGTCGGCTACGGGCTGGGCAACTTCGCCTGGTACCACGGCCGCCAGTCCGAGACCGGCGTCCTGCGCCTGACCGTGCGCGACGGCGAGGTCGTGCGCGACCAGTGGGTCCTTGGACGGATCCCGCTGGAGGGGGGTGTCCCGCAGCCGCTGGAGCGCTCCGAGCGTCCTGCCGCGGTCGCCGCCTGGCGGGCGCTGGGCCCGGCGGCCGGCCTGGCCGCGCTCGAGCGGCCCGAGCGCGCGCCGGACGGCCCGTCCGACGGCGCCGGCTCCTCCGGCGAGGCGGCCGCTCCCGACGTACCCGCGGAGTTCGTCGGCACCGTGCGCCCCCTGGGACCCGCCGTGCGCCAGCGGATGCTCGGCGTCAGCCACCGCCCCGCCGAGTGCCCGCTCGGCTGGGACGACCTGCGGCTGCTGCGCCTGTCCTACGTCGGGTACGACGGGGTCGACCGGGTCGGCCGGATGGTCGTGGCCCGCGAGGTCGCGCAGGACGTCGTCGGCATCTTCCGCGACCTGCACGAGGCACGGTTCCCGATCCGGCAGATGTTGCTGGTCGACGCCTACGGCGGCGACGACGACCGCTCGATGGCCGCCGACAACACCTCCGCCTACAACTGCCGGGCGGTCACCGGGGGGTCGACCTTCTCCGACCATGCCTACGGCAAGGCGATCGACATCAACCCGGTGCGCAACCCCTACGTCCTGCCGAGCGGGATCCTCCCACCCGCGGGCCGTGCGTACGCCGACGTGGACCGCTCAGCCGGCGCCGACGCCGACCCCGGGGTGATCGTGGCCGGTGACGTCGTCGTGCGGGCCTTCACCTCCCGCGGCTGGGAGTGGGGCGCGAGCTTCGCCGACTACCAGCACTTCAGCACGAACTGACGCGGCGGCCAGGAGCTGCCGGCGCCTGCCGCGCGGGTCCGGCCCGAGGCCTGGGGTCGAGGTGTGAGCTGTGGCCGGTGTCGAGGTGTGGGTCGAGGCCCCAGGACGCGCTGTGGCGCGTCACCAGGCCTCGACCCGCACCTCGACCCGCACCTCGACAGGTCCACCGGGACCCGGGCTTCAGCCCAGGTGCGTGATCGAGTTGTCCGGGGTGCGGTCGAGCGCCCGCGCGATGACCATGCGCTGGATCTGGTTGGTGCCCTCGAAGATCTGCATGACCTTGGCCTCGCGCATGTAGCGCTCGACCGGGAAGTCGCGCGTGTAGCCGTAGCCGCCGAGCACCTGCACCGCGTCGGTGGTCACCTTCATCGCGTGGTCGGTGGCGACGAGCTTGGCGATCGCGGCCTCGCGACCGTAAGGCAGCCCGGCGTCCTTGAGACGGGCGGCGTGGAGCGTGGCGGCGCGGGCGGTCTGGATCGCGGCCTCCATGTCGGCGAGCAGGAACCCGAGGCCCTGGTGGTCGAGGATCCGCTGCCCGAAGGCCTCGCGCTCCCGGGCGTAGGCGAGGGCGTGGTCGAGGGCGCCCTGCGCCAGGCCGGTCGCGACGGCGGCGATACCGAGGCGGCCCGCGTCCAGGCCGGCCAGGGCGATCTTGAGGCCCTCGCCGCGCTCGCCGACGAGGTGGTCGGCCGGCACGCGGGCGCCGTCGAGGCGCATGGTGGCGGTGGCCGAGCCGGTGAGGCCCATCTTCTTCTCGGGGGCGTCGGCGGACAGGCCGGGGGTGTCGGCCGGGACCAGGAAGCAGGAGATGTCGCCCTTGGCCTCGCCGGTGCGCGCCATGACGGTGTAGAAGTCCGCGTGCCCGCCGTGGGTGGTCCAGGCCTTCGCGCCCGTGAGCACCCACTCATCACCCGCCAGCACCGCCCGCGTGCGCATCGCGGCGGGGTCGGAGCCGGCGTGCGGCTCGGAGAGGCAGTACGCCCCGAGCAGGTCGCCGGCGAGGAACTCCGGCAGCCACCGGGCCTGCTGCTCCGGCGTACCGCGGGTCACCAGGGCGAAGCAGGACAGCGCGTGCACCGACGTACCGACGCCGACCGAGGCCCACACGCTGCCGATCTCCTCGAGCACCTGGAGGTAGACCTCGTAGGGGACGCCCCCGCCGCCGAGCTCCTCGTCGTAGGGCAGGCCGAGCAGCCCGGCCTTGCCGAGCGTGCGGAACGCGTCGCGCGGGAAGACCTCGTCGCGCTCGGCGGCGGCCACGAGGGGGCCGAGCTCGACGGTCATGAGCTCGCGGGTGAGGCGGAGCAGGTCGGCGTGCTCCTCGGTGTCGAGGACGCGGCGGGCAGGCATGGGTGGCTCCAGCGGGTCGGTCGGCGGGGTGGATCGGTGGTGGTGGGTGCAGGGTCGCTGCGGGACCACGATACGACCGGGTCCGAGGCCTCCCTCCGGCGTACGGACGCGACGGCTCGAGGGTTCAGGAGTGACGGGTCGAGGGTTCGGAACTGACGGCTCGGCGGTGCGGGACGGTCAGGCGTCGGCGTCCATGGCGGCCACGAACTCCTTCTTCACCGCGCGCCAGGCCTCGTCGGTCATGGTGCGGCGCCAGTACGGCGAGCAGGACATGTCCGCGCGGGCCAGGCCGCGCTCGGTGAGCAGGTGGCGGCGGATCGCCCGGATCTCGTCGGCTTCCCCGTGCACGAAGGCGTGGACCCGACCGGCGGGGAAGTCGAGGGCCTCGACCGCGTCGGGCAGCGGGGTCGGCTCCTCGGCGGAGCGGTGCAGCCACCGCAGATCGACCTGGGCCGCGGACTCCAGCGGCACCTCGTGCTCCGGCCCGTCGCAGACCAGCCGCACGACCGCACGACCGCCCGCTGGCAGCGCCTCGAGGGACGCGGCGATCGCGGGGAGCGCCGACTCGTCGCCCAGCAGCAGGTGCCAGTCGGCCGCGGGGTCGGGGCGGTACCCGGAGCTGGGGCCGGTCATCACGAGCACGTCCCCGGGCCGAGCGGCCCGGGCCCACGGGCCGGCCGCGCCCTGGTCGCCGTGCACCACGACGTCGAGGGTCAGCTCGCGCGCGGCCTCGTCCCACCGACGCACGGTGTAGCGCCGCCGCGCGGGCCACTCCTCGCGCGGCCGGGTCTCCTTGACCTCGTCGGGGTCGAACACCGGGCCGTACGCCGCCCCCGCCGGCGGGATCGCGACGTTGACGTAGGCATCCGTGCCGTCTGCCGCCCGGAAGTCGTCCAGGCCGGGGCCGCCGAGCACCAGCCGCACCAGGGCGGGGGTGAGCTGCTGGGTGCGGAGCACCTCGCCGTGCATGGGACCTCCGGAGGGTGGGCGTGGTCAGGCTCCCGCGAGGCTAGCCCCCGAGCGATCCGCCCCGGTCGCCGGTCGTCCGCGCCGCCGGTCGTCCGCGCCGCCGGTCGAGGTGCGAGCGCCCCCTCCCGCTGGTCGAGGTGCGAGCGCAGCGAGCCACGAGACCCGAGAGGGTGAGGTGGACCGAGCCGGACGGGGAACACCGTGCCGAGATCGGGCGCACCTGCGCCCGACAGGAGGAGGAGTCTCGTGAACACTCGCACCATCGCCATCGTGGCCCTGATCATCGCCGTCATCGTCTTGGTGCTGCTCCTGCGCTGACGCTCGCTCGGCGCCCGTTCGTCGGTGACTCGGCACTGGTCCGAACGTGGCTCGGCGCTGCTCCGAGTGCTCGCCGCCGCGGCCGCGGCTCAG
>WLJH01000025.1 GCA_009701885.1 Actinomycetota bacterium
GATCCTCAGGTAGCCAGTCGGCCATGTTCGGCGGGAGCAGGAACTCCTGATCCCGCACGACTGGGCGATACGAACGAGCCATGCCCAAGTATTTCGCCCCAGCCGCAAAAACGGGCCGATCTCGCCCGGCGATTTGCAACAGCCACCTGGTTCAACCCAAACACCACACAAGCCGCTCCCGGAGCGGCAGGAGCGGCAGGAGCCGCGGGCGGCCGGGCCGCACGGGAGCGAGCCGCACAGGACCGAGCCCCACGGAACCGAGCCCCACGGAAGGAGCCGCACAGGACCGAGCCGTGGGAGCGGGCCGCGCGACGGCGGCGGCCCAGTGGCGGGCGGAGGCGCACCGTCCCCCGCGGGCTCACCAGAGGTCGCCGAGGAGCGTGGCGGCCAGCGGGACGATGCCCAGCACCACGAAGGCGGGGAGCAGGCACAGCCCCAGGGGCACGGCGGCGCGCACGCCGACCTGGCGGGCGCGGTCCTCCACGCCGGCGCGGGCCTGCTCGGCAAGCTGCTCGGCGAGCAGGTGGACGACGCGGGCGACCGGCGTACCCGTGTCATGGGCCCGGCCCAGGGCCCGGCCGAGCGGCGCGAGGGCCGGGTCGCGGCCGAGCGCTCGCCAGACCTCGGCGGGGTCGGCGCCGAGCCCGAGCGCGTGCGTGTGGGCGAGCAGCCGCTCCCCGGCCGGTCCCGGGAGGGCCGCTCCGGCCCGGCGGACGGCCGCCACCGGGTCGGCGCCCGACCGGAGGGCGTCGGCGACCAGCCCCACCAGATGCGGCAGGTCGGCGGCGGCACGGCGCCGGTCCCGCCGCTCTGCCGAGGACTCCCCTCGCCCCGCCAGCGTCCACACCGCGGCCGCGGCCGCCAGCCCGACGAGCACTCCCCCGGTCGGACCGAGCACCGCCCGCCCCAGCGTCAGCCCGGCGACGACGGCCAGCACGGCGGCCGGCGCCCGGTGGCGGCGTACGTCGGCGGGTGGGCGCGGCTCCGGGTCGGACCCGGCAGCGGTGCCGGCGACGAGCGTGGGGCCGCCCGGCCTGACGGCCAGCAGCAGTGCCACGGCGACCGCGCCCCCGGCCAGGAGGCTCCACCCCGTCACAGCGCGTCCCCGGCGGGTCGCCGAGCCGATGTCCCCCGCGGGCGGCCGCCGAAGCTCATGTCGACACCGCCCCGCGAGCCAGCAGCTCGACCCAGGTCAGCCCGAGCAGCAGCAGCCCGAGGCCCACCCCGAGGCAGGCCCAGCCCACCGGACCGGCGAGCAGCCAGGCCAGCGGGTGCTGCCCCGCACCGGACCCCATCAGCCAGGCCAGCACCGGCAGCCCGGCGACGAGCCGACCCGTGGCCCGGGCCGAGGCGAGCTCGGAGTCGACGGCGCGCCGGGTCGCGGCGGCGGCGCGGAGGTCGGCGGCGACCCGGTGCAGGGCCAGCGACAGCCCCTGCCCCGTGCGACCCGACACCTGCCACGCCGCGGCCACCAGGCGCAGCCCGTCGGCACCGGCCCTCCCGGCCGCCACCGCGCGCCACGCGGTCGGCACGTCCGCTCCGACCCGGTGTGCGGACAGCACCGGGCGCAGGTCGGGCCACTCCGAGGCGGCACGGGCCAGCGCCCGCTCGGCGCTCGCGCCCGCGGCGAGGTCGTCGGCGATCGCCTCGCAGGTCTCACGGGTGCGCTCGCCCGCGTGGGCGGCGGCCCGCGCGTCACGGCGCAGCCCGAGAAGCACCGCCACTGCGCCCATGGCCGCCGTCGAGAGCAGGCCGAGCACCACGACACGGCCGGGCAGCCCGAGCGGCAGCACCACGACGCCCGCGACCACCCCCGCGACCGGGACGAGGACGCGGGCACGCCGGGTCGCAGCAGCCGCACGCGGGACGGCTCCGCCGGGCAGTCGCCCGCCCCCGGGCACGAGCAGCGCCACGCACCCGGCCGCCAGCAGCGCGGCGACGACGCCGGCGCCGGTCACGCCCGCTCGAGCACGTGCGCGAGCCGCTCCAGCCCCGGACCGTCGACGACCCGCCCCGACTCCACCCGCACCCCGGTGAGCATCCGCACGGAGCCGTCCCCGGTGCGCTCGGGCACCGCCACCTCCTCCACGCGTCGTACGCCGTCCCGCCCCCGTCGCAGGTGCAGGACCGCCTCGACGCCCGCCGCGAGCTGGCTGTGCGCGGCGGCCCGGTCCAGCCCGGCGGCCAGGGCGAGCGCCTCCACGCGGGCGGGGACGTCGGCGGCGGTGTTGGCGTGCAGGGTGCCGCAGCCGCCCTCGTGGCCGGTGTTGAGCGCGGCGAGCAGCTCGACCACCTCGGCGCCGCGCACCTCGCCGACGACGATCCGGTCCGGGCGCATCCGCAGCGCCTGTCGCACGAGGGTCCGCAGGTCGAGGGCGCCGGCCCCCTCGAGGTTGGCCGGCCGGGCCTCGAGGGAGACCACGTGGGGGTGGTCGGGTCGCAGCTCGGCGGCGTCCTCCACCACGACGATCCGCTGCTCGGGCGGGACCAGCCCCAGCAGCGTCGCGAGCACGGTCGTCTTGCCGCTGCCGGTGCCGCCGGAGACGAGGAACGCCGCGCGCGAGGCCACGAGCGCCCGCAGCAGCCGGGCCACCGGTGGCGGTGCGGCACCGGAGGCGACCAGCTGGTCGAGCGTCAGCGAGCGGCGCGGAGGCACCCGCAGCGAGATCGAGGTGCCCGGGCTCGCGACCGGCGAGAGCACCGCGTGGAAGCGGGTGCCGTCGGGCAGCCGCAGGTCCACGCAGGGCGAGGCGTCGTCGAGGCGGCGACCGCCCAGGGACGCCAGCCGCTGCGCGAGCCGTCGTACTGCCTCCTCCTCACCGAGGTCGACCCGGCTGCGCTCCAGTCCCTGGCCGCGGTCGACGTAGACGGCCGAGGCGCCGTTGACGAGCACGTCGGTGACCCCGGGCAGCGCGAGCAGGTCCTCGAGCGGGCCTGCGCCGGCCACGTCGCGCAGCAGCCGGGCGTGCACGGCGAGCACGGTGTCGTGACCGACCGGCCCGGCGTCCTGCCTCAGGGCGGTTGCGACCGCCTGCGCGGTGAGCGGGCCCGGGTGGGCCGCCAGCCGGGCACGGACGCGCTCGACGAGGTCGGGGGCGGGAGCGCTCACGCCGCCCGCCCGAGCAGCGAGGTGCGCGTCAGCACCGCGGCCGCGGCCCGGCCGAGCTGGCCGCGGTGGTGCCGCACCGGCCCGAGCCCGAGGTCGACCGCCTCGTCGAGCCCGCGCTGCCGGGTCATCCGAGCCAGCACCGGGAGCCCGGTCGCGCGGGCGACCGCCTCCTCGTCGGCCTCGCGACCCACCAGCACCAGCCCGGCCCGACCCGGGTCGTCCAGCGCCGCGCAGGCCCGAACCGTTGAGGCCACGCCCACCACCGTCGCCGGCACCAGGACGACCACCAGGTCGCAGCGCGCGAGGAGTCCCGCGCGGTCGTCCCGGCTGCGGGCGAGGTCGACCACGACCAGGTCGTGGCCGCGACGGGCCGCCTCGACCACCTCCGCGAGCTGGTCGTCGTCGGGCAGCCTCGGCAGCTGGGCCCCGCGCCAGGTCAGGACGCCGAGGGGTCCGCGCCGCGGCACCCCCTCGCGCAGGTCGCGGGCCGAGAGCCGACCCCGCGAGGTCGTCAGCACCTCCCAGCCCACCCCCTGCCCCTGCTCCACGCCGAGCACCCGGTCGAGCCCCGGGCCCAGCGGGTCGGCGTCGACCACCAGCACCGGTCCCTGGTGTGCGGCCAGCTGCCCGAGCGCCGCGGCGAAGGTGGTCGCGCCCGCGCCGCCGGCGCCCCCCAGCACGCCCACGACGGCCCCGCCCCGCGTCGCCTCCTCGAGGTCCCCGAGCGCCGTGGCCAGCCAGCCGCTGCCGCTCGGCAGCTCGACGACCTCGCCGACACCCAGGTCGAGGGCGGGGCGCAGCAGCCCCGGAGGAAGCGGACCGCTGCTCACCAGCACGACCCCTGCACGACGCGGTGGACGCAGCGCGGCTGCCTGCTCGACGAGGTCGGCCCCCACGAGCACGAGCGGCGGCCCGTGCCAGCGGCGCAGCAGCCCGCCGGCGTCGGCCGTCACGACCGGGCTGGTGCCCACGGACGCGGCGAGACGCTGCACCTCCTCGGCGAGGTGGGCGTCGGCGGTGGCGAGCAGCGGGGCGGGGCGGTCCATGGGTCCAGGCTGGCGCGCGACGGCGCCCGTGCGGCGGCGTACGCAACGAGGTGTGGAGGAGCCCGCGCGCGGCCACCCCTGTGCAGGAACCGCGGCCCGTATGCTCGACGACATGCCCGCTGCGGCCTTCTTCGACCTCGACAAGACGATCATCGCCAAGTCGAGCACCCTGGCCTTCAGCAGGCCCTTCCAGGCCGGGGGGCTCATCTCCCGGCGGGCGGTGCTGCGCTCGGCGTACGCCCAGTTCATGTACCTCGTCGGCGGCGCCGACCACGACCAGATGGAGAAGCTGCGCCAGTTCATGTCGCAGCTGTGCGCGGGCTGGGACGTGCAGACGGTGCGCGACATCGTCGCCGAGACCCTGCACGACGTCGTGGACCCGCTGGTCTACGAGGAGGCCGTGGAGCTGATGGAGGCCCACCGCGCGGACGGCCTCGAGGTCGTCATCGTCTCAGCCTCCGGCACCGAGGTCGTCGAGCCGATCGGCTCCCTGCTGGGCGCGGACTCCGTCATCGCCACCCGGCTCGAGGTCGAGGACGGCCGCTACACCGGCGAGATCGAGACCTACATGTACGCCGAGGAGAAGGCGATCGCGATCCGCGAGCTCGCCGAGCGGCGCGGCTGGGACCTCGCCGACTGCTACGCCTACAGCGACTCCGTCACCGACGTCCCCATGCTCGAGGCGGTCGGCCACCCGCACGCGGTCAACCCCGACAAGGACCTGCGTCGGCACGCCGTCGAGCAGGAGTGGCCGGTGCTGGTCTTCGACAAGCCGGTCGCCCTGCGCTCCCGGGTCCCCGTCCCGTCCCGACCCACGCTCGCCGCGCTGGCCGTGGGTGGGGCGGTCGCGGTCGGCGGCGTCTGGTGGGCCGGCGCCCGGCGGCGTACGACGGGGGCCTGACCCTCCACGCCAGCCGAAGGGCCCGAAGATGCTGGTGGCCCCCGGGGTCATACGCCCCGGAGGCCACCGCTGACACGAGACCCGCCTGGCTACCAGGCGTGCATCTTCGACTTGCTGCCGCGGGAGTATCCCGACTCGACAGGCACCCTCTTCGAGAGGGTCGATCGCCGCGTGGGTACCGCGGGTCTCGTGTACGTCTTGTGGAGTTGTGACTCCATGTGTACGCCTGTCAGACGAGGGGTGCAAGGGCTACCGGCGAGTCGTCGGGTTGGATCGTTCACCGGTGCGGACCGGGCTTGCGCGCGGGCCGGGGACCGCACTCGAACCAGTGCCGAGTCACGCTCGAACCAGTGCCGAGTCGGCGATGGACCAGCGCTACGTGAGCGGGTCAGCCGCGCAGCGGCGAGGCGTCGGCCCCGGCGGCGAACGCCTCGGGGGCGTAGAGCAGCCACGCGTGCACGCCGGAGTCGCCACCGGTGGCGTAGCCGCGCAGGTTGGACTCGTAGGCCGCGCGCAGCGCGAGGTGACCGGCCTCGGGGACGGTGAGCGAGGCCGGGTCGACCCCGCGGGCGACCAGCACCAGGCGCTCGGCGGCGCGGGCGACCAGGCCGTTGTGCGACGGGAAGGGTGCGGCGGTCGCCAGGTCGGCGTGGACCAGCGCGGCGACGAGCAGGGCGGGGGCGGAGGTGTCGGCCAACAGCAGCTCGGACAGCCCGCGCAACCGCTCGGCGGCAGCGGCGTCGCGCGGACGGCCGCGCTGCTCCTCGGGCAGCGAGGTGGCGGAGGCGACGGCGTGCAGGCGGGCCAGCGCCTGCAGGGGCGCCCGGCCCAGCACGGGCACCTGGGAGAGCAGCTCGGTGGAGAGCCGCACCGCGTCGGCGGCGACGCTGTCGCCGGCACCGGACTCGACCTCCTCCCACGTCGAGGTGGATCCCTCGAGCACCGCCGAGGCGTGCGCGCCGCGCAGCAGCGAGGTGGCGGTCTGCTCGGGCGAGGTACGTCGCAGGCCGCGGTCGCGCAACAGGGCGTCGATGCCGTCGCGGGTGGCGGCGAAGGCGCTCGGGACGCCCTCGAGCGACACCAGCCAGGACAGGGGGTCGACGCTCACCTGCGAGAGGGTATCGGCGCACTAGGGTGAGTCCGATGACCGACCTCCAGCCGGGCACTGATCCCGGGCGCAGCTTCGGGTCCGTGGCCCTCGCCTACGACCGCGGCCGCCCGTCGTACCCCGTCGAGGCCGCGACCTGGCTGACCGAGGTCGCCGACGCCGACCTGGGCCGGCCGCTGCGGGTCTTGGAGCTCGGCGCGGGCACCGGCAAGCTGACCGAGGTGCTGGTCTCGCTCGGCCACGACGTGCACGCCACCGACCCCGACGAGGCGATGCTGGAGGTGCTGCGCGCGCGGCTGCCGCTGGTGCGGGTCAGCGCGACGGGAGCGGAGGACATCCCGCTGCCCGACCGCAGCGTCGACGTGGTCGTGGCGGGGCAGGCGTTCCACTGGTTCGACCTCGAGCGTGCGCTGCCGGAGATCAACCGGGTGCTGCGACCTGGCGGCCACCTGGGCCTGGTGTGGAACCAGCGCGACGACCGGGTCCCGTGGGTGCGGCGCCTCGGTGGGCTGATCGGCGAGCAGGACCAGCGCGACGACCTCGGCCACCCGCTGGAGGAGAGCGGTCTCTTCGGCTGGGTCGAGGACGCCCGGTTCAAGCACCGCCAGCACATCGACCGCGAGACCATCCAGGACCTCGTCCTCTCCCGCTCGCACGTCGCCGTCCTCGACGAGGCCGGCCGGCAGGCGAAGGTCGCGGAGGTGCTCGCCTTCTACGACGACTACGGCCGCGGCATGGACGGCATGCACCTGCCGCTCGTCGCGCGCTGCTTCCGCACCAAGGTGGTCGAGCGCCCCGTGGCCGAGCGGCCCGCCGCCGAGGCGGCTCCGGGCGGCCGTCCCGACGCCGGCAGCACACGCGACGACGACACGGGCGCCGGCGGAGAGGCGACGTACGACGCATCCGCCGATTCCCCCATGCTCGTCACCACCGGCAGCATCCCGCGGATCGAGGTCGAGGTGGCCAAGGCCCCGCCGCCGTCGGTGCTCGACGACGACACCGCGATGCTGCTCATCGACTTCCGCTGAGCCGGCACCGATGACGCGCTCGAGACCGCGTGGCGGCGCCCGGTGCTGAGGCCCTGGCTGCTGAGGTCCTGGCGCCGACGCCACCTCGGCACCGACGCCGACCGCGCGACCTTCCGCACGCTGCACACCGCGGCCCTGGCGAGCCCCGCGCTGCGGGCCGGCCTGACCCGTGACAGCGCCGAGCGGGCGGTCCGCCACCTGCGCACGCTGCTGGGCACCCCCGCGGTCGCCCTCACCGACACCGCCGGGCTTCTGGCGTGGGACGGCGCCGGCCAGCACCACGCCGACCGGGTGCCCGACCTGGTCCAGCAGACCCTGGAGCGCACCGGCACCCGGGCCTTCGGCCGCGAGGACCTGCACTGCGGGGAGTCCGGCTGCCCGGCCCGGACCGCGGTGGTCAGCCCGCTCTTCGTCGAGGACCGCGTGGTCGGCACGCTGCAGGCCTTCGCCACGGTCTCGACCGCGGGCCTGGCCCGCGCGACCGAGGAGGTCGCCCAGTGGGTCTCGGGCCAGCTGGAGCTGGCCGAGCTCGACGACTCCCGGACCCGGCTGATGGAGGCGGAGGTGCGCGCGCTGCGGGCCCAGATCAGCCCGCACTTCGTCTACAACTCGCTGGGCGCGATCGCCAGCTTCGTGCGCACCGACCCCGACCGGGCGCGCGAGCTGCTGCTGGAGTTCGCCGACTTCACCCGCTACTCCTTCCGCCGCCACGGCGACTTCACGACCCTGGCCGAGGAGCTGCGCTCGGTCGAGCGCTACCTGCTGCTCGAGCAGGCGCGCTTCGGCGACCGGCTGCGGGTGACGCTCTCGATCGCGCCGGAGGTGCTGCCGGTGGCGGTGCCCTTCCTGTGCATCCAGCCGCTGGTGGAGAACGCCGTGCGCCACGGCCTGGAGTCGGTCGAGGGCGGCGGGCACATCCGGATCACCGCGCGCGACCAGGACCAGGAGTGCCTGATCGAGGTCGAGGACGACGGGGTCGGCGAGGAGCCGGAGCACGTGCGCCGAGTGCTGGCCGGCGACCGGTCGGTCGACTCCATCGGCCTCGGCAACGTCGACGGACGGCTGCGCGCGGTCTACGGCGACGAGTACGGTCTGGTCGTCGAGACGGCTCCCGGGGCCGGCACGAAGGTCGTCGTCCGGGTCCCGAAGTTCCACCCGGGGGTGCACGCCTGATGGTCGAGCAGCGAGTGAGCGCCCGAGCAGGTGAACGGTGAGCGCGGCCGCCCTCACCGTGCTCGTCGTCGACGACGAGCAGCCGGCCGTCGAGGAGCTGGTGTGGTTGCTGCGCCGCGACGCCCGTGTCGGCGAGGTGCTCTCGTGCACGGCCGCGACCGAGGCCCTGCGGATCCTCCAGGAGCGCGAGGTCGACGCGCTGTTCCTCGACATCTCCATGCCCGGCCTGAGCGGCCTCGAGCTCGCCCAGGTGCTGAGCCGCTTCAAGCAGCCACCTCGCATCGTCTTCGTGACCGCCCACGAGGCGCACGCCGTGGAGGCCTTCGAGCTGCAGGCGGTCGACTACGTCCTCAAGCCGGTGCGCGCCGAGCGGCTCGCCGAGGCCGTACGCCGGGTCGGCGGCGCCCCTGCGGAGCCGACCGCAGGGCGCGACCTGCAGATCCCCGTCGAGCTCGGCGGGGTGACCCGCTTCGTCAGCCGCGCCGACATCACCCACGTCGAGGCGCAGGGCGACTACGCCCGGCTGCACACCGGCGAGGGCTCGCACCTGGTCCGCACCCCGCTCTCGACCCTGGAGGAGGAGTGGGGCCCGGCCGGCTTCGTCCGGATCCACCGCTCCCTGCTCGTCGCGCTCCCGCACGTCACCGAGGTCCGGATGGACTCCGGCCGCTGCTCGGTGGTGGTCCGCGGCGGCGCCGAGCTCGTCGTCAGCCGCCGCCACACCCGCGAGCTGCGCGAGCTGCTGCTCACCCGGGGCACCTGAGCCGTGGCCGACCCCGGGCCACGGCCGCGCGTCCGCGTCACCGGCCCGCCGCGGCGCCGCCCGCCGGTGGCCCGCGCGGGCGAGGTCGACCAGGACACCCGCCTCGGGGGCCTGTACGTCGGCAGCCTGTTGCGCGAGCAGCTCTGGCTCGCCGTGCGGACGCTCACGGTGCTCGTGCTGGTGGTGGGGTCGCTGCCGCTCGTGCTGCACCTGGCTCCCGACCTGGCGGCGCTGCGGGTCGGCCCGTTCCCGGTGGCCTGGCTGGTGCTCGGCGGGGCGACGTACCCCGTCCTGGTGCTGCTGGCGTGGCGCTACGTGCGGCGCGCCGAGCGCAACGAGGCGGCGTTCGCGGAGCTGATGGACGAGGTCGAGCGATGACGACCGGCCTGCCGGGGACCGGCGCCGCCGCGGGGATCGTGGCGATCGTGCTGGTCACCGTCGCGACGCTGGCGCTGGGCGCCTACGGGCTGCGGCTCTCGCGCACCACCAGCGACTTCATGGTCGCCTCGCGCGCGGTGGGGCCGCGGATGAACGCGGCCGCGGTGAGCGGGGAGTACCTCTCGGCCGCGTCCTTCCTGGGCGCGGCCGGGCTGCTGCTGGCCTTCGGCGCCGAGATGCTGTGGTACCCGGTCGGCTGGACCGCGGGCTACCTCGTCCTCCTCGTCCTGGTCGCCGCACCGCTGCGCCGCTCGGGCGCCTACACGCTGCCGGACTTCGCCGAGGCCCGGCTCGGCTCGCGCGCCGTCCGCCGCACCTGCGCGCTGCTCGTGGTGGCGATCGGCTGGCTCTACCTGCTGCCGCAGTTCCAGGGCGCGGGCATCACGCTGGCCAGCGCGGTCGGCGGACCGGGGTGGCTGGGCCCGGTCGTCGTCGCGGTCGTGGTGCTGGTCAACGTCACCGCCGGCGGCATGCGCTCGATCACCCTGGTGCAGGCCTTCCAGTACTGGCTGAAGCTCACCGCCCTCCTCGTCCCCGCCGCCGTGCTGCTCGTGGTGTGGTGGGGCGACGGGCGCCCCGGTGACCCGGCGTCGACCGCCGACACCACGGCCTGGTCGGTGCCGCTCGCCGACGGGGGCGCCCAGGGGCTCTACCTCACCTACTCCCTCATCGCCGCGACCTTCCTCGGCACGATGGGGCTGCCGCACGTGGTCGTCCGCTTCTACACCAACCCCGACGGCCGCGCGGCCCGCCGCACGACGCTGCTCGTGCTGGTCCTGCTCGGCGTCTTCTACCTCCTGCCCCCGGTGTACGCCGGGCTGGCGCGGGTCTACGCACCCGGGCTCGCGGACTCCGGCTCCGACGGGCTGGTGCTGGAGCTGCCGGGGCTGGTCGTGCCGGGGCTCGGCGGCGACGTGCTCACCGGGATGATCGTGGGGGGTGCCTTCGCGGCGTTCCTCTCCACCTCCTCGGGACTGGCGATCGCCGTCGCGGGGGTGCTGTCGCAGGACGTCTTCACCCGCCCCTTCCGCGGCACCCGGCTGTCGGGGGTCGCCGGCTTCCGCGCCGGGGCGGTCGTCGCGGTGGTGATGCCGGCCGGGGTCGCGCTCACCGGCTCGGGCGCAGGCGTCGCCACGACGGTGGGGCTCGCCTTCGCGGTCGCTGCCTCGACCTTCTGCCCCCTGCTGGTGCTGGGGATCTGGTGGCGCGGCCTCACCCCCGCCGGGGCGATCTCGGGCCTGCTCGCGGGCGGGGTCGGGTCCAGCGCGGCCGCCCTCGTGACGCTCTACACCCCGGCCTCCGACGGCTGGTCCGACGTGCTGCTGCGCCAGCCGGCCGCCTGGTCGGCCCCCCTCGCGATGCTCGTCATGGTCGGGGTCTCCCTCGCCACCCGGCGTACGGTCCCCGCGCACACCAACCGCCTCATGGTCCGCCTCCACACCCCGGAGGCCGTCGTGCTCGACCGCGGCTGATGGCCCGTTCGGCCTCACCCGGGAGGACGCCAGTCGGTCGGTTCGGCGTCCAGGTGGTCCGGTCGTCCTTTACCTTTCTCTCGTGCTCGGACCTCTCGGAACCGCCCTGACCGCCGTCGCCGCCTCCCTCCTGGGGGCCGGCCTGCTGGTCCCGGCCTCGGCGGCCACGACCGAGGAGCCGGACACCGTGCCGCCGCAGGTGCGGCTCGACCCGTGCCCGGAGGTCCCGCTCGGCGAGGCCTGCTCGCGGCGTGAGGTGGCGGCGGTCTGGCAGGAGCGGGTCGACCCCGCAGAGGGACTGGCCGTCGCCGGCGTGCGCGTCGGGGACACGGTGCTGAGCGAGCGGGTCTACGACGACGGGACCGGCTTCACGCCGTACGGCTACTGGCTGCCGCCGCAGAACGACGTGGTGAGCGACTACGACTACGTCACCGAGACCTGGCTGCAAGGGCCGGGGCGGTACGAGCTCACCTTCTACGCCCGCGACCTGGCGGGGAACGAGGCCACCCTCACCCGAGCCGTCCAGGGCCCCGACGTGCCCGACCGTCCTCACCACTTCCGGGTCGGGCAGGGCCGCCGCTTCGCGCAGGTCACCTGGTGGGTCGACGCGCGCGGCTCCGGCATCAGCCACCACGTGGTGCAGCTCAAGGGTCAGGAGCCGTTCGAGGAACGGACCAGCCAGATCGCCCCGAGCTACGGACTGCAGCCGGGTGGGACCGTCGTGCCGGTGCGTCCCGGCCGCAACGTGGTCCGGGTCCGCTCAGTCAACCTCGTCGGCGAGAGCGCCCCCGGCCGCTTCGTCTTCCGCGTCCCCCGCCGCTGACCACAGCCCTCGCCCTCGGCCCGTGGACGTCATGCGGACGGGACGTCCTCCTGCACGCGGCGTATGACGTCCCGACGACTCCTCAGGCGGTGGCAGCCACCCCGGCGACGAGCGAGCGGTAACGGTCGGCGACCAGGTCGATCACGAGCGGGTGCGGGCCGATGACGTCGGCGTACGGGTGGCCGAGCTCGTCGCACAGCTCGAAGAGCCGGCGGGAGAAGAGCCCCGGCGAGAGCAGGTACGGCGACACCGCGTCGCCCGGGCGCAGGACCGCCTCCGGCCGCGGGCCGAGGCCGGTGAGCGTGGCGGTGCGGACCCGGCTGCCCCACTGGTCGGCGAGCAGGTGGGAGGCGGCGCGCAGGTCACGCCAGGCCTTGGGGTCGGTGGAGCCGGTGGCGACGAGGACCAGCGGGGTGCCGGGCTCGATCCCGGCGGCCTCCAGCCGGGCGACCTGGGCGGCGGCGAGCAGCGGGTCGGGGCCGAGCGGGCGGCCGAGCACGACCGGCGCGTGCGCCGGGGCCCCCGCGCACGCGGCCGGCAGGTCGGTGCGCACGTGGTAGCCGGTCGACAACAGGAGCGGCACCACCGCAGCCGGTCGGTCCAACCCGCGCACGACGTCCTCGAGGAGCGGCTCGCTCAGCTCGACGTACGCCGCCGTCGACTCGACCCCGAGCGCGATGCCGGCCCCGCGGGTGATCTGGCGGGCGATCTCGTTGCCGCCGGCGCGGCGGGTGCCGTGCGCGACCGTCACGAGGGCGGCGGCGGTGCCCGCGGGCTGCCCGGGGTGTCTGGCGAGGCTCACGACCCTCACGATGCCACCGCCAGCCGATAACCCCGCTTGACGACCGTCTGGACGGACCGCGTGCCGAGCGCCGCGCGCAGCCGCGCGACCGCCATCTCGACGGCGTGCTCGGAGGAGGCGGTGCCCGAGGGCAGCATCGCCAGCAGGGCCGGCCGCGGGATGACGTGACCGGGGGCGGCGACCAGTGCCTGCAGCACCGACAGCGGCGCCGGCGACAGCTTCACCTCCACCCCGTCGAGGAGCACCTGGTCGCCGTGCAGGAGCAGCTGGTGCCCACCCACCAGGTCGACGCTCAGACCCGAGCGCCGCGAGGGCAGCTCGGTCTCCATCAGCCTGACCATCGCCCCGAGCCGGGAGCGGTCCGGCGGGTAGATCGTGGGCACGCCCCACATCTCGAAGGCGGCCGCCGTCACGGGTCCCACGCACACCGCGACCACGTCGGCCTGGAACGCCGAGACCAGGTCGTCGCGACGACCGACCGCCGCCGCGCAGTCCATCATGGTGGCCACCGCGGGCGCGGAGGTGAAGGTCACCGCGTCCACCTCGGCCGCAGCGACCCGCTCGACCATCGCGAACATCGGAGCCGGGTCCTCGGCGGAGATCACCCGGTAGACGGTGACGTTCTCGACCTCCGCCCCCTGCCGGCGCAGCGCGTGGGCCACCATCGACAACGACTGGCCGTGCTCCTGCACCACGATCCGGCGTCCCGTGAGGTCACGGCCGCGCAGGTGGTCGAGCACGTCCTCGAAGAGCTCCGACTCCGGCGCCCACAGCTCCCGCAGCCCCGCCCGCCGCAGTGCACCGACCGACTTCGGCCCGCGGGCCAGGATCTCGGCGCCCGACAGGGCCGCGACCAGCGCGCCACGCAGCCCCCAGCCCTCGGCGGCCTCCAACCACGCCCGCATCCCGATGCCGGTCGTGGCGAGGAACATGTCGGGCGGGTCCGCGACGACCCGCTCGGTGGCCGCCCGCAGCGCCTCCTCGTCGACCCGGTTGGGGTCGAGGGTCAGCGCGGGCGCGTGCTCCACGACCGCACCGCGCCGCTCGAGCAGGGCGATCTGCTCCTCGGCCTTGCGGGCCGCCGTCACCGCGACCCGGAAACCGGCCAGCGAGTGCGTCGCGGTCACGTCGGTCTCCTCCAGCGCGGGGGCCCCAGGGTCGAGCACGGTCAGGTCCTGCGGGGGCCGACCTGCACCACGCCGTCGACGAGGCGCACGGCGTACGTCGGCACCCGCACCGCCTCGTCGTCGAGGCACACGCCGTCGCTGAGCCGGTAGGGCTGCTTGTGCAGCGGCGATGCGACAAAGGGTACGCCGCCGCGGGTCCCCACGATCCCGCGTGCCAGCACCGAGGCGCCGGTCGCCGGGTCGAGGTTGGAGAGGGCGTGCAGCCCGTCGAGGTGGTCGCGGAAGACGGCCACGGCCTCGCCGTGCACCCACGCGGCCACGCCGGACTCCCGTGCGATCACCTCGAGGGGGCAGACCGCCACCCACGTGGTCCCAGGGGCGTCCTGGGTCGTCGGCTCCACGGTCACGCTCACCGGCCCGACACCGGAGCCGCGTCGACCGGCGTGCCGACGGGGATGCGTGCGCCCAGCGGCACCGGCCCGGCCGGCACGATCTGCTCGCGCTCGACCTCGAAGCTGATGCTCGGGTCCGGCAGGTCCGGGGCGTTGACGAACGAGACGAACCGGGCCAGCTTGTCGGGGTCCTCCAGGGTGGCGGCCCACTCGTCGACGTACGTCGCCACGTGCCGCGCCATCGCGGCCTCGAGCTCCGAGCCGAGCCCGAGCACGTCGTCGACGACGACCTCGCGCAACCGGTCGAGGCCGCCCTCGAGGGAGTCGAGCCAGGGGGCGGTGCGCTGGAGCCGGTCGGCGGTGCGGATGTAGTACATGAGGTAGCGGTCGAGGTAGCGCACGAGCGTCTCGTCGTCGAGGTCGCCGGCGAGCAGCCGCGCGTGCACGGGCGTCGCACCGCCGTTGCCACCGACGTAGAGGTTCCAGCCCTTCTCGGTGGCGATGATCCCGAAGTCCTTGGACCGCGCCTCGGCGCACTCCCGGGCGCAGCCGGAGACGCCGCCCTTGAGCTTGTGCGGCGAGCGCAGCCCGCGGTAGCGCAGCTCCAGGGCGATCGCCATGCCGACGGAGTCCTGCACGCCGTACCGGCACCAGGTCGAGCCCACGCACGACTTCACCGTGCGCAGCGACTTGCCGTAGGCGTGGCCGGACTCGAAGCCGGCGTCGACCAGCCGCCTCCAGATCGTCGGCAGCTGCTCCATCCGGGCGCCGAAGAGGTCGATGCGCTGGCCGCCGGTGATCTTGGTGTAGAGGCCGAAGTCGCGGGCGACCTCGCCGATGACGATCAGCTTCTCGGGGGTGATCTCGCCACCGGGGATGCGCGGGACGACGGAGTAGGTGCCGTTGCGCTGGATGTTGGCGAGGTAGGCGTCGTTGGTGTCCTGGAGCGTCCGGTTCTCCGGTGCGAGCACGTGCCCGTTGAGCTGGCTGGCCAGGATCGAGGCGATGGCCGGCTTGCAGACGTCGCACCCGCGGCCGGTGCCGTGCGCCTCGACGATCTCGTCGAAGGTGCGGTGGCCGTGGATCGCGACGACCTCGAAGAGCTCGCTCCGGGAGAGTCCGAAGTGCTCGCACAGGGCGCGGCTGACCTCCTTGCCGGCCTTGGCGAAGTGGTCCTCCACGATCGCCTTCACGGTGCCGACGCAGGAGCCGCAGGTGGTGCCGGCGCCGGTGCACTTCTTCACCGCAGCGACGTCCTCGCAGTCGTGCTCGTCGAGGGCGGCGGTGACGTCGCCCTTGCTGACGTTGTTGCACGAGCAGACCTGCGCGTCGTCGGGCAGCGCGGCCACACCGGTGGCGCCGCCGCCGCGGCCGGCCGGGAGGATCAGCTCCTCGGGGTTGTCGGGCAGCGCGATGCCGCTGCTGACCATCGGCCGCAGGATGCCGTACGCCGAGGCGTCGCCGACCAGGATCCCGCCGAGCAGCCGGGTGCCGTCGTCGCTGACGACGAGCTTCTTGTAGACCCCGGCCACGGCGTCGGAGTAGACGAGCTCGAGCGCCCCGTCGGTCGTGGCGAAGGCGTCGCCGAACGAGGCGACGTCGACGCCGAGCAGCTTGAGCTTGGTGGACATGTCCGCACCCGTGAAGGTGCCCGCGCCGTCGAGCAGGGCGTCGACGACCACCTCGGCCATGTCGTAGCCGGGTGCCACCAGTCCGTACATCCGGCCGCCCGGCGCCGCGCACTCCCCGATCGCGTGGATCCTCGGGTCGCTGGTGCGGCACTGCTCGTCGACGAGCACGCCGCCGCGCTCCGCGACCGCCAGCCCCGCCTCGCGGGCCAGGGCGTCACGGGGCCGGATGCCGGCGGAGAAGACCACCACCTCGGCATCGATCCGCTCCCCGCCGGCGAGGGCGAGCCCGTCCACGGCGTCGGCGCCGGTGATCGCCTCGGTCGAGACGCCGGTGTGGACGGTGACGCCCAGCTTCTCGATGTGCCGCACCAGGGTCTGGCCCGCGGCGTCGTCGAGCTGCACCGGCATCAGCCGCGGCGCCATCTCGACGACGTGGGTCTCCAGGCCCAGCTGCACCAGGGCGTTGGCCGCCTCCAGGCCGAGCAGCCCGCCGCCGATGACGACCCCGGCGGTGGTTCCGCGAGCGGCGGCGGCGGCGCGGATGGCCTCGAGGTCCTCGATCGTGCGATAGGTGAAGCAGCCAGCCAGGTCGCGGCCCGGCACCGGCGGCACGAACGGAGCAGCGCCCGTCGCGAGCACGAGCTGGTCGTAGGCCAGGACCTCACCCCCGGCGAGGGTGACCGTGCGCGCCTCCGGCCGGATCGCCGCGACCGCGGTCCCGGTGCGCAGGGTGACCCGCGGGTCGTCGTACTCCCCCGACGGGAGGAGGGAGAGGGCGTCGGCGCCGGAGCCGAACCAGGAGGTGAGCGCGACCCGGTCGTACGCCGGGCGCGGCTCCTCCCCCAGCACGATCACGTCGTGGGTCTCGGTGAGGCCGCGCTCGATCGCGGCCTGGACGAACCGGTGGCCGACCATGCCGTGGCCGACCACGACGAGGCGCTGGCGGTGCGTGGGACTCATGGCTCCACCCTCGGCGGCTCCGGTTGCCCGGCCGTCACGCCTCGTGACGACCTGTGTTGCAGCTGCCTCACGACCTCACGAGGCCGCGAGGCCGCAGCCGACCCGACGGAGGAGGGGCGGCGTCGCGGCCGAAGGTCGAGCGAGCGCGCGCCTGAGGGACGAAGGCGCGACAGGCGTGTCGAGACCGCGTGAGCTGCCTGTGGTCGGCGACCACGGTCAGCTCACGCGGTCTCGACGACGGCTCGCTGACGCTCGCCTGCTCGACCATCAGGGGACGACGGCTCGCTGACGCTCGCCTGCTCGACCGACCAGTGACGCGCAGACCGACGCGCACCCGCCGCAGCCGGTGGTGGCCCGAGTGGTCTCGCGGGCCTCGGCGAGCGAGGCGCAGGCCCGGACGGCGCCGGCCGTGACGCCGGCGCACGCGCAGACCTCCGCGTCGTCGGGCAGCACGGGCGGGGCGGCGACGGGGTCGGGGAGCAGCAGGTCGCCGGGCTCGGTGGGGCCGAGGACGGTGCCGCGGTCGTAGTGCTGGGTGATGAGCCCGACCCGCGAGAGGTCGCCGACCAGGGAGGCCGCGACGACGACACCGTCGCGCACGACGAGGCGCGCGTGCCGGCCGGCGAGCGGGTTCGCGACCTCGACGACCTCCCCGGGCTCGTGCACCGGGTCGCCCAGCACCGCCACGTCCAGATCGGTCGCCCGCAGCCGGGCCACCGAGCGCGAGCCCTCGTGGGCGACGTCGGCCCCGCACAGCCGGGCCGCGAGCAGCTGGGCCTGCTCCCAGGCGGGCGGCACGAAGCCCGTGGTGACGCCGCGGTGCTCGGCGCAGTCGCCGATCGCGTGGACCCGCGGGTCGGTGGGCGAGGTGAGGAGGTCGTCGACGACCACCCCTCGGCGTACCTCCAGGCCCGCGGCGCGGGCCAGCGCCGTGCTCGGGCGGCCGCCGGCGGTGAGGACGACCAGGTCGGTGTCGAGGACCGGCCCGGTGTCGAGGCGTACGCCGACAGCCGGGCCGTGGTGGTGCAGCCGGACCGCCCGGGCGCCGGTGTAGACGCTCGTCCCGAGCGCGGCCAGGCTGCGGCGCAGGACCGCTCCGGCGGCCGCCGGCACCTGCCGGTGCAGCAGGTGCTCCCCGCCCTCGACGACCTCCACGTCGAGCCCGGCCCGCACCGACAGGGCCCGCGCGACCTGCAGGCCGAGCAGCCCGCCACCGACCACCACCGCGCGACGCGCGGCGGGGACCGCCTCGAGCAGTCCGTCGCAGTCGGCCAGGCTGCGGAAGGCATGGACCCGCGGGTGCAGCGAGCCGTCCGCGCGCACCAGCCCGCGGATCGGCGGCAGCGTGGGGATCGCCCCGGTCGCCAGGACGAGTCGGTCGAACGGCACCAGGGTCCCGTCGACGAGCATCACGTCGCCGTGGTCCCGGTCGACCGCGAGCACCCGCGAGCCGGTGCGCAGGGTGATCCCGTGCTCGGCGTACCACTGCGGCGAGCGGAGGGTCAGCGCGTCGGCAGCGTGGGTGCCCTCGAGCACGGCCGAGAGCAGGATCCGGTTGTACGCCGGCACCGGCTCGTCCCCGAGCACGGTCACCTCACCGGCGTACCCGCCCGCCACCAGGCCCTCGACCAGCCGGGTCGCGGCCATACCGTTCCCGACGACGACCAGCCGCTCGCGGGCACCGGCCGGCCCGCTCACCCCGCCTCCACCCGGGCCGCGCACACCTTGAACTCCGGCATCCGGCTGGCCGGGTCGAGGGCGTCGTTGACCAGCCGGTTGACCCCGAGCCAGTGGAACGGCACGAAGACGGTGTCGGGGCGGATCGTGGTCACCACCCGGGCCGGCACGCGCAGCGACCCGCGCCGGGTCGTGACCCGCACCGCCATGCCGTCCGCGACCCCGATCCGCGCGGCCAGCAGGGGGTGCAGCTCGACGAAGGCACCGTCGTCGGGGAGGTCGCGCACCCGGCGGGTCTGCGCGCCGGACTGGTACTGCGCGAGCACCCGGCCGGTCGTGAGGTGCAGCGGGTACTCCCCGCACGGCGCCTCGGCCGGACCGCGGTGCTCCACGACGTGGAAGCGGGCCCGGCCGTCGGGGGTGGGGAAGGAGTCTGCGAAGAGCCGGGGCGTGCCCGGGTGCTCGGACGAGGGGCAGGGCCAGAACACCCCGTGCTCGGTGCGGATCCGGTCGTAGGTGATGCCCGCGTAGTCGGCCTTCCCGCCCGCCGAGGCCCGGCCGAGCTCGGCGAAGACCTCCTCCGGGTCCGCGCTGAACGGCACGGGCGAGCCCAGCCGCGAGGCCAGCGCGGCGATCACCTCCAGGTCCGAGCGGACGCCGTCCGGCGGCGGCCGGTGCGCCTGCCGCAGCACGACCCGGCCCTCGAGGTTGGTCATCGTGCCGGTCTCCTCGGCCCACTGCGTCACGGGCAGGACGACGTCGGCCAGCGCCGCGGTCTCGCTCATCACCAGGTCGCACACCACCAGCAGGTCCAGCGACTCCAGCCGCTCCTGCACGCGGGTGGCGTGGGGCGCGGAGACCACGATGTTCGACCCGTGCACGAGCAGCGCGCGCGGTCCGGCCTCGGTGCCCAGCGCCTCGAGCAGCTCGTACGCCGACCGGCCCCGTCCCGGCAGCGAGTCGGGTTCCACGCCCCAGACCGCGGCGACGTGGGCGCGTGCGGCCGGGTCGTCGATGAGCCGGTAGCCGGGGAGCTGGTCGGCCTTCTGGCCGTGCTCGCGCCCGCCCTGGCCGTTGCCCTGGCCGGTGAGGCAGCCGTAGCCGGCGTACGGCCTGCCGGGCATGCCGAGCGCGAGGGCGACGTCGATCCAGGCGAGCACCGTGTCGGATCCCTGGGCGTGCTGCTCGGCCCCGCGGGCGGTGAGCACGACGACCCGCTCGCCGGCGGCCAGCAGGTCGGCCAGTGCCCGGACCTCGTCCGCGGCCACGCCGGTGACCCGCTCGACCCGCTCGGGCCACCACGCCGCGACCGCCTCGCGCACGGCCTCCCACCCGACGGTCCGGGTGGCGACGTACTCCTCGTCGACGTGGCCGCCGGCGACCAGCAGGTGCAGCACCCCGAGCGCCAGGGCGAGGTCGCCGCCGGGGACCGGCTGCACCAGCAGGTCGGCGCGGTCCGCGGTGGGGGTGCGTCGCGGGTCGACGACCACGACGCGGCCGCCGTTCTCCCGGCAGCGGTCGAGGTGGCGGGCAGCCGGGGGCATGGTCTCGGCCAGGTTGGAGCCGACCAGCACCACGACGTCGGCGTGCTCGACGTCGGCCAGGGGGAAGGGCAGGCCGCGGTCGATCCCGAAGGCCCGGGTCGAGGCCGAGGCGGCCGAGCTCATGCACCAGCGGCCGTTGTAGTCGACCTGGCTGGTGCCGAGCGCGACCCGGGCGAGCTTGCCGAGGCTGTAGGCCTTCTCGTTGGTCAGCCCGCCCCCGCCGAAGACCGCGACGCCGTCGGGCCCGTGCGCGGCCTGGACGGCACGCAGCCGCTCCGCGACCAGGTCGAGGACCTGGTCCCAGGAGACGGCCGACCAGGCCCCGGTGGCGCGGTCGCGCACCAGCGGGGTGGTCAGCCGCTCCCGGTGGCCGAGCAGGCCGGTCGCGGTCCAGCCCTTGCGGCACAGCCCGCCCTCGTTGACCGGGAAGTCCGGCCACGGCTGCACGGTCGTCGTGCGCCGCCCCTCCAACCGCATCCCGCACTGCAGCGAGCAGTAAGGGCAGTGGGTGTCGGTGGTGGCGGTCGTGGCGGGGGCGGGCGAGGGCCGGCCGGTGGTCGCCGCGGTCATGCGCCGGCCGCTGCCAGCCTGGACCCGCGTCGGAGGTAGACCGCCCAGGTCAGCGCCCCGCAGGCGACGTAGTAGCCGATGAACAGGGCGAACGCGGTGCGCACCGAGGACAGCGGGTCCTCCACCCACGGGGCGCCGAACATCATCGGGATGAGGAAGCCGCCCAGGGCACCCACGGCGCCGATGATGCCGACGGCCGCCGAGGACTCCTTGGTCGCCCGCAGCACGGCCTCGCGCCAGGCCGGCGCGGTCGGGTCCGGGGCGCCGGTGACGGCGAGCCGCTCCGTGGCCTCGAAGCGCCAGATCGTGGGGATCATCCGATACGTCGAGCCGTTGCCGATGCCGGTCGCGGCGAAGACGAGCAGGAAGCAGCCGAGGAAGACCGGGAACCACGCGCGGTTGGCGGCCGCGGCAGCGGCGGGGTCGCTGGCGGCGGCGATCGGGGTCAGCTGGTTGAGCGTCCACAGCACGCCCGCGGTGGAGAGGACCAGGCCGACGAAGGCGCCTACCGTCACCCGCGCACCGCCGAGGCGGTCCGAGAGCCAGCCGCCGAAGGGCCGCGTGATGGAGCCCACCAGCGCGCCGAGGAAGGCGAAGAACGCGAAGTTGATGCCGCCCACGACGGCACCACTGGCGGCGTCGACCAGGGAGAAGTGCATCTTGATCAGCAGCGGCATGGCCGCGGAGTAGCCGATGAAGGACCCGAAGGTGCCGATGTAGAGCAGGCTCATCACCCACGTCTGGCGGCGCCGCACGACGGCAGCCGTCTCGCGGGTGGAGCCCGAGGCCGTGCCGAGGTTGTCCATGAAGAGGTAGGCGGCCGCGGCCGCCACGAGCGCGAGCCCGACGTAGACCCAGCCGGCGCGCTCGAGGTGGATGCCGCCCTCGGAGGCCTGCACCAGGCCGAAGATGCCGGCGGCGCCGACCATGACCGGCAGGAAGAGCTGGATCACGGCCACGCCGATGTTGCCGCCGGCGGCGTTCAGCCCGAGCGCCGCGCCCTTCTTGTCGGCCGGGTAGAAGGCGTTGATGTTGGCCATCGAGGAGGCGAAGTTGCCGCCGCCCAGGCCGGCGGTCGCGGCGATGACGACCATCACCCAGTACGGCGTGGAGGTGTCCTGCACCGCCACGACGAACAGCAGCGTCGGCACGAGCAGCAGCAGCGCGCTCACGACCGTCCAGTTGCGTCCACCGAAGACCGGCACCGCGAAGGTGTAGGGCACCCGGATGAGCGCGCCGACCAGGTTGGGGGCGGCCACCAGGAAGAACAGCTGCTGCGGGCTGTAGCCGAACTGCGAGCCCAGCATCGCCGCCGAGACCGACCAGATCAGCCAGACCGAGAAGCCGAGGTGCTCGGCGAAGATCGACCAGACGAGGTTGCGGCGGGCCACCTTGCGGCCGCCGCCCTCCCAGAACGCCGGGTCCTCGGGGGTCCACTCGTCGATCCAGCGACCGGTACGCCGGCGCCGGGCCGGGCCGTCCGCCGCTGCTCCGGGGGCGGCCGCGACGGCGGGCGCGTCCTGGGCCGTGCTCGTGGTCGGTGTCATCGTGCGGCTCCTGCGGGTGTCGGGGTGGCGGATCGTCGGGCTCCACCCTCGACACCGGAGGTTCCGCCGCCGTGGCCCCTGCGCAACGACGTCGTCAACTCCACCTCACGGCCTCACGCCGCCGCTGGTGACGCAGCACCCACCCGCCGCTCGTCGTCCGAGGACGACCGTTCGGCGCGCGTGCGCGCCACTGGGCGACGAGCGCGTGCCAGGGCATCCACAACCGGCCCACCCGCTTCCTAGCGTGACCGCGGTCACACACCCGTGCGACCCGCGCGACACCAGGAGGTTGCAGTGCCCACCACCCACGGCCACGATCAGGCCGCCCGTCACGACCCGGTCTACGACCACCTGCACGCCAGCGACGAGTTCGCCGCCCTGCGCAAGGCCTACCGCGGCTTCGTGCTGCCGGCGACCGTGGCGTTCCTGAGCTGGTACCTGCTCTACGTGCTCATGTCGAACTACGCCACCGACTTCATGGCGATCCAGGTCGTGGGCAACATCAACGTCGCGCTGGTCTTCGGCCTGCTGCAGTTCGCGACGACCTTCCTCATCGCGTGGCTCTACAGCCGCTACTCCAACAAGCACCTCGACCCCGGCGCCCGCGCCCTGGACGAGCGCTACCGCGCCGAGCGGGCGGAGGTGCGCTGAGATGAGCAGCCAGGTCCTCACCACGATCCTGTTCCTCGCCGTCGTCGCCCTGACCGTCGGCATCACCTTCTGGGCCAGCCGCCAGTCCTCGGGCACCAACGACTTCTACGCCGGGGGCCGGTCGTTCTCGGGCTTCCAGAACGGCCTCGCGATCGGCGGCGACTACATGTCGGCCGCGTCCTTCCTCGGCATCTCCGGCGCGATCGCGCTCTACGGGTACGACGGGTTCCTCTACTCGATCGGCTTCCTGGTCGCCTGGCTGGTCGCCCTGCTGCTGGTCGCGGAGATGCTGCGCAACTCCGGGCGCTACACGATGGCCGACCAGCTGGCCTTCCGGATGCGCCAGCGCCCGGTCCGCACCGCGGCCGCCACCTCGACCGTCGTCGTGTCGATCTTCTACCTGCTGGCCCAGATGGTCGGAGCGGGTGCGCTCGTCGCGCTGCTGCTCGGCGTCGACAGCCAGACCACCAAGAACCTCACGATCTTCGCCGTCGGCGCGCTGATGATCTTCTACGTCACCGTCGGCGGGATGAAGGGCACCACGTGGGTCCAGATCGTCAAGGCGGTCCTGCTGATGACCGGCTCGGCGCTCATCGTCGTGCTGGTGCTGGCGAAGTTCGACTTCAACATCTCCGACATGCTCGGTGCCGCGGCCGCCAACTCCGGGTCCGGCCAGGCCTTCCTCGAGCCGGGACTGCGGTACGGCGCCGACGCCACCTCGAAGATCGACTTCATCTCCCTGGGCCTGGCCCTGGTGCTCGGCACCGCCGGCCTGCCGCACATCCTGATCCGCTTCTACACCGTCCCGACCTCCCGTGACGCCCGGAAGTCGGTGCTGTGGGCGATCGGCCTGATCGGTGTCTTCTACCTCTTCACGCTCGTGCTCGGCTTCGGTGCCGCGGCCCTGCTCGACACCTCCACGCTCGACTCGGCCGGCAACCTCGCCTCGCCGAAGCTGGCCGAGGCGGTCGGCGGCGGCGCCGGCTCGACGGGCGGCGCGATCCTGCTGGCGCTCATCGCGGCCGTCGCCTTCGCGACGATCCTCGCGGTCGTCGCCGGACTGGTGCTGACCTCGTCCGCCTCGGTCGCGCACGACATCTACAACAGCGTGATCAAGAAGGGCACCGCGAGCGAGAAGGACGAGATCCGCGTGACCCGGTACGCCGCCGCGGGCATCGGCCTGGTCGCGATCGTGCTGGCCATCCCCGCCCAGAACCTCAACATCGCCTTCCTCGTGGCCCTGGCCTTCGCCGTCGCGGCCTCGGCCAACCTGCCGGCGATCGTTTACAACATGTTCTGGCGCGGCTTCAACACCCGCGGTGCCGTGTGGAGCATCTACGGCGGCCTGATCAGCGCCGTCGGCCTGGTGTTCTTCTCCCCCGTGGTCTCCGGCTCGGAGACGGCGCTGTTCACCAGCGGCGACTGGTCCTGGTTCCCGCTCAGCAACCCCGGCATCGTCTCGATCCCGCTGGGCTTCTTCCTGGGCTGGCTCGGCAGCGTCACGAGCAAGGAGCCGGCCGCGGCGGACCGCTACACCGAGCTCGAGGTCCGCGCGCTCACCGGCGCCGGCGCCGAGGAGGCCGTCGTCCACTGACGGCACCGGCCTCCTCGCCGGCCGACCTTCGCCCCGCTGGTCGAGGTGCGAGCGCAGCGAGCCACGAGACCCGGCAGCGTCCGGGTCTCGTGGCTCGTCGCCGAGGCTCCTCGCACCTCGACCACCGCCCACCCCTGGACGCACCCCGTCCCGCCCGGCCTAGTGTGAGCCGGGCCACCCCTTCGATCCCGCGCAGGAGATGACGACGTGAGCAACACCGACCAGACCTTGGCCAACCTGCTCCAGGAGGACCGCCGCTTCGAGCCGCCCGCCGAGCTGGCCGCGCACGCCAACCTCACCGCCGAGGCCTACGACCGCGCCGCCGCGGACCGCGAGGGCTTCTGGGCCGCGCAGGCCGAGCGGATCACCTGGGCCGAGCCGTTCACGCAGGTCCTCGACTGGAGCAACCCGCCCTTCGCGAAGTGGTACGTCGGGGGGAAGCTGAACGCGGCGTACAACTGCGTCGACCGGCACGTCGAGGCCGGACGCGGCGACAAGGTCGCGATCCACTTCGTCGGCGAACCCGTCGGTGACACGCGCTCGATCACCTACGCCGAGCTGCAGGACCTGGTCTCCCAGGCCGCCAACGCCCTCACCGACCTCGGTGTCGAGGCCGGCGACCGGGTCGCGATCTACATGCCGATGATCCCCGAGGCCGTCGTCACGATGCTGGCCTGCGCGCGCATCGGCGCCCCGCACACGGTCGTCTTCGGCGGCTTCTCCTCCGACGCGCTCGCCTCGCGCCTGGAGGACTGCCAGGCCAAGGTCGTCGTCACCGCCGACGGCGGCTACCGCCGCGGCGCCGCCTCCGCGCTGAAGCCGGCCGTCGACGAGGCCCGCACCAAGGCCGAGACGCTGGGCCACACGGTGGAGAAGGTCCTCGTGGTGCGCCGCACCGGCCAGGACCTCGGCGAGAACGGGTGGGACGACGCGGTGGACGTGTGGTGGCACGACGCCGTGGACAGCGCCTCGACCCAGCACACCCCGGAGGCCTTCGACGCCGAGCACCCGCTCTACGTCATGTACACCTCCGGCACGACCGGCAAGCCCAAGGGCATCCTGCACACCACCGGCGGCTACCTCGTGGGCTGCTCCTACACCCACTGGGCCGTCTTCGACCTCAAGGACGACGACGTCTACTGGTGCACCGCCGACATCGGCTGGGTCACCGGGCACTCCTACATCGTCTACGGACCGCTGGCCAACGGCGTGACGCAGGTGCTCTACGAGGGCACACCCGACTCCCCGGAGCGCGGCCGGTGGTGGGACGTCATCGAGCAGCACGGGGTGACGATCTTCTACACCGCCCCCACCGCGATCCGCTCGTTCATGAAGCAGGGCCGCGAGATCCCCGATGCCCGCGACCTGTCCTCGCTGCGGCTCCTCGGCTCCGTCGGTGAGCCGATCAACCCCGAGGCCTACGTCTGGTACCGCCACGTCATCGGCGGCGACCGCACCCCGGTGGTCGACACCTGGTGGCAGACCGAGACCGGCTCGATCATGATCAGCCCCCTGCCCGGCGTCACCGCGGGCAAGCCGGGCTCGGCGATGATCCCGATCCCCGGCGTCGCGGCCGACGTCGTGGACGAGGAGGGGACGCCCGTCCCGAACGGCTCCGGCGGCTACCTCGTGCTCACCGAGCCGTGGCCCTCGATGCTGCGCACGATCTGGGGCGACGACGAGCGGTTCAAGGAGACCTACTGGGCGCGCTTCGCCAAGCAGGGCTACTACTTTGCCGGTGACGGCGCCAAGAAGGACTCCGACGGCGACCTGTGGGTGCTGGGCCGGGTCGACGACGTGATGAACGTGTCGGGCCACCGCCTGTCCACCACCGAGATCGAGTCGGCCCTGGTCTCGCACCCGAAGGTCGCCGAGGCCGCGGTCGTCGGCGCCAAGGACGAGGACACCGGCCAGGCGGTCTGCGCGTTCGTCATCCTCCGCGAGTCTGCGTTGGATTCCGGGGCGAGCGACGGGGGCGACGACATCGTCGCCGAGCTCCGCAAGCACGTCCGCAAGGAGATCGGCCCGATCGCGACCCCGCGGCAGATCATGGTCGTCCCCGAGCTGCCCAAGACCCGCTCGGGCAAGATCATGCGCCGCCTGCTGCGCGACGTCGCGGAGAACCGCGAGATCGGGGACGTCACCACGCTGGCCGACTCCTCGGTGATGGACCTCATCTCCTCCGGCCTCTCGGGCGGCAAGGGCGACGAGTGAGCCCCGCCCGGCCGCCCAGGGGCGGCCGGGCAGCCGCCTGCGGGCGGACCAGGAGCAACGCGGCGTACCGGTGAGCACCACCGGCACGCCGCGTCCCCGCCGCACGGGGTGAGCACCCGGACCGGTAGGTTGGGCCCGGGTGAGCCGGGAAGTCTGGTCGGCACGTGTGCCGTCGACCCCCCTCAAGGAGCCCCCTGTGACCGAGCCCGACGACCGCCCCGACGCCCCCGCCGGAGAGCAGTCCGGACTCGCGGGAGCCGAGCCGCCCGCCGACCCCACCCCGGTCGAGCCCAAGCCCTCGGACCCGCCGACCTCGAGCCGGGACACGACGCGGGGCGGTCCCACCCCCGCCGACCGCAGCCCCCGGCTCTTCAGCCGCGGCAGCTTCCTGGAGAGCAGCCGGGTCTCGGAGGTGCTGCGCGGCGAGACGACCGGCGGCCTGCTGCTCATCGTGGGCGCCGCGATCGCGATCATCTGGGCCAACACCGCCTACGCCGGCACCTACGAGGCGATCCGCGACTTCAAGCCGATCTCCGAACCGGTCGACCTCGGTGCGTTCTCCCTCCACCTCGACCTGACGATCGGCAAGTGGGCGGCCGACGGCCTGCTGGCGATCTTCTTCTTCGTGGTGGGCCTGGAGCTCAAGCGCGAGTTCGTCGCCGGCGACCTGCGCGACCCGCGGCGCGCGGCGCTGCCGATGGCCGCTGCTGTGGGCGGCATGGTCGCCCCGGCGCTGATCTACGTCGCCTGGAACCTCGGCTCCGACGGCGCGCTGGAGGGTTGGGCCATCCCGACCGCCACCGACATCGCCTTCGCCGTGGCGATCCTCGCCGTCATCAGCACCCACCTGCCCTCGGGCCTGCGGACCTTCCTGCTGACCCTGGCCGTCGTCGACGACCTACTGGCCATCACGATCATCGCGCTCTTCTACACCGCCGACCTCGACGTCGCCTTCCTGCTGCTGGGCCTGGTGCCCATCGCCGTCTTCGCGCTGCTGGTGCAGAAGCGCATCCGCTCCGGCTGGCTGCTGCTCCCCCTGGCACTCCTCGCCTGGGTGCTGATCCACGAGTCCGGTGTGCACGCGACCGTCGCCGGCGTGCTGCTCGGCTTCACGGTGCCGGTGCTGCGCCGAGACGGCGCCGACGGTCCCGGCCTGGCCGAGCACCTGGAGCACCTGGTGCGCCCGATCAGCGCCGGCTTCGCCGTACCCGTCTTCGCCTTCTTCGCCGCCGGCGTCACCGTCGGAGGGCTCTCGGGCCTGGCCGAGTCGATCACCGACCCGGTCGCCCTCGGCATCATCACCGGCCTGGTCGTCGGCAAGGCGGTCGGCATCACCGGCGCGACCTGGCTGCTGTCGAAGTTCACCCGCGCCGAGCTCGACGACGAGCTCTCGTGGGTCGACGTCATCGGCCTCTCGATGCTCGCGGGCATCGGCTTCACCGTCTCCCTGCTGATCGGGGAGCTGGCGTTCGGCACCGGGTCCGAGCGCGACGAGCAGGTGAAGGTCGGCGTCCTCGTGGGCTCCCTCACCGCGGTTGCCCTCGCGAGCATCGTGCTCAAGGCCCGGGACCGGGTCTACCAGCGGCTCAACGAGCTCGAGACCGTCGACGAGGACCGCGACGGCATCCCCGACGTGTTCCAGGGCGACCGCCGCTGAGGGAGACGGGCGGGAGCGGCTGGGCAGGAGCGGCCGGCCTGCCGCGGGCGAGGTTCAGCGGCTGGCCGCTGGACCTGACGGCGGGCCGGAACCTGTCAACCTGCGTGGAGTCGGTCGCGGTTGGTTTTCTGATTGATGGCCACTTGGGCCATGGGGGTCCGGACCCGGGGCGGGCCGGCGAACCGTTCGGGGTGGGCGGCGTAGAGGGCCTCCATGGTGGCTTGGCGTCGGTGGTGGACGCCGGTCCAGCTTCCGTGGTGCACGTCGTGGGGGGTGTGGCCCTCCAGCCCGGTGTGGTGGTGGCGGTGGTTGTAGCCCTCGACGAACTCAGCTGCCCAGGACCTGGCGTGGTCGAGGTTGGTGAAGAACGCGGGGTAGTCAGGGGCGTACTTCGCGGTCTTGAACAGCGACTCGGAGTAGGGGTTGTCGTTCGACACTCGGGGTCGGTTGCGGCTGGTCTGGATGCCGAGCTTGGCGAACAGCTCGCCCAGGGTGTGTGAGGTCATCGAGGGACCACCGTCGGAGTGGATGATCCGCGGCAGCACCCCACGCACAGCGAAGGCCTGCTCGAACATCTCGGCTGCCAGGTCGTCGTCCTCGCGGGCCTCGACCCGCCACCCGGTGACCATGCGGGAGAACACGTCCAGGGATAGGTACAGCTGGTAGGTCACGCCCCGGTAGGGCCCCCGAAGGTGGGTGATGTCCCACGACCAGGCCTGATCGGGGCCATCAACGAGCAGCGTCGGCATCGCGGTGGCACGGTGCTTACGGGTACGCCGAACCGGCCGTGTGGTCTGCTCGAGGGTGCGGGCGATGCGGTACCAGCTCGACAGCGACGCGACCGGGTCGCCGGCGTCCAGGGCGTCGTAGAACGCCTGATAGACCGACTTCTTGGCTGCGAACGCGGTCTGGATCTTCACCGTGATCTGAGCCCGTTCGTCTTCAGTGAGCCAGGACTGGGTGCGACGCTGACGGTGCGCAAACGGTTCGCTGACCCGGGCGCGGGGCTGATTGCGGTAGTGCCACGTCGAGCGGGCTACTCCGGCCAAGTCCAGGGCTGCGCGCTGTGAGAACCCCACTGCAATCAACGCCAGCACCAACGCGGCACTGATCTCAGCCACCGGCTCTAGCGCTGCTTCTTCGTGGGTGCCGGGTCGGGGGTTGGTGCAGCGGCTGGATCGGGCTCGGAGTTCTTGGCATCGCCGCTTGGATGCAAGAGCTCGATAGCTTTTCCCAGCGCATCGACCGCCCGCCGCTGACGGCCCAGCTCCTCATCGCGCTGCTCGAGCTCGCGTTGATGGGCGGCATCGCGCGCAGCGATCTGCTCACGCAACGCGGCGTTCTCTTGCAGCAGCCGCGCCACCGCGCTGGTCTCGTCCATGTCCACCCGTCCTTCGGTCCAGGGCACCAGCCCATGGTCCAAGGTGTCAGCCAGGACCGCACGCTTCCAGCGCCGCAACTGGTCATCGCGGATCCCGCGAACCTTGAGCAGCTTCTGCTTCTCGCCGTACGGAGCCAGCATGTACTCGTACACGAACGCGCGCCGTTCCTCGACGCTGTAGACACCCTCGATGGGCAAGTCGATCACTCCTAGCTCAGAGCGACTGACTCACACGCAGACTGGCAGACAGGGGGCCGCTGCAGCTTCATCGTCTCGGCGTCAGGTTCAGCGGCTGGCCGCTGGAGCTGACACGGGGACTACCGCCGGGCGGCTCGGCCGGCCACCCGCCGTCCTCGGGGGAGGATCAGGCCTGGCCCTTGAGCGCCCGCGGGATCTCCTTGCCCTGCTTGATGGCCCGCTCGGGCGCCTTGACCTTCTTGACGCTGCGGACGCCGGCGAAGACCATCCCGCCCGCAAGCAGCAGGTAGAGGCCGAAGACGATGAGGAACGCCCAGTGCAGGTCCAGGCCCGAGCCGTTCCAGTGGATGAAGTAGGCCAGCGCGACCGACAGCATGATGATGGCCAGCACCGCGATGAAGGCGGCGGCCGCGAAGAGCCCGACACCCACACCACCGAACTTCGCGCTGATCTTGAGCTCGGACTTCGCGAGCTCGATCTCCTTGCTGATGAGCGTGGAGATGTCACGGCTGGCGTCGGCCACCAGGCGCCCGATGGTCGGGTCGGTCTCCTTGACCTCTTCGATGGCCACTGCTGCTCCCGTGTCTCGGCTCCGGCTGACGGCCCGACCCTAGCGAACACCTGCCCCCTCCCACCCGGCCCTCCCGGGTGACCCGCGCCGGGTGGGTTCCCCGCCGCCGGCACGAGGGTGCGCGGGGGCGCGGCCGGACGGGGACGCCCGCCGAGGAGCGTGGTTGGGTCTGGCGGCGTCCTCGTGAGGCACGAGCGAGGAGGCTGGTAGCGACGAGGCGGGCGTCCCCGGGAGGCCGCGACCCCGCGCGCCCACCCGCGGACCCTAGGACGCGCAGGCGCCCGTGGAGACCGGCTCCGTGCCCGCCCGACCCTGCTCGGCCGCGGTCTGCACCTGGTCGCGCGTCAGGGCGTAGCCGGTCTCCGCGTCGGTGACCGAGGCCGCGAACACCACGCCGACGACGTCGCCGCGCGGGTTGACGATCGGGCCGCCGGAGTTCCCGGGACGGACGAGGCCACGCAGCGAGAAGACCTCGCGGATCACCGTGCCGGTGCCGTAGATGTTGGGCGAGCGCAGCCGCTGCTCGGCGCGGATGCGGCCGGCGCGCACGTCGTACGGGCCGTCCTCGGGGTAGCCGACGATGACGATCGCGTCCTCGGGGGCGGCGTCGGCGAACTCCAGGACCGGCGCGGTGCCGGTGTCGACCTCGACCACCGCGACGTCGACGTCGGGGTTGTAGTAGACGACCTCGCCCTGCACGGTCTCCTCGCCGACCTGCACCTGCGGGGCGTCGACGCCGGCCACCACGTGGGCGTTGGTCATGACCCGGTCGGGCGCGTAGACGAAGCCGCTGCCCTCGATGCCGGAGCCGCAGCGGTTGGTGCCGCGGATCTTCAGCACGCTGGGTCGGACCGCCTCCACGGCCGGGCGGCGCAGCACCCGCTCGTTGCCGGGGGCCACCTGGACGATCCGCTCGGGGGCGAACGGCTCGAGGTAGCGGGGGAAGAAGCCGGTGCCGACAACGCCGTTGAAGGCCTGCAGGAGGCTGTCCGCGGAGGTCGGGAGTGCCTGGTCGACCTGGGCGAGCACGGTGGAGGAGCGCACCAGCGGGGTGATGCCGGCGATCCGGGAGCCGGAGACCGCCACGCCCAGGGCCCAGGCGACCAGCAGGACCGCCGCGGCGCTCAGCGCCGCACCACCGACCGCGTCGAGGGCGCGCACGGGCTGCCAGGTGATCCGCGAGCGCAGCCGCGCTCCGGCGTACTGGAAGGAGGCCTGGCCCAGGGATGCGGCCACGATGACGATGAACAGCGCCCCAAGGGAGACCAGCAGCGAGGGGTCGGCGTCGCCGAGCGCGATCGGTGCCAGCCAGATGCCGAGCAGTCCGCCGAGCAGCAGGCCGGCGGTGGCGGCGGCACCGGTGATGAAGCCCTGCCAGTAGCCCGACAGCGCGTAGGCCAGCACCAGCAGCAGGAGCAGCCAGTCGAGCAGGTTCATCAGAGGTCCTCCTCGATGTCGAGCATCTTGGCGGCCTCGGAGACCCGGTGGTCGGCGGAGAGCATGTAGTCGGGCAGGTCCTGGATGCGGGTCTCGTCCCACGGCTGGGTCCAGCCGAGGAAGTCGAAGAGCCGGGCGATGATGCCGCCGGTGAAGCCCCAGAGGATGACGTCCTTGTCCGGGCCGATGAGGAAGCCGGGGCTCTGGTAGCCCTTCGGGTGCCGCACGGTCACGCGGTGCTCGGGGTCGAGCAGCTCGGCGATCGGCGCGTGGTGGATGGCGTGCACCTCCGCCCGCGACGCGATGTGCACCGCCGACCGTTCGGCCCACCAGCCCAGGACCGGGGTGACGGCGAAGTTCGAGGGCGGCAGCCACAGCTCCGGCAGCCGGCCGAAGATCGTCACCTCGGCCGGGTCGAGCCCGACCTCCTCCTCGGCCTCGCGCAGGGCCGCCTCCTCGACGCTCTCGCCCGGGTCCAGCGAGCCGCCCGGGAAGGAGACCTGGCCGGGGTGGCTGCGCATGTCGTGGGCGCGCTCGGTGAGCAGCAGCTCGCCGCCGTGCTCCCCCTCACCGAAGAGCATGAGGACCGCGCCGGGGCGGGCCGAACCGTCCTCGGGCGGGGTGAACCGCGTCAGGTCGAGGGCGTCGATCGCCTCGGCGCCCTCCTTGACCGGCAGCAGCCAGTCAGGGAGTCGTACGTCGCTCACAGGCTCACTCCCAGGTGCGTCTCGACCAGGTCCTCGAGCTCCTCGACCGACTCCAGCTCGACCGGCAGCACGCGCGCGATCGTGCCGTCCTCGGCCACCAGGACCGTGGAGGGCAGCGCGGTCACGCGGAGCGGGTCCGCCTGCACGACGCCCTCGGCGTCCGCGACCGACGGGTAGGTGACGCCGCGCTCGGCGAGCTGCTCCATCGCCAGGCCGGTGTTGGGGTCCTGGAAGTCGATGCCGAGGACCGGCACGGTCTCGCCGTGCTCCTCGTGGAAGGTCTGGAGGACCGGCATCTCGCGGCGGCACGGACCGCACCACGACGCCCACACGTTGACCACCATCGGCCCCCGCAGGGTGGACAGGTCGACGTCGGGGCCGCCGCCGAAGCACGGCAGCACGACCTCGGGCAGGCCGCCCTCGACGGGCTCGCCGGTGCCGGGCAGGCAGTCCTCGATGCCGGCCGCCTCCTTGGCCGCGCGCAGCTCGGCGGTGTCCACGTCGATGGCCGGGGGGTTGGGAACGAACGGCGCCTCGCCGTCGGAGCAGCCCGCGAGCACGAGGGCCGCGCCCGCGACGGCGAGCGCTCGGGCCACCCGGCGCCTCACGCGCGACCCTCGGTGCGCACGAACTTCGCCGCGGCCACGGGGTCCGTCGGCCCCGCGCCGTACGCCGGGCAGAGGCGGGCGACCGGGCAGGCACCGCACGCGGGCTTCTGCGCGTGGCAGCGGCGCCGGCCGTGCCAGATCAGCCGGTGGCTGAGCATCGTCCAGTCCTTGCGGGGGAACAGCGCCCCCACGGCGTGCTCGACCTTGACCGGGTCGGTCTCCTCGGTCCAGCCGAACCGGCGTGCCAGCCGGCCGAAGTGGGTGTCGACGGTGATGCCCGGCACGTCGAAGGCGTTGCCGAGCACGACGTTGGCGGTCTTGCGGCCGACGCCGGGCAGCTTCACGAGCTCGGCCAGCCTCGGCGGCACCTGGCCCTCGTGGTGCTCGACGAGGTGGGCGGAGAGCTTGAGCAGCGACTCGGTCTTGGCCCGGAAGAAGCCGAGCGGCCCGACGATCCCCTCGAGCGTCTCGCGGTCGGCAGCAGCCATCGACCGGGCGTCGGGGTAGGCCGCGAAGAGGGTGGACCGCACCGCGTTGACCCGCTTGTCCGTCGTCTGCGCGGACAGGACCGTGACGACCAGTAGCTGGAAGGCGTCGTCGAAGTCGAGCTCGCAGTGGGCGTCGGGGTAGGTCTCGGCCAGCACCCGGTGGATGCGACGGGCCCGCCGGGTCAGGGCGAGGGGGGACTCCGGCGCGGGCACAGCGCAACCCTACGAGACGGGTGCGACAGCCAGCTCGTACGCCGGCGCCGACCGCTCCCCACCCGGCTCCGGACCCCGGAACCCCCGCGGGAGCAGGAACTTTGCCGGAAGGACCGCCACGCGGGTGGCGCCCCCGATGGTGCTTGTGATGAATTGCACTCGATAGGATCGTCACACGCAGACGTGCGCCGCGGACCGCCCTGGTCCTCGACGCTCCCCAAGGAGGTCCCGTGGACAACGACGTGCTCCGCCAGGCACCGCTCTTCAGCGCGCTCGACGACGAGGCGGCCTCGGCGCTGCGCGGCTCGATGAGCGAGAACCGGCTGCGCCGCGGCGACGTGCTCTTCCACGAGGGCGACTCCGGCGACAAGCTCTACGTCGTCCTCGACGGCAAGGTGAAGCTCGGCCGCACCTCCTCCGACGGTCGCGAGAACCTCCTGGCGATCCTCGGCCCCGGGCAGATGTTCGGCGAGCTCTCGCTCTTCGACCCGGGCCCGCGCTCGGCCACGGTCACCGCGGTCACCGACTGCTCCTTCGCCTCGCTGTCGCACGAGGACCTCCTGCGCTGGCTCGAGGGCCGTCCGGTCGTCGCCCGCGGCCTGCTCGCCCAGCTCGCCGGCCGGCTGCGCAAGGCCAACGACGTCGTGGCCGACCTGGTCTTCTCCGACGTGCCCGGCCGCGTCGCCAAGGCGCTGCTCGACCTCGCCGACCGCTTCGGCCGCACCGCCGACGACGGCGTCCACGTGCACCACGACCTCACGCAGGAGGAGCTGGCCCAGTTGGTCGGCGCCTCCCGCGAGACGGTCAACAAGGCGCTCGCCGACTTCGCCTCGCGCGGCTGGCTGCGCCTGGAGCCCCGCTCGGTCGTGATCATGGACGTCGAGCGGCTCAGCCGCCGCGCCCGCTGAGCCGGAGGACGCACCCGGTGGACTCGGACACCACTGCTCGTCGCATCCCGCGCGACTACCCGCCGTTCCTCTACATCCCCTGTCTCGCGCACGTGCGCGAGGCCGCGGGAGCCGAGGCGGTTTACCGCACGACGAAGGACGGCCGCACCGCCCTGCTCGTCTACTCAGCGCTCGACAGGCTGCACGCTTGCTGCGGCGAGGACCAGCCGTGGTTCGGACTGCCGACCCATGAGCTCCAACGTCTCTACGACGTCCGACCGTTCGACGTCGTCTACACCGATGTCTACGTCCCCGAGGAGCGGCGCGAGCCCGGTCCTCAGAGGCAGCCGCGGTGATCGCCGCCGAGGGTGGGGGCGGCACGGCCCCGTCGAGCCTGGTCGTCGATCCCGCCACGCTGACGCGGGTCGCGACCGGCCTGGGCACCGGCGCGGGCGAGCTCGACGCCTGCGGGAGCACGCGCCCCACCGCGAGTGGCACCGGACAGGCCGAGCCGCTGCTGCTGATGATCCTGGCAGCCGCGAGCGAGGCCGGGGCGAGGCTCTCCTACGAGTCCCGGGTCCTGGCCGCAGCGGTCGAGGACTGCAACGTCGCGGTGCAGGACACCGACGCCGTCGCCGCGGCCTCCTTCCTCGTCCAGGGGCTCAGGTCGTGAGCGATCTCGACACCGAGATCGAGGGCAGCAGCGCGGCGATCCGCTCCGTTGCCACCTGGCTCCGCTCCGACCTCGGCACCGGCTTCTCCGACCTCGGCGATACCGTGGCCGCCCAGCGCTCGGCTGCGCGGGGAGACTGGGAGGGCGAGGCCGCCACGGCGTTCGCTTCCCGTGCGGCCACTCTCGCCACCGCAGCCGATGAGGGCGCGCAGATCAGCGCTGCCGTCGCAGTCGACCTCGAGGCGCTTGCCACCGCGATGGAGAAAGCACAGGAGGAGATGGCCACTGTCCGCTCCCTCGCCATGAGCGCCGAACTGACAGTCGACGGCTTCTTCGTCCGACATCCGGGTCCGGGGCCGTCCGGGTCGAGACCCGGACCCGACGCCACACCTGCCCAAGCGGACGCTTGGGATGAGAGCGTGCGCCAGCACGAGCAGCGGGTGCGAACCTGGAACCGCTGTGTCGAGGACGCGAATGGCACGTGGAACAGGTGGCAGGCCGCGCTCGACGCGGCTGGCGCGGCTTGGGCACGTCATGACACGAGGTACGTCAACATCGCGGCCGCGCTCCTGTCAGCTGGCGTCCAGCTCGAGCTCATCCGACGTACGACGCCCATCCTCCTCGCCGAGGTCGACTCCATGCTCACGCGGGCGGCCGAGCTGCGCGTGCACGCCGATGCCCTCTACACCCCTGACGGCCGAGTACTCGACCGGAACCACTTCTACGACCTGCTCGACGAAGCGGACCGTCTCGACGACGCCCACCCCGCCGCCCGTGCGGGACTCCCCAACTGGGAGCTGCCGCGCGGACTCACTCGGGGGCTGTGGGTGCTCGACGTCGCGGCAGCCGGGTTCGGCATCTACTCGGACTGGGACGAGGAGGGGCCGACGCAGGCCATCGTCTCCAACGCCGTCCCCGCGACGGCCTCGATCGCCTCGGGTGTTCTAGCCGGCGCAGCAGCAGGCGCGGCTATCGGCACCCTCGTTCCGTTACCGGGAGTCGGGACGGCCGCTGGGGTCGTCGTCGGTGCTGGTGTAGGGCTCGTGGTCGGCTCGTTCACGTCCGGAGCCGTCGACAGCCTTTTCGAGTCCGGCGCCGACAGTCTGGGCGACTGGGGAGGCGCCGTCTCCGACGGGTTGGGCGAGCTCGGCGACACTGTCGGCAGCGTCGGAGATGGGGTAGGCGAGGTCTTTGACGCGATCTTCTGAAGGCCTTTCCACCCCTCGAACGGCGGGCGTTCTCTTCACGGCCGCGATCACGGGGGTGATCTGCGCAGGAGCCCTCTGGGCTGCCGCCACCGGGCAGCAGGACCGGACAGGCATGCTCGTCCTGGCGCTCTTCACCGGGTCGGTGTCACTCATGATGCTGGCCAGCCTCCGGGGCTACATGGACCCCTGGTCGGTCGCTGAGCTCGACGGCCGCCCGGCCTGGCGACTGCGACTAGGGCCCACGCGCTTCCTCACGGTCGCTGTCGCCCTCGTCCTGGTCGCGACAGCCCTGGGTATCGGGCTCGGCGCCCTGAGCATCGCGGAGCAGTCCGCCGTCGGCGGCGTCATCGTGGGCGCCCTGGCGCTGGGCTTCCTGCTGCTCGCCGAGGAGATGGGGCGGGTCGCCGCGCGGGCACCGGCCCTGCTCATCGGGATCGACCGGCTGCGTCACGAAGGCGCCGGCATCGAGGTCGAGCTGGCCTGGGACGACGTGTCCTTCATCGACTACGTCCACCGGCGCTCCCGCTGGGCCAGTGTGCGCATCGGCGCCGCTCGCGACGCCACCACCCACCGCGCCCGCAAGAGGTTCTCCCTGCTCCCGCTCGACCACGTGCCCGAGGAGCCGGGGATCGAGGTCCGTCTCACGCTGCTCCAGGACCCCGCCGCCATCATGCGGCTGCTCCGGGACCTGCACATCGGCGACCGACCCACCCGCGAGGCGCTCATCCCCCGCGGCACTCCTGACCTCCCGATCAGGTGACCCCATTCCGACCCCCGTCTGCGTCTGACGGGGCGTGAGGGTGGGGCGGTGAGCAACGACCGGGCGGGCTTCGAGGCGTTCGTGGGCGCCCGCACGCCCGCGCTCACCCGGACGGCGTACCTCCTGACCGGGGATGCCCACCTCGCCGAGGACCTCGTGCAGTCCGCACTGCTCAAGGCCGCCGAGCACTGGCAGCGCATCCACACCTCGCCCGAGGCCTACGTCCGGCGCACGATGTACCACCAGCAGGTCTCCTGGTGGCGACGTCGTCGCGGCGTGCGCGAGCACACCATCGAGGGGTACGACGCCGCCGACCGCGTCCCCGACCTCGACGTCGCCCTGAGCGTCCGCGACGCGCTGGCGCTGCTGACCACGCGGCAGCGCCAGGTGCTGGTGCTGCGCTTCTTCGAGGACCTCACCGAGCACCAGGTCGCCGACGTGCTCGGCATCAGCCGCGGCTCGGTGAAGTCCACCACCCGCCAGGCCTTCGACCGGCTGCGCCGCGTCGCGCCCCACCTGGCCGAGCTCGTGGAGGACCCCGCATGAGCCCCTCCCCCGACTCCCTGCGCGACCTGCTCGAGCGGGAGGCCGAGCAGGCCCCGCACGTGGTCGTCCCCGCCGACACCTGGCAGCGCGGCCGCCGTCGCCGGCGCACCAAGGCCGGTGCGGTGATCGTGGCTGCGGCAGCCGTGGTGGCAGGCGTCCTCGTCGGCCCCGGGCTGTTGCCCGACGCCGACCGCTCGGTCTCCCCCGCGGGCCCCGGGGCCGGGCTGGGTCTGCCGGACCACCTCCACGCTCCACCGGAGCGGATGTCGGACCAGGACACCGAGACCGGCGAGTGGGTCCGGGACGAGGTCCGCTCCGACCTGGCCGTCGGTCCGGCGGCCGCAGCCTGGGTCACCCCAGGCGGGCTCCCGGTCGTGGTCGACGCCGAGACCGGGGAGCACCACCTGCTCGATCTGCCGGACGTGGTGAGCGCGAACCTGTTGGCGCGCTCCCGGTACGGGTCGGACTGGCAGCCGCTCGCGCTGTCGTCCGACGGGCGGGAGCTGGCGTACGGCTACGCCCGGATCACCGAGGACGACGCGTTCTCGGGGGTCCGGGTCGTCGACCTCGTGACCGGGGACCTCGTGTGGGACCGTCCGCTCACGTCGTCGGAACCCGTGGCGGTGTCGCAGGTGTCGTGGTCACGCTCCGGCGCGTGGATCGCGTGGCGCGGCGACCGGCCCCGGGAGTGGACACCGTCCTCCATCGGCGGCAGCACGCCTGTGGCAGGGACGCTCAACACTGAGCTGGCCGGGCTGGGCGCGGAGCTCGAGGTGGCGGGCGGCGGTGCGGTCGCGATGTCGGACGAGGGCCTCGGCCTCGCCCTCACCGCCGGGCGGGTCACGACCCTGGGCAGCTGTCTTCCCGGTGGACGCGGCAGCTCCTTCTGCGTGCCCGGCACACCACGCTGGCAGGTCGACGTCGACCAGGTGGCACCCGGAGCGGTCTTCTCCCCCGACGGCTCGACCCTGGCCCTGAGCACCTACGACGGCTATGACCTGGTCACCCTGGAGCTCGGCGACCGCCGACCCACGGTCGGTGCCGAGGGGATGCCCGGCGACCGGCCGTGGCAGGTGTCCGCGCTCGGTTGGATCGACGACGAGCACGTGCTGGTCCTCCGCGACGACGACGAGGGCTCGGACGGGACGCTGTCGATCGTCCCCGTCGACGCCGAGGCCGGCGCGAGCGTCGACGTCGGGAGCGTCGATTCCGCCGTCGGACGACCCAGCATCGCCATCGACCTGGTCACCCTCGACCGACCGACGGTCGAGCGCCCCGACCCCGACTGGCCGTGGAGCGAGGAGCGCTGGGTGGCGACGGTCGGCGGCGGGGTGCTCGCGGGGCTCCTGCTGCTCGCGGTCGGGCTGGAGGTGCGCCGTCGACGAGCGGTCGACCGGCAGCGTGGTGACAGCGTCGCGACGTGACGGCTTGCCGGCTGCCCCGGACCGGCTGCGCGATGGTGCCCGTTCGCAGGCACCTCACCCGGTCTCGACGACGCTCGCTGGCGCTCGCTGCTCGACCTCCGGGCGGGAACTCCCCGTACCCAGACGGTCGTACCGCGGCCTGGGCGGGCGCGCCCAGGTGTGGCGACAGGGTCTGGAGGCCCGGTATGACCGTCTGGCTCCGGAGATCGCGTCAGCGACCCCGCAGGTAGGCCAGCTGCGCGCGGACGGAGAGCTCGGCGGCGCCCCACAGGACGGGGTCGACGTCGGCGTACACGACCTCGACGACGCGGCGTGGCAGCGCGTCCTCGCCGAGCTGCTCGTCCTCGAGCTGGCCGAGGGCGGCCTGGACCTGGTCGAGCCGGGCCTGGCGGTGGTCGCGGTAGTAGGTGAGCGCCGTCAGGGCGTCGCTGATCACCGGGCCGTGGCCGGGCCACACGGCGGTGGCCTCCTCGCGCTCGGCGAGGGCGTGCAGCCGGTCGAGGGAGTCGAGGTAGGCGCCGAGCTGGCCGTCGGGGTGCGCGACGACGGTGGTGCCGCGGCCCAGCACGGTGTCGCCGGTGAGCACGACCCGGTCGGCGGGCAGCAGGAAGGACAGCGAGTCCGCGGTGTGGCCGGGCGTCCCGACCACGTGGACCTCCAGGCCGTCGACGGCCACGACGTCACCGTCGGCGAGGCCCTCGGAGCCCAGGCGGTACCCCGGGTCCAGGGCGCGTACGCCGCAGCCGACCGCCTCCGCGAACTCCCGGGCGGCCTCGGAGTGGTCTGCGTGGTGGTGCGTGAGGAGCACGGCACCGACGTTGCCCCGGCCCCCGGCCGCCTCGGCGAGGGCGGCGAGGTGCCCGGGGTCCGAGGGGCCAGGGTCGACGACGACCGAGCGCCGCGCGCCGGGCTCGCGCAGGACCCAGGAGTTGGTCCCGTCGAGCGTCATGAAGTTCGGGTTCGGGGCCAGCACGCAGCGGCCCCGCTCCCCGAAGGACCCGCCTGCCCAGGTGGCCTCGCTCACGCGCGCCTCACGACCGACGCGCGGCCAGCACCGGCCGCAACCGGTCGGGCATCGACAGCGTCCAGCCGTCGTCGAGCGGCTCGACCGAGGGGCAGAACATCTCCAACCGTCGGTCCGTGGCGGCCGCGAGGACCGCGTCGGTGTCGGCGTACGTTCCGACCTCCATGGAGACCAGGTAGGTCGGCGGCATCATCGCCAGGCCGCCGGAGTCGGCCTCGTCGGCGGCCACCGCCGCGGGCAGCCACGTGACCGAGGAGGACTCCGAGGACACGTCGCGGGTCAGCTGCCCCTCGGGCAGCCGGGCGACGAAGAACCACGTGCGGTAGCGCTTGGGCTCGAAGACCGGGGTCAGCCAGGCGTCCCAGGCGCCGAGCAGGTCGGTGCGCAGCACCAGCCCGCGGCGGTCCAGGACCTCGGTCAGCGAGGTCTCGCGGCCCTCGAGGGCGACCCGGTCGGCCTCCCAGTCCTCGCCGCTGGTGTCGGCGACGACGTCGTCGGGCGAGGTGCCGGCCAGCAGGACACCGGACTCCTCGAAGGTCTCGCGCACGGCGGCGCAGACCAGGGCCCGCGCCTCCGACTCCGAGCACCCCAGGCGCTCGGCCCAGACGGCCGCGGACGGCCCGGCCCAGTGCTCGTCCTCGACCTCGACGTCGCGGGGGTCCACGCCGCCGCCGGGGAAGACCGCCATGCCGCCGGCGAAGTCCATGGACAGCTGGCGGCGCAAGTAGTAGGCCTCCGGACCGGCGTCGGAGTCGCGCAGCAGGATCACGGTCGCCGCGTCGCGCGGCTCGACCGCGGCGCGGGTGCCGTCGTCGTACTCCCGGGCCACGGCCACGACCGCCTCCGGCAGCGGGACCGGCGGCAGCGGGATCCTCACGCGTCGACCTCGACGAGCAGCTCGACCTCGACGGGCGCGTCGAGCGGCAGCACCGGGACGCCGACGGCCGAGCGCGCGTGCACGCCCGCGTCGCCGAAGACCTGGCCGAGCAGCTCCGAGGCGCCGTTGGCGACGCCGGGCTGGCCGGTGAAGTCCGGGGTGGAGGCCACGAACGCCACGACCTTCACGACCCGGCGGACCCGGGACAGCTCGCCGACCTCGGCCTTGATCGCCGCGATCGCGTTGAGCACGCACTGCTGGGCGCAGGCGTAGGCCTCCTCGGCGGTGACCTCGCCACCGACCTTGCCGCTGATGATCAGCTCGCCGGAGCGCACCGGCAGCTGGCCGGAGGTGTAGACGTGGTTGCCCGAGCGGACCGCCGGGACGTACGCCGCCACCGGCTTCGCCACCTCGGGGACGGCCAGCCCCAGTTCTGCCAGCCGCTCCTCCGGGGTCATGCCTTGGGTCGCTTCAGGAACGCGATCAGCCCGCCCTGGGCGTTGGTCTGGATGGTCACCAGCTCCCAGCCGTCCTGGCCGAAGTTGTTGAGCATCAGTGCCTCGTTGTGGAGCGGAATCGGCGCCACCTGGTACTCCCACGTCGTCATGGCGCCGACCCTACTCACCACGGCGACCACCTCGACAGGGCCGCGTCGGTGGGAGACGCGCGACGGCCGGCACCGGGGACCGGTGCCGGCCGTCGTACGCCGGGGGGTGCCGCGCCGGATCAGCGCTCGACGCGCACCGAGGGATCCTTGCGCAGCTCCTCGGTGACCTCCTCGGCCATCTGCTGGGCGAACCACTGGCGGCGACGCTTCTGGTACCACCGGTGCTCGGCGAGCAGCGCCTTCGTGGTGGCTACGACCATCAGCACCATCACGATGCTGAACGGCAGGGCCACTAGGATCGACATGGTCTGCAGGGCGGCGAGTCCACCGGCACCGACGACCAGGAGCACCGCGGCGACGGCACCCTCCATCACCGCCCAGAAGGCACGGCTCCAGCGCGGCGGGTCCAGGTCGCCGCCCTCGGCCAGCATGTCGACCACGAACGAGCCCGAGTCGGAGCTGGTCACGAAGAAGACCAGGATCAGCACCAGCGCGGCGACGCTGAGGATGGTGCCGAAGGGCAGGCCGGAGAGCAGCTCGAAGAGCGCGGTGTCGGTGTTGACCGCGCCGTCGACGACCAGCCCGCCCTCACCGAACATCTCGCGGTAGAGCGCGGACCCGCCGAGCACGGAGAACCACAGGAAGGTCACCAGGGTCGGCACCAGCATCACGCCGAGCACGAACTGGCGCACGGTGCGCCCGCGCGAGATGCGGGCGATGAAGACGCCGACGAACGGCGCCCAGCTCATCCACCAGCCCCAGTAGTAGGTGGTCCAGCCCGACAGCCACGAGGCGCCGTCCTCGCCCTGGAAGGGCCGGACGTTGAAGGACATCCGCAGGAAGTTCTGCAGGTAGGAGCCGATCTGGGTGACGAAGTCGCTCAGCAGGAAGACCGTGGGGCCGAGCACCAGCACGGCCAGGAGGAACACGCCCGCCAGGCCCATGTTGAGGTTGGACAGCAGCTTGATGCCCTTGTCGACGCCGGAGAGCACCGAGGCCAGGGCGATGGCGGTGATGGCGACGACCAGCACGACCAGCAGCGGGGTGCCGGCCTCGTCGACGACGCCCAGGAACGACAGGCCGGACCCGAGCTGGGTCACGCCGAAGCCGAGCGAGGTGGCGACGCCGAAGAGCGTGCCGAGGATGGCGATGACGTCGACGACGTCGCCCCAGAAGCCGAGGATGCGCTTGCCGAAGAGCGGCTCCAGCGCGTAGCGGATCGAGATCGGGCGGCCCTTGCGGTGCACGGCGTACGCGATGGCGAGGCCGACCACGACGTAGATCGCCCACGCGTGCAGGCCCCAGTGCAGGAAGGTCGTGTCGAGCGCGGTGCGCGCGGTCGTGGCGGCGTCACCGGTCGCCGAGCCCGGCGGCGGGGTGGCGTAGTGGTTCAGCGGCTCGGCGACGCCCCAGTAGACGAGACCGATGCCCATGCCGGCCGCGAAGAGCATCGCGAACCACGAGCCCAGCCCGAACTCCGGGTCCTCGTCGTCCTTGCCGAGGACGATGTCGCCCATCGGCGACAGTGCGGCCCACAGCGCGAAGCCCACGAACCCGGTCACGACGGCGACGTAGAACCACCCGAGGTCCTGCACCACGGTCTCGTTGGCCTTCGTCAGCAGCTCCGACATGCCCGTGGGGAAGATCGCCGCCAGCGCCACGAAGACCAGCAGGAGCACCGCGGAGGGGACGAAGACCCGCGGCGCCGCCATCCGGAACCGGCCCCGACCACCCCCTGGACCCGACCCGGGCGGGCCGTCGGGGCCGTCCGGGATGTCGCCGGGGCGGGGGGAGGGGGCAGTGGTGGTCATGACGTCTCCTGTGGGGGTGTCGTGCAGGCCGTCGGAGAGCGTGCCCGCTGACACGCGGCGCACACGTGGGCTGCACCACCCCTCCAGGTGGGTGGCTAGGGTTCGCTCGTGAGCAGCGACTGGCCGCGCGTGCGGCTGCACGTGGTCACGGGCAAGGGCGGCACGGGCAAGACGACCGTGGCCGCGTCCCTCGCCCTGGCCCTGGCCTCCCACGGCAAGAACGTCCTGGTCTGCGAGGTCGAGGGCCGCCAGGGCCTGGCGCGGATGTTCGACGTCGACCCCCTGCCGTACGCCGAGACGCGGATCGCCACCGGCCTCCGGGGCCCCGACGGGAAGCCGCCGGGCACCGTGCACGCGCTGCACATCGACCCGGAGTCCGCGCTGCTGGAGTACCTCGCGATGTACTACCGCCTCGGCCGCGCCGGGAAGGCGCTGGACCGGTTCGGGGTCGTCGAGTTCGCCACGACCATCGCCCCCGGCGTCCGCGACGTGCTGCTCACCGGCAAGGTCTTCGAGGCGGTGCAGCGCAACAGCCGCAACAAGGGCGCCATCGAGTACGACGCGGTCGTGCTCGACGCCCCGCCGACCGGGCGGATCGTGCAGTTCCTCAACGTCAGCGACGAGCTCGCCGGGCTTGCCAAGGTGGGCCCGATCAAGTCCCAGGCCGACACGATGATGACGCTCTTCCGCTCCCCGCGCACGGCGGTGCACCTGGTGACGGTGCTGGAGGAGATGCCCGTGCAGGAGACCGCCGACGGCATCGCCGAGCTGCGCGCGGCCGGGCTGCCGGTGGGCGGGGTGGTGGTCAACCTGGTCCGCCCCCGTGCGTTGCCCGAGGAGACCCTGGCGCTCGCGTCCGCCGGGAAGCTGGACAAGGAGGCCGTCCGGGCCGACCTGGAGCGGGTCGGCGTGGGCACCACGAAGGCCCTGGTCGACGGGCTGGCCGCCGAGGCGCGCGACCACGCCGAGCGACGGGCGCTCGAGGAGTCCCAGCGGGCGCTCGTGCAGCAGATGGGCGTGCCGACGTACGAGCTGGAGCGGCTGGCGGGCGGCATCGACATGGGCGCGCTCTACGACCTCGCCGCCACGATGCGCGACCAGGGGCTGGCATGAGCGCGGCGAAGGGGACCGGCAAGGGCCGGGTGGGCCCACTGGCCGCCCACCCCGGTGCGACGACCCGGCTCGACGTGGACGCCCTCCTCGACGACCCCGCCACCGGCATCATCGTGTGCTGCGGCTCCGGCGGCGTCGGCAAGACCACGACCTCCGCGGCTCTCGCGCTGCGTGCTGCCGAGCGCGGCCGCAAGGTCGTCGTCCTCACCATCGACCCCGCCCGCCGGCTGGCGCAGTCGATGGGCATCGAGGCCCTCGACAACACCCCGCGCCCCGTGGCCGGGATCGACCCGGCCGCCGGCGGCAGCCTGGACGCGATGATGCTGGACATGAAGTCGACCTTCGACGAGGTCGTCCTCAGCCAGGCCTCGCCCGAGAAGGCCAAGCAGATCCTCGAGAACCCCTTCTACATCGTGCTCTCGACCTCCTTCGCCGGGACGCAGGAGTACATGGCGATGGAGAAGCTCGGACAGATCCACGCCGACGCCCAGGAGCGCGGCACCTACGACCTGATCGTCGTCGACACCCCGCCCTCGCGCTCGGCGCTGGACTTCCTCGACGCACCCGAGCGGCTCTCCAGCTTCCTCGACGGCCGCTTCATCCGGCTGATGCTCGCGCCCGCCAAGGGTCCGGCCCGGCTGATGACCGCCGGCCTCGGCCTCGTCACCGGGGCGCTGACCAAGGTGCTCGGCGCCCAGGTGCTGACCGACCTGCAGACCTTCGTCGCGGCCATCGACACCGTCTTCGGCGGGTTCCGCGTGCGCGCGCAGAAGACCTACGCGCTGCTGCAGGACCCGTCCACGGCGTTCGTCGTCGTGGCCGCGCCCGAGCCGGACGCGCTGCGCGAGGCGGCGTACTTCGTCGAGCGGCTCGAGGGCGACCGGATGCCCCTGGCCGGGCTCGTGGTCAACCGCGCCAGCCCGCAGCCGCGCGGGAAGCTGTCGGCCGAGGAGGCCAGCGCCGCCGTGCAGCGGCTCGAGGCCGCCGGGGACGCGCCCGCGGACGGGCCGGGTGACCCCACGCTGACGGCCGGGCTGCTGCGACTGCACGCGGACCGGATGACGACGCTGGCGCGCGAGGCGCAGCTGCGGGCGCGCTTCGAGGCCGGGCACCCGGGTGTCCCCACCGCGGTGGTGCCGGCGCTGGCCAGCGACGTGCACGACCTCGGCGGGCTGCGCCGGGTCGGCGAGCTGCTCGCCGACGGCTGAGCGCCACCCACGGGCCGACGCCCGCGCCCGGTCACGGACGCACGGCACCGGCTCCCCGGCGTACGCCGGTGGGCGGGTCGGGCAGGGACCCGGCTCAGGCCGGGTGCGAGACCTTCTCGGTCGCGGCGGTCGTCTGCGTCCCGGTGCGCGCGCTCTCCAGGACCTGGCGCCACGAGGCGGTCGGCCGACGGCGCAGCAGCGCCCGGCGCTCCCGCTCGGTCATGCCGCCCCAGACGCCCCACTCGATCTGGTTGTCGAGCGCCTCGGCGAGGCACTCGGTGCGCACCGGGCAGCCCTGGCAGACCTGCTTGGCCTTGTTCTGCTCCGCTCCCCTGACGAACAGCTGATCCGGCGACGCCGACTTGCACGCGGCGCGCGGAGTCCAGTCCTCAACCCACATGATGTCCCCACATCTGTCGAGGAGCAGGTAACGCGTCCCCATGACGCCTGCCCCCATGTCCCTGCCACAAAGTTAAGGCGCGGCGCGCTGTGGGGGCAGACACGTTCAGCCCAATGCGCATGGTCCGAAATGACTAGTCCGGGGTGCCTCGCACCGATCCGGGGTGTAAAGGGCCCTCCCGTACGCTGGGGGCCATGTCGGACCCTCGCACGACCTCCCGCGTCCTCTCCCACCTCGGGGTGATGGTCGTGGTCTCGGCGGTCCTGGGCGTCCTCGTCGCCGGCCTGGCCATCCCCTTCGCCGGCGTCGTCGGCGTGGGGGCGCGCAACGTGGCTGCGACGATGGACAACCTGCCCGAGGAGCTCGAGACCGAGCAGCTGGCCCAGCGCACGACCATCCTCGACGCCGACGGCAACGTCCTGGCGACGCTCTTCGACCAGAACCGGGTCGAGGTGCCGCTCACGCAGGTGTCGCGCAAGATGGTCAAGGCGATCGTGGCCGTGGAGGACGCGCGGTTCTACGAGCACGGCGCCCTGGACATCCAGGGCACGCTGCGGGCCTTCATCACCAACGCCGCCAACTCCGGCACCGTGCAGGGTGGCTCCTCGATCACCCAGCAGCTGGTCAAGCAGACCCTCGTCCTCCAGGCCACCACGGAGGAGGAGAAGGCCGCCGCGCTCGACGACACCTACGCGCGCAAGCTGCGCGAGCTGCGCTACGCGATCGCCCTGGAGAAGGAGCACTCCAAGGACTGGATCCTCGAGCGCTACCTCAACACCGTCTACTTCGGCGACGGCGCCTACGGCATCCAGTCCGCGGCCAAGCACTTCTTCAACACCAACGCGAGCAAGCTGGACCTGCTGCAGTCGGCCACGCTCGCCGGGCTCGTGCGCAACCCCGAGGGCTACGACCCCACCGACAACCCCGAGCGCGCCCTGACCCGCCGCAACGTGGTGCTGCAGCGCCTCGGCGACGTGGGCGTCCTCAACAGCAACCGGGTCGACCGGCTCCAGGAGAAGCCGCTGGGTCTGGACGTGCAGCGCTTCTCCAACGGTTGCGTCTTCTCCGCGGCCCCGTTCTTCTGCGACTACGTCATCCAGTACCTCCTGAAGGACGACGCGCTCGGTCCCAACAAGAAGTCGCGGCGCCAGCTGCTCAACACCGGCGGCCTCACCATCCGCACGACCCTGGACCTGGACTACCAGCGCGCCGCCGACACCTCGGTCCGGGAGCGGGTCTACCCCCGCGACACCGCGATCGGTGCGCTGGCGATGGTCGAGCCCGGCACCGGCGAGGTGCGCGCCCTGGCCCAGTCGCGTCCGATGGGCGCGGACCGCGAGGCCGGCCAGACCTACCTCAACTACACCGTGCCCCGGAAGTACGGCGACTCCGGCGGCTTCCAGCCCGGCTCGACGTTCAAGGCGTTCGTGCTGGCTGCCGCCGTCGAGCAGGGCATCCCGCTCAGCACCTCCATCGCCTCCCCTGAGGCCCGCACCTTCCAGCAGAACGAGTTCCCGGTCTGCGACGGGCAGAACTACGCCTCCACCCAGGACTACCCGGTCACCAACTCCACCGGCGAGGGCACCTTCAACCTCTACACCGGCACCCAGCAGTCGGTGAACACCTTCTACATCGCGCTGTCGCAGCAGACCGGCCTGTGCGAGCCCTACAAGCTGGCCAAGCGGATGGGCGTCGTCGGCCTCGACGACCCCGACAAGTGGATGGTGCCCTCCTTCGCCCTCGGCGTCGCGAGCGTCAGCCCGCTGGAGATGGCCGAGGCCTACGCGACCTTCGCCGCGCGCGGTCTGCACTGCACCTCGCGCCCGGTGACCGCGATCGAGGACATGGCCGGGAACACGCTCAAGGAGTACCCCGCCAAGTGCCGCCAGGTGATGCAGAACTCCACCGCTGACGCCGTCAACGACGTGCTCCGCGGCGTCATCGAGGGCGGCTTCGCCAGCGCCTGGGCGCTCGAGCAGCCCTCCGCGGGCAAGACCGGCACCACCCAGGACGGCAAGTCGGTCTGGTTCGTGGGCTACACCCCCAACATGGCCGCGGCCGCGATGATCGCCGGCGCCAACCAGTCCGGCACCCCGGTCAGCCTCACCGGCCAGACCGTCGGCCCGACCTTCATCTCCTCCGCCTCCGGCTCCGGCTTCGCCGCCCCCATCTGGGGCACTGCCATGCGCGCGGTCCAGGGCCAGCTGCCCGACACCGCCTTCGTGGCCCCCAGCGCCTCCGACATCGCCGGCGTCCCGACCACGGTCCCGGGGGTCTCCGGGACCTCGGTGGAGTCCGCCACCCAGCAGCTCGAGGCCGCCGGCTTCACCGTCTCCTACGGCGGCTACGTCGCCAGCGCGGTGGCCGAGGGCCTGGTCGCCTACTCCAGCCCCGGCACCGGCGCGATCGTGCCCTCCGGCTCGACCGTGACGATCTACCAGTCCACCGGCCGGCCCCCGCGGCCCCAGGGCGGCGGCGGAGGCGGCGGCGGCCGTGACGACGACCGCGGCGGCAACGGTAACGGCAACAACGGCCGGGGCAACGGGAACGGCAACGGCCGTCGCTGACTCGGCGCCGGTTCGAGGGTGACTCGGCGCCGGTTCGAGGGTGACTCGGCGCCGAATCGACCGCTGGTCGAGGTGCGAGGAGCGCCAGCGACGAAGCCACGAGACCCCGCCACCGACCGGGCCGCCGCGGCCAGGTCAGGTGCGCTCAGGCGCCGAGCTGGCGGCGTACCTCCGCCGCGACGGCGCCGCCGTCGGCGCGGCCCTTGACCTGGGGCGTGACCACGCCCATCACCTTCCCCATGGCCTTCATGCCCTCGGCAGCCGCACCGGTGGACTCCACGGCCTGGGCGACGATCTCGGCGACCTCGGCCTCGGTGAGCTGCTCGGGCAGGTAGTCGGCGATCACCGCAGCCTCGGCGCGCTCCTTCTCGGCGCTCTCGGCACGGCCCCCCTCGGCGAACGCGACCGCGGCCTCGCGGCGCTTCTTGGCCTCGGTCGTGAGCACGGCGACGACCTCGTCGTCGGTGAGGACCTTGGCGCTCTTGCCGGCGACCTCGGCGTTGGTCACGGCCGACAGCACCATGCGCAGCGTCGAGGAGCGCAGCTCGTCGCGCGCCTTCATGGCGGTGGTCAGGTCGGCGCGCAGACGCTCCTTGAGGCTCATGGGCGCCATTGTGGCAGCCTGGCGGGGTGCCGCTCACCCAGGATTCCCCGCGCCCCCGCGCCCTCGCCCGGGTGGCGGTCGGCGGAGCCGTCGCCGCGCTCGCGACGACGGCGTACGCCGGGTGGGAGGCGCGGCGCTACGTGCTGCGCGAGCGGACGCTGCCGGTGCTCCCGGTGGGCGCTCGCCCACTGCGGGTGCTGCACCTGACCGACCTCCACCTGACCCCGGGCCAGCGCGCCAAGCGGGAGTGGCTGGCCGGTCTTGGGACACTGGCCCCGACGCTGGACCTGGTCGTCGACACCGGCGACAACCTCGCCCACCGCGACGCGGTCCCCGTCGTGCGGGGCGCCCTCGGGCCGCTGCTCGACGTCCCGGGCGTCTTCGTCCACGGCAGCAACGACTACTTCGAGCCCGGCTTCCGCAACCCGTTCCGCTACCTGCTGCCCGACGACGGCAAGCGGCACACCGACGTGCCGCCACTGCCGTGGCGCGAGCTCTCGCGCACCTTCACCGACGCCGGCTGGCTGGACCTCACCAACACCCGCGACCGGCTGCAGGTGGGCGACCTCGACGTCGCGCTCGCCGGGGTCGACGACCCGCACCTGGGCTACGACCGGCTCGAGGACGTCGCCGGACCGGCCGACCGCGGCGCCGACCTGCGCCTGGCGGTCACGCACGCGCCGTACCTGCGGGTGCTCGACGCCTTCGCGCGCGACGGCTACGACGCCGTGCTGGCCGGCCACACCCACGGCGGGCAGGTCTGCCTCCCGGGCGGTCGGGCACTCACGACCAACTGCGACCTCGAGCCCGCGCGCGCCCGCGGCGTGCACCGCCACCCCGCGGACTCCCGCCCCGGGGATCCCGGCTCGACGTGGATGCACGTCGGTGCGGGGCTGGGCACCTCGCCGTACGCGCGGGTCCGGATCGCCTGCCGCCCCGAGGCCGTCCTGCTGACCCTGGTCCCGATTGGGGAGGGCTGAGCCCGCTCGGCTATGCTCCGACGCGGACCTGCCCCTGAGGCATCTCACCGGGGCGGTCCGATCGGGCTGTGGCGCAGCTTGGTAGCGCGCCTCGTTCGGGACGAGGAGGCCGCAGGTTCAAATCCTGTCAGCCCGACAGCGGGGCCCGGATCCGTCGAGGATCCGGGCCCTCCCTGCTTCCTGCTCCCTTCTCGAGCACCGCACGTCCAGCGCACCCGGAAGCCGCGTCGGCGGCGTCGAGGTGCGTGACATGATCGGGCGCATGGGAGATGACCAGCGTCCTGACGCGCCCTCGCTGGAGGCACCCAGCCTCGGGAAGCTGCTCAAGCGGCGCAAGGGCCGTACGTCGGCCGCGGACCCCGCCCCGGAGCAGCAGGCACCCGCGGCCGACCGGGCCGCCGACCCTGCCCCGGACCGGGCCGCCGACCCTGCCGCTCCGGTCGAGGCGGCCCCCGTCGAGGCTGAGCCCGCGACGCCGCGTGCCGACAGCGCGCCGCCTGCCCCACCGACTGCCCAGCCGCCCACCCCGCCGACTGCCCAGCCGTCCGCCCCGCCGACTGCTCCGCCCTTCGCCCGACCGTCTGCTGAGCCGCCCGCCCAGCCGCCCGCGGCTGCCGCGTCCTCGCCCGACGAGGACACCACGGTGCTGCCCCCCGCGGCAGCCGCTCCCCCGGCAGCGGCCCGACCGGTCGTCCCGCCGGCGGCCGCGGTCCCGACTCCCGCACCGGCCCCGACGTCGGTCGCTGCCGAGTCGGCCCCCGGGCCCGTGGCCGCCGAGCAGGCCTCCGCACCGACCCGGGCACCCCGGGCCACGCTGACCGTCGACGGACGGGTCGCCACCGGCGTCACCGGGCTCGTGGTCGGTCTGCTCGTCGTCGTCCTGACGGCCAGCTCGCTGGCCCTGTGCGAGAGCGTCCGCGGCGTCTCCAGCTGCGGCGGTGGCCCCGGCTTCCTTCTGCTGGTCCTGGTGATGGCCGGCATGGTCGTCCTGGGCGGCGTGATGCTGCGCCTGGCCCGGGTCCCCGACCCGACCAGCACCAGCTTCCTCGCGGTCGGCCTGCTGGCCGTGCTCTCGCTGCTGTTCCTCGTCGACGTGCTCGAGAAGTGGTGGATGATCATCGTCATCCCGCTGCTCTCGGCCGCGATGTTCCTGCTCTCGCACTGGGTGACCACCCAGGTCGTCGACTCCGACGCCTGACCGAACGGCCGAACGGGCAGGTCCTTCGTGCAGCGTGCACGAGAGACCTGCCCGTTCGGCGTCCCGGAGTCGGGCACATCGGGTCAGGCGCGGGCGGCCGCCACGAGCTCGGCGATCTGCACGGTGTTGAGGGCCGCACCCTTGCGCAGGTTGTCGTTGCTGATGAACAGCGCGAGTCCGCGACCGCCGTCGACGCCCTCGTCGGCGCGGATGCGACCGACGTACGACGGGTCCTTGCCGGCGGCCTGGAGCGGCGTCGGGATCTCGCTGAGCTCGACACCGGGAGCCGCGGCGAGCAGCTCGGTGGCGCGCTCGGGGCTGATCGGGCGCTCGAACTCGGCGTTGATCGCCAGCGAGTGGCCGGTGAAGACCGGGACCCGCACGCAGATGCCGGACACCTTGAGGTCGGGCAGGCCGAGGATCTTGCGCGACTCGTTGCGCAGCTTCTGCTCCTCGTCGGTCTCGTTCAGGCCGTCGTCGACGAGGTTGCCGGCGAAGGGCAGCACGTTGTGGGCGATGGTGCGCCTGTAGACGCCCGGCTCGGGGAAGGCCACGGCCTCCCCGTCGTAGGCGAGCTCGCGGGCCTTGTCGCCGGCAGCGGCGATGCCGGTGGCGAGCTCCTCGACGCCGGCGATGCCGGAGCCGGAGACGGCCTGGTACGTCGAGGCGATCAACCGGACCAGCCCGGCCTCCTCGTGCAGCGGCTTGAGGACCGGCATCGCGGCCATGGTCGTGCAGTTGGGGTTGGCGATGATGCCGCGCCCGGCCGCGATCACCTCGGCCGCGGCCTCCGGGTTGACCTCGGAGACGACGAGCGGGATCGCGGGGTCCTTGCGGAAGGCCGAGGAGTTGTCGACGACGATGACGCCGGCCTCGACGAAGCGGGGCACGAGGGTGCGCGAGGCGGTAGCGCCGGCGGAGAACAGCGCGATGTCGAGCCCGGTCGGGTCGGCGGTCTCGGCGTCCTCGACGACGACCTCGGTGCCGCGGTAGTCCAGGACCTTCCCGGCCGAGCGCGCCGAGGAGAAGAAGCGGATCTCGGCGACCGGGAAGTCCCGCTCGGCGAGGATCTGGCGCATGGCGACACCGACCTGGCCGGTGGCGCCGACGACGCCGATCCGCAGGCCGGCGCCCGCGGCCGCGCTCATCGGCCGGTCCCGCCGTACACGACCGCCTCGACCTCGTCGGCGTCGAGGTCGAAGGCGGTGTGCGTCGCGCGCACCGCGGTGTCGATCTGGCCCTCGTCGACGATGACGGAGATGCGGATCTCGGAGGTGGAGATCATCTCGATGTTGACGCCCGCGGCGGCGAGGGCGGCGAAGAACTTCGCGGTGATGCCCGGGTGGCTGCGCATGCCGGCGCCGATGAGGGAGACCTTGCCGACGCGGTCGTCGAAGAGCAGCTTGTCGTAGCCGACCTCGTCCTGGATCTTCGCCAGGGCCGCCATCGCGACCTGGCCGTCCTCGCGGGGCAGGGTGAAGGAGATGTCGGTGCGGGCGGTGGCCGCGGCGGAGACGTTCTGCACGACCATGTCGATGTTGACCTCGGACGCGGCCAGCACCTCGAAGATGCGGGCGGCCTCGCCCACCTTGTCGGGGACCCCGACGACGGTGATCTTGGCCTCGGAACGGTCGTGGGCCACGCCCGCGATGATCGCCTGCTCCACGGTGTCTCCTTCTTCAGCGGTGTCGGGGAGGACCCAGGTGCCCTCGATGGTGTCGAACGAGGTGCGCACGTGGATCGGCACGTCGTAGCGGCGCGCGTACTCGACGCAGCGCAGGTGCAGGATCTTGGCGCCGGAAGCGGCCATCTCGAGCATCTCCTCGTGGGAGACGCGGTCGAGCTTGCGCGCGGCCGGCACGATGCGCGGGTCGGCGGTGAAGACACCGGCGACGTCGGTGTAGATCTCGCAGACCTCCGCGCCCAGGGCGGCGGCGAGCGCGACGGCGGTGGTGTCGGAGGCGCCGCGGCCGAGCGTCGTGACGTCCTTGGTGTCCTGCGAGACGCCCTGGAAGCCCGCGACGATCGCCACGTGGCCCTCGTCGATGGCGCTCTGGATGCGCCCCGGGGTGATGTCGATGATCTTGGCCTTGCCGTGCACGGAGTCGGTGATGACGCCGGCCTGGGAGCCGGTGAAGGACTGCGCCTCGTGGCCCAGCGAGCTCACCGCCATGGCGAGCAGCGCCATGGAGATCCGCTCGCCCGCGGTGAGCAGCATGTCCAGCTCACGCGGCGGCGGCAGCGGGGTGACCTGCTCGGCGAGGTCGCGCAGGTCGTCGGTGGTGTCGCCCATCGCCGAGACGACCACGACCACCTCGTGGCCCTGCTTCTTGGTGTTGACGATGCGCTGGGCCACCCGCTTGATGCCGTCGGCGTCCGCCACCGACGACCCGCCGTACTTCTGCACGACAATGCCCACTGCTCTGGTCCCCTCGTCCCGTGTGCGGCGCGGTCACCCGTCGCGGGCGCGCCTGGTCGAAGCCCCGAGTCTACCGGCGGGGCCTGGGACGACCCGTCGGACTTTCCTGCCGTGGACGGGGGCGTCCCGGGGCCGGGCTCAGCCCTCGTCGGCGAGCATCTGCTCGGCCGCGACCACCTGGTCGGCGTCGAGGTCGACGTCCACGTCGAGGCGGTCGTGGCTGACCACGGAGAGCAGCGCGTTGAGGGCGGCGCCGGCGAGGTTGCCCCAGCTGGAGACGTAGGAGAACTGCCACCACCACAGCGCCTCGCTGACGTGCCCGGCGCGGTAGTGGCGCAGGCCGGTGTCGAGGTCGGTGGCGATCGCGGTGAGGTCGTCGGAGAGCTGGCTCTCGACCACCTCGGGCACGTAGGGGTCGAAGACGAAGCTGTAGGTGTCGACGTTGTCGAGCATCGAGGCCAGCCGCAGGCGCATCCGGTCCAGGTCGGGCTCGGGACCGACGTCGGGCTGGTACTCGTCGCGAGGCACGAAGTCCTGCTGCGCGCCCAGCCGGGCACCGGCGAGCAGCACCTGGCTGATTTCGAGCAGCAGCAGGGAGATCGCCCGGCCGCCGTCCTCCTCCTCGGCGATCGCGCGCAGGGCGAGCAGGAAGCTGGCGACCTGGTCGGCGATCTGCTGGGCGAACTCCAGCGTGTCGTCGTCGAGGACCGTGACCTGCGCGGCGGCCCCTGCGGTGGTGCTGCTCTCGCTGCTCATTCTGCTGCTCGCCTCCCCGCGAACGCGCGGCCCAGGGTCACCTCGTCGGCGTACTCCAGGTCACCGCCTACGGGCAGTCCACTCGCCAACCGCGTGACGCGCAAGTCCAGGACCTTGAGCATCCGCGTCAGGTACGTCGCCGTGGCCTCGCCCTCGAGGTTCGGGTCCGTGGCCAGGATGACCTCGGTGACGGCGCCGTCGGCCAGCCGCGTCATCAGCTCGCGCACGCGCAGCTGGTCGGGGCCGATGCCGTCGATCGGGCTGATCGCGCCGCCGAGGACGTGGTAGCGACCGCGGTACTCGCGGGTGCGCTCGATCGCCACGACGTCCTTGTACTCCTCGACCACGCACAGCACGCTCGGGTCACGGCGCGGGTCGCGGCAGATGCGGCACTGCTCGTCCTCGCTGACGTTGCCGCAGGTCGTGCAGAACTGCACCTTGGCCTTGACCTCGATCAGCACGTCGGCCAGGCGGCGTACGTCGACGGGGTCGGCCTGGAGCAGGTGGAACGCGATCCGCTGGGCGCTCTTGGGCCCCACGCCGGGGAGCCGACCGAGCTCGTCGATCAGGTCCTGGACGACACCTTCGTACACGCGGGCCCGCTAGAAGCCGAGGCGGCCGGGCGCCTGGCCCGGCTCCCCACCGCCCGACGGTCCACCCAGCGCGCCACCGAGCATGTCGCCGAGGCCGCCACCCGCGCCGCCCCCGAGACCGCCGGCCAGCGGTCCGAGGGCCTCCCCGGCGGCCGCGTCGGCCTGGGCCTTGGCGTCGCGGTAGGCCGCCACGACCATGTCGCCGAGGTCGGCGAGGTCGTCGGCGTCGTTGCCGTCGAACCCGCCGGCACGGATGTCGACGCCCACGAGCTCACCGGTGCCGTTGACCCGGACGGTCACGGCGCCCCCGGCGACGGTGCCCTCGAGGACCGTCTCGGCCAGGCGCTGCTGGGCCTGGGTCAGCTGCTCCTGCATCTGCTGGGCCTGCTGGAGCAGAGCGTTCATGTCGAGTCCGCCGCCCAGGGCGTCGAAGGGGTTCTGGCTCATCTGGTCACCTCGGGTGGCTGGCGGGTCGGGCTCGGTGGTCGGGGTCCACTCAACACGATGGGTGGGGGCTCACGAGCGGGTGATCTCCTCGATCACCCTGGCGCCGAGCTCGCGGGCCAGCAGCTCCGCCCCGGCGGTGTCGTCGTGCTCGAGGACCTCGTCGTCGGGGTGGGCGTCGGCGTCGGCCGCACGGAGGTCGGGACCCTGCTCGGTGCCGGGCGCCCCCGCGGGTCGGGTCTGCTGGATCGCGCCGCGCGCGGCCGCGATCGAGGAGGC
>WLJH01000026.1 GCA_009701885.1 Actinomycetota bacterium
CACCGCGGACGTCGACGGCAACGAGCGTCGCATCACCTTCATCGACACCCCGGGTCACGAGGCGTTCACCGCCATGCGTGCTCGTGGTGCGCAGGCCACCGACATCGCGATCCTCGTGGTGGCGGCCAACGACGGCGTGATGCCTCAGACGGTCGAGGCGCTCAACCACGCCAAGGCCGCCGGCGTGCCGATCGTGGTCGCGGTCAACAAGATCGACCTCCCCGAGGCCGACCCGACCAAGGTCCGCGGCCAGATGGCCGAGTACGGCCTGGTGCCCGAGGAGTACGGCGGCGACACGATGTTCGTCGACGTCTCGGCCAAGTCCGAGCTCCACCTCGACAAGCTGCTCGAGGCCGTCGTCCTCACCGCCGACGCCTCGCTCGACCTGCGGGCCAACCCCACGCAGGACGCGCAGGGCCTCGTGGTCGAGGCGCACCTCGACCGTGGCCGCGGTCCCGTGGCGACCGTCCTGGTCCAGCGCGGCACGCTGCGGGTCGGCGACTCCCTGGTCGCCGGTCCGGCCTACGGTCGTGTCCGCGCGATGCTCGACGAGCACGGCGAGAACATCGACGAGGCCGACCCGTCGCGCCCCGCGATGGTCCTGGGCCTGACCGCCGTCCCCGGCGCCGGCCAGAACTTCATCGTGGTCGACGACGACCGGATGGCGCGCCAGATCGCCGAGAAGCGCGAGGCGCGCGAGCGTGCGGCCATGCAGGCCAAGCGTCGCGTCCGCCGCTCGCTCGAGGACTTCATGGCCTCCATGGAGAAGGGCGAGAGCCAGGAGCTCAACCTGATCCTCAAGGGCGACGTGTCCGGTTCGGTCGAGGCCCTCGAGGACGCCCTGGCGGGCATCGACGTGGGCGACGAGGTCGGCATCCGGGTCATCGACCGTGGTGTCGGTGCGATCACCGAGACCAACGTCGACCTGGCCGCTGCCTCCGACGCGATCATCATCGGCTTCAACGTCCGCCCGCAGGGCAAGGCGACCGAGATGGCCGACCGCGAGGGCGTCGAGATCCGCTACTACTCGGTGATCTACCAGGCCATCGAGGAGATCGAGGCGGCGCTCAAGGGCATGCTCAAGCCGGAGTACGAGGAGGTCTCGCTCGGCCGCGCCGAGATCCGGGCCATCTTCCGCTCCAGCAAGATCGGCAACATCGCCGGCTGCATGGTCACCGAGGGCCTCATCCGCCGCAACGCCAAGGTGCGCCTCGTGCGCGACGGCGCCGTGGTGGCCGACAACCTCGACCTCGCCTCGCTCAAGCGCGAGCGTGACGACGCCTCCGAGGTCCGCGAGGGCTTCGAGTGCGGTCTGGTCCTGCGCAACTTCCAGGACATCAAGGAAGGCGACTTCGTCGAGGCCTTCGAGATGCGCGAGATCCCGCGCAGCTGATCACCACCTGCAGCACCTGACGCACCACGCCGGGTCGGCCCACGGGCCGGCCCGGCGTGGTGCGGTTCCAGCCGGAGGAGTAGGAAGAACACCATGAGCAGCCCCCGCGTCCGCAAGATCGCCGACCGGATCCAGGTCGTCGTCGCCGAGATGCTCGAGCGTCGGATCAAGGACCCGCGCCTCGGCTTCGTCACCCTCACCGACGTGCGGGTCTCCGGCGACAGCCAGCAGGCCACGATCTTCTACACGGTCCTCGGCTCGCCCGAGGACCAGGAGGCGCAGCTGGCCTCCACGGCGGCCGCGCTGGAGTCGGCCAAGGGCCTGCTGCGCTCGGAGCTGGGCAAGCAGCTCGGCATGCGCCACGTGCCGACGCTGACGTTCGTCCCCGACGCGCTGCCGGAGACCGCCCGGCACCTCGAGGACGTCCTGGCCCGCGCGAAGGCCCAGGACGAGGCGGTCGCGGCCATCCGCCGCGAGGAGTACGCCGGCGACCCGGACCCTTACAAGAAGCCCCGTGCCGCGGACGAGGACGACCTGGACCTCGACGACCTCGACGACCTCGACGACGCGGACGAGCGGGCGTGACCCGACCCGGGCTGGTCGTCGTCGACAAGCCCGCCGGGATCACCTCGCACGGCGTCGTCGCACGGGTCCGCCGGCTGGTCGGCACCCGCAAGGTCGGCCACGCCGGGACCCTGGACCCGATGGCCACCGGCGTGCTGGTGCTCGGCGTCGACCGGGCGACCCGGCTGCTGGGCCACCTGATGCTGACCGAGAAGGGGTACGACGCCACGATCCGCCTCGGCATGGCCACCACGACCGACGACGCCGAGGGCGAGGTGACGGCGACCGCGCTCGCGTCGCACCTGGACGAGGCGACCGTGCGTGCGGCCCTGGCCGAGTTCGTCGGCGACATCGAGCAGGTCCCGACGGCCGTCTCGGCGATCAAGGTCGACGGCAAGCGGGCCTACCAGCGGGTCCGCGACGGCGAGGAGGTCGCCCTCGCAGCGCGGCCGGTGACCGTCCACTCCCTCGACGTCCTCGACGTGCGGGCGGCGGGCGAGCAGGGCCAGCACCTCGATGTCGACGTCTCCCTGCGCTGCTCCAGCGGCACCTACGTGCGCGCCATCGCGCGTGACCTCGGTGCCGCGCTGGGTGTCGGTGGGCACCTGACGGCACTGCGCCGGACCGCCGTGGGCCCGTACGGGCTGGACGTGGCCCGGACGCTGGAGGAGCTCGAGGAGGACCCCTCGGTGCTGCCCCTCGCCGTCGCGGCCCGGGCCGCCTTCCCGGCGCTCGACCTCGACGCTGCCGATGCCGGCCACGTACGGGTGGGCCGGGCCCTGGAGGTGGCGCTCGGGGGTCTGACCGGCCTCTTCGACCCCGACGGGGAGTTCCTGGCGCTCTACGAGCCGCGCGAGGGTCTCGCTCGGCCCGTCGCCGTCTTCGTCTGAGTCCCGGGCCGAGCCCGCGCGGGCACGGTGCGGTGCGTCCGAGGCCGCCAGGGCCGCCGGGACCCGACGAGCGTGGCAGGTCCGCCCGGTCCCGCCGCGCTGGTCCGAACGGGCCATGCGGCGCGCCGAGCGTGCAGAAGTCGCACGCGGTCCTCGGAGCCGGGGGGCGCGGCGTACTAGCCTGACGGGGACAGAGAGAGGGGTCGAGATGACCCGCACGCGTTTCCGGGGGCCCCGCGTCGTCGCGGGGGGACGCCTGGGGGAGCAGACCGACGCCCGCGTGGCCGCCGTCCTGGACGTGCTGGCCGGTGAACGGGTCGGTGACGTGGCCGAGCGCCGTGACCTCGATCCTGCACTCCTGCACCGCTGGACCCAGTCCTTCATCGACGCCGGCACGGCCCAGGTCACCCACCGGCCGCCGCCGGACCTGGCGCGGCAGCGCGACCGCTTCCTGTCGGTCTTCACCCACGGCCTCCGTTCGCCGTTGGCGGTCGCCCAGGCATGGGTCGGCCTGCTGGGTGACATGTCCGGCGACCCCGGCTCGCGGGCACAGGCGCTGACCCGCCTCCAGTCCGCCCTCGACCTCCTCGACGAGCGCACCGCCGAGGTCGAGCTGCTCACGGCGGCGATGCTCGGACGGGTCGAGCCGGAGCCGCACCCGGTGACGGTGGGGGAGCTGGCCGCCTCCCTCGTGCTGCCGGAGGAGATCGGTGGCGCGGGCGCCGACACCGTCCTGCATGTCGATCCCGACCTGGTGACCCGCGTCCTGCGCGACCTGTGGCGCGCGGCGACCACGACGCGACCGGCCCCGCACCAAGTGGTGCTCGAGGTCGAACGGGTCGAGCCCTGGACGGAGGTCCGGGTGGTCCGCGCAGGCGAGCCGATCGAGCCGGGCACGGCCCGGGCGCTGTTCGAGCCCTTCGACACCCCCGACGGCACCCGCTCGGGCATCACCGTCGGGCTCTACCTTGCACGCGCCCTCGTGGTCGTGCACGGTGGCACCCTCGGGATGGAGCAGGACGACGCCCAGGCCGTCCTGTGGGCGCGGTTCCCCGACCCACCCCCGCTCGACGCCCCCCACGACCACGCGACCGACCACGACCGGACCGACCCCGCGCACCACCACCCGCACCACCAGGACGACCCGGCCCCCGGGGGCCAGGACGAGGAGATCCGATGAAGTTCCAGCTCGCCTGCGGCGACGTCATGCCCGGCTGCCCCACCACCTTCAGCGAGAGCAGCCGCGACGCGCTGATGAGCGCCGTGGCCGGCCACGCCGCGCAGGAGCACGGGATCACCCAGATCACCCCCGAGGTCGCCGAGGCAGTCTCCGCCCAGGTCCGCCAGGTCGACTGAGACCTCTGCCGACCGCGCAGCCGGCCGTCCTTCCTCCTGCCCTGGTGACCGGTCGGGCGTGGGCGCGCCAGTAGGGTGCTGACGTGCAGATCTGGCGCTCCTGGGACGACGTCCCGGACGACCTCGGCCGCACCGCGGTCGTCATCGGCAACTTCGACGGTGTCCACCTCGGCCACCGCCGGGTGCTCTCACGCGCCCGTGCGGTCGCCGACGAGCGTGGCCTGCAGCTGGTCGCCGTCACCTTCGACCCGCACCCGATGGCGGTGCTGCGTCCGGAGCACGCCCCGGTCTCCTTGACCTCGCTGGAGACCCGGGCGGCGCTGCTGGGCGACGCCGGGGCCGACGCGGTCCTCGCGCTGCCGTTCGACCGCGACGTCGCCGCCTGGTCCCCGGAGGAGTTCATCCAGCGGGTGCTCGTCGACGCCCTGCACGCCGACGCCGTCGTGGTCGGCGCCAACTTCCGCTTCGGCCACCGCGCTGCGGGCGATGTCGCCGCCCTCGCCGAGGCGGGGGAGCGGCTCGGCTTCAGCGCCGAGGGCATCGAGCTCGACGGCGGTCCCCAGGTCTGGTCGTCCACCTACGTCCGCACCTGCCTGGCCGCCGGCGACGTCACCGGTGCCGCGCAGGCCCTCGGCCGGCCCTACGTCGTCCGCGGCACCGTGGTCCAGGGCGACCAGCGCGGCCGCGAGTTGGGCTACCCCACGGCCAACGTGCCCACGGACCCCCGCACGGCAGCCCCTGCCGACGGCGTGTACGCCGGCACCCTGACCCGCCTCGACACCGGCGAGACGCTGCCGGCCGCCATCAGCGTCGGGACCAACCCGACCTTCCGCGGCGAGCGCGAGCGGCGCGTGGAGTCCTACGTCCTCGACCGCACCGACCTCGACCTCTACGGCGTCGAGGTCGAGGTCGCCTTCCTCGAGCGGCTGCGCGGGATGACCACCTTCGACTCGGTGGACGAGCTGCTGGTGCAGATGGCCGAGGACGTCGACCGCGCGCGTGCCCACCTGGCGAGCCAGGGCCAGGCAGCCGACGAGCCGGGGCGGACGGACTAGGCGTGCCGCACCAGGGGCGCCCCGACCGCTCGGGTGAGCGGGTCGACCCGGTGGCCGCCGCGGACGCCTGGTTCCTGGCCAACGGGCTCTCCTACTTCGTGCCCGAGCGGCGCCGCGAGGCGCGCGCCGCGCTCTCGCCGCGCCGCACGGTGCCGACGCTCCTCCTGGTCGCGCTGCTCGCGGCGGTGGCCGGAGCAGCCCTGGCCTGGGCGACCGGCCAGGTCTCGGCTGCACCCGCGGTCGTCCTGACCCTCGTGCTGCTGGCGGTCGGGTGGTACGCCCTCACCGTCCTGCACGTGCGCCCGATCCTGTCCTGGGCGCTGGGCCGCACGGTCAGCTCGCTGCCCTCGCTGCTGCCGCAGATGACCCGGGCGCTGCCGCTGCTGCTGATCTTCGTGACGTTCCTGTTCATCAACGCCGAGGTGTGGCAGCTCGCGGCCTCCCTGCAGACCGGCCAGCTGTGGCTGGTCGTCCTGCTCTTCGCCGGGCTGGCCGTCGCCTTCCTCCTGGCGCGGCTGCCGGAGGAGGTCGACCGGGCCGACGACGAGGTCGACGAGGAGTTCCTGCGCCGCGCCTGCAGTCGTACGCCGCTGGAGGCCGCCTGCGAGGAGGTGCTGGCCGACCCTGGGGCCGATCCCGCGGCGCACGCCACGGTGACCGGCTTCGAGCGCGCCAACCTGGTGCTCTTCCTCGTGGTCGTCCAGTTCGTCCAGGTGGTGCTGCTGGCGACGACCGTCTTCGGCTTCTTCCTGCTCTTCGGTGCGCTCACCATGGGCCAGGGTGTCCAGGCGGGCTGGACCGGCATGCGCGAGGGCGAGATCCACGCCCTGCCCTACCTCGGGCAGGTCTCGGTGCCGCTGGTGCAGGTCTCGCTCTTCCTGGGCGCCTTCTCGCTGCTCTACCTCACCGTCTCGACGGTGACCGACGAGGCGTACCGTGCCCAGTTCTTCGGGCTGGTGACGCGCGAGCTGGAGCGCGCGGTCGGCGTGCGCGCGGTCTACCTCACGTTGCGAGAGCAGCGCCGCCCGAGCCAGCAGCCGTCGCCGCCCCCGGAGCCGCCGCGATCCTGACCGGGGTGCCGTTGAGGGCGGCGTTGCCCGACAGGTCCAGCCGCTCGGGGTCGGTGAGGTCGTTGATCGAGACCCCCGGCACGGCCGAGGCGACCGAGAGGCGCACGCCCGGGAGCCCGTGCCCGTATCCGTGGGGGAGCGAGACGACCCCGCGCATGACGTCCTCGGTGGCCGCGCACTCGACCTCGACCGAGCCGACCCGGCTGGTCACGGTGAGCAGGTCGCCGTCGCGCAGGCCGCGGGCGGCGAGGTCCTCGGGGTGCACCATGAGGTGGTGCCGCGCCTTGCCGCGGGTCAGTCGCGTGGTGTTGTGCAGCCAGGAGTTGCAGTCCTGCTTGTGCCGGCGCCCGATGAGCAGCAGCTCGTCGGGGTCGGGCGCGGGGCTGTCGTGCAGCACGCCGCGCAGCCGCTCCAGATCGGCGACGACGAGCGCGGGCGTCAGGTCGACCCGCCCGCCCTTCGTCTGCAGCCTCTCGGGCAGGCACGGGCGCAGCGGCCCGAGATCCACCCCCTCGGGGGCCCTGCGCAGACGGCGCCACGTCAGGCCGTAGCGGTTGCCGCGCAGCAGCAGCGGCAGGAGCAGGCGCGGACTGGCGGTGAGCCGGGCGCGCTGCTGGAGCCGGGCGCGCAGGGGCAACCGGTCCCCGGTGCGGGCCGCCAGCCGCAGCGCGAGGGCGCCGAAGACCTCCCAGTCGTGCTTGGTGCCCTCCTCCTTGGGCAGCAGCGCCGGCACGAAGCGGGCGGTGTTGCGCACGGCCAGGCCGTGGAACACCAGGTCGTACTGGTCGCGCTCGAGCGCCGTGGTCACCGGCAGCACCACGTCGGCGTGCCGCGTCGTCTCGTTGAGGTAGATGTCGATGGAGACCATGAAGTCCAGGCCGTCCATCGCCGCCGCCAGCCCGCGTCCGTCGGGAGTGGACAGGACGGGGTTGCCCGCGATCGTCATCAGCGCGCGCACCTGACCCTCGCCCGGGGTGGTGATCTCCTCCTGCAGCACGGAGACCGGGAGCTCCCCGGCGAACTCCGGCAGCCCGCGCACCCGGCTGCGCCACTTGTCGTGGTGGCCGGGGGAGACGATCCGGCGCCCCACGGTGTCGATCGCGGGCTCGGGGAACATCACCCCGCCCTCGCGGTCGAGGTTGCCGGTGAGGATGTTGAGCACGTTGACCGCCCACTGGCAGACCGAGCCGAAGCCGTGCGTCGAGACGCCGAGCCGCCCGTAGACCGCGGCCCGGTCGGCCGCGGCCAGCTCACGGGCCAGCCGCTCGACGTCGGCCGCCGCGATGCCGGTCGCCCGCTCGGCCAGCTCCGGCGTGAAGTCGGCGACCAGCCCTGCGAGCTCGTCGAGGTGGTCGACGTACGTCGGCGGGGTGGCGAGGCCCTCGCGGAGCAGCACGTGCACCATCGCCAGCAGCAGCGCGGCGTCGCTGCCCGGCCGGACGAACAGGTGCTCGTCGGCGATCTTCGCGGTCTCGGTGCGCCGAGGGTCGACGACGACCATCCGGCCGCCGCGCTCGCGCAGCGCCCGCGCCCGCGCCGGGAAGTCGGGGACGGTCATGAGCGAGCCGTTGGAGGCCATCGGGTTGCCGCCCACGACGAGGAACAGGTCGGTGCGGTCGATGTCGGGCACCGGGATGAGCAGCTGGTGGCCGAACATCTGCCAGGCCAGCAGCTGGTGGGGCCACTGGTCGACCGAGGAGGCGCTGAACCGGTTGCGGGTGCGCAGGCTGCGCACCAGCGCCGTGCCGTGCGTGGCCGAGCCGAGGGAGTGGGCGTTGGGGTTGCCGAGGTAGACCGCGACCGCGTCGCGCCCGTGCTCGGCGGCCACCGCGGCGACCCGGTCGGCGACGAGGTCGAGCGCCTCGTCCCACTCCATCTCCTCCCACGTCGCCTCCGCGCCGGTGCCGACGCGGCGGGCGGGGCGGCGCAGCCGGTCGGGGTCGGAGTAGACGTCGGCCAGCGAGGTGCCCTTGGGGCACACGTAGCCGCGGGAGAGCGGGTCCTCGGGGTTGCCCCGGATGCCGGTGACCTCGCCGTCGGTGAAGGTGACCTGCAGGCCGCAGATGGCCTCGCACAGGTTGCACACCCCCAGTCGCGTGCCGGTGAAGCCGGGTGGGACGGGGGAGTCGGCGAGCAGGCCCATGCGGGGCATCGTGCCACTTCCCCGGCCGCGGGCGGGGCAGGTCGGTTCGGCACCCCTCTCACCTGACCGGGTGAGAGGGTCGTGGCCCCGGGCGGGCACACCTCCTGCGGGCACCCCCATGCCCCCGGACGCGCCACCCGCGTCCGCCACCCCGAAGGAGAACACCATGGGTTACGGAGCCGGAGGCTTTCTGGTCGTCGTCGGACTGGTCCTGGCGCTGGCGGTGCAGGACGCCGTCGAGGGCGTCGACCTGGTCATGATCGGCTGGATCATGACCATCGTCGGCGTCGTGCTGCTGCTGCTGACGGCGCTGACGCTGAACCGCAGGAACGGAGCCAGCTCGGTGCAGACCACCACGCACGCGGACGGTTCGGTCACCGAGCGCCGAAGCAGCACCGAGATCTGAGCTGCACCCGCCGCACGATCGCGGCCCGGCCCCGCGCCACCGAGAATTTCTGGTCCTCGGAGGCGCGGGGCTAGTCTTTCCCGGTTGCCGTCCAACGGCCGCGGATCCAGAGTGCCCGGGTGAACAGGCCCCGGCGCGCCGCGCAGCGAACAGGCCAGCTGGGAGACCAGGGCCGGGAGGAGAACCCGTATGTCGATCGGTACCGACGCGGAGACCAAGAAGAAGATCATCGCCGAGTACGCCACGACCGAGGGCGACACCGGCTCGCCGGAGGTCCAGATCGCGCTGCTCTCGCACCGCATCGCCCACCTGACCGAGCACCTCAAGCAGCACAAGCACGACCACCACAGCCGTCGTGGCCTGCTGCTCCTGGTGGGTCAGCGCCGCCGGCTGCTGAACTACCTGAACAAGTCCGACATCGAGCGCTACCGCTCGATCATCGAGCGTCTCGGCCTGCGCCGCTGACGCACCCCTGCACGCAGGGCGGAGCGGTCGCCCGACCCGGGCGGCCGCTCCGACGCATGTGCGGGCCCGAGCACTAGGCTCGGAGCCGCACCACCGAAGAATCCACACACCAGGAGCGACCCGCTCGCCTCGGCCCGGTCCTCGGTAGTGGCTCTCAGGACGTGACCCGCCCACGGCGGGACGCCGCTGCGGGCCTCGATCGAAGATCGGCACTGACGCGGGACGCAGCGGAGAGCTCCGCAACCAGAAGGACCCCTCTTGACCGAGACCCACACCGAACCCGTGATCTCCGCCGTCGAGACCGTCATCGACAACGGCTCGTTCGGCACCCGCACCATCAAGTTCGAGACCGGGCTGCTGGCCCGGCAGGCCGCCGGTTCCGTGACCGCCTACCTCGACGACGACACGATGCTGCTCTCGGCGACCACCGCCGGCAAGCAGCCGAAGGACCACTTCGACTTCTTCCCCCTGACGATCGACGTCGAGGAGCGGATGTACGCCGCGGGCAAGATCCCCGGCTCGTTCTTCCGCTCCGAGGGTCGTCCGGGCGAGGACGCGATCCTCACCTGCCGCCTCATCGACCGCCCGCTGCGCCCGACCTTCAAGAAGGGCCTGCGCAACGAGGTCCAGGTCGTCATCACCGTCCTGGCCCTCGAGCCCGACACCCCCTACGACGTGCTGGCGATCAACGCCGCGTCCATGTCCACCCAGCTCTCCGGCCTGCCGTTCTCCGGCCCCGTCGGCGGCGTGCGCGTGGCCCTCATCGACGGCCAGTGGGTCGCGTTCCCGACCCACTCCCAGCTCGAGGACGCCGTCTTCGACATGGTCGTGGCCGGCCGCGTCACCGACAGCGGCGACGTCGCGATCATGATGGTCGAGGCGGAGGCCACCGAGACGGCCTTCGGCAAGATCCAGTCCGGCGCCCAGGCGCCCGACGAGACCGTCGTGGCCCAGGGGCTCGACGCCTCCAAGCCCTTCATCAAGCAGCTCTGCGAGGCCCAGTCCGAGCTCGCCGCCGTCGCGGCCAAGCCGGTCCAGGACTTCCCGGTCTTCCTCGACTACCAGGACGACGTCTACGCCGCCGTCGAGGCCGCTGCGCGCGAGGACCTCGCCGCCGCGATGAAGATCGCCGACAAGCAGGAGCGCGAGGAGCGCACCAACGAGCTCAAGGACGCCCTGCTCGACCGTCTCGCCGGCCAGTTCGAGGGCCGCGAGAAGGAGCTCGGTGCCGCGTTCCGCTCGCTCAACAAGTCGCTGGTGCGCGAGTCGATCCTGCGCGACAAGATCCGCATCGACGGTCGCGGCCTGGCCGACATCCGTCCCCTGCACGCCGAGGTCGGCCTGATCCCGCGCGTGCACGGCTCGGCGCTGTTCGAGCGTGGCGAGACCCAGATCCTGGGCGTCACCACCCTCGACATGCTCAAGATGGAGCAGCAGCTCGACACGCTGTCCCCGGAGAAGCACCGCCGCTACATGCACAAGTACGTCTTCCCGCCGTTCTCCACCGGCGAGACCGGCCGCGTGGGCTCGCCCAAGCGCCGCGAGGTCGGCCACGGCGCGCTCGCGCGTCGCGCGCTGCTGCCGGTGCTGCCGGACCGTGAGGAGTTCCCCTACGCCATCCGCCAGCTCTCCGAGGCCATGGGCTCCAACGGCTCGACCTCGATGGGCTCGGTCTGCGCCTCGACCCTGTCGCTGCTGCAGGCCGGTGTGCCGCTGAAGGCCTCCGTCGCGGGCATCGCGATGGGCCTGGTCTCCGGTGAGGTCGACGGCCAGACGACGTACGTCGCGCTGACCGACATCCTCGGTGCCGAGGACGCCTTCGGCGACATGGACTTCAAGGTCGCCGGCACCCGCGAGTTCGTCACCGCCCTGCAGCTGGACACCAAGCTCGACGGCATCCCCGCCGAGGTGCTCGGTGCCGCGCTGAAGCAGGCCCGGGACGCCCGCCTGACCATCCTCGACGTCATGGCCGAGGCCATCGACGCCCCGGACGAGATGTCGGAGACCGCGCCGCGGATCATCACCATCAAGATCCCGGTCGACAAGATCGGCGAGGTGATCGGTCCCAAGGGCAAGATCATCAACCAGATCCAGGACGACACCGGCGCCTCGATCTCCATCGAGGACGACGGCACCATCTACATCGGTGCCACCGTCGGCTCGGCCGCCGAGGCCGCCCGGTCGGCGATCAACGCGATCGCCAACCCGACGATGCCCGAGGTCGGCGAGCGCTACCTCGGCACCGTCGTCAAGACGACCAACTTCGGTGCGTTCGTCTCGCTGATGCCGGGCAAGGACGGGCTGCTGCACATCAGCAAACTCCGCTCGCTGGCCGGTGGCAAGCGCGTCGATGCCGTCGAGGACGTCGTCTCGGTGGGCCAGAAGATCCAGGTCCAGATCGCCGAGATCGACGACCGCGGCAAGCTCTCCCTGGCCCCCGTGGTCGAGGAGGACGGCGCCGAGGCCCCGGCCGGCGCCGCCACCGAGGAGACCGCCACCGAGGAGTGATCCTCCGCGTCCCGGCCCCACGCGGGCCACGGACGCACCCACGCGCCGACCCGTCCGAGCACCTCGGGCGGGTCGGCCGCGTCAGGGGCCCGGTCACCCCGGGCCCATCACCGGTACCCGGCAGCCACCACCCCCGGCCGCCGGGCCGGCCCGCACCTCACGTCACCGCCGAGGAGGCCACCCGTGCCGCACGACCGCACCGAGCCCGTCACCACCACCCTCTCCGAGACCGCCGACGACGACGGGCTGGTCACCTCCACCGTGCGACGCACGGTGCTGCCCTCGGGCCTGCGCGTGGTCACCGAGCAGATGGCCGGCGTCCGCTCGGCCAGCATCGGGGTGTGGGTCGGTGTCGGCTCGGCCGACGAGGACGAGACGCTGCACGGCTGCTCGCACTTCCTCGAGCACGTGCTGTTCAAGGGCACCGGCAGCCGCACCGCCCTGGACATCTCGGTGGCGCTGGACGCGGTGGGCGGGGAGTTCAACGCCTTCACCGCCAAGGAGTACACCTGCTTCCACGCGCGGGTGCTCGACCAGGACCTGCCGCTGGCCGTGGACGTGCTCGGCGACATGATCACCGACCCGCTCATCACGCCCGAGGACGTCGAGGCCGAGCGCGACGTGATCCTCGACGAGATCGCGATGCACGACGACGACCCCGAGGACGTCGTGCACAACCTCTTCGCCGCACAGGCCTTCGGTGCCGACACCCCCTGGGGCCGGCCGATCGCCGGCACGGAGGACTCGATCGCGGCGCTCACCCGCGACCAGGTCGCGGCCTTCCACCGCGACCACTACCGACCGGCCACCATCGTCGTGGCCCTGGCCGGCAACCTCGAGCACGACCGGGTCGTGGGGATGGTCGAGGAGTCCTTCGCCCGCAACGGCTTCCTCGACCGCGTCGAGGCCCCCGTCTCCCGGCTGGGCGGCGGCACGCTCGTCCCGGTCCACGGGGGCACGGCGCAGGCCACGCGCCCCTTCGAGCAGGTCAACCTGGTGCTGGGCATGGAGGGCATCGGCCGCAACGACCCCCGTCGCTTCGCCCTCTCCATCCTCAACACCGCACTGGGCGGCGGCACGTCGTCGCGGCTCTTCCAGGAGGTCCGCGAGCACCGCGGCCTGGCGTACTCCGTCTACTCCTTCGCCGCCCACCACGCCGACACCGGGCTGGTCGGGGTCTCGGTCGGCTGCCTTCCCGCCAAGGCCGAGGAGGTGCTGCAGGTCGTCCGCGAGCAGCTGGCGCTGGTCGCGCGCGACGGCATCACCGCCGAGGAGCTGGCCCGGGGGAAGGGGCAGCTGCGCGGGGGACTGGTGCTCGGTCTGGAGGACTCCGGCTCGCGGATGTCGCGCCTGGGCAAGTCCGAGCTGGTCCACGACACGCTGCTGACCATGGACGAGGTGCTGCAGCACATCGAGGACGTCACGGTGGAGGAGGTCCGCGCGGTCGCGGCCGAGGTCCTCACGCGTCCCGAGGTGCTCGCGGTGGTCGGTCCGGCCTGAGGCTGGGCCCCGGTCCTGCGGCCGGCGTACCTGCTCAGGCCAGGACGACGCACGCGGCGCAGGCCGCGGCCCACAGGACGCTGGAGAACGTGCCGATGATGAAGCGCTCGGCGACCGCTCCGGTGCCGGCGTTGCGCAGCTCGGGGTAGCGGCCCAGGCCCTTGAGGGCGAGCACGACCGCGGTGCCCTCCGGCCAGCCCGCCACCAGTGCGGCCACCACGCCGGCTCGCTCCAGGGCGCCGATCCAGGCCCCGCCGCGCAGCAGCTCACCGGCGTGCTCCAAGGAGTCGTCCTCGTCACCGGCGGCGGTGCCGCCCTGGTCCACGACGTCGAAGAGCGCCGCGGTCACGGGCCCGCCACCGACGACGGCCAGGACCCCTGCGAGGCCCACCAGCAGGGTGCGGGGAGCGTCGCCCGCCACCTGCAGGTCCGCCGCTCCGGCCCAGGCCAGCGAGGCCAGCAGCAGGAGCAGCGAGATCGGGGTCCAGGTGCGCGCGCCCGTCCGGGTCCAGGCCCAGCAGGCCGCGAGCACGGCGGCGCCCAGCAGCACCAGCAGCATGGCCCCGGCGGGGTCGACGTCCCACCTCACGGCTGCGCCCCTCGATCGGTGGCGTGGGTCTCGGCAGCGGGGTCAGCCTCCGACCGGGCGGCGGCCAGGGCGAGGTCGGCCAGGTGGGCGACCAGCTCGCGGGCCCGTCGGCCCTCGGCGAGCCCGGCAGCAGCGGCGCGCTGGCTCACGGCACTGGGGGTGACGCCCAGTCGGTGGGCGGCCTGCTCGTAGGTCGCTCCGGCGTCGACGAGGTCCACGACCTCCCAGCCGCGCCGGGTCCGGCGCTCCAGCAGCGAGGCCCACAACCACAGCGCGCTCTCCAGGGCGCGCGCCGACGCCTCGGCCGGCTCCGGCGCGTGGACCCGCAGCCCTGCGGGCGAGGTGCGGGCAGCCTCGACGGCCGCGCGGGCCCGGACGAACGCGGGACCGCGTGCCTCGCGCACGTCCTCCGGGAGCGGCGCCTGGACCGCGCCGAGCCCGAGGCCCAGTCGCCAGTCGCCGCTGCGCAGCACCCGCTCCACCAGGGCGGGCAGGTGCGCGGGTTCGGTGACCAGGGCCTGCACCTCGTCACCGGCGGTGCGCTGGAAGGCCAGCCGCGTGGGCGCGTCGGCGACGGCGGCCAGCAGGTCACCCACCCGGTCGGGGCCGCGCCGGCTCCCACGCTGGTCCACGGTCAGCACGAGGCCGACGAGCGATGCCACCGCCACCACGCACCTCCTCCAGGTCCTGGCCTAATGTAGACCCACCTGAAGGTTCTGGTCTAACGCTTCCCGATGATCCCGACGACGGCAGGCACCTTGCGCTGCACCACCGAGACCCGGAAGCCGGCGTCGGTCAGGGCCTTGGACGCGCCCTCGACGATCTGGGGGACCTGGTCGGGCCGGGCGACCTCGAAGAAGAGGTAGACCGCGCCCCCGGGCAGGACCCGCTCGTGCAGCAGCGCGACCTCGTCGGCGCAGTCGCGCACCCAGAAGAGGTTCACGTTGAAGGCGTAGACCTTGTGCAGCCGCTTGACGGGGACCCGCAGCGTGGCCAGGTCGATCTGGCGCACGGTGAGGCGGCCGGACTCGAGGTACTTCGCGCAGCGGCGCTTGGTGCGGTCGACCCCCGACTCGGAGCGGTCGATCGCGAAGAGCTTCCCGGTCTCCAGTCGGCTGCAGATCAGCTCGGCGCTGTAGCCGGGACCACACCCGATCTCGAGCACGTGGTCACCCGGCTGGACGTCCATGAGGTCGACCGACCAGCGGATCCGGGCCGGGATGGTCTGCAGCACCATGGGGGCAAGACTGCCAGAAAGCAGACCGCCGTGGTCGGCAAGCCGGTCGTGGCGCCCACCACGCGCGACCCCGGTCACCTCCCGGGCCACGGTGTGGAACGCTGGGCGCGTGGGCGAGACACGGCACGGGCACGAACGGATGAGGGTGGGCGTCCTGGGCGCCCGGGGGAAGGTGGGCCGCGAGGTCTGCCGTGCGGTCCTGGAGGCCGAGGACCTCGAGCTGGTCGCCCAGGTCGACGTCGCCCAGGATGCCGACGACCTCGACGCGTTGGAGCCCGCAGGTGTCTCCGCCGTCGTCGACTTCACCCACCCCGACGTGGTGATGGACAACCTGCGTCACTGCATCAGCCACGGGATCCACGCGGTGGTCGGCACCACCGGCTTCGACGAGGCACGCCTCGACACGCTGCGCGGATGGCTCGCCGACTCCCCGGGCACCGGGGTGCTCATCGCGCCCAACTTCTCCATCGGGGCGGTGCTGATGATGCGCTTCGCCGCCGAGGCCGCGCGCTTCTACGAGTCGGTGGAGATTATCGAGCTGCACCACCCCGACAAGGCCGACGCACCGAGCGGCACGGCCCGACGCACCGCCGAGCTGGTCGCGGCCGCCCGCCGCGAGGCCGGGCTCGGACCGGTGCCCGACGCGACGAGCACGTCCCTGGACGGCGCCCGTGGGGCGGACGTCGACGGCGTACGCGTCCACGGCCTGCGGGTCCGCGGGATGGTCGCCCACCAGGAGGTCGTCCTGGGGGGCACGGGGGAGACCCTCACCATCCGTCACGACTCGATGGACCGCGCCTCCTTCACCCCCGGCGTCCTGGCCGCACTGCGGGCGATCGAGGGGCGTCCCGGCCTGACCGTCGGGCTCGAGCAGCTGCTCGACCTGGACTGAGGCCGTTCCTCCTCCGTGGGGCGCCGGACCGGCGCGTCCTCCCGGACACGTGCGCCGGCTCGGACTTGCACCTTTTCGCACTGCACGAACCTGCAGCACCCCGGTGGTTCCCCTGCTCGCGGGTGCGGGCCAGGCTGGACGCGTGACCGGGCCGCACCGCGGCCCGCGCCCGTGCCGGACGGAACGGCACGGACCCCTCCGGGCGTCGGTGGTCCTCCGTGGGGGAGGGAACGCGGACGCCCGCGGCCCCGCCCCCGACCCGGGGCGGGGCCACCGGGGCCGCGCCGGGTCCGATCGTCTCGTCCCGCGTCAGAGCCGCAGCAGCGCCGCGGTGAGGGCCGCCCCGACGACGACCACGAGGAACGGCGCGCGCAGCAGGAGCAGGACGATCGCGGCCCCGAGGCCCGCGGCGCGTGCGTCGAGGACCAGGTCCTGGTCGCCCCCGAGCACCTGGACCGCCACGAGCCCGGCCAGCAGCGCCACCGGCAGCCGGTCGGCGACGGCCCGGACCGTGGGCCGCTCGAGCACTTGGTGGGGGACCGAGAGACCGGCGAGCTTGAGCGCGTAGCAGGCCAGACCTGCGGCGAGCACCGCCCACCACGTGCTCATGCCGTCGCTCCGGGCCGTGACCGGTCGCGGGCCAGCAGCCCCACGAGCAGCGCCGTGCCGCCCGCGGCCAGCACAGGTACGCCGGCGGGCGCGAGCGGCACGACCAGCAGCGCCACCGCGGCGGCCGCGAGGGCGAGCGGCAGGCCTCCCGGCTCGCGCAGGCGCGGCCAGAGCAGGGCGAGGAAGGCGGCGCCGACGGCTGCGTCCAGGCCGTAGGTGCGGGGATCGCCGAGCACCGTCCCGCCGATCGCACCGAGGAGGGTGAAGAGGTTCCAGAGGACGAAGACGCTCCCCCCGGTCCAGATGAAGCCCGTCCGGGCGGCCGCAGTGCTGCCGCGGGTCACCGCCATGGCGGTGGACTCGTCGATCACCAGGTGCGCTGCGCCGAGGCGGCGGGCGCCCCGCCACGCGAGCAGCGGGGCCAACCGCAGGCCGTAGAGCGTGTTGCGGGTGCCGAGCAGGGCGGCCGTGAGGGCCGCCGAGACCGCGGAGCCCCCGGCGCCGAGGACCCCGACCAGCGCGAACTGCGAGGCCCCGGTGAACATCAGCAGGGACAGGACGCAGGTCTGGGCCACGTCGAGGCCGGAGGCGACGGACACGGCGCCGAAGGAGGTGCCGTAGAGCCCGGTGGCGATCCCGACGCCGAGGCTGTCGCGGACGATCGGTCCCCTCTCGTCCGGGGAGAGGGCCGGCTCGCTCACGCGCGCCAGGCTAGGTGACGTCCGCCTTCCAGCGGCCCCCGGGCTGCCGGGGGCCCGCCGGTGCTCAGCCGCCGAGGGTGCCCGACGGGCCGACGAGGGCGAGGAGCAGGAAGAGCCCCGTGATCGAGGTGAGGAGCCAGGTGACGACCAGGCGGTGCAGACGGGGGAGCGGACCGAGCATGGCTGGTTCGTGCCCCGGCCGGTCGGGCCGCACACCGCCCAGGAGGGTGAAGGTAAAGAGAGGTGCTCGGTCGAGTGGGGGTGCTCAGCCGAGGTCGGTGTGCAGCCGCACCTGCTTGACGCGCACCGCCCCGGTGCCGTCCAGGTCCAGCTCGCGGTGCGCTCCGTCGGGCGCCCACCCGGCCCCGTCGAGGAAGCCCCGCAGGGCGTCGTCGGAGGCCACCACCCAGGTGACGGCGCGCTGGAACCGGTCCGCTCGCAGCGTGTCGGCCGCCGCCTGGAGCAGCCGGCTGCCGTGGCCCAGGCGTCGCTCGGCGGGGTCGAGCACCAGCTCGGAGAGCTCGCCGTCGGCGACGGGGTCGCGGTCGGGGTCGGTGCTGGGGCCGGTGAGGGCGAAGCCGACCACGCGGTTGCGCTCGAGCGCGACCAGGGCCCGGCTCCGGGCGTCGCGCGGTCGGGCCAGCGAGTCGCGCCACGCCGCGGTCGCGGCCTCGACCGCGTCCGGGCCGCTGGGGAAGGCCTCGGCAGGCACCAGGCCGGCGTACATCTCCGGCCAGGCGCGCAACTGCAGGGAGGCGATGGCGGGGGCGTCCTCGGCCCAGGCCACCCGGACCGAGACGTCGGCGGAGGGGCGGCGTCCCTGCGAGGACGCGTGGTCGCCGCTCACCGGTAGTGCTCGGGGAGCTTCTGGCCGATCTTGACCTGGGCCTTGGGCATCCGCATGAACTTCATCTGCATGGCCCGGCTGATGGCGTACCAGGTGGTGCCCTTGGTCGCGGTGCTGTCGTCGGGGAACCGGCGGCCGAGCTCGCGGCGCACGCGGAACCGCAGCTGGACCATGTCGATGACCACCAGCAGCACGGTGAGCAGGAGCACGGTGCTGCCGATGCCGGCCAGCGTCGGGTTGCCGGAGTAGCTCAGGACCATCGTGACCAGCAGCACCGGGATGATCACGTCGATGAAGGAGAAGCGCGAGTCCACGAAATCGCGCACGAACCGGCGGACCGGGCCCTTGTCGCGGGGCAGCAGGAAGCGCTCGTCGCCGGACTTCATGCCCGCGCGCACGCGCGCGGAGTTGTCGGCCCGGGCCGCGCGCGCTGCGGCGGCCTGCTCCTTGCGGGTCCGCGGCACCTTGGCGCGAGCGCGGGCGGCGGCCTCGGCCTCCTTGCGGGTCGGCGTCGGGCGACCCTTCTTGCCCGGCGTCGCCGTCGTGGAGCTGCCCCCGGCATCGGCGGTGAGCGTGCCGGCGGGGTCGGTGGCCTGGTCGGACTTGCTGCGACGGAACAACGTGGGCCTTCTCGCGAGGGGGCGGGGCGTCGGCGCGACGCCGGCGGACGGGGTCAGGGTACCGGGGGTGCCGGGACCACTGCCCACGCGTTGCCTGCGCGCCGTAGGGTGAGCGGGTACCGACCTGCCACCGTGCGAGAGGGATCCCCACCACCATGAGTCTCTGGAAGCGCTTCACCCTGATCTTCAAGTCGAAGGCCAGCAAGGCGCTGGACCGTGCCGAGGACCCCCGCGAGACCCTGGACTACAGCTACCAGCGCCAGCTGGAGCTGCTCACGAAGGTCCGCCGCGGCGTGGCGGACGTGGCGACCAGCCGCAAGCGCGTGGAGCTGCAGATCAACCAGCTCGAGCAGCAGGCGGCCAAGCTGACCGACCAGGCCCAGAAGGCCATCGACATGGGCCGCGAGGACCTCGCCCGCGAGGCCTTGACCCGCAAGTCGGCCCTCACCGGCCAGATCTCCGACCTCCAGGTGCAGCTCTCGCAGCTGCAGGGCGAGGAGGAGAAGCTCGTGCTGGCGCAGCAGAAGCTCCAGGCCAAGGTCGAGAGCTTCCGCACGCGCAAGGAGACGATCAAGGCGACCTACACCGCCGCCGAGGCGCAGACCCGGATCAACGAGGCCGTCTCCGGCATCGGCGACGAGTTCGGCGACGTGGGCGCCGCGATCGCCCGCGCCGAGGACAAGACCGCCCAGATGCAGGCGCGTGCGGGTGCCATCGACGAGCTCATCGCCTCCGGCGCGCTCGACGACGCCTCCTCGCTCAACGCCGGCGACGACATCGCGCGCGAGCTGGCGGCGATGAGCAGCCAGTCCGACGTCGAGGCCGAGCTGGCCAGGATGAAGGGGGCCTCGGCGCCCGAGGCGATCGAGGCCGCCGACAGCGGCCCGATCCTCGAGGCCTCCCCGGAGAAGGTCGAGCAGCCCGAGGACCGTGCCTGACGCGCCACCGACCCGCTGACCGGGGCCCCCGCCGCTCGTGCCGGCGGGGGCCTCGGTGCGTCCGGGCCCAGCCCGGTCCCAGGCCGGTCTCGGCCGGGTCTTGGCGCCCTCTTGGCCGAATCTTGGCTCGGGCAGGGAGGATGGCCCCATGGCTCGCACGCGCTTCATCGGTGACCCCGGGCTGACCGCCCGGATGACCACCGTCATGTTCCTGCTCGGTGGGCTCTTCGTCGTCCTCATCGTCTCGCTGATGGCGGTGGGCGGTCGCGGGCTGGCCCCGATCATCGGGATCGTCGGGATCGGCATCGCCGTCTACCAGTGGTGGCGCAGCGACACCGTGGCCATGAAGGCGATGCGGGCGCGGGAGGTGACCCCCGAGCAGGCGCCCGAGCTGCACGCGATGGTCGACCGGCTCTGCGTCCTGGCCGACATGCCCAAGCCGCGGGTGGGTGTCGCGGACACCCCGATGCCCAACGCCTTCGCGACCGGCCGCTCCCCCGACCGCGCGGTGGTCGTGGTGACCACCGGCATCCTGAAGACCCTCACCGCCGAGGAGCTCGAGGGCGTGCTCGCACACGAGCTCGCGCACGTCGCCCATCGCGACGTCCTGGTGATGACCGTGGCGTCGTCGGCAGGCATCGTCGCGGGCATGGTGACCCAGGGGGCGCAGTACGGCGCGATGTTCGGCGGCAACCGCCGCGAGGGCAACAGCGCCCTGCCCGTCTGGCTGATGATGCTGCTGGTCAGCATCGTGGTGTACGCCGTCAGCTTCGTCCTCCTCAAGCTGCTCTCGCGCTACCGCGAGCTCTCGGCGGACCGGGCGGGCGCGTACCTCACCATGAAGCCCCAGGCCCTGGCCTCGGCGCTGCAGAAGATCTCCGGCGAGATGAACACGATCCCCGACCGCGACCTGCGCGCCAGCCAGCCGATGAACGCCTTCTTCATCGCCCCGGCGGTGAAGGGCCTCTCGATGCGGACCCTGACCTCCACCCACCCCACCCTCGAGCAGCGCCTCGAGCAGCTCGCGCGCATCCAGGCCGAGCTCGGTCGGCCGACGGGCTGAGGCGGGCACCGTGGGACTCTTCGACTCCATCCTGGGCCGCAGCAAGCCCAAGCAGGCCAACCTCGACGCGCTCTTCGCCGTGCCGGCCGCGGCGATCAGCCTGCAGGCCGGCGCCGGGCTGCGCCCCACCGGTCTGGGGGCGGTCTGCTACCGCCCGGCCGGGGGAGCGGCCTTCGCCCAGGCGGAGCAGGAGATCCTCGAGCTGCTCCGTGGCGCCGCCGACGCGCCCGAGGTGCGCCTGGAGCATGACGAGTTCGGCTTCACCTGGCTGGTCGTCGACGACGACCCCGAGGACGTCGAGGGCCTGGTCACCGACCTGCACGCGGTGAACACCACGCTGGAGACCCACGGCTTCGGGCCGGGCCTGCTCTGCTCCCTGCTGCCCTTCACCGACGGCGCCGGTCGCACGGTGGGCCTGCTCTACCTCTACAAGCAGGGGACCTTCTACCCGTTCGCCCCGTCGCCGCAGGGCGGCAAGCAGCGCGACACGCTGTTGGAGATCACGCTGCGCGACCTGCTCGCCGGCGAACTCCCGGTCGAGGCGGAGCGTTCCCGCTGGCTTGCTGTGTGGGGCGCGCCCGGCCTGTGAGGCGTCCGGCCAGTAGGGCCCGCGGTGGCATCCACCTGCCACTCCGGCCCTCGACAGGGCGGCGGTCCTCGCGTTCGTGACACCGCGGGGCCGCAGGCTCCTACGATGGGCGCCGAGCCGCAGGACGGGTCTGACGACGGAGGAGACGGTGGTGTCCACCACGCACATCGACGCGGAGCGCGTTGTCGAGATCGACCGCTACCGCGTGCTGGTCGAACCACCGCGAGCCGACCTGCTGGCCCTGGTGGACGTTGCTGCTCAGGTCGCCGACGTGCCGCTGGCCACCATCAACCTGATCACCGACACCGAGCAGCACCAGATCGCCACGACCGGCTTCGACGCCTCGATCTGCGCCCGCGAGGACTCGATGTGCAACCTGGTGCTCCAGGAGAAGGCGCCCGTGATCGTGCCGGACGCCAGCCAGGACCCGCGATTCAAGGACAACCCGTTCGTCACCGGCGAGATCGGCGACGTCCGGTTCTACGCCACCCACCAGCTCCGGACGCCCTCGGGCGTCGTCATCGGCACCCTCTGCGTCTTCGACACCGAGCCCCGCGAGCTCGGGGACGACCAGGAGGAGGCGCTGGTCAAGCTCGCCGACCGGGTCGTGGACCTGTTGGAGCTGGAACTGCGCACCCGCGAGCTGACCCGCGCCATCGCCGAGCTGGAGGAGAAGCGCAGGGAGCTCGAGCGCTCCAACGAGGTGCTGACCGCCTTCGCCGGCCAGGTGGCCCACGACCTGCGTAACCCGCTGTCCGCGGTGAGGATGTCGCTGGAGCTGTTGGAGGACCAGATGGCCTCCCCCGAGCTGGATGCGGACACGCTGGCCTACGTGGCAGCTCGGGCCAACAGCGGCGCCGAGCGCATGCAGAGCCTCATCGACGACCTGCTGGCCTACGCGCGGGTCGGTGGCCAGATGAAGCGAGAGCCGGTGGACCTGGGTGCCCTGGTCGCCGACGTACGGGCGGACCTGGCCGTGCAGCTCTCCGAGGCCGACCTCGTCGTCGAGGACCTTCCGACGGTGGAGGGGGACTCGGTGCAGCTGCGGGCCGTGCTGCAGAACCTCATCGCCAACAGCGCCAAGTTCGTCCCGCACGGTCAGCGACCCCGGATCGAGGTGCGGGGACGGGCGGCTGGTGACGTGTGGCGCATCGAGGTGGTCGACCACGGGCTCGGTGTGCCGGCGGAGGACCGCGAACGTGTCTTCGCCCCGCTGGCGCGCGCCCACGAGGACGTCGACGGGCACGGCATCGGGCTGGCCACGGTGCGCCGGATCATCGACGCCCACCGCGGGCGGATCGGGATCGAGGAGACCCCGGGCGGCGGCGCGACCGTGTGGGTCGAGCTGCCCCGCTGAGGGCTCCCCTCAGTCCTTGGCGGTGCGTCCCGGGAGGGCCAGCATCCGCTCGAGCGCGACCAGCGCCCACCGCTCGGTCTCGGCGTCGACCTCGATCCGGTTGACCACCACGCCGTCGACCAGGGACTCCAGTGCCCAGACCAGGTGCGGGAGGTCGATGCGGTTCATCGTCGAGCAGTAGCAGACGTTGCGGTCCAGGAACGCGATCCGCTTGTCGGGGTGGGAGTCGGCGAGCCGCTTCACGAGGTTGAGCTCGGTGCCGATGGCCCAGGAGGAGCCGGCCGGCGCGGCCTCGATCGTCTTGATGATGAACTCCGTGGACCCGACGAGGTCGGCCTTGAGGACCACGTCGTGAGAGCACTCGGGGTGCACGAGGATGGTGATCTCGGGGTCGGCCTCGCGCAGGGCGTCGACGACGTCGGCGGAGAAGCGGCCGTGCACCGAGCAGTGGCCCTTCCACAGGATCATCCGGGCGTCCTGCAGCTGCTGTGGGGTCAGGCCTCCGTCGGGGCGGTGCGGGTCCCAGACGACGCAGTCCTCGAGGGAGAGGCCGAGCTGCAGGACCGCGGTGTTGCGACCGAGGTGCTGGTCGGGCAGGAAGAGGACCTTGGTGTCGGGGCCGTGCTGCTCGTAGGCCCACTCCAGCGCGGTCTGGGCGTTGCTGGAGGTGCACACCACTCCGCCGTTGCGACCGCAGAAGGCCTTGATGTCGGCGCTGGAGTTCATGTACGTCACGGGGACGACCTGTCCCTGCACGCCGGCGGCGGCCATCGCCTCCCACGCCGTCTCGACCTGGGTGAGGCGGGCCATGTCGGCCATCGAGCAGCCGGCGGCGAGGTCGGGCAGCACGACCTGCTGCTCCGGGCCGGTCAGGATGTCGGCGGACTCGGCCATGAAGTGCACGCCGCAGAAGACGATGAACTCCGCGTCGGGACGGGCCGCGGCGTCGCGCGCCAGCTTGAAGGAGTCGCCGGTGACGTCGGCGAACTGGATGACCTCGTCGCGCTGGTAGTGGTGGCCCAGCACGAAGACGCGGTCGCCCAGCGCGGCCTTGGCAGCCTCGGCACGCGCCACCAGGTCGGGGTCGGAGGCCGCGGGCAGGTCGCCCGGGCACTCGACGCCCCGCTCGGCGGAGAGGTCGCGCCCGCGTCCGAGAGGCAGCAGCGGAAGGTCCACGGTGGTCATGTGACCAGCGTAGGCCGGTCCCGGTGCGGGTCCAGCACCGGCGGGTGGGGTCGCCCCCCCACGGGTGCGGCGACCGGCCGGACCCGTCCCGGGTGGAGCAAGCGGCGGCCGAGGCCCGCAGGCGCGTCAGGACGTGCGTCGGCGGCGTACGACGAGGCCGAGCGCGGCGACCAGCAGGACCAGTACCCCGGCCCCGACGACCGCCGGCACGACCCACCCGGGCGTGCCCGGCTCTGCGGGGTCCGATGCCTCCGCGGGCGGGGTGTCGGAGGAGTCCGTGGGGGAGCCCTCGGACTGTCCTGCCGGCGGGGAGACACCGTCCGGCGCGACGAGGTCGCTGGAGGTGATCAGCTCGCCCGGGGCGGCGTACGTGGGCTCGCCGGTCTCCTCGCCCTGCACCTCCACGGTGATCGTGTAGGGGAGCTCGACCGAGGTCGGCGAGTCGATCTCGGCGCCGTAGAGGACGTAGTAGTCGCCGGCGAGGAAGTGCCCGTCGTCGCGCTCCCGGTTGGTCCACGCGACCGGTGAGATGCCGGTCATCTGGACCGTCGGGGTGCGTTGGGCGCGGTCGGTGCTCGCGCCGGCGTCGAGGTCGTCGCCGAGCGAGGCGCGCAGCGGGCTCATCAGCTGCAGGGCGAAGGACGAGAAGCCGTCGGACACCGCCTCGTCCTGCGCAGCGGTCAGGCCGGGACGGTCCACGCGGACGGCCAGGCTCTGCCCCCACCCGACCCGCACCCGGAACGCGTTGACCTCCCCGGGGACCACGGTGGCGGCGTACTTTGTGCCTGGTTCCAGGAGGGTGGCGTCCTCGAACGAGGTGCCGGCCACGACGGGCTGGGCCCGCCCGGCGGCCCGCGCCGGCTCCGCGAGGACCGATGTGTCCACCTCGGTAGGCAGGGAGTCGAGGTTCTCGACAGGTGGCTCCTCGACGATCGAGAGGCCGAAGGGCAGCCGCCCGGTGTCGTCACCGAGCCGAGTGACACGGACGTGCACGGGATCCCCGCAGGAGTAGGGGCCCTCCGCGGGCGCCAGCTGGCTCGTGCCGGTGAACAGCGGGACGATCGTCGAGAAGGTGCTGGTGCCGCAGCCCCCGCCGTCCGGCTCGACGACGTCGGTCTGCAGGTCGCTGAGCCCGCCGGGCTGCAGCTCGTAGGAACTGGCGATGACGGTGGAGCCCGGGACCTGGCGCTCGTAGACGTACCAGCGCTCCTGGACCCCTCCGCCGAGGCGGTCCGCGTACCGGCCGGCACCCAGCGGCAGCGCCTCGGACTGGCTGGTGCCGCCGACCACGGGTGCTCCGTCGATCTCGAAGGGACGCAGGGCACGCTCGGTGGCCGTCGACAGGCTGCTGGTGATCTCCTCGGCGGACGAGGCGTCGTAGTAGCGACCCTCGGCCACGCCGGCGATGCACCGCAGCTGGGCGCGCGCGTCCCCGTCGACCGCGAGCCCGACGACGTCGATGCGCAGGTCGATGCCCTGCGCCGAGAGGTCCTGGGCCACCTCGCACGGGTCGGGCTCACAGGTCGCCACTCCGTCGGAGACGAGCACGATGCTGCGAGCGCTGTCCGGGTCGAGGTCCTTCGCGGCCTGCTGCAGCGCGAAGCCGATCGGGGTCTCGCCGTAGGGCCGGTAGCGCTCGACCTCGCGCAGCAGCTCCTCGCGGTTGCCGGTGTCCGGCGCCACGACCTGCTGGCTGTCCGTGCACGCACCTGGCTGGTCGCGGTCGAAGACCTCGGCACCGAAGACCCGCATCCCGACGACGGCGTCCTCCGGCAGCGAGGCCACGACGTCGCGCAGCGCCTGCTTGGCCGCCTCGATCTTGGTCGTGCCGCCGCCCGCAGGCTCGGCCATCGAGCCGCTGGAGTCCAGCACCAGCATGGTGGAGGTCTCCGGGGGCGTGGTCGTCGGTTGCTCCTGCGCGGTGGCGGAGGGCATCAGGGACGCGGGTGTCACGGCCATGGCCAGGAGGAGTGCGGTGAACAGGGCGGCCGGCCGGCGGCGGGGCAGGAGCGGGAGCACGGGCCCTCCCTACCCCGTTGCACCCGACGTCATGCCCTCGACCTACAGCAGCGCGCCGTGGTGGAGGTACGGCGCGGGCGGCTTCATGCCGCGCACCCCGAGGTAGCCCTCGGTACGGACCGTGAGCCCGGCGTCGAGGCCCACCCGCAGTGCCCACTGGTTGGCGCCGGTGACGTGCGGGACCTCCACCTCGCCGTCGGCCTCCGCGAGTGCCGCCCACAGCAACCGCGCCGCCGTGCGCCGGTCGGTCGCGGCCAGCGCCAGGACCGAGCCGCCGTCCCCGACGTACACGTAGCCGCTGCTCGCTCGGTCGGTGACCACCAAGGCTCGGCCCGTCCGCGCCAGGAGCAGGTGGTCGTGGCCCCGACCGGCGCCGCGGACGCGGCGATCCAGCGAGTCGAGCTCGTCCAGGTCGCCGGGCGTCGCCTCGCGGACGCCGCGCAGCGAGGGCGTGGCAGCGCGGTCGACGCGACCGGTCATCACCATCTGCGGGTGCAGGTCGAAGCCGGCCGCGAGGTAGCGCCGCACCGCCCGGGGGTCGGAGGACGAGGAGAGCATGCCGCGCAGGCAGCCGCGCGAGTGCAGGAGCGCGGCGTCCAGCAGCGGCCGGCCGATCCCTCCCTGGTGGCCGGGCAGCACCGCGAACGTGGCCAGCACCCACAGCGTCTCGCGGCGCAGCGAGGTGACCATGCCGACCGTCCGCCCGTCGACGTCGGCGACCCAGCAACCGGGCCCGTCGGTGTCGAGCAGCGACCGGGTCCGGTCGATCCACCGCTGGGAGCGCGTGGCCGGCCGCCGCTCGGGCGCCCGGTCGCCGACACGTCGCGCGGCCAGGTCGACCTGCAGGAACGCCTCGGCGCTGATCTGCTCGGCCACCTCGACGTCCTCGGGGCGCATCGGCCGCACGACCAGGCCTCCGGTCCCGTCGCCCCCGACGCCCGTGCGCCCACCCGAGCCTGCCGTCACGACCGGCAACCTACCCGTGCAGGAGGATGGGGGCATGCGCGTCCTCATCGCCCCCGACAAGTTCGCGGGCACCCTCACCGCCGTCGAGGCGGCCGAGGCGATGGCCGAGGGCTGGCGGCGCCGCTCGCCCGGCGACCAGCTCGACCTCGCCCCCATGTCCGACGGCGGGCCCGGCTTCGTCGGGGTCCTGCACACGGCCCTGGGCGGCGACCTGGAGGTCGTCACCGTCCCCGGCCCGCACGGGGAGCCGACGCCGGCGACCCTGCTGCTGGTCGACCAGACGGCGTACGTCGAGAGCGCGCAGGCCTGCGGGATCGAGCTCACCGGGGGTGAGGGCGTGGAGGTCGCCTCCACGGTCGGCGTCGGGAGGCTGGTCGAGGTCGCCGTCGAGGCGGGCGCCCGCACGGTCGTGGTCGGGCTCGGCGGCAGCGGCACCAACGACGGGGGAGCCGGGCTCCTGCACGCGCTCGGGGCCACCGCGGACGGACGCCTGGACGCCGGACCGCTGCGCCTCTCCGACGTCACCGGCGTCGACCTCGGTCCGGCGCGGGAGCGCGTCGCCGGCGTACGCCTGGTCGCGGCCAGCGACGTCGACGTCCCGCTCACCGGGCTCTTCGGCGCCACCAAGTCCTTCGGCCCGCAGAAGGGCGTGGCCGAGGAGCGGATCGCCCTGCTCGACGGCCTGCTCGAGCAGCTGGCCGTCGCCACCGACCGCCGGTTATCCCTGGAGAAGGGCGCGGGCGCCGCCGGCGGGCTGGGCTTCGCCCTGATGCTCCTGGGTGCCGAGCGCCGCCCGGGCATCGACCTGGTCAGCGAGGCCGTCGACCTGCCCGGACGGGCCGCCGCCGCCGACGTCGTGCTCACCGGCGAGGGCGCCTTCGACTTCTCCAGCCGGTCCGGCAAGGTCCCGTACGGCGTGGCGCAGGTCGCGGCCGAGGCACTGCGCCCCTGCGTGGCCCTGGCCGGCCAGGTGCTGGTCGGGTCGCGGGAGATGCGCGCGCTCGGCGTCGAGGCGGCGTACTCCCTGGTGGAGCTGGTGGGGGAGGAGCGTGCACTCGGCGACCCCGCCGGGGCGCTGGCGGAGCTGGCGGAGCGGGTGGCGCGCACCTGGTCGAGGGAATAGGCGGGCCTCGCCTACCATTGACCAGGTACCACCGAGACTTCACCCGCACCTAGTTGGGAGCACCAGAATGACCGAGCAGGTCGAGACCGAGCGCCGCACCGACAGCATCAACCTCAGCTCCGTCGCGGCGGCGAAGGTGAAGAGCCTGCTGGAGCAGGAGGGTCGCGACGACCTCCAGCTGCGGATCTCCGTGCAGCCCGGCGGCTGCTCGGGTCTGCGCTACCAGCTGTTCTTCGACGAGCGCACGCTCGACGGTGACGTCGTCACCGACTTCGACGGCGTGGCCGTCGTGGTCGACCGGATGAGCGTGCCCTACCTCAACGGCGCGATGATCGACTTCGTCGACAGCATCGAGAAGCAGGGCTTCACCATCGACAACCCGAACGCCACGGGTTCCTGCGCGTGCGGGGATTCCTTTCACTGACGAAGTCTGTGAAAGGAATCCGTTGCTGGTCGAGCAAGCGGCGCGACTGAGGCACGAAGTCGCGACCCGCGTGTCGAGACCCAGTCAGGAATCCTGAGGCAGAAGCCACGCAGACACCACAGCCCCCGACCGGTGCCGGTCGGGGGCTGTCGTCTGTGTGCCGCGTCCTCGATCAGTCCAAGTGCAGCGAGAGCGCGTTGGCGATCCTCTGGGCGGCCTCGCCGACCTCGATGTCGCGCTTCTTGACCTCGCGGGGGTAGTCGGCGAACAGGATGGAGGGCGCGGGACGGGCCGCGGCGCGGTCCAGGTGGCGCTCGAGGGTGGCGCGCGTGCGGGTGCAGTCCTCGTGCATCTGCGCGAGCGGGCTCAGGTCGTCGTAGGAGGCCATGTCCTCGACGCTAGGGGCTACTGGGGGGTACTCCCAGTCGTACCGATCGGTAGTGTTCTGCGGCGTGCCCACCACCGCTGACCAGGCCCCCGGCTCGCTGCTGATCGCCGGCTCCATCGCCACCGACCACCTCATGAGCTTCGCCGGGAGGTTCGAGGACTCCCTGGTCGTCGAGCAGCTGCACAAGCTCTCGGTCTCCTTCCTCGTCGACGACCTGGAGATCCGGCGCGGGGGAGTGGCCCCCAACATGTGCTTCGGCCTCGCCGCCCTGGGTCTGCGCCCGGTGCTCGTGGGCTCGGCCGGCGAGGACTTCGCCGACTACCGCTCGTGGTTGGAGCGCCACGGCGTCGACTGCGCCAGCGTGCACATCTCCGACTCCAAGCACACCGCGCGCTTCGTGTGCACCACCGACTCGACCATGGCGCAGTTCGCCTCCTTCTACCCCGGGGCGATGAGCGAGGCGCGGCTGATCGAGCTCGCCCCGATCGTGCAGCGGGTCGGCGCCCCGGCGTACGTCCTCATCGGCGCCGACGACCCCGACGGGATGCTGCGCCACACCGAGGAGTGCCGCCAGCGCGGCTACCCCTTCATCGCCGACCCCAGCCAGCAGCTGGCCTTCGGCGAGGGCTCGCTGATCCGGCAGCTGATCGAGGGCGCGGCGATCCTGTTCTCCAACGAGTACGAGTCGCACATGATCGAGCAGAAGACCGGCTGGAGCGCCGAGGAGGTGCTCTCCCGCGTCGGCATCCAGGTCACGACGCTGGGCGCCGACGGCGTGCGGATCCGTCGCACCGGCCACGAGGACGTCGTGGTGCCGGCCGCCAAGGACGTCGAGGCCGTCGAGCCGACCGGGGTAGGCGACGCCTTCCGCTCCGGCTACCTCGCGGCGACCGCGTGGGGGCTCTCGCTCGAGCGGGCCGCCCAGGTCGGGTGCGTGCTGGCGGCGTACGTCGTCGAGACGGTCGGCACGCAGGAGTACACCTTCACGCACCAGCAGTTCCTGGGCCGGTTCGAGGCGTCGTACGGCGCCGAGGCCGCCTCCGAGCTGCGGCCGTTCCTGGTCTGAGCCACCGGCCGTCGGGGCGTCCGGGCGGCCGCGGAGCGCGGTCAGCCCACGCGCCGCACCAGGTACCGCGCGACCCCGTCGGCGGCGGAGTCCTCCCCGAGGTACTCCTGGCCGCGCATCCGGCACCACGCCGGGACGTCGGTGCGCGCGGCCGGGTCCTCGGTGACCACCGCGACGACGGCCCCGACGGGGACCTCGACGTGCCGTCGGCCCAGCTCGATGACCGGCAGCGGGCAGAGCATGCCGCGGCAGTCCAGCTCCAGGGCGACCGGCTCCTGCTCGTCCCCGGTCACAGGCCGACCTCCGTCCTGAGCCGCCTGACGAGGTCTGGCAGGGCCGCGACGAAGCGTTCCACCTGCTCCTCGGTGGTGTCGCGACCCAACGAGACCCGGACGTTGCCGTGCGTGAGCGCCCCCATCGCGGCCAGGACGTGGCTGGGCTCGAGGGTCGAGGCCGTGCAGGCCGAGCCGCTGGCGACGCCGAACCCGAGCCGGTCCAGCTCGCGCACGAGGGTCTCGCCGCCGAGGTAGAGGCAGGAGAAGGTCACGAGGTGGGGGAGCCGGTCCACGGGGTCGCCGACGACCTCGGTGTCGGGAAGCGTGGCGGCGACGGCGCGGATGCGGTCGACCAGCCGCCGACGCCGGGCGTCCACCTCGGTGCGCTCCTCGAGCGTGGCGCGCAGGGCGGCCGCCGCGGCCAGCGCGCCGGCGACGTCGGGCAGCCCGCCGCCCGCGTCCTGCGGCTCGGGGTCCCCGGGCAGGGGGTTGGCCCACCGCGTCCCCCGACGCACGAGCAGGAGACCGACGCCCGACGGTCCGCCCCACGACGTGGCGTGCCCGGCCGCTGCCGCCCAGCCGTCGCGCGGCAGGTCGAGCATGCCCAGGGAGGCGGAGGCGTCGACGAAGAGCGGCACTCCTGAGGAGAGTGCCAGCCGCTCGTGCGGCTGACGGGTGCCGACCTCGTGGTTGGCCAGCTGCAGCGCGGCCACGGCGGCGCCCGGTGCGCGGGTCGCCTCGCTGAACGCGGCCGGGTCGACCCGGCCGTCCGGGTCGACGGCCACCTCGACCGGTACGACGTCGCGGCGACGGGCGTGCCAGCCCACCGCGTGACGCACCGCGGCGTGCTCGACGGCCGACAGCACGGCACCGTCGCCGGCGCGCGGACTGCCCGCGACGAGGCCGAGCAGGCCCCGGTGGACGGCATCGGAGGGTGAGGTGAACCACACCTCGTCCCGGGTCAGCCCCAGGCACTCGGCGACCAGCTCGCGGGCGTTGTCGAGCAGCAGCCGTGCGTCCCGCCCGGGGCCGTGGAGCGCCCGTGGATCGGCGTACCCCCGCGTGAGCGCCGCCTCCAGCACCTCCCGCGCCGCGGGGTGGAGGGGCGCGCCCGCCGCTGCGTCGAGGTGCGCGTGCGCGGGGGAGCCGACGTCGGGTGCCACGAGCCGACCCTATGACGGGCCGTCCGAACCCCCACCCTGGTCCTGCTCGGCTCCCTGGATGCCGGTAGTGTGGCCGTACTCGTGATCGCTTGAGAGGAAGGCTCCACCGTTGAGTCTGCAGCACCCTTGGGGAGCGCCGCGTCGGCGCGGCAGGACCGCGCGTGCGGGTCTGGCCGTCGTCACGAGCGCCATCGTCATGCTGCTCACCGGCTGCTCTGCGGAGTCGCGTGGTGAGTGGGAGCGTCTGGCCATGCCGGAGCCGGGCACCGTCGAGGGCACCAGCACGCTGGCCCTGTGGCAGGGCGCCTGGATCGCGGCACTGGTCACCGGCGCCATCGTGTGGGGCCTGATCGGCTTCGCCGTCGTGCGCTACCGCCGTCGCAGCGACGACGAGATCCCGGTGCAGACGCGCTACAACCTGCCGCTGGAGATCTTCTACACCATCGCCCCGGTGATGATGGTCGTCGTCTTCTTCGTCAACACCGTGCGTGTGCAGAACATCGTCCTGGACGACTCCACGCCCGACAACATCGTCGAGGTCACCGGCCAGCAGTGGTCGTGGACCTTCAACCACGGCGTCGGCGCCATCGACACCGCGGCCGACGACGACAACACCGACATGGAGTTCCCGTACGACCAGTACGCCTACGAGGTGGGGACGGCCTCCTACATCCCCACGCTGTGGCTGCCGGTCGACGAGACCACCCGGTTCAACCTCCACTCGCCCGACGTCATCCATGACTTCGGCGTGCCGGGCTTCCTCATCAAGATGGACGTCATCCCCGGTCGCGTGAACTCCTACCAGGTCACGCCGACCGAGGAGGGCGAGTACCTCGGGAAGTGCTACGAGCTCTGCGGTGTCTACCACTCGCGGATGCTCTTCAAGGTCAAGGTCGTCAGCCGCGAGGAGTACGACGACTACGTCGCCGGGCTCGTCGAGGCCGGCAACGGCTCTGATCTGCCGCTGATCGGCGGCGACGACGCCCGGACCCAGGCGGGTCTGGACACCGACGAGACCGAGGGAGAGGGCGAATGACCGCCACTGCCACCCCCCCGACCCAGGCGAGCGGCCCCGCGCGCAAGCCGCTGGGCGAGCTGACGGTCCGGATGCTGACCACCACCGATCACAAGCTGATCGGCAAGATGTACCTCGTCACCTCCTTCGCGTGGTTCCTCATCGGTGGCGTCATGGCACTGCTGATCCGCGCCGAGCTGTTCGCGCCCGGCTCGCAGGTCGTCAACGACGAGGTCTACAACCAGCTCTTCACCATGCACGGCACGATCATGCTGCTGCTCTTCGCGACGCCGCTGTTCTTCGGCTTCGCGAACGTGATCATGCCGATCCAGATCGGCTCCCCGGACGTGGCGTTCCCGCGCCTGAACATGTTCAGCTACTGGCTGTTCCTGTTCGGCGGCCTCATCGCCGCCTCCGGGTTCCTCACGCCCCAGGGCGCGGCCGACTTCGGCTGGTTCGCCTACACCCCGCTCTCCGACGCCGTCCGCTCGCCGGGCGTCGGCGGTGACCTGTGGATCATGGGCCTGTGGATGGCCGGCCTCGGCTCGATCCTCGGTGCGGTCAACTTCATCACCACGATCATCTGCATGCGCGCGCCCGGCATGACGATGTTCCGGATGCCGATGTTCGTCTGGAACGTGCTGATCACCAGCCTGCTGGTGCTCATCGCCTTCCCGATCCTCGCGGGCGCCCTGCTGATGCTGGAGGCCGACCGGAGCCTCGGTGCCCACGTCTTCGACACCGCCCACGGCGGGGCGATCCTGTGGCAGCACCTGTTCTGGTTCTTCGGGCACCCGGAGGTCTACATCATCGCGCTGCCGTTCTTCGGCATCGTGACCGAGATCCTCCCCGTCTTCAGCCGCAAGCCGATCTTCGGCTACGTCGGCCTGGTCGGGGCGACCCTCGGCATCGCGATCCTCTCGGTCGCGGTGTGGGCCCACCACATGTTCGTCACCGGTGCGGTCGACCTGCCCTTCTTCTCCGGCATGACCTTCCTCATCGCGGTGCCGACCGGCGTGAAGTTCTTCAACTGGATCGGCACGATGTGGGGCGGCTCGCTGTCCTTCGACACCCCGATGCTGTGGTCGATCGGCTTCCTCACGACCTTCCTCTTCGGTGGCCTGACCGGTGTCATCCTGGCCAGCCCGCCGCTGGACTTCGTCGTCTCCGACTCCTACTTCGTGGTGGCGCACTTCCACTACGTCGTCTTCGGCACCGTGGTCTTCGCGATGTTCGCCGGCTTCTACTTCTGGTGGCCCAAGTTCACCGGCCGGATGCTCGACGAGCGCCTCGGCAAGCTGCACTTCTGGATGCTCTTCGTCAGCTTCCACCTGACCTTCCTCGTCCAGCACTGGCTGGGCGTGGAGGGCATGCCGCGGCGCTACGCCGACTACCTGCCCGAGGACGGCTTCACCTTCCTCAACCAGGTCTCGACCGTCGGTGCCTTCCTGCTCTCGCTGTCGATGCTGCCGTTCTTCTACAACCTCTACGTCTCGCGCAACGCTCCGCTCGTGGAGGTCGACGACCCGTGGGGTTGGGGCCGGTCGCTGGAGTGGGCCACCTCGTGCCCGCCGCCGCGCCACAACTTCCACACCATCCCGCGCATCCGCTCGGAGTCGCCGGCCTTCGACCTGCACCACCCGGAGATCGCGGCGCTCGACCTGGACCAGAACCAGGCTGCCGCCAACGGTGACTTCGCCGATGCTCCGGACATGACGGGCCGCGAGGACATCGTGCGGGGCGAGCACACGAAGGGGGATGAGTCCCGATGAAGGCCGAGACCTGGATCTTCGCGATCGCCACCATCTTCATGGTGCTGGTGACCCCGGCCTACTGGTTCATCACCGGGGCAGGGGAGACCGGCGCCGACTGGACCGGTACCTCCGCGCTCACGATGACGGCGCTGCTGACCCTCATGGTCACCATCTACCTCGGCTTCCACGCCCGGAAGATGGAGCCCCGTCCCGAGGACCGCGAGGACGCCGAGATTGCCGACGGTGCCGGCGAGCTGGGCTTCTTCCCGCCCTACTCCTGGTGGCCCCTGTGGGCGGCCCTGACGCTCGGCGTCATGGTCTTCGCGCTGGCGATGACCGCCTGGTGGCTGTTCATCATCGGCTCCGTGCTCGGTGCCCTGGCCACCTGCGGCCTGGTCTTCGAGTACTACCGGGGTGAGCACGCCCACTGAGGCTCCTCGCAACCTTTCCGTCGCACTCCGCGTCCTCCCTGCAAGGGACGGCGCGGAGTTCGTCGTTGTAGGCCCGTGCTGCCTACCCAGGGACGGTCCCGCGCCACCGTGCGTCCGGACCGTCACCGTCACCACAGAAGACCTGTCTGGAGAACCTGACGATGACAGCCCACCGCCGCCCCCGGACCCTGCTGGCCTCGGTCAGCCTCATGGCGCTGGTCGCCACGGGGTTGAGCGCCTGCGAGGACACCTCGGTGCCGGGTGCGGCCAGCGGCGCCGACCAGGACGCTGCCGGCGTGCCGGCGCAGGAACCCGCGCGTCTGGTGCTCAACGTGCGCCGCGGGGAGCGTGACGTCAGCGTCGACACCCTCCTGGACGTGCAGGCCCGGTCCGCCGTGCTGGAGACGGTTAGGGTCAGCTCTCCCGCCGGTGGCGTGCCCGGCGAGCTTGCCGAGGACGGCACGTCCTGGACGGCCCTCGAGCGGCTCGAGCCGGGGGCGGCGTACACCGTGCGCGGCGTGGGACGCGACGCCTCGGGCGAGGTGCTGCGCTCGGTGGCACGGTTCAGCACGCAGGACCTCACGCTCGCCGAGCAGACCTTCGCCTCCGTGGCTCCGCTGGACGGCGAGACGGTGGGGGTGGGTATGCCGGTCGTGGTCTCCTTCGACGTCCCTGTGACCGATCGGGCGTCCATGGAGCGCCAGATGCGGGTCGAGTCGGTCCCGCAGCAGTCCGGCACCTGGCACTGGATCAGCGACACCGAGGCGCACTGGCGCCCCCGGCGCTACTGGCAGGCCGGCAGCGAGGTGCGTGTCGACCTCGACGTCAACGGGGTCTCGGCCGGCGGTGGTGTCTACGGCCAGCACGACCGGGAGATCTCCTTCACCGTCGGGGACGCCCACGTCTACCGGGTCGATGCCCGGACCCACCAGATGCGCGTCTTCTCCAACGGCCGGCTGCTGCGCACGATCCCCATCACCACGGGCAAGCCCGGTTTCGAGACCCGCAACGGGACCAAGGTCATCATGGAGAAGTTCGACGTGCGGCGGATGAACTCCGAGACCGTGGGCATCCCGGCTGGCTCGGCGGAGTCCTACGACATCGACGACGTGCAGTGGGCGATGCGCCTGACCCACTCCGGTGAGTTCATCCACGCGGCACCGTGGTCGGTCGGCAGCCAGGGGAGCGCGAACGTCTCCCACGGTTGCACCGGCATGTCGACGGCCGACGCGGGTTGGCTCTACGCGATGACGCGCCGTGGTGACGTGGTGGAGACCGTCGGGACGGCGGGGGAGGACATGACCCTCACCAACGGGTGGGGGGACTGGAACGTGCCGTTCGCAACGTACCGGGAGGGTTCGGCCCTGTAGGAGCGAAGCGACGCGCAGACGACTCAGCCCCCGGTCCGATCGGACCGGGGGCTGATGTCTTGGGCTGGGGTCTCAGCTCATCGACTGGGTCTCGACACGCGGGTCACGGCTTCGCAGGCTCAGCCGTGCCGCTTGCTCGACCAGCATCGTCGTAGCCGCTGGCGCGTCTACGACCCGCGGAGCGACTCACCCTCGACGGCGTGGTGGCCGTCGAACTGGTGCCCGTCGGCGGCGACGCCGTCGAGCGCAGCGGTGAGCGCGTGCTCGTGCTCGGCGTGGTGCCGGGCCTCCTCGAGCTCCTGTGCGGTGGGCTTCTGCACGTTGTCGGCGAACCAGAGCGTCGAGAGCTTGGCGCGCAGACCGTCGAGCCGGCCACCCGGGGCTGCCACACCGCTCTCGTCGGTCTCGGACCCCGGGGTCCAGACGACGTCGCGGTCGCGAGCGGTGAGGGTGTAGGCGGCGTTCTCGCTGATCGGCAGGTGCCGCTCGGAGTAACCACCCTCGGGCGAGCGCATGATGACGCCCGTCTCGTAGCCGTGCAGGAGCTTGGCCTCGTCGTGCCGCTGGAGCGAGATGCACCAGCGACGCGTGACCCAGAAGGCGATCGCCGGTCCGACGAACACGGCCACCCGTATGAAGTAGGTGATCTGGTTGATGTCGGAGTTCAGCGTGATCGCGATGATGTCGTTGCCGCCCGCGGCCCACATGAGGCCGTAGAAGGTCATGAGCGAGACCATCAGCGCGGTCCGGGTCGGGGCGTTGCGCGGGCGCTCCAGCAGGTGGTGCTCACGCTTGTCGCCGGTGATCCAGGACTCGATGAACGGCAGCAGCAGCAGGATCGTGAACATCAGACCCGGCAGCACGATGATCGGCAGGAAGACGTTCAGCGCGAAGGAGTAGCCACCGAGGTGGAACTCCCAGCCGGGCATGATGCGCAGCGCGCCGTCGGGCCAGCCCATGTACCAGTCGGGCTGGGAGCCGGCCGTGACCTTGGTCGGGTCGTAGGGGCCGTACTTCCAGATCGGGTTGATGCTCAGGAGGCCACCCATGATCGCGGTGACGCCGAAGACGATGAAGAAGAAGCCACCGGCCTTGGCGGCGTACACCGGGAGCATCGGGAAGCCGACGACGTTCTCCTCGGTGCGGCCGGGGCCAGGCCACTGGGTGTGCTTGTGGTAGACGAGCAGCAGCATGTGCGCTGCGATCAGCGCCAGCAGGATGCCCGGGATGAGCAGCACGTGGATCATGTAGAGCCGGGGGATGATCTGATCGCCGGGGAACTCGCCACCGAAGAGGAAGAAGCTGAGGTAGGTGCCCACCACGGGGATCGACTTCATGAAGCCGTCCGCCGCGCGGATGCCGGTGCCCGAGAGCAGGTCGTCGGGCAGGGAGTAGCCCGTGAAGCCCTCCAGCGTGCCCAGGAGCAGCAGCAGGCAGCCGATGACCCAGTTGAGCTCACGGGGCTTGCGGTAGGCGCCGGTGAAGTAGACGCGCAGCAGGTGGACCATCATCGAGGCGATGAAGATCATCGCCGCCCAGTGGTGCATCTGGCGCATCAGCACGCCACCGCGCACGTCGAAGGAGATGTGCAGGGTGGATGCCATCGCATCCGACATCAGCACGCCGCGCAGCGGGTCGTAGGAGCCCTCGTAGACCACCTCGGCCATGCTCGGGTGGTACCACAGCGTCAGGAAGACGCCGGTGAGCAGGAGGACGACGAAGCTCCACAGGGCGATCTCGCCCAGCATGAAAGACCAGTGGTCGGGGAAGACCTTGCGCAGGTTCTTCTTCATGGCCGTGCCGAGGCCCAGTCGCTCGTCGGCCCAGTTGGCGACGGCGCCGGCCTTGCCCGGCTTCTTGGCGGTGGCGGCCGAGCTGTTGCTCGTGGCCACCTTGCTGGTGTCGATGCTCACAGGTCAGCCTCTCCCTGGTCGCCGATGTCCTTGTGATCGCGCTCCCAGTACGTCGGCCCCACCGGCTCGGTGAAGTCGGACTGGGCCACGAGGAACCCCTCCTCGTCAACGGCGAGAGGGAGCTGTGGGAGGTGTCGACCAGCCGGCCCGAAGACCACCCGACCGGAGTCGGAGAGGTCGAAGGTGGACTGGTGGCACGGGCACAGGAGGTGGTGGGTGGTCCGCTCGTAGAGCGAGATCGGGCAACCCACGTGGGTACAGATCTTGGAGTAGCAGACGATGCCGTCGACCGACCAGTTGTCCCGACCCTCACCGGGGATGATGGTCTCGGGCTCCATCCGCACGACGATGACGGCAGCCTTGGACTTGGCGATGAGCAGCTCGGCCCCGTGGAGCTCGGGCAGGCCGCTCTCCTCGGACGGGAAGATCGCCTCGGGCTGGGCGTTGACCAGGTCACCGATCTCGAGGTCGGAGGTCCGGATCGGGGTGCCCACGACGTCGCGGACGACACGCATGCCGGGGGTCCACACGGTCTTCTCGAGCCCGGCGCCCGGGTAGTCGGCCTCGGCGGCCTGTCCCGGGGTGGGACCCAGGTCGCGCAGCAGGACCACGGCGGGGACGCCTAGCATGCCGACGGAGGCGAGCAGGGTGTTGCGGATCAGGGGGCGCCGGGCGATGCCGGAGTCCTCGGCACCGGAGGAGAGCGCCTGCAGCGTGGCCTCGCGGTCCTCGTCGGAGGACCGCGCTGGGTGACGCATCTCGACCATCTCGACGTCGCTCATGAGCTTGCGGGCCCACTGGATGGTGGCCGCGCCGATGAGCAGGAGCGCCAGGCCGAGGAAGACGCCCAAGCCGACGGTGGAGGCACCGAGGCCGAGGATCGTGTCCCAGTTGTCGCCGACGTCGGCGACGAAGTAGGTGACGACGAAGCCGAGGACGCAGAGCATCGACAGCAGGTACATCGAGGCGATCTGGCGCTCGGCACGTCGGGCGGCAGCCTCGTCGATGTCGGTCGGGCGCCACGTGTGGCTGGGCAGGCCCGGGTTGGGGATGGGCTCCTCGGCCGGAAGGTTGTCCGAGCCGGTGTCGGGGCCGGTCAGCTCCTTCCTCACGCCTCCACCTTCTTCTTGTTCGAGCGCGTGGTGTGCGCGGCGATCCAGACAGCGAAGCCGACGAGGGCGCCGATGCCCACGATCCAGGCGAACAGGCCCTCAGCCACCGGGCCCAGGCTGCCCATCCCGAAGCCACCGACGCCGGCGGACTCGTTGAGGCTGTTGATGTAGGCGATGATGTCGCGCTTCTGGTCCGGGGTGAGGTTGCCGTTGCTGAAGGACGGCATGTTCTGCGGACCGGTCAGCAGAGCCTCGTAGATGTACTTGGCGTCGACCCCGCGCACGGTGGGCGCGTAGCCGCCGTTGGGCATGGCGCCGCCGGAACCCTCGAAGTTGTGGCAGGCGGTGCAGTTGGTGAGGAAGAGCTGGCCACCGCGGACGATGGCGGCCTCCTGGGCCTCGCTGTCGAGGCCCTCGATGCTGTAGTCGCTCTCGTCCGGGATGGCCGGACCGGGGCCGAGCGTGGCGACGTACGCCGCGAGCGCAGCGGTCTCCTCCTCGCTGTAGGCCACGTCCTTGCGGGGGGCCTGAGCGCCGGGCTGGGCCATCGGCATGCGGCCGGTGCTCACCTGGAAGTCCACGGCGGCGGCGCCGACGCCGACCAGCGAGGGCCCGAGGTTGTTGCCGCGGTCGGTGAGGATGCCCTCGCCGTTGGTGCCGTGGCAGGTGGAGCAGCCCACGAGGAAGAGCTTGCGGCCCTCCTCGACCTGGCTGGCCAGGTCCTGGGTCTTCTCCGCCGAGGCAGGGGTCATGACCGCGGTGTACAGACCACCGGCGGCGACCAGGCCGACCATCAGCATGAGGGCGCCGGCGAGGCGGCCACGGCGGTGGCGCGACAGGCGGCCGGCCGTTGAGTTCAGGATGCGCACGTCAGAGTGTCCTTGCTCCGGGTTCCGGTGTCAGTCTAGGAGGCGCTCAAAAGCGGTACTGGTCGTCACTGGACGAGGTAGATGGTCGCGAACAGACCGATCCACACGACGTCGACGAAGTGCCAGTAGTAGGAGACGACGATCGCGCTGACCGCCTGCTCGTGGGTGAACTTGCGTGCGAGGTAGGTGCGGCCCAGCACCAGGAGGAAGGCGATCAGGCCGCCGGTCACGTGGATGCCGTGGAACCCCGTGGTGAGGTAGAACATCGAGCCGTAGGCCGAGTCCTGGATGGTCATGCCTTCCTGGACCAGCGTGGCGTACTCCACCGCCTGGCCGCCGATGAAGATGGCGCCCATGACAAAGGTCAGGATGAACCACTCCCGCAGGCCCCAGCCCTTGATCTGGAAGACCGAGCCGCTGCGCCCGACCTGGCCGCGCTCCGCGGCGAAGACGCCGAGCTGGCAGGTGAGGGAGGACAGCACCAGGATCGTGGTGTTGACCGCCGCGAAGGGCACGTCGAGCAGCACGGTGTTCTGCGCCCACAGCTCGGGACTCACCGAGCGGATCGTGAAGTACGCAGCGAACAGAGCCGCGAAGAACATCAGCTCGCTCGCGAGCCAGATGATCGTCCCGACGCTGACCATGCTGGGTCGGTCGTGGTGCCCGTGGAGCCGGGATGCTGGGATGGTTGCCGCTGTCGCCACGGGAGCATTATGTCCGGCCGGGCCTAGAGAGCCACCCCGACCCCCCGATCTCGGACGGCTCCCGCGGCGGTTGTGACGCACGCCCCTCTGCGGCAGGTCTGCGGTCGCCGGGGACGACCTAGACTCGACCCGTGCCTCGGACCCCCCTGGCGGACGCGTCCACCGCCTCGACGTACCTCCCGCCCCTGGACTTCTGGGGCGTGCTGTCGACCTGGGTCTTCGAGCCGGTGCCGATCGTCCTCACCGCCTGGATCGGGGGGCTCTACCTCCTCGGCGTCCGCACGCTGCGGGCCCGGGGGGACGCCTGGCCGGTCGCGCGGACGATCTCCTTCGTCGTGCTGGGGCTGGGGTCCTTCGTCTTCGCGACGAGCTCGGGCCTGGGTGCCTACGACACGACGCTGCTGAGCGTGCACATGGTCCAGCACATGGTGCTCTCGATGGTCGTGCCGCTGGCGCTCGCGCTCGGGGCGCCGGTCACGCTGGCGCTGCGGACCCTGCCCGCCGCGCCGCGACGCTGGCTGCTGGTGGTGCTGCACTCGCGGCTGGCGCGGGTCCTCACCTTCCCGCCGCTGGTGCTCGCCCTCTACATCGTCTCGCCGTGGGCGCTCTACTACTCCGACTGGTACCCGCTCACGCTGGAGTCGACGTACTGGCACGAGGCGATGCACCTGCACCTGGTGCTGGTCGGCTCGATGTTCTTCTGGCCGCTCATGGGCATCGACCCGGTGCCGGGGCGCGTGGGCTACCCGTTCCGTGTGCTCATCACGGTGCTGACGCTGCCCTTCCACGCCTTCCTCGGGGTCACGATCATGGGGCAGGAGACGCTCATCGCCGAGGAGCACTACCTCGCACTGCGGGAGGGGCCGATGGGGGCCTGGCTGCCCGACGCCCTCGACGACCAGCACCTCGCCGGTGGCATCCTGTGGGGCTCCGGCGACCTGATCGGCCTGGTCTTCTTCGGCGTGCTCTTCGTCCAGTGGGTGCGCTCGTCGATGGCCGAGGCCAAGCGGGAGGACCGTCGGCTGGACCGCCTCGAGGCCCGGGAGGCGGCGCCCGGGGCGAGGGTCCCCGCCGACCAGTGACCCTGCCCTCCGCGGCGGCCCCCTACGATGGCCCCGTGAGCGACACCACTGCCTCCCGCAAGCCGTTGAAGGTGCTCGTCTACAGCGACGACGTCAACACCCGCCAGCAGGTGATCCTGGCCCTGGGACGGCGTCCGCACCCGGACCTGCCGGAGGTGGAGTACGTCGAGGTCGCCACGGAGCCGGTGGTGATCCAGAACATGGACGCGGGCCACATCGACCTCGCGATCCTCGACGGCGAGGCCGTCCCCGCCGGGGGCATGGGCATCGCCAAGCAGCTCAAGGACGAGATCTACCAGTGCCCGCCGGTGCTGGTGCTGACCGGGCGCCCGCAGGACGCCTGGCTGGCCACCTGGTCGCGGGCCGAGGCGGCACTGCCGCACCCGCTGGACCCGATCCGGCTCGCCGAGACCGTCGTGGCGCTGCTGCGCTCGCGGGTCCCGGCGCCCACCTCCTGAGCTGCGTGTGAGCAGCTGGGCGGAGGTCCTCGGCGACCTCGTCGCCGGGCAGGACCTCACCGAGGCGCAGACCGCCTGGGCGATGGGCGAGGTACTCGCGGGCCAGGCCACCGACGCCCAGGTCGCCGGCCTCGCGGTCGCGCTGCGGGCCAAGGGCGAGACGGTCGCCGAGGTCGAGGGCCTGGTCGCCGCGATGTACGCCGTCGCCACGCCGCTCCCGGTCGCCGGCCGCACTCTCGACGTCGTCGGCACCGGTGGTGATCGCTCCATGTCGGTCAACATCTCCACGATGTCGGCCATCGTGGCCGCGGGCGCGGGTGCGCGCGTGGTCAAGCACGGCAACCGCTCCGCCTCCTCCAAGGCGGGCACGGCCGACGTCCTGGAGCAGCTCGGGGTGCGGCTGGACCTGCCGGTGGCGCGCGTGGCCGAGGTCGCGGAGGAGGCGGGGATCACCTTCTGCTTCGCCGCCGCCTTCCACCCGGCGCTGCGGCACGCGGCCGCGGCCCGGCGCGACCTCGGGATCGGCACCACCTTCAACCTGCTCGGCCCGCTGGCCAACCCGTCGCGGCCGGCGGCGCAGGCGATCGGCTGCGCCTACGAGGGCAAGACCGAACTGATGGCCGGCGTCTTCGCCCGCCGCGGCGTCGACGCGTGGGTCTTCCGCGGCGACGACGGGCTGGACGAGCTCACGACCACCACCACCTCCTCGGTGTGGCGGGTCCACGACGGCGTGGTCACCCCAGGGCGGGTCGACCCGCGCGACCACGGGCTCGCGCTCGTGACGCCCGAGGACCTGCGGGGCGGCGACGCCGTCCACAACGCCGAGGTCGTGCGGCGGGTGCTGGCCGGCGAGCAGGGACCGGTCCGCGAGGCGGTGCTGCTCAACGCCGGCGCGGCGCTCGCCGTCCACGGCGACCCGGGCGCGGAGGTCGGTGCGGCGCTGGACGCCGGCATCGCCCGGGCGACCGAGGCGATCGACTCCGGGGCTGCTGCCGCGCTGCTCGAGCGGTGGGTGGCGGCGACCGCCTCCTGACGCGCGGCGCCGTCGGCCCCTGCTCGGTGGGTCAGCCCTCGTCCCACCCGCTGGGGGCGGTGAGGAGCTCGACCTCCTCGGAGGTCTCCGCGATGGTCCAGCCGGCGTCCTCGAGGGCCGCGGTCAGCGGATGGTCGGTGCGCAGGAAGGCGACCTCCGCGCCGGTCCCACGCACGAGGTCCTGCCAGTCGCGCTCCAGGTCCAGGATGTCGACGTTGCGCTCGAGCTCCGCGGTGGTGAAGGTATCGCCGTAGCCGTGCATCACCAGGTGCAGCTGCGGGTAGGCCCACATCACCAGGCCCCCGTCGCCCCAGTCGTTGAGGACGACCGTGCCCGCCGGCAGCGCCCCGAGCTCGCGGTCGACCCAGGAGGGCTGCGTCGGCGGCTCGTCCGCGGTGTGCGGCACCACCAGGGCCAGGACGACGAGCGTGCCGGCCGCCGCGCCGAGGGCGAGCGGGAGCTCGCGACGGGAGGTGGGCCGCCGCGGCTGGGGCACGAGCGACTGGAGTGCCGCTGCGGCGAGGGGCGCGAGGGTCACAGCCGCCAGCGGCATGGTGCGGTTGGAGTAGAGGGCCAGGCCCAGGCCCAGGCCGAGAAACAGCACCCTCGGCCAGTCCGCGCCGCGGCGCAGCCACACCAGCAAGGCGGGGACGGCCAGCAGCATGAGACCCGCCCCGTTGGCGCTGGTGAAGTCCGGGGCAGCCCACTCGGCGAAGAACCGGCCGCGACCGGCCACGGTCAGGACCGCCGGGTACAGCGCCGGCCCGACCGGGGTCACGGCCGCCGCGAGCGCGCACGAGGCCAGGACGGCCAGCTGGCGGCGTACCTCCGAGGCGGGGGGACGGCGGTGCAGCACGGCTGCCACGATGCCGACGGCGCCCACCACGAGGGCGAAGGGCCACATGCCGTGCCACATCGCCCAGAACCAGGTGAGGGGCACCAGCAGCCATGGCCGCGCACCCGTCGTGGCGGCCTCGCGCCAGGCGTGGACGGTGAGCGCCATGAAGGCGTAGCTGAGGACCTGCGGGCGCGCGGAGAGCGCTGGTGCGCACGCGGTGACGGTCACGGCGACCACCACCGCGACCACGAGAAGGTCGGCGCGGCGGCGACAGGTCCAGGTGACGGCCAGCACGAGCAGCACGAGCTGGAGCCCGGAGAACCAGGCGACACCGGGGAGCCCGGCGAGGTCCTCGGTCCAGGCCATGACGACCTGGGGAAGCCACTGGGTGGGCACCCAGTCGCGGGTCGCCAGCGGGGTGACGCTGCCCGGGTTGGTCAAGGACCAGCCGGAGAGGAACTCGCTGCCGAAGCGCAGGTGGAAGTAGGTGTCGGTGTTGGTCAGCGGGCGCGCCGCCCGGCGCGCGACGGCCACGAGGACGCCGAGCAGCAGGAGGGCGGGCAGCCAGGTGCGCGCGAGCCGCGAGACCACGCCGGACGGCTCAGTCCAGGCCGAGGGAGAAGGCCGACTCCAGGTCGTGGCGGGAGTAGGCCCGGAAGGCGATGTGGGTCTCGGTGTCGGTCACGCCCGGCACCTTGTTGAGCCGGTCGGCCACGACCGCGGCCACGTCGTCGTGGTGCCGCACCCGGACCAGGGCGATGAGGTCGATCTGGCCGGTCACGGAGTAGACCTCCGAGACGCCGTCGATGGCGGCGATCGCCTCGGCGACCTCGGGGATCCGGGCGACGTCGGCCTTGACGAAGACGATGGCGGTGATCACCGGCTCACCGTACCGGCGCCGGGCGGTGCGGTCGGCGTCATCGCACCGGACGGTGGGCGGGTCGCAGACCGCGCCGCTCCGTGGGGTCGGCCAGGGCGCGCCGGGAGTCGCGGACCCGGTCGTGCACGCCCAGCTCGCGCACGGCTCCGGCGACCGGGCACACCCACTCGCCGGTGACGTCGACCAGCCGGATGCCGGGCTGCTCGAGCCAGGCGAGGATCTTCTCTGTCTCCTCGACCGTGGCCGCCGGCACCGGGCCGGGGGCGGTGCGGACGGTCTCGGCCCCGGCCCGCAGCTGCTCGACGTAGGCGACGGCGTCGGCGCCGGAGGGGATGATGCCGGCGGCGGCCAGCCGGCCGAAGCGGACGACGTGGACCGACCAGCGCCCGTCGTCCTCGCGGCGGGCGGCGACCACCTCGTGGCAGCCGCTGAGCGCGCCGACGCGTTGCGTGCGGGCGGCGGCGCGCACGAACGCCGCCAGCCGGTCGCGGTGCACGCCGGCCTCCTCGAACCGCTCGTCCTGCGCGAGCCCGGCCATCCGGTGGTTGATCTGCTCGACCACCAGGTCGGGCCGGCGCAGCAGGGTGTCGCGGAGCTGGCGGACCACCGCGGCGTACGTCGCCTCGTCGGCCGTGCCATCGCAGGGGGAGAGGCAACGGCCCATCTCGGCGAGGACGCAGGGGGTGCGGGTGGTGCGCGGCCCGATGCGGTCGGCGCACTGGCGCACCGGGAAGGTCTCGTGGAGCGCCTCGAGGCAGGCCTGGGCGGCCTTGCGGGAGCTGAAGGGGCCGAGATAGTCGGCGCCGTCGTCGAGCACGCGCGGCACCAGGGAGAGGCGTGGCCAGGGCTCGCGCGTCAGCTTGACGAAGTGCGTCTTCTCCGGGTGCCGGGAGCGTCGGTTGTAGCGCGGCTTGTGCTCGGCGATCAGCCGCAGCTCCCGCACGGCCGCCTCCAGGGGCGTGGCGCACTCGATCGCGGTCACCGAGGACGCCAGGCCGACCATCTCGCCCATGCGCGAGCGGGTCTCGGAGGCGGTGAAGTAGGACCGGACGCGGGTGCGGAGGTCCTTGCTGGTGCCGACGTAGAGCACCCGCTCGGTCTGGTCGCGGAAGAGGTAGACGCCGGGGGAGTGCGGCAGGCCCTCGGCGAGGTGGCGCTTCTTGCGCTGGGCCGTGGTGACCCGCGAGGTGAAGGTCTGCAGCTCCTCCAGCGTGTGCACCCCCAGGCCGCCGAGCCGCTCCATCAGCCCGTGGAGCACGTCGACGGTGGCGCGCGCGTCGGACAGCGCACGGTGGTTGGGCGTCGTGGTCGCACCGAACAGGCGGGCGAGGGAGGAGAGCTTGCAGTTGGGGGCGTCGTCGCGAGTGATCACCCGGCGCGCCAGGCGAGCCGTGTCGACCACCTCGAAGCGCGGCCAGGGACGCTGCTGCTGCGCGGCGAAGTGCTGCAGGAAACCCAGGTCGAACGGGGCGTTGTGGGCGACCAGCACCGTGCCGGTCGCGAACTCCAGGAAGGCCGGGAGCGCGCTGTCGATCGTGGGGGCGCCCGCCACCATCGCGTTGGTGATGCCGGTCAGCACCGCGATGAACGGCGGGATCTCGGTGCCCGGGTCGACCAGCGTCTGGAACTCGCCGAGCACCTCGCCGCCACGCACCTTGACCGCGCCGATCTCGGTGATCATCGAGCCCGAGGTCGGCGAGCCACCGGTGGTCTCCAGGTCGACCACGCAGAACGTGAGGTCGCGCAGCGGGCGGCCGAGCTCGTCGAAGCTCCGCTGGCTCTCCCAGAGGGTCCCGGCCCCGGCACGACTGCTCACGTCGACGACGCTAGGTCCGGGCACCGACAACGGTGCGGCGGCGCGCGGTCGGGGCCGGGAGCACGTGCCCGCGGCACTAGGCTGGGACCTGCCGACGCCGGGTGCGTGCCGGCCGGGCGCCGCGGCGCACGCAGAAGGCTGGGGTGCGGGAGGAGGCTGCGGTGGAGGAGGGCACGATCCGGCTCGAGGAGCTGCCGGTCGCGGTCCGGACCCGGGTCCTGACCCTGGTCGCGGACGTCCTCCCCGACGTCGCCCAGCTGCCGGCGCCGCTGCGGAAGGTCGCCGGCTTCGCCCCCGCCCGCCGGGCTCGGCTGGGGGCCGCCGCGATCACCGCGGGGCTCGACGACGCCGGGCTGCGGGACCGGATCGCCCACCAGGTGTCGGTACGCCGCCAGGACGAGCTCCGCGCCCTGCGCGACGGCACGATGCACGACGCGCTCGAGGCCGCTGCCCTGGACTGGCTGGTCCGGCCGCAGGGGTGGACCCGCCGGCTCGACGACTCGGTCAGCGTCGTGGCCGAGCAGGCCGCCCACCAGGCCCAGGTCGTCGCGGCCGCCCGCGACGAGCGGTGGCAGCAGCGCGCCGAGCAGGCCGAGGCGGAGCTGCGAGAGGTGCGGGCGTCGTACAAGCAGCAGGTGGAGGGGTACAAGTCCGAGGTCGCGCAGCTGCGCCGCAAGCTCGGGGAGGCGCGGGCCAAGGGTCGCGACGTAGACCAGGAGGCCGTGCGCGCCGCTCGGGAGGCGGAGGAGGCGCGGGCCGCCGCCGAGGTCGCCCTGGCCGCGCGCGAGAAGGAGGTGCGCAGGCTGCGCGCCGAGGTCGAGCGGCTGGAGGCCGAGGCACAGGAGGGGCGTCGCGGGACGCGCAGCGAACGCGAGCACGCGACCGCCCGGACCCGGGTCCTGCTCGACACGATCCTGGAGGCCACCGCCGGGCTGCGCCGCGAGCTGGCCCTGCCCCCGACCACCTCGACGCCCGGGGAGCGGGTCGAGGAGAGCCTGGCCGCCACACCTGCGGCCGTCGGTGCCCGCGCGGTGCCCGAGGTGGGTCCGGCGCTGCTGGAGCAGTACCTCGCGCTGCCCCGCGCCCGGCTCGTGGTCGACGGCTACAACGTCTCGATGAGCACCTGGTCGTCCTCCTCGTTGGAGGCGCAGCGGACGCGGTTGCTCGGCGCGATGGCGCCCCTCGTCGCCCGCACGGGTGCCGAGACCACCGTCGTCTTCGACGGCGCCGACGCCGAGACCCGGCCGCCCACCGCCGCGCCCCGCGGGGTCAAGGTGCTCTTCAGCCCGCAGGGAGTCATCGCCGACCAGGTCATCGGCGAGCTGGTCGAGGCCGAGCCGCGGGGGCGCGTCGTCCTCGTCGTCAGCGACGACCGCGAGGTCCAGGCGCGGGCCCAGCGGGCCGGGGCCCGGGCTGTGCCGTCAGCCGCGTTGGTGGGCCTGCTCCGGGGCTGAGGCGTCACTGTCGGTGGCTCCTGTCACCGTCAGGGACATGACGACGAGGATCGACTGCGACACCTGCGTGGTGCGCGGACTGGCGTGCCACGACTGCGTGGTCACCGTGCTGCTCGGGCCGCCGCCCGAGCTCTCCTTCGACGAGGAGGACCGGGAGCTGCTCGGCGCGCTGGCCGCCGGGGGACTGGTGCCGCCCCTGCGACTGGTGACCGCGGCGGAGGGCCCGAGCGAGGCCGGCGAGCCGCACCCGGGCGCGGCCACCGCCTGACGGGTCCGCGGACCCGAGACGTGTGACGGGTGGTGTCTGTGTGACGCATGTGGCCGGTGTGCGCGTGGCGGGACGTAGATCGCGGTGAAATCATCGCTGGACGTGCGGTGGAACTTGGCCGGCCGCGAGACGAACGACTACCGTCGCGCGGGGTGCTCGTGGGAGCGGACCGGGGACGGGTCCGCGCGGGTGCCGTGACTTTCGAGGAGTGCCTTCGCTCGTGCAGCAGCGTCGAACGCGGATCACCACCCTGCTCTCGGGCGCCCTGCTGGCCGGTCTGGTGGGGCTTGTCCCCTCGACCCCGGCGCAGGCCGAGCCCGACATCGCCGACGTCGAGGCCCGGGTCGACCGGCTCTACCACGAGGCTGAGCAGGCCTCGGAGCGCTACAACGACGCCCGGCTGGAGCTCGAGGAGCTCGAGCGCGACCTCGCCGCGGTGAGCTCCGACCAGGAGCGCCAGGACCGCCGGCTGCGCTCGGTCCGCGAGCAGGTCCGCGACGCGGTGATCCGCACCTACGAGGGCCACACGCTCTCCGCCGTGGGTCAGGTCGCCCTGTCCGGCGACCCGTCGGACTTCCTCTCGCAGCTGTCCACGATGACGGCCTACGACGACCTCACAGACCAGCTCTTCGACACCTACGCCGGCGAGGTGAAGGCGCTCGGGATCCGCCTCCAGGCCACCTCGCAGCGCGCCGACGAGGTTGCGCAGCTCGAGGAGCGGCTCGCCGAGGAGAAGGCGACCATCGAGGAGAAGCTGGAGGCGGCCGAGGGTCTGCTGGCGCGTCTCGAGGCCGAGGAACGCGAGGAGATCGTCTCGCGCGACAGCGAGCGGCTCCCCACCGACGTGCCCGCGTCCGGCCGCGCCGGAGCAGCGATCCAGTACGCCATGGCCCAGGTCGGCAAGGCCTACGTGTACGGCGCCGCAGGCCCGAGCGCCTTCGACTGCTCCGGGCTGACGATGATGGCCTACCGGGCGGCCGGGATCAGCCTGCCGCACTCCTCGAGCGCCCAGTACTCCTCGGGGACGCAGATCGCCGAGAGCGCCCTGCAGCCCGGTGACCTGGTCTTCTACTACAGCCCGATCAGCCACGTCGGCATCTACCTCGGCAACGGGATGATCGTCGACGCGGCCAACCCGAGCTCGGGTGTGCGGGTCGCCCCGCTGCACTCCATGCCCTACGTCGGGGCCGTCCGCCCTGGCTGAGCCCGACGCGCCGCCCCGCCGCTCGTGGCGACGGGCGCTGGCCACGTTGCTGGTGGCCACCGTCGCGGTGGTCACGGCTGTCGTGCTGCTGAGCGAGGACCGGTACGTCGCACCCACCCCGGCACCGGCGGTCGTCGGTGTCGACGCGGGCGGTGCCGCAGCCGTCCTGGCCGAGCTCGCTCAGGCCCTCTCGCGAGGTGATGCGGAAGCCAGTGCCGCCCTCGCGCCGAGCGGGGACGCTGCCGCGCAGGACCTGCTGGCCGCGCTGGCCGACAACGCGTCCCGGCTACGGGTCGGCGAGGTCGGGCTGCGCTTCGTCGACCAGGTCGGTGTCCTGGGACCGGGCGGGACCTGGACAGCCCGGGCCGACCTGACCTGGGTGCTGCGTGGGCAGCCTGCGGGCCCCGCGCGCACGGAGGTCGAGGTGGGGCTGCGCCAGAGCGGGGACCGCGTCGAGGTCACCGGGTTCACGGGAGGGCGCGTCCCGCTGTGGCTGCGCGGACCGGCCCGGGTCGAGCGGGCCGGGGACACGCTCGTGGTCACCGCGGGGCAGGACCCGACGCCGTACACCGCCCTGGCGACGCGGGCGCTCCCGCAGGTGCGCCGCGTGCTGCCCGACCTGGTGGGCGGTCTGGTCGTCGAGGTCCCCGGCAGCAGCGCGGAGCTCGACGCGGTCCTGGGGGTGCCCGAGGGGACCTACCGCGGCGTGGCGGCGGTGACGGCCTCGGTCGACGGCCGCACCGTCGGGTCCGCTCCGGTCCACGTGTTCGTCAACCCCGAGGAGCTCGGACGGTTGCGGCGGACCGGCGCCCAGGTGGTGATGACCCACGAGGCCGTCCACGCGCTGACGGGCGCACCCACGAGCCGGGCCCCGGTGTGGCTCGTCGAGGGCTTCGCCGACTACGTGGCGCTGCGTGACGTGGACCTGCCCCTCGCGACGACCGCCGCCCAGGTGCTGGAGCAGGTGCGTCGCGAGGGTGCGCCCAACCGGCTTCCGGGGGAGGCGGAGTTCGACGTGACGGCTCCGCACCTGGGTGCGGCGTACGAGGCCGCCTGGCTGGCCTGCCGCGCCCTGGTCGAGCTGGCGGGCGAGCAGGCGCTGCTCGACGTCTACGCCACCGCGAGCGAGGGCACCGACGTGGAGACGGCCCTGCGGCAGCAGGCAGGCGTGGACCTCGAGACCCTGACCGACCGGTGGCGCACGCTGCTGCTGGACGCCGCGGAGCAGGCGTGAGCGCTCGCCGCGTGTCGCTCGTGGTGCTCCTGGTGGCCGGCGGCGCCTTCGCGGTCCTGGCCGCGGTGCTCGTGCCGTGGTCCCCGGTGCCGGGCGGCACCCCGTCGCCCGTGCCGGTGGAGGACGTCTTCACGGCGACGGAGGTGGCGCGGGCCGAGGACTTCACGGGCACGCTGCGGACCTGGTCGGCCCTGTCGATGCTTTTGAACCTGGCGGTGCTCGCCGTGCTGGCTGCGTCTGCGCGGGTGCGTGCCGCCGTGTCGCGGCTGCCGGGACCGTGGTGGGCCCAGGCGCTCCTGGCGGTGCTGGTCGTCGAGGTGGTCTCGCGGCTCGCGACGCTCACGTTCTCGGTGCTGCAGCGGCGCCACGTCCTCGACGCCGGCCTCTCGGACCAGTCCTGGGCCGGTTTCGCCCGCGACGCGGCGGTCTCGGAGGCGGTCGACGTGGCGGTCACGGGACTGCTGGTCGTGGTGCTGGTCGGGGTCGCCCGGCGGTGGCGCACAGCGTGGCCGGCCGTGGTCGGGGTCACCGTGGCCGTCCTCGTCGCGCTCGGGAGCTTCGCCTACCCGGTGGTCGTCGAGCCGCTCTTCAACCGCTTCACCCCGCTCCCGGACGGCGAGCTGCGCAGCGGCGTGCTCGCCCTCGCCGAGGCCGAGGGAGTCCCGGTGGACGAGGTGCTGGTGTCGGACGCGTCGCGTCGTACGACGACGCTCAACGCCTACGTCTCCGGCTTCGGCGGGACGCGACGGGTGGTGCTCTACGACAACCTCGTCGAGGACGTGCCGACCCGGGAGGCGCTGACCGTGGTGGCGCACGAGCTCGCCCACGCGCGCAACGACGACGTGCTGCTGGGCACCGCGCTCGGGGCCCTGGGCGCTGCCACGGCCGTCGGACTCCTCGGCGTGGCCCTGGGCCGCCTGCGGCTGGGCGACCCGCGCGTCGTGCCGGTGCTGCTCGCGCTGCTCGCCGTCGGGACGCTGGTGACGTCGCCGGTGCAGAGCGGCATCAGCCGCCGGATCGAGCTGCGGGCCGACGTCGACGCCCTGCGCTACACCGCCGACCCGGACGCCTTCGTCGCGCTCCAGCGGCGGTTGGCGCTGCGCTCGCTGTCCGACCCGACGCCGCCCGCGCTGTGGCACTGGGCTTTCGGCACGCACCCGACCGTGCTCGTGCGTGTGGCCCTCGCCCGGTCCCTGACGGACGGGCGAGGGCCCGTGGTGAGAACTAGTCAGCCATGAATCACGGCGTGGTGGTGCCGGTACCGCCGGCGCCGCTGCCATTGGTGATCGACGAGTTGGTGTTGGTGAAGGCGCCCTGGACGGTGCCTCCTAGGGTGAAGACGACGACGACGATCAGGGCGGCGATGCCAGCGATGAGCAGGCCGTATTCGACGGCGGAGGCGCCCCGCTCGTCCATCTTCTGCTTCTGAGCACCGAACAGCGTGACGAGCAGCGTGATCATGTTGATTCTCCCTTGTGACTGTGGTCTCCCTGGACGGGGGCCGGCCCCGCAGAACAAGCCTGCTCTCATCACGGCCCTCGGCCATCAGGAGAGTGGACGCGGCGCGGTAGCCCGAACGGGCTACGGCTCAACTCAGAAGGTCCGGTCTTTACCAAAGCGCCGCCGCCGGCACTCTGGAGTGCTTAGCCTCTTGCTGGGAAACGGGAGGTCCTCTGATGCAATGCTTGACTCGGGTCGCCACAGGGTGGCGGGCGTCGACAATCCTGGTCGTGGTGGCTGGCGTCCTGGCGAGCATGCTGGCTGCCCAGCCGGCTGCGGCGGTCGGACGGCCAGGGAACCTGTCGACAAAGGCCGAGCCCACGGCCGTCGTCCTGTCGTGGCGTCCCGTCCGCGGTGCGGACAGCTACCACGTCCAGATCTCGACCACCGATTCCTTCAACAGTGTGCTGTGGAGCGGGGAGTCGCTCTCGACGATGGCAACTCCCACCCGGTTGCTCGCACCCGGCACGATGCACTGGCGGGTGGCAGCCGAGCAGGACGGGAGGGTGGGCACCTGGTCCGTCGGCAAATTCACTTTGCCGCGCTCCAAGAGCCCTGTCCTGGTGGCCCCTGCGGACGGAGCACAGCTCGCGCAGCCCGATGAGGCCGTGTTGCTGGAGTGGGAGTCACTGCCAGGGGCCCAGGCGTACCAAGTCGAGGTCGACGACGCTAACGGCGACTGGATCGACTTCAAGACAGCCGTGACCTCTCTGACCTCCTACGCACCCATCAACGCCACCCCCGGCGGCACCTACTGGTGGCGGGTGCGCGGCATCCTCGGCGAGGGGAACCTGACACCCCCTTCGGAGGCTCGTTCATTCGTGGTGGGCGAGCTGCCAAAGGTGACCCTCAAGCGGACGGAGCCGCTGTTGGAGGACGTGGTGCTCGAGTGGGACGCGAAGCCGGGCGCCGTCAGGTACGAGATCCGCGTCAGTACCGACGACGACTTCAACGTCATCACCGACCAGCGCTACGTCGCGGGCACGCGGTACTCACCGCCGGTCACCTATGACAACGCGAACTACTGGTGGCAGGTGCGGGCCGTGAACGTCGACGGCCGTGCCGAGGAGTGGCCCTCGGAGTCTGAGCGGATCGGCGTCTTCCGCCGGCACTGGCCGGAGACGCCCTCGCTCGTATGGCCGCAAGATGGAAGTGCGATGACCGGGGATCCGTTCCTCGAGTGGACTCCGGTCCCGAAGGCGTCCGGCTACGAGATTCAGGTCGGCAGCGAGCCCTCGTTCAGCTCCAGTGCCACGTTCCGTTCGTGCTCCACGAACCAAACCACCTTCACGTTGAAGGCCTTCCGAGGCACTCGTATCTCGCCGGGAGGTTGCGAACCCTTCAACGGGACAAACTATTGGCGAGTGCGGGCTCTGGACAATCACGGCTCTGCGACCGCAAGAGTCAACGGGGTCTTCTCCAGCATCGGGTCGTTCACGTACTCCGCCCCCAGCAACACCGCAGGGACGACTACTCCTGCGCTGGTCACCGGTCAGCGAGTCCTGCTCGCAGGTACACGAACATCGTCGTGCATCGGAGCGGTGGGAGCGGAGCCGTGTACCGAGATCCCCGCAACTCCGGTCTTCGACTGGGATCCTGTGCCGGGCGCGACTTACTACCAGTTCTACCTGGCGCATGACGTCAAGCTCACGAACATGGTTGACAACTATGGAGACCTGGGCAACCCGGATAGCCTGGTCTCGACCACCAGTACGCGGTTCATGCCTTCTGGTTCCTTGCCGGACACTCAAGCGGGAGAGGCCTACTACTGGTACGTAAGGGCATGTGCCCCTGGTGCCAAGCCGTCTCCGTGTTCGCTGACTCCGACGTCCGCTTCCCACGCGTTCCAAAAGAAGTCTGCCCCGGTCCGACTGACAACGCCAGCCGACGGAGCGACGGTCGCGGACTGGGTCACCTTTGGCTGGGAGGACTACCTCGCTACCAACCTCGCTTGGACAGCGGGTGCCGTCGGGGCTCCTGGACAGGCAGCCCTGCAGTACCACGTGCAGGTCGCGACGTCCCCGTCCTTCACCAGCGGAACCATCGTGGACGATCGGCGCGTCGACCAGACGACGTACACCGCCTTCGACCGGACTTACCCGGAGGGCACGCTGTACTGGCGTGTCCAGGCGGTGGACGGGTCGGACAATGAGCTCACGTGGTCCTCGGTCCGCAGCTTCACGAAGCAGTCGCCCGCTCCCGAGCTGCGCTCGCCGGAAGACGCCGTCACGGTCTCAGGTCTCCGGGGTCTGCGTTGGAAGCCCCTCATAGGGGCGAAGTACTACGACGTCGAGATCTACCGGAACGCGGACACGGCGGCTTCTCCGAGCAACCGGGTCGCCTGGGCCCAGAACATCCGCCAGGCGCTTTTCACCCCTCCTCGGCCACTGTGTCGGCGGCCGCGAGAAACTGCCCGGAGACGGCCACGAAGCTGCCCGCTGGCGGTCATGAGAACTGCCCACTGACGGTCATGGGATCTGCCCGACACGACGTCGTCTGCCTTGCCGCGGTCCGCGGTTGAGGCCCCTTCCTCGGGTGC
>WLJH01000027.1 GCA_009701885.1 Actinomycetota bacterium
ACCTCGCAGCAGCAGCCGTCAACCTCCAGCGACTTCACAACAACGCACTGACCACCTGAGCACCGCTCCGGGCACCCCCGTGCCCGCCACGTCCCAACACCCATCAGGCAAAGCCCAACAGCCACCTGCTTGAACCGGAACACCACACAAGGCGCCGAACCCCCTTTGTCCACTCGCGGCCCCCGCCGCCCGGCCAGCACGACGATGGCCCGGACGGGCCATCCCGAGGCCCGCGCAGGCAAAGCCTCGGGATTCCGGCTCATCCCGGTCCGGAACCGGCCGACCCTCAGGTCAGGGGAGTCGACCGCGCCCGCGGTCCGAGCCAGGGGAGCACCACACATGAAGAAGCGTCTGAGCCTACTGACGGTCCTGTTCGTCGTCCTGTCCGCGCTCGCGCCGGTCGGGACCGCCCACGCCAAGGGCGGCGACGGTCCTGACGACGACGGCCCCCTGTGCTGGCTCCTCGCCTGGGGCTGCGACGACGAGGACGAGGACGACGACGACGGTGTCGTGACCACCCAGCCGGCGTACCTCATCCAGGGTGTTGCCGTCGACGGCAACGGCAAGGGCGTCGACAACGTCGCGGTCCAGGCGCTCGACGCCAGCACCGGCAAGCCCGTCGCCACCGCGCTCACCTACGCCAGCGCCCGCCGCACCGGCCCGCAGCACGGCTACTTCTACCTCTGGGTCGACCGGGGCGTGTACGACGTCGTGCTGGTCAAGCGCGGGTACGACGCCACCTTCCTCTCCGACGTGAGCGTCCGCAGTGCCAAGCCGGTCAGCCTCGGCGAGCTCCGCCTCGACCTGCGCGACTGGCCCACCAGCACCGTCGCCGAGGTCCTCGACCCGGTCGTCGCCCCGCGCCAGTCGGTCGTGGTCTCGGTGGCCGTCGACAGCAAGCGGGCCAAGGTCACAGGTGGCCGGGTCGTGGTCCTCGACGGCGGGAAGGTCCTGGCCACCCAGCGCCTGGCGAGGACCGACCAGGGTGTCGCCACCCTCGACCTGGGCCGACTGCCGCGCGGCACGCACAAGCTGTCGGTGGAGTACCGCGGCGTCGACGGCCTGAAGTCCTCCAAGGCCAAGACGCTCAAGGTCGTGGTCGCCAAGCCGGGGGCCGGCCGCCGCTGAGCGGGTCGGGCTGATCGGGCCGGGCATGCGGCCGGGACCCCGGCCGCGTGCCGCCCGACGGCGTACCGGTCGTAGGCTGCCGCCCATGGACTCTGCCCACGTGGAGAACGACCTCGTCAACGTGCTGTTCACCGAGGCCCAGATCCAGCAGCGACTGCGGGAGATGGCCCAGGAGATCCAGCGCGACTACGAGGGCGAGGAGCTCCTCATCGTCGGCATCCTGCGGGGTGCGGTCATGGTGATGGCCGACCTGGCCCGCTCCTTCGAGCGCCACATCGAGATGGACTGGATGGCGGTGAGCTCCTACGGCTCGGGCACCAAGTCCAGCGGCGTCGTGCGCATCCTCAAGGACCTCGACACCGACATCAGCGGCCGCCACGTGGTGATCGTCGACGAGATCATCGACACCGGCCTGACGCTGTCCTGGCTGACCTCCAACCTCAGCAGCCGCAACCCCGCGAGCGTCGCGATCGCCACCCTGCTGCGCAAGCCCGAGGCGCTCCAGATGCCGGTCGACGTCAAGTACGTCGGGTGGGACATCCCCAACGAGTTCGTCGTCGGCTACGGCCTGGACTACCGCGAGAAGTACCGCAACCTGCGCGACATCGGCACGCTCGCCCCGCACGTCTACAGCTGACCGTCCGACCGTCGAGCGAAGCGAGCTCGGTCGGACGGAACCGATGGGCAGGGCGGCGAAGCCGCTCCGTGCCTTCCCGTTCCCAGCCTCCTGAGAGGATGGGAGCGGTGGCGGCGGGTACCGTCGTCACCTCGAATCGTGCACCCAACGAGAGAAGTCCGTGAAGCGCATAGGCAAGAGTCCCTGGCTCTGGATCGTCGTGGCCGTGGTCGGCGTCCTGCTGGCCCTGCAGTTCCTGGCGCCCAGCGGGGGCGGCGACGAGATCACCTCCTCGGAGATGACGTCCTACATCGCCGAGGGCGAGGTCAAGGAGATCACCTTCGTCGACGGTGACCAGGAGATCCGCGCGATCCTCGACGACGGCGTCCGCGACGAGGGTGCGGAGGTCCGCACCTTCTGGATCAACGGCACCCAGTCGCGCCTCTACGTCCAGGCCCAGCAGCAGGTCGAGGCCGGGGAGATCGAGGAGCTCAGCACCGAGGTCTCCCGCCCGAGCGCGCTCGGCACCTTCCTCTTCTCGTTCCTGCCGCTGATCATCATCTTCATCGTCTTCCTGTGGCTGCTCAACAACATGCAGGGCGGCGGCGGTCGCGGCGTCATGCAGTTCGCCAAGTCCAAGGCCAAGCTGATCTCCAAGGACATGCCGAAGACGACCTTCGCCGACGTCGCCGGGTGCGACGAGGCGATCGAGGAGCTCGGTGAGATCAAGGAGTTCCTGCAGGAGCCGGCCAAGTTCCAGGCCGTTGGCGCCAAGATCCCCAAGGGCGTGCTGCTCTACGGCTCGCCCGGCACCGGCAAGACCCTGCTGGCCCGCGCGGTCGCGGGCGAGGCCGGCGTCCCCTTCTACTCCATCTCCGGCTCCGACTTCGTCGAGATGTTCGTCGGTGTGGGTGCGAGCCGCGTGCGCGACCTGTTCGAGCAGGCCAAGGAGAACGCCCCGGCGATCGTCTTCATCGACGAGATCGACGCCGTGGGCCGCCACCGCGGCACCGGCATGGGCGGCGGCCACGACGAGCGCGAGCAGACCCTCAACCAGCTGCTCGTGGAGATGGACGGCTTCGACGTACGAGGTGGGGTCATCCTCATCGCGGCCACGAACCGTCCCGACGTGCTCGACCCGGCGCTCCTGCGCCCCGGCCGCTTCGACCGGCAGATCCAGGTCGACGCCCCCGACCTGTCCGGTCGAGAGCAGATCCTCAAGGTCCACTCGCGGGGCAAGCCGCTGGCCACCGACGTCAACCTGCTCTCGGTCGCCCGCCGGACCCCCGGCTTCTCCGGTGCCGACCTGGCCAACGTCCTCAACGAGGCCGCGCTGCTCACCGCGCGCGCCAACGCCAAGCTCATCACCAACGAGGCGCTGGACGAGGCGATCGACCGCGTCATCGCCGGTCCGCAGCGTCGTACGCGCCTGATGAGCGAGAAGGAGAAGCTCATCACCGCCTACCACGAGGGCGGCCACGCCCTCGTCGCCGCGGCGCTCCCGGGCAACGACCCGGTCCACAAGATCACGATCCTGCCGCGAGGTCGGGCGCTGGGCTACACGATGGTGCTGCCCGACTCCGACAAGTACTCCCAGCCCCGCAGCCAGATGCTCGACCAGCTGGCCTACATGCTGGGCGGGCGGGCTGCGGAGGAGCTGATCTTCCACGACCCGACGACCGGCGCCGGGAACGACATCGAGAAGGCCACCAACGTGGCCCGCGCGATGGTCACCCAGTACGGCATGACCGAGCGGCTCGGTGCCATCAAGCTCGGCGAGTCCGGCTCGCAGCCGTTCCTGGGCCGCGACCTGGGGCACTCCCGGGACTACTCCGAGTCGGTCGCCGCGATCGTCGACGAGGAGGTCAAGGCCCTGCTGGCGAACGCCCACCAGGAGGCCTTCGACATCCTCGAGGAGAACCGCGACGTCCTCGACGCCCTGGTCCTGGAGCTCCTGGACAAGGAGACGCTCGACAAGGAGCAGATCGCCCGGATCTTCGAGGCGCTGCGCATGCGCCCGGCCCGGCCCGCGTGGACCGGCTCCGACACCCGTCGCCCCTCGCAGATGCCCCCGGTCGAGATCCCCCAGGAGATCCGCGACCGGGCGCGCGCCAACGGCGTGGCGGAGCACCAGACCGCCGGCGCGGTCGTCACGCCCCCGGGCGCCGGCGGCGACGTGCACGGCGGCCCCGCGGCACCGGGTGGCCACGCGACCCCGCCGGGTTCCGACGCCCCCTGACGCCCGCCCGGGACGGGCCACCGGCCGAGCGGCCCACCCGATCGGGTCAATCCGCGCAGGGGGACCGGGCCGAACCCAAGGCGCATTCCACGCAGGTCACACCCCAGGACGGACTCACCGAGTCCCCGAGCGGATACCGAGCACCCATGACCGACATCATCACGACCCCCGATCGTGACCCGCAGGACATCCCCGCCTTTGACCACGCGCGCGCCGAGGCGGCCGTGCGGGAGCTGCTCGCCGCCATCGGCGAGGACCCCGACCGCGAGGGCCTGCGCGACACCCCGGCCCGCGTCGCCCGGGCGTACGCCGAGCTGACCGCGGGTCTGCGGATGACCCCGCAGGAGGTGCTGACCACCACCTTCGACCTCGGTCACGACGAGATGGTGCTGGTCCGCGACATCGAGCTGTGGTCGATGTGCGAGCACCACCTGGTGCCCTTCACCGGCGTCGCGCACGTGGGCTACATCCCCGCGACCTCCGGCAAGATCACCGGCCTGTCCAAGCTGGCCCGCCTGGTCGACGTCTACGCCAAGCGCCCCCAGGTCCAGGAGCGGCTCACGACCCAGGTCGCCGACGCCCTCATGGACATCCTCGAGGCCCGCGGCGTCATCGTCGTGATCGAGGCCGAGCACCTCTGCATGACCATGCGCGGGGTGAAGAAGGGCGGGGCGAGCACCATCACGTCGGCGGTGCGCGGCATCATGCACAACCACCCGACGCGCAGCGAGGCCATGGCGCTCATCCACGGCACCCGCGGCGCCCGCTGAGCCGATCGCGGCGCAGCGCGACACCGATCGGCACGTCCCGAGGAGGTCCGAGCAGCCGATGCCCCGACCGCTGGTGATGGGCGTGGTCAACGTGACCCCCGACTCCTTCTCCGACGGCGGCCGGTACGTCGAGCCGCGCGCTGCCGTGGCCCATGGCCTGGCGCTGGTGGAGCGGGGCGCCGACCTGCTCGACGTGGGCGGCGAGTCCACCCGGCCCGGCGCCACCCGGCCACTGGTGGCCGAGGAGCTCGCCCGGGTCGTCCCCGTCATCACCGAGCTGGTCGCGGCCGGTGCGACCGTCTCGGTGGACACCATGCGCGCCGAGGTCGCCGCGGCCGCCCTCGAGGCGGGCGCGAGCATCGTCAACGACGTCTCCGGCGGGCTGGCCGACCCCGACATGCTCCCGCTCGTGGCGAGCAGCGCGGCGACGTACGTCGCCATGCACTGGCGCGCGCACGCCGACCGGATGAGCGCGCACACCGACTACTCCGCCCACGGCGGGGTCGTGCCCGGCGTGGTGGTCGAGCTCCGGCAGCGGGTCGAGGCCGCGCTCGCCGCCGGCATCGCCGCCGACCGGCTCGTGCTCGACCCCGGGCTGGGGTTCGCCAAGACCGCCGAGCAGAGCTGGGAGCTGCTGCGCGGCCTGTCCGCGCTGGACTCCCTCGGCCACCGGCTCCTGGTCGGGGCGAGCCGCAAGTCGTTCCTGGGCAGGCTGCTGGCCGACGCCGCGGGTGAGCCACGACCGGTCGAGGGACGGGAGGCCGCCCACCTGGCCGTGGTGCTGCACTGCGCACGGGCCGGGGTGTGGGGGGTGAGGGTCCACGACGTAGGTTCTGCGTGCGACGCGCTCTCCGCCTGGGAGGCGCTGGAGGAAGGAGGGGCGCGTGGTTGACGAGCTGGCCGTCACCGGCATCGAGTGCTGGGGCCACCACGGCGTCTTCGAGCACGAGCGGCGCGAGGGCCAGCCCTTCGTCATCGACCTGCTGCTCGGCCTGGACACCCGTCCGGCGGCCGCGTCCGACGACTTGCGCGACACCGTGGACTACGGGAGTCTCGTGGCGCAGGTGAAGGCCGCGGTCGAGCGCGACCCGGTCGACCTGATCGAGACCCTCATCCGCCGCATCTCGGAGGTGTGCCTGTTGGACAGCCGAGTGGAGTGGGCGAGGGTGACGGTGCACAAGCCGAACGCCCCCATCGACGCGACGTTCTCGGACGTCACGCTCACGACGACCAGGACCCGCGAGGAGCTTTCGTGACCGAGGTGCCCAACCCGCACATCATCGACGCCGACACGCTGACCGGCGAGATGCGCCCGATCCGGCGCGCGGTCCTGGCGATCGGGTCCAACCTCGGCGAGCGGATGGCCACCCTGCAGGGTGCGGTCAACGCGATCGCCGACACCCCCGACGTCTGGGTCACCGGCGTCTCCCCGGTCTACGAGACCGAGCCGGTCGACAGCCCCGAGGGCTCCAAGCCCTTCCTCAACGCCGTCGTCCTCATCGACACCACGCTGGCCGCGACCCGCCTGCTCGACCGCGCCCTGGCCATCGAGGACGCCTTCGACCGTGAGCGCGGTGAGGTCCGCAACGCCCCGCGCACCCTCGACGTCGACCTCATCGTCGTCGGCGACCGCCGCAGCGCCACCGACGACCTCCAGCTCCCGCACCCGCGGGCCGCCGAGCGCGCCTTCGTCCTCAAGCCCTGGTTCGACCTCGAGCCCGACGCCGTCATCCCCGACCGCGGCCCGATCGCCGACCTGCTCGCCGCGGTGGGCCTCGACGGCGTCACCCTGCGCGACGACCTGGCCCTCGAGCTGGAGTGACCGAGCCGCCCCGGGAGGCGCCGACCGGCACGATCCGGCCGGTCTCCCCGGTCGTGCTCGTGCTGCTGGCCCTGGCCGGGTTGGTGCTCGGGTGGTTGCTGCGCCCGGTCTCGGTCGAGCTGCGCGGGGTCGCCCCTGTCGTCACGTGGCCGCAGCCGACGCTGCTGGCCTTCGTCGCGGTCGCGCTCGGGCGGTTCGCCTGGGACACCCGCCGCACGCTCAAGCGGCGCCCCGACCTCCTCGAGCCGCACCGGGCGGTCAACCGGCTCGCGTTCGGCCGGGCGGCGTCGTACGTCGGGAGCGTGGCGGGTGGCGGGTACGCCGGCTACGCCCTGGCCTGGCTCGGCTCGCGCGGCCCGCTGGCCGGTGACCGGGTGCTCTGGTCGGGCCTGGCGGCGCTGGCTGCTGTGGCGGTCGTCGCGTGCGGGGTGCTGCTCGAGCGTGCGTGTCGCGTCCGGCTGGACGACTCCGCGTCCTAACCTGGGCGGCATGACTTCCCCAGCGGCCACTCCCGTCACACAGGTCACGTCGGCCGCGACCGTGCGACGGCGTCAGCGCTCGACCCGGCTGACCGTCGCCACCCTCCTGCTGGTCGTCTCCGCGACCCTGGTCGCCAGCACCGCCGCGTCCGGCTCGTGGCTGCTGCTGGTGCTCGCCGCGGCGGGCGCCGTCGTGCTGGGCGCCGCCGCGACCCGCATCACCCACGCCGAGCTCGTGCAGTCGCGCCGCGACGCCGCCCGCGACCGGGCCGAGCAGGCCCAGGCGTACCGCCGCCTCGCCGAGGAGCGCTCCGCCGAGCACACCGCGCGCGTCGAGGACCTCCGCTCCCGCATCGCCGAGCGCGAGCAGGCGCTCACCGAGCTGGGCACCGTCCTGTCCGCGACCCAGCGCCAGGCCGCCGACGCCGCCCGCGACCTCGCCTCCGAGCGCCGACGCACCGACCGGCTCGAGGAGGACGTCCTCGTCGCCACCCGCGCCCTGGACGCCGCCTCCGAGCAGACCACCGACGCGATCATGCGCGTCGCCGAGCTGGAGCAGGAGGTCGACGTCCTCCGCGCCGAGCTGGACACGGTCACCGCTGCCTGGCACGCCGCCGAGGGGCGTCGCAAGCACGCCTGAGCCCGGGGCGGGTCGGGGCTACTCCGAATCATTTCTGATGCTCAGCTCGCGTGGAGCATCAGAAATGATTCGGACTTTCCGCGCGCGGACAGCGCTGCTCGACGACAGCGGCGCAGCCCGCACCGGCCGCCCGGGTGAGACGGGTTCCGGCATGATGAGGCCGCGTGATCCCCGAGGAGAGCCGCTTCGAGTCCGATCCCGAGGAGCTGGTGGGGGACCCGCCGCTGCCTGACGGCTGGGAGATCGGTACGCCGGACGCGACCGACCGGTTCGAGGTCGCCCGCCTGACGCACCTGCTGCGGGCGCACGAGCGTCACGGTCGCGGCTGGGCCGGCGCCAGCGTCGACGACGTGCTGGTCGAGGTGTCCGAGCACGGGCTGCGCACGCGGGAGAACGTCGTCGTCCGCGACCCCGAGGGCCAGATCCAGGCCTGGGGGAGCGTGCACGACCGCGCCGGCGGCCGGATGCTCTACGTCCACATCGTCTCCCGCGAGCTGGCGCACCCGATCGCGCGCAAGTGCTCCGAGGTGCTCATCGAGTGGGCGCGCGGCCAGGCCCGCGCGGTGGGCGCGGCGCGGGGGCTGGAGACCCAGCAGATCGACACCGGTGCCTTCGAGGGCGACGACCGGCAGTACACCTGGCTCACCAGCGCCGGCTTCCGCAAGGTCCGCACCTGGTGGCAGATGACCCGCCCGGTGGAGCCGCACGAGGTCGAGCTGGTGCCCGACCCCGACGAGTGGGAGGCCCGGGGGGCGCGGTTCCGGCTGGTCGACCGCGAGGGGCAGGGGCTCCCCGACGAGGAGGACCTGCGCGCGGTCCACGACGTCCTCGAGGCCGCCTTCACCGACCACTTCAACTCCTTCGAGGAGTCCTACGCCGAGTTCCTGCACCGGCTGCGCGAGGACCCGGGTCACCGCTGGAACCACTGGTGGCTCACCGAGCTCGTCGACGACGTCCCCGAGGGCCTGGACGCGCCCGCCGGCCGTCACCCCGCGGTCGGGGCCCTGATCGGGACGGTCTCGCACAACGCGACGGGTCCGGACTCGTCGTACGTCTCCTACATCGGGGTGGTCGACGCCGCGCGCGGCCGCGGGGTCGCCAAGGGCCTGCTGCGCACCGTCATCGCGGACGCCGCCCGACGCGGGCGGGTCTCGGTCGGGCTCGAGGTCGACGCGGACTCCTCGACCCACGCGCACCAGCTCTACGAGTCGATGGGGTGGCGCACGAAGTACGTCACGGAGTCCTGGCACCTGGATGTTGCCGTCCAGTAGGTCCCGAGGGACGAGGGACCTACTGACGACGGCAAGGTCGAGCAAGCCCGCGGCTGAGGGACGAAGCCGCGCTAGGCGTGTCGAGACCGCGTGAGCTGCCTGTGCTCGCCGACGACAGGCAGTCGCCACGCGAGCGCTCGACCCGTCTGTGGTCGCCGACCACGCGCAGGTGCAGCGGTCTCGACGACGCCCTCGCTGGCGCTCGGGCTGCTCGACCAACGTGCGGGGACGTCCCTAGTGGGACAAGGCCCGCCGCAGCGCCCGGTGCACCCCGGCGGGCGTGAGCACCCCGACGAACGCCGCGCCGTCGCGCACGCCCACCATCGCCTTGTCCTCGCGCAGCATCGCGGCGAGCGCCTGCTCGAGCGTGGAGTCCAGCGGGATCGCAGCCCCGAGCTGACCGCCGGTGACGCCGTCGAGCGGCTCGAGGTCCTCGACCCGCAGGGGTACGACGGAGAGCCGGCGCAGCCCGGACTCCGAGCCCACGAAGCCGGCGACCTGGTCGTCGGCCGGGCGGGCGAGGAGCTCCAGCGGGGTGCCGATCTGCGCCAGCCGTCCGCCCTCGGCGAAGACGGCGACCCGGTCACCCATGGCCACGGCCTCGTCGATGTCGTGGGTGACCATGACGACGGTCTTGCCGAGCTCGCGCTGGAGCGCGCGGAACTCCTCCTGCAGCCGCACCCGCACCACCGGGTCGACCGCCCCGAACGGCTCGTCCATCAGCAGCACCGGCGGGTCGGCCGCGAGCGCGCGGGCCACGCCCACGCGCTGGCGCTGCCCGCCGGAGAGCTGGTGGGGGTAGCGCCGGCCGAAGACCGAGGGGTCCAGACCGACCAGCGCGAGCAGCTCCTCGGCGCGCGACCTGGCGGTGGAGCGCGACTCCCCGAGCAGCAGCGGTACCGTCATGACGTTCTCGGCGATCCGCTGGTGCGGGAAGAGCCCGACCTGCTGGATGACGTAGCCGATGCCGCGGCGCAGCTCGACCGGGTCGACCCCGGTGACGTCGCGGCCGTCGATCTCGATCGTCCCCGTGGTGGGCTCGATCAGCCGGTTGACCATCTTCAGCGTCGTCGACTTGCCGCAGCCCGACGGTCCGACGAGCACGACCGTCTCCCCGCGGCCGACCTCCAGGTCGAGGTCGTGCACCGCGACGGTGCCGTCGTCGTACCTCTTGGACACCCCGCTCAGCCGGATCATCGGGTCGTCCGCGGGCACGGCGGCGACGGGCATCGGCTCGCCCACCCGGGCAGCAGGCTGGGAGCCGGTAGCGTCCATGCATGTGACCCTACTCGCGGCGACCCTCGCCCCCCGGGCGACGAGCGGGCTGCTCGGCGAGCGGGTCGGCGAGCGGGTGGGCGAGCAGCTGGCGGGCGTCGACGCCGGCGCGGACCCGCGCTGCTACAGCCGCCTGGTCAACGAGTGGTTCTGCTGGGACTACGTCCGCGACTACCGCCCCGAGATCATCGACGCCACGCTCCAGCACCTGCTCATCACCCTCGCCTCGGTGCTGCTGGGTCTCGCGATCGCCTTCCCGCTGGCGCTGCTAGCGCGTCGCTACCCCCGCCTCGAGAGCACGATCCTCGGCGTCAGCACCGGGCTCTACACCGTGCCCTCGATCGCGCTCTTCCCGCTGCTGGTGCCGTTCACCGGCCTCAGCGCCACGACCGTCGTCATCGGGCTGGCGCTCTACGCCTTGACGATCCTGGTGCGCGCGCTGCTCGAGGGCCTGCGCGCGGTCCCGGAGGACGTGCGCGAGGCCGCGCGCGGCCTGGGGTACGGCGCCGGGCGGCTGCTCCTGCGGGTCGAGCTGCCCCTCGCCGTACCCGTCCTCGTCGCCGGGCTGCGCGTCGCCACCGTCTCGACCGTGGCGCTCACGACCGTGGGCAGCCTGGTCTCCTACGGCGGGCTCGGCAACCTCATCCGCGACGGGGTCCAGGGCAACTTCCGCGCCGAGCTGATGACCGCCGCGGTGCTCTGCGTCGTGCTCGCGGTGCTGCTCGACGTGCTGCTGGTGCTGGTGCAACGGGCGGCGACGCCGTGGACGCGCGGGCGACAGGGGCAGGGGGCGACCGCATGAGGGTGCTGCAGGACGCCTGGCGCTACCTCACCGACGCCAGCAGCTGGACCGGGGACGGCGGGATGCTGGCGCTGCTGGCCGAGCAGCTGCTCCTCACCGCCGGGGCGCTGGGGATCGCGATGCTCGTCGGCCTGCCGCTGGCCCTGTGGCTCGGGCACCTCGGCCGAGGCGGCTTCCTCGCCATCAACATCACCAACGTCGGGCGCGCCGTCCCGACCTTCGCGCTCCTCGCGCTGCTCGTGACCGCCGACCCGTGGGGCTGGACCGGCGACCTCTTCCCGGGCACCGCCACCCTCGGGCCGTTCGGCCGCGGCGGCGCGGCGACCCTCGTCGCCCTCGCGCTCTTCGCGCTGCCGCCGATCATCACCAACGCCTACACCGCGGTGCGCGAGGTGCCCACCGAGGTGCGCGAGGCCGCCAGGGGCATGGGGATGAGCGGGTGGCAGGTCTTCCGGCGCGCGGAGTGGCCGCTGGCCCTGCCGCTGGTGGCCTCCGGCGTACGCCTGGCGCTGGTGCAGGTCTGGGCGACCGCGACCATCGCCGCACTCGTCGCCGGCCCCGGCCTGGGGCGGGTCATCACCGACGGGTTCTTCCGCACGCAGTACGGCAAGGGCATCGCCGGCGCGATCGTCGTCGCGGCCGTCGCGCTGGTCCTCGAGCTGCTCGCTGCGTGGGTCCAGCGCGCCGTCACCCCGCCCGGCGCGCCGGGGGCCGCCTCACCCGGACGGTCCCGACGGGTGTCCCCGGACCGCAATACGGTGGCCCCATGACGCCTCGACGCTCCCTGTACCGACCCCTGGCCTCCTTCCTGGCGGTCGGCACCGTCCTGCTCGCCGGTGCCTGCGCCGGCGACGACCTGGCCGAGGACACCGGCTCCGACGACGCCACCCCGTCGGCCTCCGGGGGCGGCCCGGTCACCATCGCCAGCCAGTCCTTCCCCGAGGCCGCGCTGGTCACCTCGATGTACGAGCAGCTGCTCGCCGACGCCGGCTACGAGCCGACCGTCAACCTCGTCGACGCCCGCGACGCCTACATGGCCGACTTCCCGGGCTCCGTGGACGTCGTGCCGGAGTACGTCGGCGGCATCGTCAACTTCCTCAACGGCCAGGCCAACGGCGACGACGCCGAGCCGTTCGTGGCCGGGGACGGCCAGGAGCTGGCCGACCAGGGCGCTGACCTGCTCGACGAGGCCGGCATCACCCTGCTCGAGCTCTCCGAGGCCACCGACACCAACGCCTTCTTCGTCACCCAGGAGCGCGCCGAGGCCGAGGGCTGGACCGCCCTGTCCGACCTCGAGGGCGAGTCCGTCGTCCTGGCCGCGGCCCCCGACTGCGAGGGCCGTCTCGACTGTGGTGGCGGCCTGACCGACGAGTACGGCATCGACATCACCGAGATCCTGCCGCTGGGCTACGCCTCCGACCAGACCTACCAGTCGGTCATCGACGGTGAGTCCGACCTGGGCCTGACCGCCACCACCGACGGCACGCTGGACTCCCTCGGCCTGGTCGTGCTCGAGGACGACCGCGAGATCCAGCCCGCGCAGAACCTCGTCCCCGCCGTCGCCACCGACTTCCTCGAGGAGAACCCCGACGTCGCCGACATCCTCGAGCCGCTCATGGCCGCGCTGACCACCGAGAAGCTCACCGAGCTCAACGGCCGGATCACCGTCGACCGCGAGCAGACCGAGGACGTGGCCCGGGACTTCCTGGAGTCCGAGGGACTCATCTGAGGCGCGTCCTCCACCGTTGGTCGAGCAGCCCGAGCCGCTAGGCGAGGGCGTCGTCGAGACCGCGTGACCTGGCTGTGGGCGGCGACCACGGTCAGGTCACGCGGTCTCGACGACGCTCGCTGGCGCTCGCTGCTCGACCAACGGGCGCGCTGGAGCCCGCCGGGAGTGCCCCCACGGCGCCGGACATTCGGTCGCCACACCGGCCTCACTCGCCCGGCCGCACCTCGAGCGCCCCGCGGGCGATGGTGGCGGTCTCCAGGAACGGCACGTCCAGGAGCACCTGCTCACCCACCCGCCGCCGGTCGATGGGGCCCTCGGCCAGCCGCGTCATGAGCAGCGCCGCCTCCTCGCGCCGCCCCTGCTCGACCAGCCACCCGCAGAGCCGGTGGACCGGCGGCAGGATGGAGCGGGTCAGCGACCGCTCCCCGCCCCAGATCGACAGCACCCCGTCGCGCAGCAGCGCCCACCACTCGTCGCTGCACCCGGGGATCTCGGTGAAGTAGCGGTGCATGTCGCCGGCGAGCACCTTCTCGCGCAGCACGCGGGTGACCTTCGCGTCGCCGTAGTCCTCGACCGAGGCGAGGGTCATCTGCTTGGTGCGCCAGCGGTCGCGCAGGTCCTCGATCGAGGAGCGCTGCTGGGTGATCGAGGAGCCGTCGGCGCGGATCCGCCAGTGGTAGACGATGTCGGGCACGACCCCGAAGCGTCGCGCGGCCAGGAACGCCCGGGTCGTCGTCGGTTGGTCCTCGTAGCGCACGCCCTCGGGCCATGACAGGCCGGTGCGGTCCCAGAACTCCCGCGTGAAGAGCTTGTTCCAGGCGAAGACGTCGCCCAGGATCTCGGGGTGCTGGTCGATGAAGGCCATCCGCCGCGGGTGCAGCCGCCGCATCCACCGCGGCTCGTCCAGCAGTCCGTCCTCGTGCGGGAACCACCGCGCGATCGAGCCGGTCACGAGGTCGCAGCCGCCGCGCCGCAGCTGCTTGTGCAGGACCTCGTACGCCGTCGGCGGGACGACGTCGTCGCTGTCCGCGAAGGCCAGCAGCGTCCCACGGGCGGCTGCGACGCCGGTGTTGCGCGCCGCGCCGAGCCCGTGGTTGCTGGTGTGGAGCACTCGCACGACGTCGGGGTGGGCGGCGGCGTACGCGTCGGCGACCCGGCCGGTGGAGTCGGTCGACCCGTCGTCGACGACCACCACCTCGAGCGGTGCGTAGGTCTGTGCCAGCAGGCTGTCGAGGCACTCCCCGAGGTAGTCCTCGACGTCGTACGCCGGCACCACCACCGACAGCAGCGGCCGCTCGCGGCGCCAGAAGACCATGGCCGAACGCTAGCGGTGCGGGCTGAGAGGCCTCCTGGCACTAGAGTCCCCTCCCGTGAGTGCCCAGCCCGACGCCTTCACCGTGCCCGCCGACCCCGACCCGATGTCGTACGACCGCAAGGTCCTCTTCGTCGCGGGAGCCGGCCGTTCCGGCACGAGCACGATGGCGGGGCTGATGAAGATCATGGGCCTGCACGTGCCGCAGCCCGAGGTCGAGCCCGACGAGACCAACCCGAAGGGCTTCGCCGAGCCCGCGTGGGTCGTCGAGCACCACTCGCGACTGCTGCGTGAGGCGGTCGTGCAGGTCAGCGACTCCCGCCCCGACGCGTGGTTCGAGACCGGCCGGGTCGCCACCCGTGAGCCGGAGCGGATCAAGACCGCCGAGTGGCTCGAGGGCCACTTCGCCGTCAACCCCGAGCTGGTCGTGAAGGACCCGCGGCTCTCCTGGTTCCTGAGCCTGTGGCGGGTCGCGGCGATCCGCTGCGGCGCCACGCCCGTGTTCGCCACGATGCTGCGCCCCCCGAGCGAGGTCGTCGGCTCGAAGCAGAAGTACTACGCCAACCGGCTCGGCTCCGCGCACCTCGCGGCCTCCTGGCTCAACATGCTGCTGCACACCGAGCGCGCCACCCGCGAGTCGGTCGCCGACGGCGGGCGCGTGTTCATCCGGTACGCCGACCTGCTCGACGACTGGACCAAGGCCGTGATGTACACCGGCGAGCAGCTGGGTCTCCAGCACATCCTGCACGCCAAGTCCGAGCGGATCCGTGACGCGCACCGCTTCGTCGACCCCGGCCTGCGCCGCGTCTCCGGCACCCTCGACGACCTGGGGCTGCCGAAGCGGCTGCACGAGCTGGTCGCCGAGACCTGGAACGAGCTCAACAAGCTCGCCGACCACGACGGCGACACCCCGGCCGTCCACGAGGCGCTGGACCAGCTCCGGGAGGGCTACGTCGAGCTCTACGAGGAGTCCGAGGCGATCTCGCGCTCCTCGGTCGTGGCCGCCGAGCAGAAGACGCGTCGTGGCCGCGACAAGGGCGACGGCCCCGCGGGCGAGCCCGGTCCCAGGGACACCGCGGACCCGGCGTACGTCGCCGACAAGATCCCGCACGGCCTGCGTGCCGCCATCCCGCCGGGGGTCCGTCGCGGCCTGCGCAAGGCCGTCGGCCGCGAGCGCTGAGCACCGGCTGACGACGACGTGAACGCGATCCGCAACGCCGAGGGCCTCACCAACCTCGAGGGCCACACCGAGTTCGACATCACCTGGCCGTGGAACCGTCCCGGCGGGCTGCGGGCCGGGGCGACCGCGGTGCTGCGGGTCAAGGACGAGGCGCCCTCGCTGCCGTTCGTCCTGCCGCCGCTGCTGCGCGCGACCGACCACGTCGTCGTGGTCGACAACGGCTCCACCGACGGCACGCCCGAGGTCGCGGCCGAGGCCGCGGCGAAGGTCGGCCTCTCCGACAAGCTGACCCAGCTCTCCTACCCCTTCGAGGTCGCCCGCGCCGGCGCCGAGCACCTCGACCAGCACGAGCTGTCGGTGCACTCGCTGTCGTACTTCTACAACTGGTGCTTCGCGCAGGTGCAGACCCGCTACTCGTGGAAGTGGGACGGCGACATGGTCCTCACCACCGAGGGCGAGATCTCGATGGCGGACCTGACCTGGCAGGTCGGCGGTGTGCAGTCGATCATCCGGGTCCCGCGGCACGGGCTCTACCTCGACTCCGACTCCCACGGCTACCTCGACCTCGGGCTGCGCAACGCCGAGGAGTGGGGCTACCCGGTCGGCCCGGACTTCGTGTTCACCAAGGCCTTCGAGTGGGAGATCCGCTCCACGCCCGAGGGCTGCCGCTCGATCGGCCTGCCGCAGGGGCTGTGCGTGGAGCTGAAGTACCTCCACGGCGACGAGTTCGCGCACTGGACCGACCCGGAGTCCTTCGCGACCTCCTGGCGCAACCGTCGCAAGCGCCGCGAGTGGGCGGTCTTCCACGCCCTCAAGGAGGGCACCGTGCCCCCCGGCGTCCACGAGATCACCGCCCCCGACGGGGTGCACATCGTCGACCACGTCACGCAGACCTGGCTGCCCCTCGCCCCGCGCCCCCTCCAGGTGGGCTGAGAGTCCGCGCCGACCGTCCTCCCGCCGAGCCGGCTCGTCATTCCGTACCCGCTGTACGGAAAGACGAGCCGGCTCGGCGCCACAGGGTCGGCCCACGCCACCCCCCACCCGTGTCGGACAGGTCACACGAAAGGACCGGTGACGGGCGCGCCCGCGTGTGCGTACCGTTGACGCTGCAGGACAGCCACACACACCAGACGAGCACGACGTCCGGTACCCACCCCGGCCCGGGACCCCCGGGTGGTCGGAGGGACTGGAACGAAAGGTTCAGACCATGCCTCACCCCGCACTGCGGGTGGGCGTCGTCGGCGCGGGTCGCGTCGGGGCCGTCCTCGCCGCCCGGCTGCGCGCCGCCGGCCACCACGTCGTGGCTGCCGCCGGTGACTCCGACGCCACGCTGGAGCGCATCGCGACCCTGCTGCCCGGGGTCCCCAACGCCAAGCCCACGGCCGTCGCCCGCGAGTGCGACGTCCTGCTGCTGACCGTCCCCGACGACATGCTGGCCAACGTCGTGACGACGCTGGCGCACGCCGGCGCGCTCCGCGCGGGCCAGTACGTCGTGCACACCTCCGGCCGCCATGGCCTGGCCGTCCTCGAGCCGGCCGCCGCGGTCGGGGCCCGCACCGCCGCCGTGCACCCGGCGATGACCTTCTCGGGCACGGCCGTGGACCTCGACCGGCTCTCGGGCTGCGTCTTCGGCCTGACCGCGCCCGAGGCCGAGCGGCCCTTCGCCGAGGCCCTCGTCGCCGACCTCGGCGGCCGCCCGATGTGGGTGCCCGAGGAGATGCGCACGCTCTACCACGCGGGCCTGGCCCACGGCGCCAACCACCTCGTCACCCTGGTGACCGAGGCGATGGAGATCCTCACCGCCGCCGGGGCCACCGACCCGGCCGGCACGTTGCGCCCGCTGCTGACCGCCGCCCTCGACAACGCCCTCGACCGGGGCGACGCGGCCCTCACCGGCCCGATCGTGCGCGGCGACGCCGGCACGGTCGCCGCCCACCTGGAGGACCTGCGGACCACCGCGCCGCAGACGCTGGCGTCGTACGTCGCCCTCGCGCGGGCCACGCTCGGTCGCGCCGTCACCGACGGCCGGTTGCTGCCGATCCGGGCACTCAAGATCAAGGAGCTGCTCGACGACGCCGAGGCGACGTCGCGCGCCACCCAGGGGGCGGGCTCGCGCTCCGGCGTGGACGGACGCCGCCTGCGGGGCAGCCGGTGACCGGCCCGGCCGTCGTCACCACCCGCGCCGAGCTCGCCGCCCTCCTGGAGCCGCACCGTCGCGCAGGTGCGCGGATCGGGTTCGTGCCGACCATGGGCGCGCTGCACGAGGGCCACGCCTCGCTGCTGCGGGTGGCCCGCGAGCAGGTCGCGGGCGGGCCCGTGGTCGCCAGCGTCTTCGTCAACCCGACCCAGTTCGGGGAGGCCGCCGACCTCGAGCGCTACCCCCGCACCCTCGAGGCCGACCTGGAGGTCTGTGCCCGGGAGGGGGTCGCGGTCGTCTTCGCCCCCGAGGTCGCCGAGATGTACCCCCACGGCACCGGCGACGACACCGTCATGGTGCGCCCCGGACCGCTGGCCAAGGTGCTCGAGGGCCGCACCCGCAAGGGCCACTACCGCGGCGTCCTGACCGTGGTCGCCAAGCTCTTCGGCCTGGTCCGCCCCGACGTGGCGGTCTTCGGCCAGAAGGACTACCAGCAGCTCGTGATGATCCGACGGATGGTCGAGGACCTCTGCCTGGGGGTCGAGGTGGTCGGCGCCGAGACCGTCCGCGAGCCCGACGGCCTGGCGCTGTCGAGCCGCAACGTGCACCTCGACGAGGAGCAGCGCCGCCAGGCCACCGCCCTCTCCCGCACCCTGTACGCCGCCGTCGAGTCCGCCCCCTACGGACCCGGCCCCGCGCTGGACGCGGCGCGGGCGGTGCTGCGCGAGTCCGACGGCGTCGACCTGGACTACCTCGAGATCACCACCCCCGACCTCGGCCCGCTCCCCGAGGACCCGCCCCCGGGCTACGAGGCCCGGATCCTCATCGCCGCCCGGGTCGGCACCACCCGCCTCATCGACAACCTCCCCCTGATCCTCGGCGCCCCCCGCGCCTGAGGAACGACACCGAAGGGCAGTCCCATGCTGCGCACCATGATGAAGAGCAAGATCCACCGCGCGACCGTCACGCAGGCCGACCTGCACTACGTCGGCTCCGTGACCGTCGACGAGGACCTCCTCGACGCCGCCGACCTGCTCCCCGGCGAGCTGGTGCACATCGTCGACATCGACAACGGCGCCCGCCTGGAGACGTACACCATCGCGGGCGAGCGCGGCTCGGGCGTGATCGGCATCAACGGTGCCGCTGCCCGCCTGGTCCACCCCGGCGACCTGGTGATCCTCATCGGCTACGCCCAGATGACCACCGAGGAGGCCAAGGAGCTCAAGCCCCACGTGGTCTTCGTCGACGCCGACAACAAGATCATGGCGACCGGCTTCGACCCGGCCGAGACCTTCGGCGGCACCGACCTGGTCCGCGGCGACACGGTGTCCTCGAGCTCGGGCGCGGGCCGCTGAGATCGCGTTGCTCACCCGCCCGGCGACGCACCCCTCTCCGCACCCAGCGCTAGCCTGACCCGATGCCGCTGCCCACGCCTCGGTCCGCCGAGGTGATCGACGCCCCCGTGACCCTGCACGTGGGTCACCGCCTGCCCGGCCGCCTCGCCGCGCCCGACCCGGGGTGGACCGTCACCGCCGACGTCGTCGTGATCGGCTCCGGCATCGCCGGGCTCACCGCGGCGCTGCGGCTGAAGGAGGAGCTGGGACCCGAGGGCGGCAAGGTCCTCGTCGTCACCAAGGACCGGCTCGCGGCCGGCTCCACCCGCTGGGCGCAGGGCGGCATCGCCGCGGCGCTCGGCCCGGGGGACACCCCCGAGGAGCACGAGCTCGACACCCTCGTCGCGGGCGCCGGTGCGTGCGACGCCGAGGCCGTGCGCGCCCTCGTCACCGAGGGCCCCGCCGCGGTGCACGAGCTCATCGCGCTCGGCGCGCAGTTCGACCGCGACCCGGCCGGCGAGCTCAGCCTGACCCGCGAGGGCGGCCACCACCGCGACCGGATCGCCCACGCCGGCGGTGACGCCACGGGCGCGGAGATCCAGCGGGCACTGATCGAGGCGGTCGGCCGGGCTCCCGAGATCGAGATCATCAAGCGCGCCCTGGCCGTCGACCTGGTGCTGGGCGCCGACGGCGGCGTCGCCGGGGTGACCCTCCACGTGATGGGCGAGGGGCAGCGCGACGGTGTCGGGATGGTCCGCTGCCGCGCGGTCGTCCTGGCCAGCGGCGGTCTGGGCCAGGTCTTCTCCCAGACCACCAACCCGGTCGTCTCCACCGGCGACGGCATGGCCCTGGCCCTGCGCGCGGGCGCCACGTTGCGCGACCTGGAGTTCGTCCAGTTCCACCCCACCGTCATGTGGCTGGGCGCCGACTCGGTGGGCCAGCAGCCGCTGATCTCCGAGGCGGTCCGCGGCGAGGGCGCCTTCCTGGTCGACGACGCGGGCACCCGCTTCATGCAGGGCCAGCACGAGCTCGCCGACCTCGCGCCGCGCGACGTGGTCGCCAAGGCGATCATGCGGCGGATGATGGAGACCGGTCGCCCGCACATGTGGCTCGACGCCCGGCACTTCGGCGAGGAGAAGTGGCAGCGCCGCTTCCCCACGATCCTGGCCACCTGTCGCTCCCACGGCGTCGACCCGGTCACCGACCTGATCCCGGTCGCGCCCGCCTGCCACTACGCCTCAGGCGGCGTCCTCACCGACCTGTGGGGCCGCACCGACGTCGCGGGCCTCTACGCCACCGGCGAGGTCGCCTGCTCCGGGGTGCACGGCGCCAACCGGCTGGCCTCCAACTCCCTGCTCGAGGGCCTGGTCTTCTCCCGCCGGATCGCCGCCGTGCTGCCCGGCGAGCTGCGCCCCTGGTCCGAGCCGGCGTACGACGACCGGCCGGTCGGCCTGGTGCCCGGCTCGGTCCGGCGCGAGCTGCAGGACGTGATGTCGACGCGGGTCGGTGTGCTGCGCCACGCCGCCGGTCTCGACGAGGCCGCCGAGCGGCTCGACCGGCTCGCCGGGACGGCCACCGACGCCGTCGACCTGGACGCCTGGGAGACCACCAACCTGCTGACCCTGGCCTCGGCCCTCGCCGACGCCGCGGCGCTGCGCGAGGAGACCCGCGGGTCGCACTGGCGCGAGGACTTCCCGGAGCGCGACGACGCGGCCTGGTCGGGCCACCTCGACACCACCATGCGCGACGGCGTGACCGGCTGCACGTTCGTGCCCGCGGCCCCCAGCGACGGGCCCACCGGCAGCCCGGCGACCGACCTCCCGGAGGCCACATCGTGATCGCCCGTCTCTCCTTCGCCGCCCTGCCCCGCCCGCTGGTCGACGAGCTGGCGGGGGCCGGCCTGGACGCGCGCGCGGTCTACGAGCACGTCGTTGCCGCCTTCGAGGAGGACCTGCCGGACGGTGCGGTCGACGTCACCAGCGCGGCCATGCCGCCCATGGGCACGGCCGTGGCCGACGTCGCGGCCCGGGAACCCGGGGTGGTCGCCGGGCTCGTCGTCGCCGAGGTCGCCTTCCGGTACGCCCTGGGCGAGCAGCTGGTCGTCGAGCACCGCGTCCCCGACGGCACCCGGGTGGCGCCCGGGGACGTCGTCATGACCGTGTCCGGGCCGGTCGCCGGCGTGCTCACCGGGGAGCGCACCGCGCTCAACTTCGCCTCCCACCTCTCCGGCGTCGCGACCGCGACCGCCGCCTGGGTCGACGCGCTGGCTGGCTCCCGCACCCGCGTCCTCGACACCCGCAAGACCCTCCCCGGCTGGCGCGCCCTGCAGAAGTACGCCGTGCGCTGCGGCGGCGGCGTCAACCACCGCTTCTCGCTCGCCGACCGCGCGATGGTCAAGGACAACCACGTCGTGGCCGCCGGGGGAGTGGTCGAGGCCTACGAGGCCGTCCGCGCCGCCAACCCCGACCTGCGCATCGAGGTCGAGGTGACCGACCTCGACCAGCTCCTCGCCGTCGTCGAGGCCGGCTGCACCGAGGTGCTGCTGGACAACATGAGCGACGAGGAGATGACCCGCGCGGTCGAGCTCGTCGGCGGCCGCGCCACCCTGGAGGCCTCCGGCGGGATCACGCTGGAGCGGGCCCCCCGGATCGCCGCGACGGGCGTCGACTTCGTCTCCGTCGGGGCGCTGACCCACTCGGTCACCGTCTTCGACCTGGGTCTGGACTTCCGCGAGCCCGAGCCCGAGCCCGACCCCGAGGGCTGAGCCGTGCCCCTCCTGGTCGCCGACATCGGCAACAGCCACACCGTCCTGGGCCTGCTCGAGCCCGGCGCCGAGGGTGCCGCCGGCCCCGCTCCGGCCCAGGGCGCGGTCACGCAGGACTGGCGGATCGCCACCGACGAGCGGCGTACCGCCGACGAGTGGGCCGTCCTCCTGCGCGGGCTGCTCGGCCGCGCCCGCGACGACCTCGACGGCATCGCCGTCTGCTCCACGGTGCCCGCGGTGCTGCACGAGTGGCGCGACATGCTCACCGGCCACTTCCCCGACGTCCCGCACGTCGTGGTCGAGCCCGGCGTGCGCACCGGCATCCCGATCCTGGTCGACAACCCGCGCGAGGTCGGCTCCGACCGCATCCTCAACGCCCTGGCCGTCGCCACCTTCTTCTCCGGCCCGGCCGTGGTCGTCGACTTCGGCGGCACCGCGACGACCTTCGACGTGGTGAGCGCGAAGGGCGAGTACGTCGGCGGGGCGATCGCCCCTGGCCTCGAGATCTCCCTGGAGGCGCTCGGGCGCCGGGGTGCGCAGCTGCGCAAGGTCGAGCTCGCCCGCCCCCGCACGGTCGTGGCCCGCAACACCGTCGAGGCCCTGCAGTCGGGCATGGTCTTCGGGACTGCCGCCCAGGTCGAGGGGCTCGTCGCGCGGATGGTCGCCGAGCTCGGGGTGCCGGCTGCCGACGTACGCGTCATCTCCACCGGCTACCTCGCCCCGCTCGTCGTGGGCGAGTGCGGTTGCTTCACCGATCATTCCCCGTGGTTGACGCTGCAGGGTCTCGGACTCATATTCACCCGCAACGTGAAGAATTCCTGAGCGTTTATCGCAAAACTTCCTCCGCGGAAGTCGATAAACCCTACTCGGAGGGTTTCCGACGCTTATTGCTGTGGCATAGTCGCGCGTGCGACGTCGGTTTATCCGACATTGCGCGCCGATGACGCCGCACCCGGAAAAGGAATTCCCATGGCACAGAAGGTCCAGATCATCCTCGAGGACGACCTCGACGGCGGCGAGGCCGACGAGACCGTCTCGTTCGCCCTCGACGGCACCTCCTACGAGATCGACCTCAACGAGGCCAACGCCACCAAGATGCGCGAGGCGCTCGCGCCCTACGTCGGCCACGCCCGCAAGGTCACCGGCTCGCGCGGCGGGCGCCGCACGAGCGCCAAGTCCGCCACCGGCTCGGGTCCCAGCCCCAAGGAGGTCCGCGAGTGGGCCCGGGAGAACGGCCACGACGTCCCCGACCGAGGCCGCATCCCCGCCGAGGTCCGCGAGGCCTACGACGCCGCCCACTGACCCACCGCCGAACCGGCAGTTCTGAACCGCCGAGGCGTCAGTTACGACCCGCCCGCGGGACCACCCGGTCCCGCGGGCTCCGTGTGTCCTGGGCCGGGGTCGAGGTGCGACTCGAGGCCTGGGCGCGCGCTGATGCGCGTCCCCGCACCTCGACCCGCACCTCGACCCGCACCTCGACCCGGGCACCAGCACCGCCTGTTCGCTCACAGCAGACGCCCTTTCGGGCCAACAGGGAACGCGTAGGCTGTCCGCGGGGTTGGAAGGAACGTCCCCCACCACGCGTGGGACCCCGAATCCTTGAGGAGCGATGCGCATGTTCGAGCGGTTCACCGACCGGGCCCGCCGGGTGGTCGTGCTGGCCCAGGAAGAGGCCCGCATGCTCTCCCACAACTACATCGGGACCGAGCACATCCTGCTCGGCCTGATCCACGAGGGCGAGGGCGTCGCTGCCAAGGCCCTGGAGAGCCTCGACATCAGCCTGGAGGCCGTCCGGGCCCAGGTGGAGGAGATCATCGGCCAGGGCCAGCAGGCGCCCAGCGGCCACATCCCCTTCACCCCGCGCGCCAAGAAGGTGCTCGAGCTGTCCCTGCGCGAGGCGCTGCAGCTCGGCCACTCCTACATCGGGACCGAGCACATCCTGCTCGGCCTGATCCGTGAGGGCGAGGGCGTCGCCGCGCAGGTGCTGCAGAAGCTCGGCGCCGACCTCAACCGCGTGCGCCAGCAGGTCATCCAGCTGCTCTCGGGCTTCCAGGGCAAGGAGTCCAGCCAGTCCGCGCAGGCCGCGACGACCGGGGGCGGCGAGTCGCCCTCCAGCAGCCTGGTGCTCGACCAGTTCGGTCGCAACCTGACCCAGGACGCCCGCGACGGCAAGCTCGACCCGATCATCGGTCGTGGTCAGCAGATCGAGCGTGTCATGCAGGTCCTGAGCCGGCGTACGAAGAACAACCCCGTCCTCATCGGTGAGCCCGGTGTCGGCAAGACCTCGATCGTCGAGGGCCTGGCCCAGGACATCGTCAAGGGCAACGTGCCGGAGACGCTGAAGGACAAGCAGATCTACACCCTCGACCTCGGCGCCCTGGTCGCCGGCTCCCGCTACCGCGGTGACTTCGAGGAGCGCCTGAAGAAGGTGCTGAAAGAGATCCGCACCCGCGGCGACATCGTGCTGTTCATCGACGAGATCCACACCCTCGTCGGCGCCGGCGCGGCCGAGGGCGCCATCGACGCCGCCAGCATCCTCAAGCCGATGCTGGCCCGCGGCGAGCTGCAGACCATCGGCGCGACGACGCTCGACGAGTACCGCAAGTACCTCGAGAAGGACGCCGCGCTGGAGCGCCGCTTCCAGCCGATCCAGGTGCCCGAGCCCTCGATCGCCGACACGATCGAGATGCTCAAGGGCATCCGCGACCGCTACGAGGCCCACCACCGCGTCACCATCACCGACGAGGCGCTGGTCTCGGCCGCGACCCTGGCCGACCGCTACATCTCCGACCGCTTCCTGCCGGACAAGGCGATCGACCTCATCGACGAGGCGGGCTCGCGCCTGCGGATCCGTCGGATGACCGCTCCGGCCGACCTCCGCGAGTACGACGACAAGATCGACGAGGTCCGCCAGCGCAAGGAGGCCGCGATCGACGGCCAGGACTTCGAGGCCGCCGCGCGCCTGCGCGACGAGGAGAAGCAGCTCATCCTGAAGAAGGCCGAGCGCGAGAAGCAGTGGCGCTCCGGCGACATGGACGAGGTCGCGGAGGTCGACGAGGAGCTGATCGCCGAGGTGCTGGCGGTCGCGACCGGCATCCCGATCGTGAAGCTCTCCGAGGAGGAGTCGACCCGGCTGCTCAAGATGGAGGACGAGCTCCACAAGCGCGTCATCGGCCAGGACGAGGCCGTCAAGGCGCTCTCCCGCGCCATCCGGCGCACGCGTGCGGGCCTGAAGGACCCCAAGCGTCCCGGCGGCTCGTTCATCTTCGCCGGCCCGTCCGGTGTCGGTAAGACCTGGCTGTCCAAGACGCTCGCGGAGTTCCTCTTCGGCGACGAGGACGCGCTGATCCAGCTCGACATGTCGGAGTTCAGCGAGAAGCACACCGTCTCGCGGCTCTTCGGCTCGCCCCCGGGCTACGTCGGCTACGAGGAGGGCGGCCAGCTCACCGAGAAGGTGCGCCGCAAGCCGTTCTCCGTGGTCCTGTTCGACGAGGTCGAGAAGGCCCACCCCGACATCTTCAACAGCCTGCTGCAGATCCTGGAGGAGGGTCGCCTGACCGACTCCCAGGGTCGGGTCGTCGACTTCAAGAACACCGTCATCATCATGACGACCAACCTCGGCACCCGCGACATCGCCAAGTCGGTCCACCTCGGCTTCAACCAGGGTGGCGACGCGGCCGGCTCCTACGAGCGGATGAAGGGCAAGGTCCAGGACGAGCTCAAGCAGCACTTCCGGCCCGAGTTCCTCAACCGTGTGGACGAGGTGATCGTGTTCCCGCCGCTGAGCAAGGACCAGATCATCCACATGGTCGACAACATGATCGCCGCCGTGGAGCTGCGCCTGCGCGACCGCGACATGCAGCTCGAGCTCACGCAGGACGCCAAGGACCTGCTGGCCGACAAGGGGTTCGACCCCGTGCTCGGTGCCCGGCCGCTGCGCCGCACCGTCCAGCGCGAGATCGAGGACGTCCTGGCCGAGAAGATGCTCTTCGGCGAGGTCGGCCCCGGCCAGATCGTGCTGGTCGGCGTCGAGGGCGAGGGCGCCGCGCGCACCTTCACCTTCAAGGGCCAGAAGGTCGCGGCCCTGCCCGACGTGCCCCCGCTCGAGCCCGCCGGCGCCTCCGAGCCCGGCGACGAGGGTGGCGGCGCCCCGGACGTGAAGAAGTCGGGGCCGACCGAGTAGGCACCGCCGAACCGTCAGTTCCGAACCCTCGACCCGTCAACTCCGAACCTCACCCGGTTCGGAACTGACGGGTCGAGGGTTCTTTCGTGACGGTTCGGCGGTGGGTCAGGGGAGCGCGTAGGTCTCCGGACCGACCTGCACGGCCAGCCCGTCGGCGAGCAGCCCGGCCAGGCAGCGCTCCCGCTGCTCGGTCGGTCCCCAGGCCGCCTCGAGCGAGGAGACGTGCACGGCGCCGAGCGCCTCGCGCAGCACCGCCATGAGCCGGCCCCGGCACTGGCGGTCGGTCCCGGCCCAGGCCTGCGCGCGCCGCGGCGGCCCGTCGTACGCCGGGGAGCCGGCGCGCACCCAGGCGCACTGCTCCCGCAGCGGGCACGCGGCGCACCGCGGCGAGGTCGCGGTGCACACCAGCGCTCCGAGCTCCATCACCGCGACCGCCCAGGTCGCCGCGACCGCGTCCTCGTCGGGCAGCAACGACTCCGCGAGCGCCCGCTCGGCCCGCGTCATCGACGGGGGCGGCAGCGCGACCCCCGACGCCGCGCGGGCCAGCACCCGCCGCACGTTGGTGTCGAGCACCGCGTGCCGCTGGCCGAAGGCGAAGGACGCGACCGCGGCCGCGGTGTACTCGCCCACGCCCGGCAACGCCAGCAGGTCCGCGTGCGACGACGGCACCTCGCCGCCGTGGTCGGCCACGACCGCCACCGCCGCGGCGTGCAGCCGCAGCGCGCGCCGGGGATAGCCCAGCCGCCCCCACATCCGCACGGCCTCCCCGGTCGGCTCGGCCGCGAGGTCGGCGGGGGTCGGCCACCGCTCCAGCCAGGCCTCGTGCACGGGCAGCACCCGGGCGACAGGGGTCTGCTGGAGCATCAGCTCGCTCACCAGCACCGACCACGGCGAGGCCTCGGGGCGTCGCCACGGGAGGTCGCGCTGGGCGACGGCGTACCACTCCAGGACGGGCGTGTGGAGGGCGCTGGTCGGCATGGCAGGGGCCATTCTGGCGCGAGGTCGGTGGCCCTCGGAGTGGCACCCCGGTACGACGCCGCCGGCTGGCTAGCCTGCGCCCCATGAGCCAGCAGATGACCCGGGGACCGCTCCCTGCCTCGGTCTACTGGCGGCGGCGTGCCTACGCGCTGCTGACGCTCTGCGCGGTGGTCTCGCTCGTCGCCGGGGTGACCCGCTCGGTGACCGGCGGTGCGGACGAGCCCGCCCAGGTCTCCCTGAGCGGGGCGGCCACGACCGGCGCGGAGCCGACCGCTGCGGAGCCGACCGCCGGTGCGACCGGGGACGCACCGGTCTCCTCCCTCCCCACCGACGACGCCGCCGACGCCGCGCCCTCGACCGGTCGCGGCGGCGACGCGAAGGGCAGGGGCAAGGGGCGGGAGAGGACGCCCGCGCTCCCCGAGCCGCAGGGCAGCTGCCTGGAGCAGGACGTCCTGGCTCGGCCCGAGGTGGCCTCCGCGGTCGCCGGGCGACCCGTGACCGTCACCCTGCGGCTGCGCACCCGCGTGGCCGAGGCCTGCACGTGGGAGCTCTCCCCGAAGACCTTCACCTGGAAGATCACCTCCGGGCCGGACGAGATCTGGACCAGTCGCGAGTGCCCGCGCGCGGTGCCGACCCGCGAGCTCGTCGTACGCCGCGACACCGAGACCACCGCCGACCTGGTGTGGGGCGGTCGCCGGTCCGACGCGGAGTGCAGCCGGCTGACCGAGTGGGCCCTGCCCGGCTGGTACCACGCCACCGTCGCGCCGCTGGCCGGTGAGCCCAAGGACACCCAGTTCGAGCTGGCTGCTCCGACCCCTGCGACCGTCACCGCGAGCCCGGAGCCCCGCCGCAAGCGCCGCTGACCTCGACCCGGAGCGGTCGAGGGGACGGTCGACGGGTCAGCTGCTCCCGAGGGCCCGCAGGACGAGGGTGACGAGCTGGTCGACGATGACCTGGCGGCCGTGCGCGTCGAGCGCCTGCAGCCGCTGGCGGTCGAGCATGCCGCCCATGATCAGCGAGCCGTAGAGCATCGCGAGGGCCGCCTCGGTCGGGGCCTCGGGACTGAGCTCGCCGCGGGCGACGGCCCGCTCCCAGACGTGCCGGAGCGCCTCGAGGTGCGGCATGCCGACCTGGTGGGGGTCCGGCCCGCCGTTGGGGGTGTCCGCGCCGTCGATGGCGATCCGCACCGTCACCCACCCGGCCGAGCTCAGCACGTAGTCCAGCGCCCAGGCCGTCACGGCCTCGAGGTCGCCGCGCAGTGACCCGGTGTCGGCGTCCGGCGCCTCGGTGCGTGCGTGCACGGCGTCGACGAGCAGCGACTCCTTGTCGCTCCACCGCAGGTAGATCGACGACTTGCCGACCCCGGCGCGGCGGGCGACCCCGTTGAGGGAGTACCCCGCGTGGCCGTGGGCGGCGTACTCCGCCAGGGCGGCGTCGATGATGCGGTCGTCGGCATCGGCGTCCCTCGGACGACCAGCCGGCCGAGAATCCGGGCGGTCCATGCGGCGGAGTGTCCCACGGCAGGACCCCCCGCGGGGAGGGAAAGGTAAGGCCTGTGGAGCGACGTGCCGTCCGATCCACCCGGCCGGGCGTGCTCCGGGGTGCCGAGCCGGCCCTACGTTGGAAGGTAGCCACCCCCGCTCGAGGAGGAGCCCGCGTGCCCGAGAAGAAGTCGCCCGGTCCCAGCGTCAAGGACCCCGAGCTCTACGAGCGCCTGCGCGAGGAGGGCAACAGCAAGGAGAAGGCGGCGCGCATCGCCAACGCCGCAGCGGCCTCCTCGCGCAGCGAGGTGGGCAAGAAGGGCGGGGGCTCACCGGCGTACGAGGAGTGGACGGTCGAGGAGCTGCGCGAGCGGGCCTCGGAGCTGGAGATCGAGGGTCGTTCCTCGATGGACAAGAGTGAGCTCATCGAGGCCCTGCGCGAGCACTAGGCCGTAGGCTTCCGCGCATGGCGGGTCCGGTACGGGTGGCGATCCTCAACGACTACGAGATCGTCGTCGCCGGGGTGGCGCGGATGCTGGCGCCGTACGCCGACAGGGTGCGCGTCGTGGAGACCGCGACCGGGGTGCCGCCGATGGGGGACTGCGACGTGGTCCTCTACGACACCTTCAGCCAGTCCCAGGGCAACGTGCTGGACGTGCAGGAGGTCGCGGCCATGACCGGCGCGCAGGTCGTGCTCTACAGCTGGAACCTCGCGCCCAGCCTGGTCTCGGAGGCGCTGCGCCGCGGCGCGGCTGGCTACCTGTCCAAGACGCTGGACGGCGAGGGGGTGGCCGACGCGATCGTGCGGGTGGCCGACGGCCAGCGGGTGCTGCCGGGGGACAGCGAGGGTCGGGAGCACGGTGCCTGGCCCGGCCAGGAGCACGGGCTCTCGGCGCGCGAGGCGGAGATGATCGCACTCATCACGCAGGGCTTCTCCAACCTCGAGATCGCCGAGCGGGCCTACCTGTCGGTCAACTCGGTCAAGACCTACATCCGCACCGCCTACCGCAAGCTCGGCTTCACCCGCCGCTCGCAGGCAGTGAGCTGGGGCATCCAGCACGGCTTCCTGCCGCCGGAGCCCCGACGCACCGACACGGGTCGCGGGATGACCTCGGTCGCCGCACCTCGGGGCTGAGGTCCCTGGCGCTGTCCGACGTCCGTGTGGCACGTGAATACGCATAACATTCGACCGACATTCCACACGTCTTTCCACAGGCATTCCACAAGTAGTGGAAACCTCATCATTCTGGGTGACTGACCCCGTATTAACGCTGTTCTGACCGGGCTAATCGGCAGATGCGCGGCTACGTTCGAGTGGTGAGTGGCTCGAGGCCTGTGCGTGTCGCCCTCATCGACAACTTCGAGGTGTCGGTGGCGGGCCTGCGCAGCCTGCTCGCACCGTTCGGTGGTCGGGTCGCGCTCCTGGACCTCGGTACGGCGATGACCAAGCCGTCCTCGGTCGACGTCATCCTCTACGAGCCGGTCCGCCAGACCCCCACGTCCCAGGGCATGCTGCGCGACCTCGTGCGCGCCTCGCAGAAGTCCGCGGTCGTCTACTCCTGGCGAGACCGTGACGGTGAGACCACCGGCTCGTTCGCCGCCCACCTCTCCAAGGCGCTGCCGGCCCCGGACCTCGTCAATGCGATCGAGGCCCTGGCCGACGGCGGCGACGTCTCCCCGATGCGCCGGATGCCCAGCGACCACGGTCCTCTCAACGTCATCAAGAAGACCCGACAGCGCGACTACGAGCTCACCCCCCGCGAGGCCGAGATCCTCTCGCTGGTCACCCAGGGCCTCACCAACGCCGAGATCGGCGCGCAGCTCTACTTGTCGATCAACTCGGTCAAGACCTACATCCGGGCGGCCTACCGCAAGATCGAGGTCACCCGCCGCGCCCAGGCCGTCGCCTGGGGCATGGAACACGGGCTCGCGCCCCTCGCGGAGTCCGACGTCACCGGCGGCTGAACGCATCGCCGGCCGACCGGCGAAGCTCCTCGGACGCCGCGACTGGATTCCGCATGACGTCCTGGGGCCCCGGGTCGGCCGGCACGACAGGCGCCGGCACGCAGCACGTGCGGCTGTGCAGGAGATCGGTAGGCCCCGTGGGACTCGAACCCACAACCAAGAGATTAAAAGTCTCCTGCTCTGCCCATTGAGCTAGGGGCCCGGGGGCGATGCGTGGATCGCTCCGCGGTCAGCCTAGACGGGGTGCGATCCCGGCCCGCGCGGCGGGCGCGGTGCGGGTCACACGGGTGACACGAGATCTTCACCCCGGCGCGGCGAAATTCACCCACCGGTCCTCTTGGCCCGCACCTCGGAACCGGTAATGTCGTGCTCGCAGCAGATGCAAGTTCCAGCTGGTAGACGCCTGCGGAGTTTGTGATCCAACGGCGTTCCTTCGTGTCATCCGGTCCCAGACCATTGCAAGTCGGAGCGACGTGTCACCGCATGTGTTGTGGGCCGTCGAGGTGACGGCTCCCGCCCCGACAAAGGAGTAACGAGCACAATGGCTCAGGGCACCGTGAAGTGGTTCAACGCCGAGAAGGGCTTCGGCTTCATCGCGCAGGAGGACGGCGGCGACGACGTCTTCGTGCACTACTCGGCGATCCAGACGCAGGGCTACAAGTCCCTGGACGAGAACCAGAAGGTCGAGTTCGACGTCACGTCGGGCCCGAAGGGTCCGCAGGCGGAGAACGTCCGCCCGATCTGACCTGAGGTCGCTCACCTCCGGGTGACGCACCACGCGCGGGGCCCCAGCCGTTCGGCTGGGGCCCCGTTCGCGTCGTGGCCCGTCCGCGTCGTACGCCGGTGGGCGGCCGTGTCGACGGCCCTCGCCGCCCCGCGCGAACCCGGCGGACAGAGGTGGTCCGTACCTCCTGGTAGTCCGTCTGGGTGGTTGCAGGGACCCGGACGGATCACTTTGCCTACGGCGTGTTTGGCCGGGTGGTGGCTCGGGCAGTCTGTTGCCGATGGACGTCCAGAAGTTAGGTGAGGGCCGGGTGCACGACCAGTTCGACGTGTCTCTCGAGGACGCCGACCTGCTCGGCGAGGTCGAGCTGACCACCAACCTCATCATCGCTGCCTCCGAGTGCGACGAGCACCTGAGCCAGGCGGAGATCGACTCCATCCTCGGCGTCGTCCCGCAGCCGCGCACCGAGGCCTGACCGCCTCGACGCGGCTGAGGTTCCTGCGGCTTGCGTGAATACCATAGGGGGGTACCCTATGGGTGTGAGCGAGCACCAGCACGGCTACATCCAGCGCAAGGACGACTACCTCAAGCGCCTGCGCCGCATCGAGGGTCAGGCCCGCGGCCTGCAGCGGATGGTCGAGGAGGAGCAGTACTGCATCGACATCCTCACCCAGGTCTCGGCGATGACGAAGGCGTTGCACGCCGTCTCGCTGGGGCTGCTCGAGGAGCACCTGGGGCACTGCGTGGTGCAGGCCGCCCGCTCCTCCGACGAGGAGGCCGAGCAGAAGATCACCGAGGCCATGGACGCGATCGCACGCCTGGTCCGGTCCTGACGACGTACGACGAGGAGAACCCCCATGAGCACCGCCACCAGCACTTGGACCGTCACCGGCATGACCTGCGGCCACTGCGTCGCCTCGGTCACCGAGGAACTGCAGGAGGTCGACGGCGTGCAGGACGTCGCCGTCACCCTGGAGACCGGTGAGGTCGTCGTCACGAGCGCCGAGCCGCTGACCCGCGAGGCCGTCGAGGCCGCGGTCACCGAGGCCGGCTACCAGCTGGCCTGATCCCCGTGGGCACCGACACCACGACGAGCGGCACCGCGCCGGGCGCGGACCTGCTCGCTGACCAGGTCCGCCAGGTCGACCTCCAGGTCACCGGCATGACCTGCGCCTCCTGCGCGAACCGGATCGAGCGCAAGCTCAACAAGCTCGAGGGCGTGGAGGCGAGCGTCAACTACGCCACCGAGAAGGCGCACGTCGTCTACCCGGCCGCGCTCGCGACCGACGTGCTGCTGGAGACCGTGGCCGCCGCCGGCTACTCCGCGGCGCTCCCGCAGCCCGCCTCCCAGGTCGACGACGGTCCGGACGAGACCGCTGCCCTGCGGGTGCGGCTGGTCGCGGCCGTCGTGCTGTCGGTGCCGGTCATCGCGATGGCGATGGTGCCGGCCCTGCAGGTCTACGCCTGGCAGTGGTGGTCCCTGGCGCTCGCGACCCCGGTCGCCACCTGGGCGGCCTGGCCCTTCCACCGAGCCGCCTGGACCAACCTGCGCCACGGCGCGGTCACCATGGACACGCTGGTGTCGCTGGGTGTGACCGCGGCGTACTCCTGGTCGCTCGCGGCGCTCACGATCGGCGACGCCGGCCACCTCGGCATGACCCACGGCTTCTCCTGGACCGCCGAGCGCGGCGACGGGTTGTCGCTCGTCTACCTCGAGGTCGCGGCCGGCGTGACGACCTTCCTCCTCGCCGGCAGGTACGCCGAGAAGCGGGCCAAGCGCCGGGCCGGCGCCGCCCTGCGGGCACTGCTCGCGCTCTCCGCCTCCGAGGCGACCGTGCTGCGCGAGGGCCGTGAGGTGCGCGTCGGTGCCGACGAGCTCGGCGTGGGCGAGCTGCTCGTGGTCCGCCCCGGGGAGCGGATCGCCGCCGACGGGGTCGTGGAGTCCGGCGCCTCGGGCGTGGACGCCTCGATGCTCACCGGCGAGCCGGTCCCGGTCGACGTCGGGCCGGGCGACGAGGTGAGCGGCGGGTGCCTCAACACCTCCGGTCGCCTGGTCGTGCGCACCACCCGGGTCGGCTCCGACACCGCGCTCGCGCAGATGGCGCGCCTGGTCGAGGAGGCCCAGCAGGGCAAGGCGGAGGTCCAGCGGCTGGCCGACCGGGTCTCCTCGGTCTTCGTGCCGGTCGTCGTCGCCCTCGCGCTGCTGACGGTCCTCGGCTGGCTGGTCGCCGGCGAGGGCTGGACCGTCGCGCTGTCCGCAGCGGTCTCGGTGCTCGTCATCGCCTGCCCCTGCGCGCTGGGTCTGGCCACCCCGACGGCGCTGATGGTCGGCACCGGCCGCGGGGCGCAGCTGGGCATCCTGATCCGCGGGCCCGAGGTGCTCGAGCAGACCCGCCGCGTCGACACGGTGGTGCTCGACAAGACCGGCACCGTGACCACGGGCATGATGAGCCTGGTCGACGTCGTGCCGGTCGGGGCGGCCGAGGACGACGTACGCCGGATCGCCGCGGCGCTGGAGTCGGCCTCCGAGCACCCGGTCGCCCGCGCGGTGGCCGCCGGCTGGTCCGGTGCGCTGCCCGAGGTCACCGGCTTCGCGAACCACGAGGGGCTCGGTGTCACGGGCACCGTGGAGGGTCGGGCTGTGGTCGTCGGCAAGCCGGCGCTGCTCGAGTCCCGCGGCCTGGTGGTCGGCGAGGCAGCGGCCGACGCGATCGAGGACGCCCGCGTCGGCGGCGGCACGGCCGTGCTGGTCGGCTGGGACGGCGAGGCGAGGGGCGTGCTCGTCGTCGCCGACACGGTGAAGGAGACCTCCGCGGAGGCCGTCGAGCGGCTGCGGGCGCTGGGCCTGGAGCCGGTGCTGCTGACCGGCGACCACGAGCGGGCCGCGCGCGCGGTAGCCGCCGAGGTGCGCATCGACCGGGTCGTGGCCGACGTGCTGCCCGGCGACAAGCTGGCCGAGGTCCGCCGGTTGCAGGCCGAGGGCCGGGTCGTGGCGATGGTCGGCGACGGGGTCAACGACGCCGCCGCGCTGGCGGCCGCTGACCTGGGCATCGCGCTCGGCACCGGCACGGACGTGGCGATGGAGGCCTCGGACCTCACGCTGGTCTCCGGCGACCTGCGGGTCGCGGCCGACGCCGTACGCCTCTCGCGGCGCACGCTCGGCACGATCCGGGCCAACCTGTTCTGGGCGTTCGCCTACAACGTCGCCGCGATCCCCGTCGCCGTCGCCGGGCTGCTCAGCCCGATGATCGCCGGGGCTGCCATGGCGGTCTCCTCGCTCGTGGTCGTTGGCAACAGCCTGCGGCTGCGGGGGTTCCGCTGAGGAGGGCTGGCGGGGGCGCGTCGGCAAGGTTCATCGGCCGGCCGACAGACCTTGCGGTGGGCCGCTGTTGCTCCATCGGCCAGCGACAAGGTTCATCGGCCGGCCGATGAAACTGCCCGGGCCGGGCCGGGCCGCCCCGGGCCGGGCCGGGCCGGGCCGGGCCGCCCAGCTCAGCAGGACGCGAAGAGCACCGGCCCCGAGGACAGGTCGGAGAGCACGTACGCCCCGTCGACGGGGTCCAGCGCGAGCCGCACGAGCGACCCCTCGGCGCTGACCTCGTCGACGGCGAACCGGTCGCCGAACTCCCCGCCCTGGCCGGGGGCGGGGCCGGCGGCGAGGACGGCCCGGGTGTCGGCGTTGGTGCGGGCCTGGTCGTCGTTCTCGAAGCCGAGCAGCACCTCGACGGCGCCGCCGGGCAGCACCGCCATGGCGAAGCCGGTGACCGGGTTGAGCTCACCGGCGCGCGCGACCAGCTCGTCGGCGGTCGCCTGGTCGGACTCGTCGGCCTGGCCCATCGCCAGCGACTCGCAGGCCTGGTCGGCGGTGTAGACGACGGCCGCGGTGGGCGACTCCGAGAGCGCGGAGACGACCTGCTCGACGCCCTCGGTCGTCTCGGCCTCGTCGGCGATGACCTGCTCCAGGAAGGGCTGGCGGTCGCTGGCCCGCACCAGCCCGGCGTCGGCGTCGACGGCGACGAACTGCAACGTCGGGGTGACGACCAGCCCGGTCTGCGCGGAGAGCCGGGCCAGCAGCTCGGTGCCGCCCACCCACACGCCGTCCTCCTCGTCCGGGGCCTGGTAGCCGAGGGCGGCGAGCCGGTCGGTGACGGCCTCGGGGGCGACGTCGCCGAGGGCCACGATCTCGACCGCGCCCTGGGGCGTCTGTGCCAGCAGCTCCCAGGCGACCGTGGCGGGCGACCAGCCGAACCGCGCTGCGAGCATCGGCGCGGACTCCACCAGCCCGGAAGCTGCGGTGAGGTCGGCGTCGAAGCCGTCGGCGAGGAGCGCCGGCAGGTCGTCCTCGGAGGCGCCGAGCCCGAGCTCGTCGCGCACCGCGGCCCAGTCGGTGAAGGTGTAGCGCTGGGTGTCGGCCGGGGCGAGGGCGACCGCCTGCTCCAGCGGGGACCCGGGGCCCTGGAGGAGGCGGGCCGCGAGCAGCCCACCGACGACCAGCACGAGCGCCACGGCGGACGTGATGAGGATGCGGCTGCGCATGAGGGTCGGTTTTCTCCTGCCTCGGGGACGGGTGTGAGACTACGGGCATGGCCACGCAGCCCCGTCGCCTCGCGGACGTCGTCGCCGCCGGTGCCGTGGTCTTCCGTCCCGGGCGCGAGGTGCTTCTAGTGCACCGCAGCAAGTACGACGACTGGTCCTTCCCCAAGGGCAAGCTCGACCCCCGTGAGCACGCCACCACCGCCGCGGTGCGCGAGGTGATGGAGGAGACCGGGCTGCACGTGCGGCTGGGGCCGCCGTTGACGACCATGCGCTACGAGAACGCCGGGCGGATGAAGACCGTCCACTACTGGCAGGGCCGCGTCGTGGGGGACGACGACGTGACGGCGTACGAGCCCAACGCGGAGATCGACCAGGTGGCCTGGGTGCCGGCCGCGGAGGCGACCGGGCTGCTGACCTACGCCCGGGACCGGGCGCTGCTCGAGGACGCCCTGACCCTGCGCAAGCCCACCCAGGCGCTGGTGGTGCTGCGCCACGGCCAGGCCCGATCCCGCAAGGCCTGGCGCGGCGAGGACCGCGCCCGCCCACTGCTGCGCTCTGGCATGGACCAGGCCTTCCGCCTGGTGCCGGTGCTGGCGGCGTACGACGTCGAGCGGGTCGTCAGCTCGGGCGCGACGCGCTGCGACGACACCGTGGGGCCGTACGTCGAGACCGTCGGCCTGGACCTGGAGGTCCGCTCCGAGCTGTCCGAGGAGGGCCACGACGAGGTCCGGGTGACCCGGACCGTCCGACGCCTGGCCGAGTCCGTGCAGGTCGACGGTGGGGGAGCGGTGCTGTGCAGCCACCGGCCGGTGCTGCCGACCGTCTTCACCGCCCTCGGGCTGCCCGACCCCGGGCTGGAGCCCGGCGAGATGGTCGTGGTGCACCTGCGCCGGGGCCGGGTCGTGGCCACCGAGCAGCACCTCGTGGGCTGAGCCCCGCCCGAGCCTGTCGGCAGCCGGCCCGTCAAGACCCGGAGGGCGTTCCCGGGGCGAGTTCACGTGACGTACGTCTCGACCTCGGGGCCGCGTCATCGAACGTGTCGGCCGGGTTCACCCCGCGTTCACCGACGGCCACGGAGCCGGTCACCTGCGCTGCTTAGCGTCGCCGCCGACACCCCCACGAAACATCGATCAGGAGATCACTCTCGTGAAGACCCACACCATCCGTCGCGCGGTCCTGCCCGGCGTGGCAGCCCTGGCCCTGGCCCTCTCCGCCTGCTCCGCCTCCAACGAGGGTGGCGACGCCGAGGAGTCGACCGGCGGAGTCGAGGCGGGCTCGCTGTCCGGTCAGTACACGATCGGTGGCGCCTCTTCCCAGGAGGCCGCCCAGGTGGCGTGGACCACCGGCTTCACCGAGGTCCAGCCCGACGTCACCATGACCTACGAGCCGGTCGGCTCCGGCGGCGGCCGCGAGAACTTCATCGCCGGCGGCTACATCGTCGCGGGCAGCGACTCCTACCTCACCGACGACGAGGGCGAGCTGAGCGCCGCCACCGAGCGCTGCGGCGGCGACGCACCCATCCAGATCCCCAACTACGTCTCGCCGATCGCGGTCATCTTCAACGTCGACGGCGTGGACGAGCTGAACCTGAGCCCCGAGACGCTGGGCGCCATCTTCGCCGGCGACATCACGCAGTGGGACGACCCGGCCATCGCGGAGACCAACGCCGACGCCGACCTGCCGGACGCCCCGATCAACGCGGTGCACCGCTCCGACGAGTCCGGCACCACCGGCAACTTCACCAACTACCTCTCGGTGCGCACCCCGGACACCTGGACCGCCGGCGAGGTCGAGACCTGGCCGAGCGAGTTCGGCGGCGAGGGCGCGCAGGGCACCTCCGGCGTCGTCTCGGCCGTGACCGACGGCCAGAACGCCATCGGGTACGCCGACGCCTCGCAGGCTGGCGACCTGGCCGTGGCCAACATCGGTGTCGGTGACGAGTTCGTCGGCCCCACCCCGGAGGCGGCCGCCAACATCCTCGAGGTCTCCCCGCAGGCCGAGAACGCCGGTGAGCAGCAGCTCATCTTCGACCTCGACTACAACACCGAGGAGTCCGGCACCTACCCGATCGTGCTGACCAGCTACATGCTGGCCTGCCCGTCGTACGAGGACCAGGCCGAGGCCGACGTCGCCAAGGCGTACCTCTCCTACATCCTCAGCGACGAGGGTCAGGACTTCGCCGCCAGCGAGGCCGGCTCCGCGCCGCTGGCCGACAGCCTCCAGGAGGAGGCGCTGGCCATCGTCGAGACGATCTCGGCGGGCTGACGAACGAGCGGCCGAGCCGCTAGCGTCGGAGGCCCCGGCCGCCCAGGCACGCACCTGGGACGGTCCGGGGCCTTCACCGCGACCACAGCACCGAGCACCCCGCACCACATCCCCCACGGCAGTAGAGGGAGAACCCTTGTCCACGATCCAGGCCGACCCGGCCCCGCCGAGCGACCCGCTGCAGGAGGAGGGATCCACCGGCCGCGCCGGTGACTCGATCTTCCGCGGCCTCGCCACTGGCGCGGGGATGATCATCATGCTGGCGCTGGCCGGCGTCGCGATCTTCCTGGTGCTGCAGTCGATCCCGGCTCTCGGTGCGAGCGGGGAGCAGGCGTACGGCGCGGACAACATCGTCGTCTACATCTGGCCGCTACTGTTCGGCACCGTCCTGGCGGCCGTCATCGCCCTGGTCATCGCCGCGCCGCTGTCCATCGGTGTGGCGCTGGTGATCAGCCACTACGCCCCGCGACGCATCGCCCGACTCCTGGGCTACCTCATCGACCTGCTCGCGGCCGTGCCCAGCGTCGTCTACGGCCTCTGGGGCCGCGAGACGCTGCAGGGCTGGGTCTTCCCCGTCTACGACTGGTTGCACGACAACCTCGGCTTCCTGCCGTTCTTCGAGGGTCCGGTCACCACGGGTCGCACGATCCTCACCGCCGGTGTCGTCCTCGCGGTGATGGCGCTGCCGATCATCACCGCGCTGTGCCGCGAGGTCTTCCTGCAGACCCCGATGATGCACCAGGAGGCCGCCCTCGCGCTCGGCGCCACCCGGTGGGAGATGATCCGGATGGCGGTCTTCCCCTACGCTCGCTCCGGCATCACGTCGGCGGTCATGCTCGGCCTGGGCAGGGCGCTCGGCGAGACCATGGCCGTGGCGCTGGTGCTCTCCGCGTCGGGGATCGTGACCTTCAACCTCATCTCCTCCCAGAACCCCTCGACCATCGCTGCCAACATCGCCCTCAACTACGCCAACGCCTCCGGCACCAAGGTCAACGTCCTGATCGCCGGCGGTCTGGTGCTGTTCCTGGTGACCTTCGCCGTCAACTTCCTGGGCCGCTACCTCGCGGCCCGGGGCCGGGCGAAGGCCTGAGGAGGAGTCATGACCGACACGTTGCACGAGCCCTTCCACACCGACCCCAGCACCGACCTCAGCACCCACGTCCCGCTGACCAAGCCGCAGCTGCCGTCGATCGCGACCACCCTGGCCGCGGCCGTCTCCTGGGGTCTGGCCGGGCTGCCGGCCCTCCTGCTGTCCTGGCCGATCGCGGGCTGGGTGGTGGTCGGCTGGATCCTCTTCGTCCTCGCGCTGCCCACCTGGTCCGGCCTCATCGAGGGTGGTCGCAAGGCGGTGGACCGCCTGGTCACGATCCTGGTGTGGAGCACCTTCGCGCTGGCGATGCTGCCGCTCGTCGCCGTCATCTACACCGTCGTCGAGCGCGGCGCCGGCGCGCTGTCGGTGGAGTTCTTCACCGCCTCGCAGCAGGGCGTCCTCGGTGAGGGCGGCGGCATCTACCACGCGATCATGGGCACCCTGATCATCACGGTGATCGCCTCGGTGATCTCGATCCCCATCGGCATTATGGCCGCGGTCTACCTGGTGGAGTACGGCAAGAACAACCGGCTCTCGCGAACGCTGACCTTCCTGGTCGACGTCATGACCGGCATCCCCTCGATCGTGGCCGGCCTCTTCGCGCTGGCGCTCTTCACGCTGCTGCTCGGGCCGCTGCCGCGCATCGCCATCGGCGGCTCGATCGCCCTGTCGGTCCTGATGATCCCGATCGTGGTGCGCTCGACCGAGGAGATGCTGAAGCTGGTGCCGGACGAGCTGCGCGAGGGCGCGCTCGCACTCGGCGTACCCAAGTGGCGCACCATCACCAAGGTCGTCCTGCCCACCGCGCTCGGCGGCATCGTCACCGGCGCGACCCTGGCGGTGGCCCGGGTCGCGGGCGAGACCGCGCCGCTGCTGCTGATCGCCGGCACCCTGCGCGGCACGAACTTCAACCCCTTCGACGGCGCCATGCAGACCCTGCCGGTGCTGATCTTCGGCGAGGCGACCCGCGGCGGGCTCGCCGAGTACGTCCCGTTCCAGATCGAGCGTGCCTGGGGTGCTGCGCTCGTGCTCATCATGATCGTGATGCTGCTGAACCTGCTGGCCCGTGTGGTCGGCAGCTTCTTCAGCCCCAAGACCGGTCGCTGAGACCGCACCCCGACGACCAGCGACCAGACAGCGCAAGGAGCTACCACCCCATGGCGAAGAGCATCGACGTCTCCGACCTGAACATCTACTACGGCGACTTCCTGGCCGTCTCCGGGGTCAACATGACCGTGAAGGCACGCCAGGTCACCGCGTTCATCGGACCGTCGGGCTGCGGCAAGTCCACGGTGCTGCGGACCCTGAACCGCATGCACGAGGTCATTCCCGGCGCCCGGGTCGAGGGCAAGGTCGTCGTCGACGGCCAGTCGCTCTACGACCCCTCGGTGGACCCGGTGGCCGTGCGCCGGCAGATCGGCATGGTCTTCCAGCGGCCCAACCCGTTCCCGACCATGTCGATCTACGACAACGTCCTGGCGGGCAACAAGCTCAACGCACGCAAGATGAAGAAGTCCGAGGCCGACGACATCGTCGAGCGCTCCCTCAAGGGCGCCAACCTGTGGAACGAGGTCAAGGACCGACTCTCCAAGCCGGGCATGGGCCTCTCCGGCGGTCAGCAGCAGCGCCTGTGCATCGCCCGCGCCATCGCCGTGCGCCCGCAGGTCCTGCTGATGGACGAGCCGTGCTCCGCGCTCGACCCCATCTCGACCTCGGCGATCGAGGACCTCATCCACGAGCTGAAGTCCGAGTACACGATCGTCATCGTCACCCACAACATGCAGCAGGCCGCCCGGGTCTCCGACGACACCGGGTTCTTCAACCTCAAGGCCACCGGTGAGCCCGGCCAGCTGGTGGAGTTCAACCCCACCAAGAAGATGTTCACCAACCCCGATAACGAGGCGACCGAGGCGTACATCTCGGGTCGGTTCGGCTGAGGCTGGCGCAGTAGCGGGGGTAGTCCGAACTCCTTTTCACCCTCAGCTTGAACTGAGGGTGAAAAGGAGTTCGGAGTAATCCGGCCCGCGCGCAAGCCGCCGGCCCATCGACCCGGCATTCGTCCACAAGGCGGCACGGCTCGACCCCGTCCACAACCAGGCGCAGCGCAGGGCTCACGGGGGCGCCGGCCGCTGCACCGTTGGTCCATGAGGACCTCGAGAACCCGGACCAGCACGCCGACCCATCTCATCCCCGCCCGCACGAGACCATTGCCGTGGCATCCGGAGCGACCCGGCCTCGAACGTGCCGTGCGAGCGGACGCTCGTGGGGAGACCGGGCCGACCAAGGGTCAGACTCAGGGCGCCGGCTGGCGTGCCGTCGCTCCCGGGTGGTTCAGGCCCTCGGACCCACCCACCTCGGTTGAGCAGCGCATCGTCGAGGCGTCCTACCGACTGCCCGTCGGCGGTGGGGTGACCGGTTGGGCCGCCCTGCGATGGCTGGGCGGGCGATGGTTCGAGGGCTCAGCAACTGATGGGTCGGCCATCCCGGTGCCGATCACGATGCTCAGCTCGAACCGTAGCCACGTCCCTGGGGTGCTGCACACCAAAGAGCGGTTGCGTCCTGAGGAGCTCGTGACGGTGGACGGACTGACCATCACCCAATGACTTGGTCTCCCTCGACGAGGTGTCCGCGTGGTTGGAGGAGAACAAGGGATGGACCGGAATCCAGCAGGCGCGCGATGCGCTGGCCCTGGCCGACGAGAACGCCTGGTCGCCGGCCGAGGTCGTGATGCGTTCCCTGTGGACTCGGACTGCTGGGCTAGGTCCGGTTCTGTGCAACGTGCCCGTGTTCGACCTGCACGGTCGCCACCTGGTCACCGGCGACATGCTCGACCCGGTCGTGGGGGTCGTCGGGGAGCACCAGGGGCCCCACCACTTCGAGCGGGACCAGCGCCGCCGGGACATCGCTCGCGAGAGCATGCTGCGCGACCACGGCCTGGAATACGTCGAGCGGGTTGCCGGCGAGGACCCGACCCGATTCCTCATCAGGCTGCGCTCGGCGTACGCTCGCGCGGCGCGTCAGCCTGCGGATGCGCGTCGGTGGACGCTCGAGGCTCCGGCGAGCTGGGTCAGTACAGAGACTGTCGCCCAGCGGCGGGCGCTCAACCCCCGGCAGCGAGCCGTCCTCTTGGCGCACAGGCAGATCCAGGCTGCGGCGTGAGCGCGGTACGGCTCGTCTTGGGCGGGGGACTGGGTTACTCCGCACTCCTTTTCACCCTCAGCTCGAACTGAGGGTGAAATGGCGTTCGGACTAGCCCCTCGGCGAGCCCCCCACCATCACGGCAGCTGGAACACGTACCGACAAGCCAGGTACGTCAGCGCCGCCATCCCGCCGGCCATGGGGAAGGTGAGCACCCAGGCGGCGACGATCGAGCGGGCGACACCCCACCGCACGGCGGAGAAGCGCTTGGTCGCACCGGCACCCATCACGGCCGAGGTGATGGTGTGGGTGGTGGAGATCGGTGCCTCGAAGACGTACGCCGTCGTGTAGAGCACCGAGGCGGCGACCGACTCGGAGGCGAACCCGCGGGCCGGGTCGAGGTGGATGATGCGACGCCCGAGGGTGCGCATGATCCGCCAGCCACCGGCCCAGGTGCCGAGCGAGATGGCGGCCGCGGCCGAGAAGATCACCCAGAAAGGCAGCGGGTCGCCGGGCTGGACGTAGTTGCCGGCGAGCAGCGCCAGGAAGATGACGCCCATCGTCTTCTGGGCGTCCTGCAGGCCGTGGCCCAGCGCCATGGCAGCGGCCGAGACGGTCTGCGCGAGCTTGAAGCCGCGCTGGGCCTTGGCGGGGTGCGAGCGGCGGAACCCCCACATGATCGCGAACATCACGCCGAAGCCGAGGCTGAAGGCCACCAGCGGCGAGAGCAGCATGGGGATGACGACCTTGGAGATCACCACGTCCCAGTTGGCCGTGGCGCCCGCGGCGACCGCCGAGCCCACGAGCCCACCGATGAGGGCGTGGGACGAGGAGGAGGGCAGGCCGTACCACCAGGTGACGAGGTTCCACGCGATGGCGCCGACCAGGCCGGCGAGCACGATCACGAGGGCGTGCGACCCCGTCCCGGGGTCGATCGTGTCCGAGACCGTGGTGGCGACCTTCTGTCCGAGGAAGGCGCCGATGAAGTTCATGATCGCGGCCATGGCCAGCGCCACGCGGGGCGTCAGGGCACGCGTCGAGACCGAGGTCGCGATCGCGTTGGCGGCGTCGTGGAAGCCGTTGGTGTAGTCGAAGACCAGAGCGACGACGACGACGGCGACGATGATCGCCAGCTCCACGCTCAGGACTCCTTGACGGCGATCTGCTCGACCGTGTTCGCGACCTTCTCGAACGCGTCGATCGCGCCCTCGAGGGCCGCGGTGATGTCCTTGAGCTTGAGGACCTCCATGGCCTTGTACTCACCGGAGAACAGGTCGGCCAGGATCCGTCGGTGGTTCTTGTCGCCGGCGTTCTCGAGCCGGTTGATCTCGATCCAGTACTCCGAGAGCTCGCTCATCGACCGCAGCCGCGGCATCGCCTCGGCGGTGATCTCGGCGCAGCGGCGGATCAGCTCGACCTGGGCCGAGAAGGCCTCCGGCATGGTCTTGACCTCGTAGAGCAGGACCATGTCCACGGCCTCGTCCATCATGTCCATCACGTCGTCGAGGCCGGAGGCCAGCGCGTAGATGTCCTCGCGGTCGAAGGGCGTGATGAAGGTCGAGTTCACCTTCTTGACGATGTCGTGGGTCGTCTCGTCCGCGGCGTGCTCGGCGTCGCGCATCCGCTGGGCCACGCTCTCGTGGTCTGCACCGGCGGTAAAAATCTCCGCCAGCAGCCCGGCACCGGTGACCAGGTGCGCGGCGGACTCGGAGAACATGTCGTAGAAGGCGTGCTCGACAGGTCGGAAGCGCAGACCCACGGGGGACCTCTTCAGCTCGGACGACGGGACCGCCCGACAGACTAGGGCCCAGGTGACCGCCGAGTGAAAGTCAGGCGTCCGGGAGGTGGATCACAGGGGGTGGGCGTCGACGCCCGCCCTCTCAGGAGCCGGTACGCCGCCGCCGCTGCCGCTCGATCAGCTCCTCCTGCAGGTGCACCTCGCCGGCGTTGCGGTGCCAGGTGCCGTCCGGGTCGAGGACCCAGGCGCTGGTCCGGTCGTCGAAGGCCAGATCGAGCAGCTCGCCGACCTCGGCGACCGACTCGGTCGCGGGCAGCCGCACCAGCACCTCGACGCGTCGGTCCAGGTTGCGGTGCATCATGTCGGCCGAGCCGATCCACGCCTGCGGCTCCCCGCCGTTCTCGAACCAGAAGATCCGGCTGTGCTCGAGGAAGCGCCCGAGGATCGAGCGGACCCGGATGTTCTCCGAGAGCCCGGGCACCCCCGGGCGCAGGGCGCAGATACCGCGGACCAGCAGCTCGACCGGCACGCCCTCGCGCGAGGCGAGGTAGAGGGCGTCGATGACGGCCTCGTCGACGACGGAGTTGGCCTTGAGCCGGATCCGCGCGGGCCGCCCGGCCCGGTGGTGGGCGATCTCCTCGTGGACGGCCTCGACCAGCCCGGAGCGCACCGAGTCGGGGGCGACCAGGAGCTCGGCGTACGAGGCGTTGCGCGACCAGCCCGAGAGGTTGTTGAAGAGGTGGGCGACGTCCTCGGTGATCCGCTCGTCGGTGGTGATGAGGCCGAGGTCCTCGTACATCCGCGAGGTCTTGGGGTTGTAGTTGCCGGTGCCGATGTGGGCGTAGCGGCGGATCCCGCCCTGGTAGGCGCCCTCGTCGCGGACCACCATGGCGAGCTTGCAGTGGGTCTTGAGCCCCACCACGCCGTACACGACGTGGCAGCCGGCCTGCTCGAGCTTGCGCGCCCAGCGGATGTTGGCCTGCTCGTCGAAGCGGGCCTTGATCTCGACGATCACCAGCACCTGCTTGCCGGCCTCGGCGGCGTCGATGAGGGCGTCGATGATCGGGGAGTCGCCGGAGGTGCGGTAGAGGGTCTGCTTGATCGCCAGCACGTGCGGGTCGGCGGCAGCCTGCTCGATGAAGCGCTGCACCGAGGTGGCGAACGAGTCATAAGGGTGGTGCAGCAGCACGTCGTGGCGGCGCGCGGCCTTGAAGACGTCGACCGGCGCCGCCGACTCGACCTCGGCGAGGCGGTGGTGGGTGGTGGGGACGAACGCGGGGTACTTCAGCTCCTCGCGTCCGATGTCGGCGATCGAGTGCAGCCCGCGCAGGTCCAGCGGCCCGGGGAGGCGGTAGACCTCCTCGTCGCTGACCCCGAGCTCGCTGACCAGCAGCTCGAGCACCGCGGGGTCGATGTGCTCCTCGACCTCCAGGCGCACCGGCGGTCCGAAGCGGCGGCGCAGCAGCTCCTTCTCCAGCGCGGCGAGCAGGTTCTCGGCGTCGTCCTCCTCGACCTCGAGGTCCTCGTTGCGGGTGACCCGGAAGGAGTGCACCTGCTGGATCTCCATGCCGGGGAAGAGCCGGTTGAGGTGCTCGGCGATGACGTCCTCGAGCGGCACGAACCGGTGGCCGCCGAGCGCGACGAAGCGGCTGAAGATCGGCGGCACCTTCACGCGGGCGAAGTGCTGCTTCTCGGTCTTGGGGTTCTTCAGCAGCACCGCGAGGTTGAGCGAGAGCCCCGAGATGTAGGGGAAGGGGTGGGCGGGGTCGACGGCCAGCGGGGTGAGGACCGGGAAGATCCGCTCCTTGAACATCCGCTTGCACTGCTTCTGCTCGTCGCGGTCCAGGTCGGCCCACCGCACGATCTCGATGTCCTCGGCCTTCAGCGCGGGCACGATCTCGTCGCGGAAGAGCCGGGCGTGGCGCTGGCTGAGCTCACCGGTGGTGGTGAGGATCTGCTCCAGCACCTCCCGCGGCATCAGGCCGCTCGCGGCCTTCACCGCGACCCCGGCCGCGATCCGCCGCTTCAGACCGGCCACCCGCACCATGAAGAACTCGTCGAGGTTGCTGGTGAAGATCGCCAGGAACCGCACCCGGTCCAGCAGCGGGAGGTCCGGGTCCTCGGCCAGCTCCAGCACCCGCTGGTTGAACCGCAGCCAGGACACCTCGCGGTCCAGGAAGCGGTCCTCGAACTCCTCGACCTCGGCCAGCGCCTCGTGGTCGGGGACGTAGGGGGGCTCGACGTCGAAGGACTCCTCCGGAGCGCCGTCGGGATTGCTCTCCTCGCGGGTCGGGACGATCTCGGCGGACATGCCCCGAGTCTCCCACCGCTGGGTGAACGGCGGGTGTCACCCGGCCGGGGTCAGCGCCCGGCTCGCGCGGTGGTCGAGGTGGGAGGCGCGCCGGCGCCGAGCCGCGAGACCCGCCCACCGGCGTACGCCGCCCCCCGAGACCCCTCCCACGGCGTACGACGGCGGGCTACTGTCCCGCACGTGAGCGCCCTCGCCCGTGTCCGCGACGCCGTCGAGCGTCGCCTCCTCGTCACCAGCCTCGGTCTGCCCGAGCCGGTCCAGCGCCGCCTGGCCGGTGCGCCGGTCGTGCTGGACGGCCAGCAGCTGGCCACCGACACCCAGCTGCTGCTGCGGCTGAAGAAGGTCGCCCGGATTCCTACCGCGGAGTCCCTGCCGCTGGAGGAGGCCCGTGCCGCGACCCGCCACGAGGCCGGGATGGCCGGTGGCGACCAGCCGATCGGCGAGGTGCGCGACGTGACCGCGGCGGGGATGCCGGCGCGGCTCTACGTCCCGACCTCCAGCGCCGGCGGCGAGCCGCTGCTGGTGTTCTTCCACGGCGGCGGGTTCTACGTCGGCGACCTCGACACCCACGACGCCCCGTGCCGGGTGCTGGCCGAGCGTGCCTGTGTGCGGGTGCTCGCGGTGGACTACCGGCTGGCGCCGGAGCACCAGTTCCCGGCGGCGCACGACGACGCGGAGGCGGCCTACCACTGGGCCTGCGACCACGCCCGCGAGCTCGGGGCCGACCCCGACCGGATCGGTGTCGGTGGCGACTCCGCGGGCGGCAACCTCGCCGCCGCGACCGCCATCCACGCCGCGCGCACCGGGCTGCCGTGCCGCCTGCAGCTGCTGGTCTACCCGGCCACAGACAGCGCCCGCGACGAGGACCCGGACAACCGGTCGCTGCACCTGTTCCGCGAGGGCTTCTACCTCTCGAAGGCCTACATGGACCGCGCCAACGAGGCCTACGTCGGGCCCGGCACCGACCTGCGCGACCCGCGGCTGTCCCCGGCGTACGCCGACCTCCCCGAGGGCCTGGCCCCCGCCTACCTCTGCACCGCCGGCTTCGACCCGCTGCGCGACGAGGGCGAGCACTACGCCCGGCTGCTGGAGAAGGCCGGTGTGCCCGTGACGATGCGCCGCTTCGAGGACGCCATCCACGGGTTCTTCAACGTCACCGGCGCCGGGCGTTCCGCGCCGGCCGCCGTGGCCGAGGTCGTCGAGGCGGTCCGGGCCGGGCTGCACTGAGTCCGGGGCCCGGCCGGGTTACTCCGAACTCGATCTCACCCTCAGCTCGAGCTGAGGGTGACTTTTCGTTCGGACTATCCCGCGACGGGCCTCACAACCCCGGCCGCCACCGGCGCAGCTCCCGCAGGAACGCCTCGGGCTCCACCATGGAGGCATCGACCACCACGGGCGGCAGCGCCCGGCGCAGGAACCGCACCTGCCAGCCGCGCTGCCTCGGCTCGCCCACGACCTCGAGCTCGGTGGAGGCGTCGTAGACGTCGAAGCGGTGGTGGGTCTCGCCGGAGCGGATGTCGACGACGCCGTGGTCGTCGATGGTGACGTGCGCCGTCGTACGCCGGGAGCGGGCGGCCACGAAGAGCAGCAGCAGCGCGAGCAGCAGCAGCCCGCCACCCACGCGCGCACCTCCCAGGCCGGCCGCGAGCAGCCCGCCGCCGGCCAGCGCGCCGACCACGGCCAGACCGCCTGCGACCAGGGGCACCCGGTGCGGGGGAGCGGCCACCGCGACGGGGCCGGTCGTCGCGGGCGCAGTTGTGGAGGAGGAAGCAGCCTCTGACGCCGGGGCCGCGGCTGCCGCCGGGGCCGGGGCGGAGAACGGAGCCGCCGGGGGTTCCGAGGCCAGCTCCGCGGTGATCCGGGGGATCGAGCCGGTGGTGGCGCCGAGCGAGAACCGCTTGTGCTTCCCCGACCCCTCGAGCAGCTCCTCGCGCGCCTCGGCGAGGGCGACGGCGAGCTCGGTGGCGCGCCGCTCGGCCTCGAGTCGGGCGGCGATCTCGGCCTCGGCGATCTCGGCCTGGTGCCGCACGGACGCCTCGACCGACTGCCGGTCGATGCCGCGCTGGCTGGCGGCCTCCTCCGCGTCTGCGCGGGCGGTGATCGCCTCGACCAGCTTCGCCTCGGCGGCCTCGCGGGCGGCGACCTGCTCCTCGAGACGCGCCAGCGCCTCCGACGTACGACGCTCGGCAGCCTCGCGGTCGGCGACCGCCTCCGCAGCGAGTCGGGCGTGCTCCTGGGCGTCGGCCTCGGCGACGGCGCGGGCCTCCACGGCCTCGGCGGCGGTCTGCTCGGCGGCCGTCCGGGCGGCGGCGGCCTCCTCGGCGAGCCGGGCCTGCTCGGCGGCGAGCGCCTCGGCGGCGGCCCGCTCCTCCACGGCGACC
>WLJH01000028.1 GCA_009701885.1 Actinomycetota bacterium
CTGGCCATCGGCATGACCGAGCCCTCCGGCGGCTCCGACCTCGCGGCGCTGAAGACCTCCGCGGTCAAGGACGGCGACGACTGGGTCATCAACGGCTCCAAGACCTTCATCACCAACGGCTACTCCGCCGACCTCATCATCACCGCGGTGCGCACCGACCCCGAGAAGGGCGCGCGCGGCATCTCGCTGTTCGCGATCCCCTCCGACGCCCCCGGCTTCTCGCGCGGTCGCAAGCTCGACAAGGTCGGCCAGGACGAGTCCGACACCGCCGAGCTGTTCTTCGAGGACGTCCGGCTCTCCGAGGAACACGTGCTGGGTGAGCTCGGCGGCGGCTTCATCGCGATGATGCAGAAGCTCCCGCAGGAGCGCCTGGGCTGCGCGATCTCCAACGTCGCGCACGCCAAGCAGATCCTCGTCGAGACGCTGCAGTACACCAAGGACCGCAAGGCCTTCGGCGCCCCGATCGGCACCTTCCAGCACAACAAGTTCCTGCTGGCCGAGCTGTTCACCTCCATCGAGGTCGCCGAGGCCTACATCGACACCTGTGTCATCGCCCACGACAAGGGCGAGCTGACCCCCGTCGACGCGGCCAAGGCCAAGTGGTGGTCCTCGCAGGTCCAGAACGACGTGCTCGACCACTGCGTCCAGCTGCACGGCGGCTACGGCTTCATGAACGAGTACCGCGTGGCCCGCGCCTGGCGCGACGCCCGCGTCTCCAAGATCTGGGCCGGCTCCAATGAGATCATGAAGGAGCTCATCGGCAGAGACCTGGGTCTCTGAGCGCAGCCTCACCTTCGTTGTCGGCTCGGTGGTCACGGGACAGGATCGTCCTGTGACCACTGAGCCGATCTCGTTCAACCCCGCCGACGTCGACCCGCAGCAGCACGACGACGAGCCGCACGACACCGGCATCCGCTCGCGCCTGAACTGGCTGCGTGCCGGTGTGCTGGGCGCCAACGACGGCATCGTGTCGACCGCCGGCCTGGTGGTCGGTGTCGCCGGCGCGACGACCGACCGCTCGGCCATCCTGATCGCCGGCACCGCCGCCCTGGTGGCCGGTGCGCTGAGCATGGCGGCCGGTGAGTACGTCTCGGTCAGCACCCAGAGCGACTCCGAGAAGGCGCTGTTGGACAAGGAGCGCCGCGAGCTGGTCGAGGAGCCGGAGGAGGAACTCGCCGAGCTCGCCCAGATCTACGTCGACAAGGGCCTCTCGCCCGAGCTGGCCCAGCAGGTCGCCGTCGAGCTCACCGCCCACGACGCGCTGGCCGCGCACGCCGAGGCCGAGCTGGGCATCGACCCCAGCGAGGTCACCAACGCCTGGCACGCGGCCTGGGCCTCGATGATCTCCTTCTTCCTCGGAGCGCTGCTGCCCCTGCTGACGATCGTGCTCTTCGGTCCCGACCTGCGCGTCCCGGTCACGATGGTCGCGGTCGCCGTGGCCCTCGCGGTCACCGGCTGGGCCAGCGCCCGGCTGGGCTACGGCCCGCCGGGACGAGCCGTGGCGCGCAACGTCGGTGGCGGCGTCTTCGCCATGGTGGTGACCTTCGCGGTCGGCTCGGCGCTGGGCGCCGGCATCGCCTGAGCCCGGATCCGGGCCGAGCCCACCCCGGCGTCCGCATCCCCGCGGCACCGGTCCCCGGCGCGTGCGGGCCCCCTGGCCTCCGCGAGGCCCTAGGTTGGCCGGAGGAGGTGCGCATGCGAGTCGTAGTCGCGCGGGAGACGCGCGAGGGTGAGACCCGGGTCGCGATGGTGCCCGAGCTCGTCGGGAAGCTGGCCGCGCTCGGGCACGAGGTCGTCGTCGAGACCGGTGCCGGGCTCGGGGCCCTCCACGAGGACGAGGAGTACGCCGCCGCCGGGGCGCTCCTCGCGGACGACCCGTTCCCGGAGGCCGACCTGGTCTGCTCGGTGCAGCCGCTGTCCCGCGACACCCTCCGGCGCCTCCGCGCCGGCGCGGTCACCGTCTCCTTCCTGCCCACGGCCGCCGAGCTCGACCTGGTCCGCGACCACCGCGACCTCGGCACCACCGCGATCGCCATGGAGCTGGTGCCGCGGATCTCGCGGGCCCAGTCGATGGACGCGCTCTCGTCGCAGTCGCTGGTCAGCGGCTACCGCTGCGCGGTCGTCTGCGCCGGGTTGCTGCGCCGGTTCTTCCCGCTCAACATGACCGCGGCCGGCACTGTGCCGCCGGCCCAGGTCGTCGTCCTGGGCGCCGGGGTCGCCGGCCTCCAGGCCATCGCCACCGCTCGTCGCCTCGGCGCCGTCGTGAAGGCGTACGACGTGCGCGCCGCCGCCGCGGAGGAGATCCGCTCCATGGGGGCGCACGCCATCGAGCTCGACCTGCCCACCCTCGAGGGAGCCGGCGGCTACGCGCGGGAGATGTCCGAGGAGCGCGCCGCCCTCCAGAAGCAGCTGCTGGCGCCGTACGTCGCCGCGGCCGACGGGCTGATCACCACCGCCGCGGTGCCCGGGCGCACGGCCCCGGTGCTGGTCACGCGGGAGATGGTCGAGGCGATGAGCCCCGGGTCGGTCGTGGTGGACCTGGCCGCCGACTCCGGCGGCAACGTCGAGGGGTCGGTGGCGGGTGAGATCGTCGCGATCGGGCGGGCCCAGGTGTGGGGCGGGCGCAACGTCGCCGCGCAGATGCCGGGCCCGGCCTCGCGGCTCTACGCGCAGAACGTGCTGAGCCTGCTGACCCTCATGACGCGCGAGGGAGAGCTGGTCCTCGACCTCGACGACGAGATCGTCGACGGCGCCTGCGTCACCCACGACGGCGTCGTGCGGCACGAGCCCACCCGGCTGCTGCTCGAGGGGCCGACCGGCGGATCGGTGGAGGGGGATTAGTCGTGGACGACGGCATGGTCTGGCTGACGATCTTCGTGCTCAGCGTGTTCGTGGGCGTGGAGGTCATCTCGAAGGTGTCCTCGACGCTGCACACCCCGCTCATGTCGGGGGCCAACGCGATCCACGGGATCATCCTGCTCGGTGCGGTGCTCGTCACCGGTCAGACCGAGTCCACCGTCGCGCTGGTCGTCGGCCTGGTCGCGATCGTGCTGGCCGCGGTCAACCTGGTCGGTGGGTTCGTGGTCACCGACCGGATGCTCCAGATGTTCGTCCGCCGCAAGGCGCCCGCGGCCGCCGACGAGGGGGCGGGCCGGTGAGCGCCGTCCCCACCTGGGCGCAGCTGGTCTACCTGCTCTGCGCCGTCGGGTTCATCCTCGCCCTCAAGGGCCTCTCGGGCCCGCGGACCGCGCGCACCGGCAACCTCGTCGGCGCGGCCGCCGCGGTCGTCGCGGTGGTGCTGCCCTTCACCTACCTCGACCTCGACCACGTGCCGCTCATCGTCGGCGCGATCGTGGTCGGCTCCCTCGTGGGCGCGCTCGGCGCGCGCCGGGTGCAGATGACCCAGATGCCGCAGATGGTCGCGCTGTTCAACGGCGTCGGCGGCGGGGCAGCGGCGCTGGTCGCGCTGCTGGAGCTCGACGAGCTGCTGCACCTCTCCGACGCGGCCGACGTCGAGTCCTTCGTGCTCGCCGCGACCGCCTTCACCGTCCTGGTCGGGTCGGTCTCCTTCGCGGGCTCCGTCATCACGTTCGCCAAGCTCCAGGAGCTCATGACCTCGCGACCCGTGGTCTTCGCCGGGCTCCCGCTGGTCTTCGGTGCCGCGATCCTGGCGTCGCTGGCCCTGGGCGTGCTCACGGTCACGAACGCGACGCTCGGGATCGGCGTCGGCCTCGCCGTGCTCGGCCTGATCGTCGGCGTCCTGCTGGTGCTGCCGGTCGGCGGCGCGGACGTGCCGATCGTGATCTCGTTGCTCAACGCCTTCACCGGGCTGACCGTCGCCGCCGGCGGCTACGTGCTCTCCAACGTGGTGCTGCTCGTCGCCGGCACGCTCGTCGGCGCCTCCGGCACGTTCCTCACCCTGCTGATGGCCCGTGCGATGGGTCGCTCGGTGCCCAACATCCTCTTCGGGGCGCTGCGCGGCGGCTCCACCCTCGGTGCCGGCGAGGCCTCCGACCGCCCGGTCCGCTCGGCCGGGCCCGAGGACGTCGCGATCCTGCTGGGGTATGCCGACCGCGTCATCATCGTCCCCGGCTACGGGTTGGCCGTCGCCCAGGCCCAGCACACCCTGCGCGAGCTGGTCGAGGTGCTGCAGGCACGCGGCACCCGGGTCGACTACGCCATCCACCCCGTCGCCGGCCGGATGCCCGGCCACATGAACGTGCTCCTCGCCGAGGCCCAGGTGCCCTACGAGCAGCTGGTCGAGATGGACGACATCAACGGCGAGTTCAAGCACACCGACGTCGTCCTCGTCGTCGGCGCCAACGACGTCGTCAACCCCGCCGCCCGCACCACGCCCTCGGCCCCGATCTACGGCATGCCGATCCTCGACGTCGACCAGGCCCAGCAGGTGGTCTTCCTCAAGCGCTCCATGCGTCCCGGGTTCGCCGGCATCGAGAACGAGCTGCTCTTCGACCCCCGCACGACCCTGCTCTTCGGGGACGCCAAGGAGTCGCTCACCAAGCTGCTGGCGGCCGCGAAGGGGCTGTAGGGCTTCTCCGCCGTGAGGTCCAGCGGCGGAGCGTGAGGTTCAGCGGCGCCCCGCTGAAGCTCACGGTCCCCCGATGCAGCTGCGTGGGTACGCCGCAAGGTGCAGCGGCGCCCCGCTGAACCTCACACGAGCGCACCCTCAGCCCGCGACGCCGTACAACCGGTCGCCGGCGTCGCCGAGTCCGGGCACGATGTAGCCCTTCTCGTTGAGCCTCTCGTCCATGGCGGCGGTGACGACGGTGACGGGGACCTCGAGGCCCTCGAGGTCGGCGGCGAGGCGCTCGCAGCCCTCGGGGGCGGCGAGCAGGCAGATCGCGGTGATGTGGTCGGCGCCGCGGTCGGTGAGGAAGCGGATCGCCGCGGCGAGGGTGCCGCCGGTGGCGAGCATCGGGTCCAGGACGTAGCACTGGCGGCCGGAGAGGTCGTCGGGCAGCCGCTCGGCGTACGTCGAGGCCTCGAGGGTGTCCTCGTTGCGCACCATCCCGAGGAAGCCCACCTCGGCGGTGGGCAGCAGCCGCATGAACCCGTCGAGCATTCCCAGCCCGGCGCGCAGGATGGGGACGACCAGCGGCTTGGGCGAGGCCAGGCGTACGCCGGTGGCGGCCGCGACCGGGGTGCGGATCTCGACCGGCTCGACCCGCACGTGGCGGGTGGCCTCGTAGGCCAGCAGCGCGACCAGCTCGTCGGTGAGCGCGCGGAAGGTCGGGGAGTCGGTGCGCTCGTCGCGCAGCGTCGTGAGCTTGTGGGTGACGAGCGGGTGGTCCACGACCTGGGTGCGCATGGCACCCAGCCTAGGACCCCGCCGCCTGTGGGAGTGCCCACGGGCGAAGGGGGTTGGCCGTGGGTGGGACGTCTGCCACGCTGGTGCCTGCACGACGGCTCCACCGGGCCAGCGCCACACCTGCACACGCACCACCTCCACGTGGGCCGCGGGCCCGCACCGGGTCCAGGGAGACCACATGGACGAGACCACCACGCAGCTCGACGACGTCGACCTCGCCGTGGCGGCGTACCGCCAGGGTGGACGCTGGGTCGTGCAGGAGGTGACCCTCGAGCACTGCGAGGACGTCGAGCTGCTGGCCGACGCGCTGCGCCGCCTCGGCGGGGACACCGGGGCGATCGGGCTGGTCTCGGTCGACGAGGACTTCTTCGTGATCGTGCGGGTCGAGGGGGAGCGGACGAGGGTGCTGCTCTCGGACGCCAGCGCCGCCGAGGACTGGGACCTCGCCGAGACCGTGATCGACCTCCTCGACGAGATCGACCCCGACGACCTCGACGAGCGCGACGAGCGCGACGAGGACGAGCCGGCCGGCGACCTCGGCCTGCTGGCCGACCTCGGGGTCAGCGAGGACGCGCTGGAGGAGCTGCTCGACGACCCCGACGCCTACCCCGACGAGGTGCTCTCCGACGTGGCGCGGCTGATCGGGTTCGGCGAGCAGTTCGACGACGTCGCAGGGCTGGCCTCCGCGTGAGGGCCGTGGGTGTCGGGGCCGTCGGCACGAGGGCCGAGCACTGAGGGCCGAGTCCTGAGGCCTGCCGACTGGGCGGACCCGATGCGGGCCGCCCTCGCCGAGGCGCGCGCCGCGCTCGCGACCGGCGACGTCCCGATCGGTGCACTGATCCTCGACGCCGACGGCAGGGTGCTCGGCCGCGGTCGCAACGTCCGCGAGGCCGACGCCGATCCCACCGGCCACGCCGAGGTGGTCGCGCTGCGAGAGGCCGCCCGGGCGCGCGGGGAGTGGCGGCTCACCGGCTGCACCCTCGTGGTCACCCTCGAGCCGTGCACCATGTGCGCCGGCGCGGCCGTGCTCAGCCGGGTCGACCGCGTCGTGTTCGCGGCGTACGACGAGAAGGCCGGCGCGGTCGGCAGCCTCTGGGACGTCGTGCGCGACCGCCGCCTCAACCACCGCCCCGAGGTGCTCGCCGGCGTGCTGGCCGAGGAGTCGGCCGCGCTGCTCGCCGACTTCTTCGCTGCCCAGCGCGACGACTGATTTCTCCCGCTCCGACCCGCTCCGGTACATTCACCCGCGGTGGCGTGTCCGAGCGGCCGAAGGTGCATCACTCGAAATGATGTGTGGGGTCAAACCCACCGTGGGTTCAAATCCCACCGCCACCGCCAGCGTCACGAGAGCCCCGGACCGGGACGGTCCGGGGCTCTCGTCGCCTGGGGCGCGGGTCGTTGCTCAGGCGTCGCGCCAACCCTCGGCCGCGTCGTGGCCGTGCGCGGCCATCAGCGACAGGCCGCCGTCGACGACGTACGTGGACCCGGTGACGTAGGACGCCCTCGGTGAGCACAGGAAGCCGATCACCGAGGCGACCTCGTTGACGTGGCCCGGGCGGCCGAGCGGGTTGCCGGGCCGCTCCTCGTGGAAGGCGTCCTCGGTGGCCATGCCCGTCATGTCGGTGGCGATCTCACCGGGGGCGACGGAGTTGACGGTGATGCCGTGCTCGGCCAGCTCGAGGGCGAGGACCTGGCTCAGCCCGCCGAGCCCTGCCTTGGCCGCGCAGTAGGCCCCGGCGCCGTAGCGGGGCAGCCGCTCGTGGACGCTGCTGACGTTGACGATGCGCCCACCGTGGCCCTGCTCGACGAGGTGCCGGGCCGCGCGGCGGCAGGTGAGGAACGGGCCGTCGAGGTCAGCGGCCAGCACCCGGCGCCAGGTCTCGAGGTCCGTGTCGACGACGCGGCTGCCGTGCCCGGTGCCCGCCACGTTGACCAGCACGCCCAACCCGCCGAGCACCTCGATCGCGCCGTCCACGACCTCCCCTGCGGCGGGCGAAGCAGCGTCGTAGGGAAGGACGTGGGCCGTGGACCCGCGCTCGCGCACCATCGAGGCGGTCTCCTGTGCGGCCGGGTCGTCCTCGTGGGAGGTGACGACGACGTCGAAGCCTTCGGTCGCCAGCAGCAGGGCCGTTGCACGGCCGATGCCGGAGGAGGAGCCGGTGACGAGTGCCTTGCGCGGGTGGTGGCCTTGGGTCATGCCGCACGGGTACCCGCCGGCCGCGCTCCGACGCGTACGGTTCCGGGCCTTCACCCGCGCGGGCGTGTCACCGCGTCGGTCGGCGCGAGCAGTGTCGGTGCGAGGAGGAAGACATGTCGACCGCGACGCTGGAGGGCCTCGAGGGCCGCTCGGGGGGTACGACGGCGCTGTGGCTGCGCCGTGGGTTCGTCGGCCTGCTCGCGTTGGGGATGCTCGCCGCGCTGCTGGGCCTGCTGGGGGACCGCACCGAGCGGGTGACCGCCACCAGTGCCGACGGCCGGTGGACGCTGTCGCTGCTGCACGCCCGTCTCTCGCGCGCGGGGCTCGACGTGCCGTGGGAGGTCACCGTGACCCGGCGCGGCGGTTTCGAGGGCCCGGTCGTCCTCGGGGTCACGGGGACCTACTTCGACCTCTACGAGACCCAGGGCTTCCGCCCCGAGCCGAGCGCGAGCTACCGCGACGCCCAGACGCTCTTCCTGGAGTTCGAGCCGCCGCCGTCCGGCGACGTGCTGGTCGTCGCGTACGACGCCTACATCCAGCCCGCCAGCCGGCAGGGGTCCGCGGGCACCGTCGCCGTCCGCAGCGGCGAGGAGGTCCTCGTCGGCCTCGACTTCAGCACGGGCCTGCTGCCGTGAGCGGGCCGTCACGAGCCAGGAGGGGCCGGCCGTGGAGATCGTCCTGAGGGCCGTCGTGGTCTTCGTGTTCCTGTGGGTGCTGACCCGCGCCGTGGGGCGCACGACGCTGGGCGAGCTGTCGACCTTCGAGCTGCTGCTCTACGTGACGATGGGCGACCTGGTGCAGCAGGCGGTGACCCAGCAGGACTTCTCGGTGACCGGTGGGCTGCTAGCGGTCTCGACCTTCGCGGTGCTCACCGTCGTGCTGTCGTGGACGCAGTGGCGCTTCCCGCGGCTGCGCGACGTCGTCACCGGCCGCCCCGAGCTGGTCGTGCGCGACGGCGAGCCGCTGACGTCGGTGATGCGGCGCCAGCGGCTGGCCCACGCCGACCTGCTGGCCGCGGCCCGCGAGCAGGGCATCCGCGACCTCGGCGAGGTCGAGGTCGCGGTGCTCGAGGCCAACGGCCGGATCTCGTTCTTCAGCCGCGACGACGCCTCCTCCGGGGCACCCGAGAAGCCGGACGTGGGCTGAGCCGCTCCGGGAGGAAGCGGGAGTCAGCGCAGCCGACGCAGCGCCGACTCGGCCGCGTTGAACCCGGCCATCCCGTGCACGCCGCCGCCCGGCGGGCTGGCCGAGGAGCAGAGGTAGACCCCCGGGACACCGAGGGAGTAGGGGTCCAGCGCCGGGCGCGGCCGCATCGCGATCTGGGTCCAGGTGTTGGCGCCGGCGGAGATGTCGCCACCGACGTAGTTGGGGTTGTAGGCATCCCAGTCCGCGGGGGTCCACACCTTCGTCGCGACGACCCGCTCGCGGAACCCGGGGGCGAAGCGCTCGATCTGCGCGGTGACGGCCTCGGTCGCGTCCCCGGCGTACCCGTGCGGGACGTGTGCGTAGGCGTAGACGGGGACGACCGACCCAACCGCGCGCGCAGGGTCGGCGACGTGCTGCTGGCCCAGCAGCACGAAGGGCCGCTCGGGCATCTCGCCGCGCGCGGTCGCTGCCTCGACCGTCACGATCTCGCGGGCCGAGCCGCCGAGGTGCAACGTGCCCGCCCGCCCGCAGTCGGGGTTCGTCCAGGGGATCCCACCCTCGACGGCGAAGTCCACCTTGTACGCCGCCGGGCCGTAGTCGAAGCGCTCGAAGGCCCGGCGAACACGTGACGGCAGGGCGTCGCCGACGATCTCCAGCGCCCCTGCGGGCGAGGTGTCGAGGACGACCACGTCGGGCCGTCGGTCCAGCCCGGCCAGCTCGGCGACCGAGTCGAGCGACCGCACGCGTACGCCGCTGCGGACCGTCCCGCCGAGCGAGGCGAGCTCGGCCAGCAGGGCCCGGGTGATCGACTCGGTGCCGCCCTCGGCGACCGGCCACCCGACCGCGTGCGCGGCGCCCGCGAGCAGGTAACCGACGGACGACCCGAGCGGCCCGGTCAGGGTGCCGAACTTGTGCGCGGCCACGCCGGTGAGCAGCGCCTTGGCCGGCTCGTCGGCGAAGCGGGCCGCCTGCCAGGTCGCGGGCATCGCAGCCTTGAGGCCGAAGCGGCCCAGGGTGACGGGGTGCTGCGGCACGTGCACGACCGGTTGGAACACGTCGGCGACGAGGTCGTCGAAGTGGCGCACGATCGGCTCGAAGATCCGTCGCCACCGGGCGCCGTCGCGGCCGAGGCTGGCGACCGAGCGGTCCATGTCGCGGGCGGCGAGCGCGGCGCGACCGTCGTCGAGCGGGTGCGCCAGGTCGATCTCCGGCCACAGCCAGCGCAGGCCGTGGCGGCCCAGGTCGAGGGAGGCGAAGAACGGCGAGGCCACCCCGGTCGGGTGGAAGCCGGCGCACACGTCGTGCACCAGCCCGGGGACGGTGAGCCGGTCGTCGGTGCGGGTGCCGCCCCCGGGGCGCTCGTGCGCCTCCAGGACGGTGACCTCGAGCCCGGCCTGGGCCAGGCGGATGGCGGCGGCCAGCCCGTTGGGCCCGCTGCCGACCACGACGGCGCTCGTCACGCGGGCTGCTCCTGGCCGCTCGTCGACCCGCGGGTCAGCGTCTGGCGGCGTACGAAGCCGGGAGCCGACCAGGTGACCTGGAGCGGGATCGGGCCGTCGGGCAGCCAGGGCTGGGTGGCGACGCAGTCGCGCACGTCCCAGGTGCCTCGGTCCACGGTGCCGAGTGCTGCATCGATCACGCGGTACTCCCGTGGTCGGCCGTGGCGCCACGGGGTCGGCTGGGACTCGCAGTAGACCATGACCAGGTCACCCGGCTGGAGCTGCAGCCGCTTCTGCACGGCCGCCACGAGGCGTTCGTCGTTGAGGTGCCCGTCGCCGAAGTTCCAGCCCAGCAGCGTGTTGGACATGAACTCGCCCTCGCGGACCACCCGGTCCTCGAAGTCGTCGAGGTGCTCGTAGAGGACGGAGTAGAGCCCGCGGCCCTGGCTGTGCACCGCCCGCCAGGCGTTGACCTTCTGCATCGTCATCTCGGCGTCGTCGTGCTCGTAGGGCATGCCGAGCATGCGCTCGAGCTGGTGCACCTGCGTCTCCACGCACTTGATCTCCTCCAGACGCCTCCTCGTTCGCGGCGGCACGCGACAGCTTCGGCGACTACGACCTGGTGCGGTCCTCCCGCGACCCCGGCGGCCTCGCCGCGGTGCCGGTGACCATCGCGTGGGGCACCCGGGACGTGGTGCTGTGGCACCGCGCCCAGAGCAGACGGGCCAGGAAGGTCCTCCCCGGGGCGCGGCACGTCGACATGCCCGGCTGCGGGCACCTGCCGTTCAGCGACGACCCCGCCCAGTGTGCGGACGTCGCGCGGACCACGACCGGGTCGGCGTGAGGCCGCTTGGCAGGATGCCGACCGTGAACATCGTCGAGTTCGAGGGCAAGCGCCCCGTCGTGCACCCCGAGGCCTTCGTCGCCGTGACCGCCACGCTGATCGGTGACGTGACGGTCGAGGCCGGCGCGAGCATCTGGTACGGCGCGGTCCTGCGCGGCGACATCTGCACGATCGTCGTGCGGGAGGGCTCGAACATCCAGGACAACTCCGTCCTGCACGCCGCCCCCGGCGAGGTGCTCACCGTCGGGCCCCACGCCACGGTCGGCCACTCCTGCGTGGTGCACGGGCGCGAGGTCGGCGAGCGGGCGCTGGTCGGCAACGGCAGCACGCTGCTCGACGGCTCGGTCGTCGGGCCCGGCACCCTGGTCGGCGCCGGGTCGGTCGTGACCCCCGGCACCGAGCTGCCGGGCGGCATGGTCGCCACCGGGACCCCCTGCAAGCCGCTCAAGCCGGTGGAGGGCACCAGCTCGCAGGTGTGGATCGACACCAACGCCGGCTACTACCGCGAGCTCGGGGAGCGGCACCGGCTCGGCGCCGCCGTGGTCGAGGGTCCGGTGGAGTCGGACTCCTAGCCGTGCCTCAGCGCGCGTCGAGCCGGATCGTCCCCAGGGCCTCGAGCTCGAGCTCGTAGCGGCGACCCGCGACGAGCGGCACCGCGTCGGTGAGCGCCCCGGCCAGCACCCACGACCCCGCGGGCAGCGCCACCCCGTGCGCGGCCAGGTGCTCGGACAGCAGGACGAGCGCCCGCAACGGGTCGCCCAGCACGGCCGCCCCGGTCGCGCGCTCGACCACCTGTCCGTCGACCCGGACCTCCCCGCGCAGGGCGGCCAGGTCGCCGACCGTCGCGAGGTCGTGCACCCCGCTCCCGAGCACGAACCCGGCCGCGCTCGTGGCGTCCGCCAGCACGTCGGCCAGCCGGAACCGGTAGCCGGTCCACCGCGAGTCGAGCACCTCGGCCGCCACCGCCACGCCCGCGACGTACGACGGCAGCTCGGTCGGTCCGAGGGCCCGGTCGATCCGGCGGCTGGTCAGGAACGCGACCTCGGGCTCGACCCGCGGCTGCACCCAGCGACCCACGTCGAGCCGACCCTCGGGGAGCCGCATCGCGTCGGTGAGGAACCCGACCACGGGGCGTCGCACTCCCATCCGCTGCTGCTTGGCCTCGCTGGTCAGACCGAGCTTGGCTCCGACCCTCCGCTCCCCGGCGCGCAGCCGCTCCGCGAGGTCGACCTGCTGGACGGCGTACCCCCAGGCCTCGTCGAGATCGGGGTGCTCGTCGGTGAACGGCTCCAGGGTGCGACCCTCCACCCGCGCGGCACGCAGCGTCGCGGCTGCTTCGCCGGGGGTCACGAGCCCGCCGGCGCGGCGGAGGTCGCGCCGCGGGAGCCGTCCACGTCCTGGCCCAGCACCTCGTCCAGCCAGCCGACCAGCGCCCGCACGGTGCCGGCTGTCAGCAGGTGGCCGCCGGCGTCGCGGTGGCTGGTGGTCCGGGCGCCGGAGGTGCCGCGGAGGTACTCCCACGTGCGGGCCAGCAGCTCGGCCGGGATGACCCGGTCCTCCTCGCCCTGGGCCACCAGGACCGGCAGCCCCTCGAGTCGACCGGCCTCGGTCGTGACCCCGGCGTCGAACGGCAGGGTCCCGAGGAGCACCGCCAGCCCGGTCCACCGCGCGGGGTCGTCGAGCGCCAGGCCGCCGGCGAAGGCGGCACCTCCGCTGAACCCCACGAGGACCACCGGGCGCTCGCCCGCCTGGTCGGCCCAGGTCCGGAACCAGTCCATCGTGCTGCGCAGGGACTCCGGGAGCGGCCGGCCGATGCCCCGGTTGGCGAACCACGCGAAGCCGGCCCCCTCCGCCAGGGGCGCCCGGACCGCGGCGTACTCCGCCCGGCCGGGCAGCGCCGTCTCGAGCGCCTCCCCGAGCGCGACCACCGTGGACTCGTCGGCACCCCGGCCGTGCAGCAGCACCACGAGCGGCCGGTCGGTCCGGCCCCCACCCACGCGCGCGACGACCGGCGCGGGCAGGGTGCCGTGGGTGTCGGTCGGAGCAGGGCTCACCGCGTGGCCTCGACCGGACGCAGCTCCGAGCCGGTGGCGACGCCGCCCCAGCGACGGATCTCGCCGGGCAGGTCGAGCCGCTCGATGGGAGCGGTGTCCTCGTACTCGCCCCAGGCCGCGCGCGGCAGCATCCACATGACCTCCAGCTCGTTGCCGTCGGGATCGATGCCGTAGATGCTCTTCGTGGCGCCGTGGCTCGACTCACCGGTGTAGGCGTCGCGCTCGGCGAGCAGCATCCGCGCGGCCTCGAGGTCCTCGATCGCGTCGACCTGCCAGGCGAGGTGGTAGAGCCCGAGGGAACCGCGGGGGCGCGGCGGCCGCGCGCCCACGCCGAACAGGCCGAGGTCGTGGTGGTTGCCCGAGCGCACGAGCCGCAGGAACGCGGCGTTGGCGCGCGGCTCGCGGGCGGCGACCTCCATGCCGAGGACCTCGGAGTAGAAGGCGATGCTGCGCTCGAGGTCGGAGACGTAGAGCACGGCGTGGTTGAGGCGGACGGCCTGGACGGACATGGATGGGCCTTTCTGGTAGATGCTTGTATCTACAACTAACAGGCTAGCCCACAAAGTTGTTCCTGCAACTATTTGGGGGAAGGATGAGCGCATGAGCGGGGGCGAGGACGCGGCACCGGACGACGTGCGGTGGCTCGACGAGTCGGAGATGCGGGCCTGGCTGCGGCTCGTGGCGGTCCTCGAGCTACTTCCCGGCACGCTCGACGCCCAGCTGCGGCGCGACGCTGCCATGACCCACTTCGACTACATGGTCGTCTCCCAGCTCTCCGAGGCGCCGGGTCGCACGCTGCGGATGACCGCCCTCGCCCAGCGCACCAACGCCACGCTGCCGCGGCTCTCGCACGTCGTGCGCCGCCTCGAGGAGCGCGGTCTCGTCGAGCGCACGCCCTGCCCCGAGGACCGCCGGGCCACCGACGCCCGGCTCACCGACGGCGGGCTTGCCGCGGTGGTGGCCGCCGCGCCCGGGCACGTCCGCGCCGTGCGTGAGCACGTCATCGACGCGCTGGAGCCCGAGCAGGTCGGGCAGCTCGCCGGGATCGCCGAGGCGCTGCTGCGCCGGCTCGACCCCGACGGCCGCATGACCGACCTGTACGACCCGTCCTGACCCGCCTGCCGTCGTACGCCGTCGGCGGCTGCGGTGGGTCGTCCGGGGCGGCAGGATGTGGCCCGTGAGCACCCCCATCCCCGAGGGCAGCGCCGGGCCGGCGGTCCGCGTCGAGCGCGACGGCCCGGTCACCACCGTCGTCCTGCACCGACCCCACGCCCGCAACGCCGTCGACGGCGCGACGGCCGCCGCCCTGGCGCAGGCGTTCCGCGAGTTCGACGCCGACGACTCCGCCGCGGTGGCCGTGCTCTGGGGCGACGGCGGCACCTTCTGCGCGGGCGCGGACCTCAAGGCCGTCGGCACCCCCGACGGCAACCGGGTCGACCCACCCGGCGCCGACGGCCCGATGGGCCCCACGCGGATGCGGCTGTCGAAGCCGGTCGTCGCCGCCATCGAGGGGTACGCCGTCGCCGGCGGCCTCGAGCTGGCCGCCTGGTGCGACCTGCGCGTTGCGGCTGCCGACGCGGTGCTCGGTGTCTTCTGCCGGCGCTGGGGGGTGCCCCTCATCGACGGCGGCACGGTGAGGCTGCCCCGGCTCATCGGCGCGAGCCGGGCCATGGACCTGGTCCTGACCGGACGGCCCGTCGACGCCTGGGAGGCCGAGCGCATGGGTCTGGTCAACCGCGTCGTCCCGGTCGGGCAGGCGCGGGTCGAGGCCGAGGCCCTCGCCCACCAGCTCGCAGCCCTGCCGCAGACCTGCCTGCGCCGCGACCGGCTCTCCCTCCTCGACTCCGAGGGCCTCACCGAGGCCGAGGCCCTGGCCGTGGAGTACGAGCACGGGCTGGTCTCCCTCACCGAGGCTGTCGAGGGCGCCCAGCGCTTCGCCTCCGGGGCCGGCCGCCACGGCGAGCCCGCCTGACCCACCGCCGACCCGTCGGTCTTGAACCGCCGAGCCGTCGGTTATGAATCGCCGAGCCGTCGGTTGTGAATCGCCGAGCCGTCGGTTGTGAACCGCCGAGCCGTCGGTCCTGCACCGCCGAGCCGTCGGTCCTGCACCGCCGACCCGTCGATGCCCGTGACCGGGTATGCGGCGGCGTACGAAACTGACGTCTCGAGGGTTCGAAAGTGACGGGTCGGCGGTCAGCGGGGGTCGAGGCAGACGGCGACGACCTCGCCGGGGGCGGTGCCCTGGAGCGCCGCCCACCCACGCTCGAACGTGACGACCCGGAGGTGGCCCTCGCGGTTGCGGAGCAACGTGCTGGCCGGGATGGCGCCGTCCGGGAAGCCGGTGGTGGTGCAGCGGTGGTCGGCCATCAGCTGCTCGAGCGCCGTGTCGGTGGCGGGCTCGCGCGGGGCGGCGGGCTCTGCTGAGACGTGGGCCGTGGCCCCGATGGTGATGACCGTCCCCAGCACCGCGCCCTTGACCAGGTCGAGGGCGCGCAGCACGTGCCGGCGCCGCCAGGTCCGTCGCGGCGTGCGGAGGCGGGGGGAGGGGAGGGTCAGGCGTGCGGTGGGGGAACCGTCGACCGGACCGGTGGGGGAGTCGGTCACGTGCGGACAACGAGCACGGTCCCCCGGACGCTACGCGTGCCCGCGAGGCGGTACGGACCGGTCCCTCCCCGGACCGGGCCCGGTCGGGCTGCCGCGATGGGCGAGGATGGCGCCATGAGCGCCCCCGGGACCTGGTTCGCCTCACCCGCCGATGCCGCCGCGCGGCTCACGGCCACCGGCTACCTCGCCGACACCGCCACCGCGACCACCACGTTCCTGGCCGGCGCGCTGGAGAAGCCGCTGCTCCTCGAGGGGCCGGCCGGCGTCGGCAAGACCGAGCTGGCCAAGGCCGTGGCCCGCGCGACCGGCGCGGAGCTCGTCCGCCTGCAGTGCTACGAGGGGCTCGACGAGGCGCGTGCGCTCTACGAGTGGAACTACAAGAAGCAGCTGCTCCGGATCCAGGCCAGCCAGGCGGTCGAGGGTGGCCAGGACTGGGACCAGACCCACGACGACATCTTCACCGACGAGTTCCTGCTGACCCGGCCGCTGCTCACCGCGATCCGCCGCGAGGAGCCGACCGTGCTGCTCATCGACGAGGTCGACAAGACCGACGTCGAGGTCGAGGGACTGCTGCTGGAGGTGCTCAGCGACTTCCAGGTCACCATCCCCGAGATGGGCACGGTCACGGCGGTCCGCCGGCCGTACGTCGTGCTCACCTCCAACGCCACCCGCGAGCTCAGCGAGGCGGTGAAGCGTCGCTGCCTCTACCTGCACCTGGAGTACCCCGACGCCGAGCGCGAGCGCGAGATCGTCCTCTCCCAGGTGCCCGACCTCGAGGAGGCGGTCGCGACCCAGCTGGTCACCCTCATCGGCCGGTTGCGCGAGCTGGAGCTGAAGAAGGCCCCCTCGATCGCGGAGTCGGTCGACTGGGCCCGCACCCTGCTGGCGCTGGAGATCAAGGACCTCGACGACGCCGCGGTCTCCGCCACGCTCGGCGTGGTGCTCAAGCACGTCTCCGACACCGAGCGCGCGGTCAAGGAGCTGCGCCTGGCCCGCGCCTGACATGAGCCCCGACACCTCGCGGCACTCCGGCCTCCTCGACCGCCACATCGCCTTCCTCGAGGCGCTCCGCGCGGCGGGCCTGCCGGTCTCGCTGGCCGAGGACCTCGACGCGGTCGCGGTGCTGACCGCGCTGGACTGGTCGGACCGCCGCGTGGTCAAGGAGGGGTACGCCGCCGCCGTCGTCAAGCGGCACCAGTGGCGCCCGACCTTCGACGCGCTCTTCGACCTCTACTTCCCGCGGATGGTCGGTGAGGGCGCCGGCGGCCGGCTGGAGGAGTCGCTCGCCGCCGAGGGGGCGGAGAGCGGTGAGGGAGCCGAGGGTGCGGCAGTCGACGGCGAGCCGCGGACCGCGCGCGACAACGGGGCCGCCCTCCAGGAGTTCCGCGAGCGGCTCGAGGCAGCGCTGGTCGACGGCGACCAGGAGGCGCTGGACGCGCTCGCCGTGGAGATGGTCGCGCGGTTCGGCGCCATGCCCGGGCGTGGTCCGGGGCTGTCCAGCTGGTCGGCGTACACCGCCCTCCAGCGCGTGGCCCCCGGAGAGCTGGTCGAGCAGATCGTCGCCGGGCTGATGGCCGCCGGGCGGAGCGAGGAGGAGGCCGACCGGCTCGCGGCCCGCCGGGTCGGCGGCTTCACCCGCAGCGTGGAGTCCGACGCGCGACGTCGGATCGGCGAGGAGAAGGGGCCCGACCACGTCGCCCAGGCGGCGCTGCGGCCCACGATCGACCGCCTCGACTTCCTGTCCATGCGGCGCAGCGACCTGGAGGAGATGCGCCGCGAGATCCAGCCGCTGGCCCGCCGGCTCGCCACCCGACTGACCCAGCAGCACCACGCCCACCGGCGCGGCCCGCTCGACTTCCGCCGCACGGTGCGCGCATCGGTGTCCACCGGCGGGGTCCCCCTGACGACGTACCACAAGCCGAAGCGACCGCACCGCAGCGAGCTCGTCGTGCTGTGCGACGTCAGCGGCTCCGTGGCGAACTTCGCCCAGTTCACGCTCCTGCTGGTCTTCGCGCTGCGCGACCAGTTCACGAAGGTCCGCGCCTTCACCTTCATCGACCACGTCCACGAGGTCACCCACCACTTCAAGCCCGGCGCCGACGTCGTCGACGTGATGACCGACCTCGCCGCGAGCACCGCCCACGCCGCGCTGTGGGGCCGCACCAACTACGGCCGCGCCCTGACCACGTTCGCCGAGCGGCACGCCGACGCGATCGGCCCGCGCACCGCGCTGCTCGTCCTGGGCGACGCCCGCTCCAACTACTCCGACCTCAACATCGACGTGCTCGCCGACCTCGCGGGCCAGTGCCGCCACGCCTGGTGGCTCAACCCCGAGCACCGCCGACACTGGGACACCGGTGACTCCGCGGCCTCCCGCTACGGCGAGGTCGTGCCGATGGTCGAGTGCCGGAACCTGACCCAGCTCGGGGAATTCGTCCACCGGGCGCTCTGAGCCCGGGGCCCCGTCGCGCTGCCCACCGGGCGAGACACGTCGTGACGGAGAGTCGCCCATGTCGTTGGATACCTGAAGGTTGTTCAGGTTCCTGGGAGGTCCCGATGTCGCACCCCGTCCGCCGCGCACTCGTGTCGTTGGCCGGTCTCGTCCTCGCCGCCCCGCTGCTGGCCGGCGCCACGGGCCCCGGTGCCAGCGCCGACGAGGCTGCGGCGCGCGCCGACGACCTGCGCCGGGTGGTGTACGTCGGCAACAACTGGGACGGCACCGCCGACGTGCTCCTGCCGGGCTCGTTCCGCCGCGTCGGCCGGATCGACATCGTGCCGGACCGCGAGGAGCGGATGGCCGAGATCCAGCTCAACCCCTACCGCCTGGCCTACTTCCTGGCGATCCGCGAGCTGATCGGCGAGGGCAACGACCAGCTCGTCGACGACATGTACTCCTCCAACGACGGCAAGCTCCTCATCGTCTCCCGTCCCTCCTTCGCCGACGTCGTGGCGATCGAGCTGGCGACGGGTGAGATCGTCTGGCGCTTCGCCGTGGACGGCGTCCGCTCCGACCACATGGCGCTCTCACCCGACGGCGAGACCGTCGTCGTCTCGGCCTCCACCGGCAACGTCGTGCACGCCCTCGACGTCGAGACGGGCGAGGAGGTGGGCCGCTTCGCGTCCGGGGGGTCCCCGCACGAGTCGGTCTACCTCGACGACGGGGAGACGATCCTGCACGCCTCGATCGGGTTGGTCTACACGCCGCTCGACAACGCCGTCCTCGACCCCACCAAGGGGGAGCGCGTGCTGCAGCTCGTCGACGCCGACACCTTCGAGGTGACTCGCCGCTACGACCTGCGCGCCGCCCTGGACGAGGCGGGGCTCGATGACGTCTCGACGGCAGTGCGTCCGCTGACGCACACCCCGGACGACCAGACCTTCCTCTTCCAGCTCTCGTTCTTCCACGGCTTCGTGGAGATGGACCGCGAGAGCGGGGAGATCACCCGGGTCAAGCGGCTGCCGGACCTCGTCCCGGACACCCCGCGTGAGCTCTACGTGCTCGACTCCGCCCACCACGGGATCTCCATGGACCCGACCGGCAAGCACATCTGCGTCGCGGGGACCATGTCGGACTACGCCACCGTCGTGGACTACCCGTCGATGAGGCGCTCGAAGCTGCTCAAGGGCGGCGAGAAGCCCTACTGGGTGACGCAGAGCTGGAACGGCAAGCACTGCTACATCTCCTGGGCCGAGTCCGACACCGTCTCCAAGATCTCCTACGCGAAGGCGAAGATCGTCCGCACGACCGACGTCGGGCTGCACCCCCAGCGCGTGCGCAACGGCTTCATCCAGCGCTCGGCGCTCGCGGGGCTGTCCCGCTAGTCCGGGGCGCCAGCGACGGCTCACCGTTCCCGCACCACCTGCAGCAACCGGCTGCTGACCGCGGTCCCGTCCGCGGGGTCGAGGAAGCCGGCGCGCCGCAGCTCCGTCAGCTGCGTGCGCACGGACGGGTGGTCGCTGGCGTCGACCAGCGAGGCTCCCTCGGCGTACGCCGCGAAGCCGTGGCGGTCGGCCAGGACCTCCAGCCCGCCTCGTGAGCCGTCCTCGGCCACCGGACCGAACGAGACGGTGACCTGCTCGAGGCTGTCGGGGTTGGCACCCCCGTCCAGCCGGGGTACGACGTCGCCCCGGTGCTCCAGCGAGAGCACCTGGCTCCCCGCGGGGACCCCGGGGAGCTGGCCGGTCGGGGACCCGAGCGTGACCGCGTGGCGGATCGACAGCCCGTGCTCGTCGGCCCGGGCCAGCAGGGCGGCGGCCACCATCCCGCCCTGGCTGTGCCCGACGACGAGCACCGGGTCCCGACCGACCCCGGCGTCCACGAGCGCGTCGAGCACCCCGTCGGTGACGTCGTCGGGGACGCCTCCGACCAGCGCGAGGTTGGCGCCCATGTCCCGCGCGTCCCCGTCGCGGGTCCACGGCAGGGTCGTCATGTCGTCGGTGCCGGGCAGCAGCAGCACGTGCCGCCGCGCCCCGTCGGTGGTGGTGAGGGTCTGCAGCTCGAAGGTGCCGTTGCGCGCGGGGGCGTCGGGCGGGCTGAGCGCACTGAGCTGGCGCAGGTGCTCGACCAGGTCCCGGACGCTGCGCGGGGCGGTGTGCGAGGCCGGCACCGCCACCCCGGGCACCGGTCGCACGACGGGGCTGCCGTCGGGGTAGAGCCGGGCCAGCACCCCGGCTGCCGGCGGCACCCAGAGCGGGGCGCCCACCAGGACGACGCCCAGCGGCAGCAGCAGCCGGTCCAGGCCCGCCGACGCCAGCCGGTCGGCGTCGAGGAGCAGGCCCGCCGTCGTGCGGAGAGCCGCCGCGTCGGCCTCCCAGGCGAGGGACTCCACCGCCACGCCGTCGGGTCCGGACGTGGCCGCGAGGACCTGCGCCTCGGCAGCGGCCAGCGTCAGAGGGGAGAGCAGTCCGGAGGCGAGCAGGTCGGGGTCGACCAGCGCGGCCGCCCCGCGGGCGGCCCAGCCACGCATCCGCTCGGCCGCCTCGTCGTACTCCCAGGCCAGCGCGAGCAGGTCCGCGTGCAGCGCCGCGACCCCCGCGACCCCGCCGGAGACCTCGAGACCCGAGGCGTCGTCCGTCCCGCTGCCGGGCCGGACCTCCCAGCTCACGACAGCCTCCGCTCCACGGCCGCCACGAGCGCACGGGCGTCGAGGTCGGGCCAGGCGGGGGAGTCCCGCCCGGGGAGCAGGTCGGGGAGCAGGTCGGGCAGGAGGTCCCGGACCCGTCCCACGCCGCCGGTCACGAGCCCGCCGAGGACGTCCTCGACCCGGGCCAGCACCGCCAGCCGGTGCTCCACCTCGGCAGCGTGCCGGTGCAGGGCGTCGGCCGCGTCGTCGTGGCGGACGGCGCAGACAGCCAGGTCGTCCAGCCGCTCCCTGGCGAGCGCGTGGGCCGCGTCGGCAGCCCGGCCGGTCCAGCGGGTGGCGGCGATCGCGGCGACGAGACGCCTGCCCTGCGCGCGCACCTCCTCGCCCTGCGCGGTCAGGGTGCGCGCCAGCGCGCGGATCGTGTCGGGATCGCCGTACATCTGCAGCCTCCGGGAGGTGGGGTGCCTCGAGGGTGCTCGGCGCCCGGCCTTCGTGGCGGCGCGCGACGAGGGGCTGTGGCCAGCGCCGCTCGGCAGGGGCCGGTGGACGACAGGTGGGCCGCGGGCTCAGCGGGCGGTCAGCGTCGGGTCAGCGCCCGGCGACCCAGGTGAACATCTCGTGCGGCCCGACCCGCGTGACGGACGAGGAGGCGCCGTCGGCGGTGCCGATGCGGACCGTGCGGGTGGCGTCGGAGTCGTTGTAGCCGTAGACCCCGACGTGCGTGGGCGAGGCGAAGCCCGCCGTGAGCAGGGCTGTCGGCCCGGTCACCGGCACGACCGAGGAGCCCGGCGGGGCCGCCCGCCGCAGGTGCGCCAGGGTGAAGAACTCGGGTTCGCGCACGACCTCGCCGCCCGCGCCCACGGTGACCAGCCCGCGGCAGGTGTGGCAGCCGCCGAAGGCACCGCGCCAGCCGGGGCTGAGCGCCAGGTTCCACATCATCAACCCGGTCGAGCCGGCGGCGACCGCGTCGTCGACCAGGTTGCGGGAGTCCCAGGCGAAGGTGCCGAGGAAGCCGTCGTCGGTGCCGGTGCACTCGGTGACCAGCCACGGCAGCGTGAGGTCCGCCGCCTGCGCCGGGCGTCCGGCGTAGCAGTGCAAGGCCACCGCATCGAGCCCCTCCGTGCCGGAGGCGGCCACGCGCGGCACGTCCTCCCAGTTGTGGTCCAGGCCCCACAGCTCCACCCCGAGCGCGTCGAGCCGCGGCCCGACCAGCTCGCCGAGCGCGGCCAGCTGGGTGTCGGAGATCGCCATCGTCGGGTAGTCGGCGGTGTGCCCGGGCTCGTTGCCGAGGGTCATCGCCGCCAGCGGCACCCCGTGCCGCACCAGCCAGTGCGCCTGTCCGGACAGGAACCGTGCGTAGTCGGCCACCCGGTCGTCCCGCAGCCGCCCGCCGAACCAGCCGGCCGGGGTCTTGTACGACGGCGGCGCGGTCCACGCGGACCCGACGACCTGGAGGTCCGGCGCGACCGGGAGGACCTGCTGGCGCAGGAACCGCAGCGTCGTACGCGCCGGCAGCGTCGGGCGGGCGCCGCGCACGGTCGCCCGCCAGGCCCACAGCTCGGTGGACATGTCGGTGGCGCTCAGCGGGAGCCGGACCCAGTCCAGGCCGACCTGGCCGGGTCCGTCGCCGAACAGCAGCGGGACCAGGTCGGGCCGCTGGCCCATGTGCAGGACGGAGGCGTCGGTGAGGGCGGCGCCGACCCCCCGCCAGGTCTGCTGCGGCCGGGAGGCGTCGACGACGACGTCCTCGACCTCGGACTCGTCGACCTCGTGCGTCGGCTCGGGGTCGCGGCCGACGAGCCGCACGGCCGGGTCGACCGGGGAGCTGACCAGCAGCGCGTCGGGGCCGGTCGTGGTCCGCGCGTCGCGTGCCTCGGCGGGTGCGTGGTCGAGCAGTGCGGGCGTGGCCGAGAGGCCCAGGCCCAGGGCGAGGGCGGCGACCAGTGCCGGGACGTGACGTCGGGTCGGTCGCTCCACGGGACTCCTCGAGATCGCACCGCCTCGCACGTCGAGGCGGTGCGGCCCAGTGTGGACCAGGCAGGGCGCGGACGCGGCAGGGCCGGTCCGCCGCGCGAGACACCCGGGGGTATCCGCTCCTGCCGCTGGTCCAGACCGGACGAGATCACCCGTGACCATCTGACCGGACGGCCGTTCAGAGGCCCAGGAGGACACGTGCGTCGGCTGGGAGGCCGCCGCGCGCTCACGACACCCCCACCGTGCTCCGGCACGTGAGTCGAGAGGCATGACTGGGATGGAGCACCCAGGGACGCAGCCGCGTGCCCGCGCGGCCGCACACCCCCACCGGCCCGGACGGTGGGTGGCCCGGACGCGTGGAAGCCTTCCTGCGCGCTGGTATGCAGGCCTGGACCGTCGCGGCCAGGCGGCCGTCGAGATCGTCCTCGGCACGGTCCTGCCGCCGCTCGTCGGGTTCGTCACCTACGTCGCGCTCGCGCGCTCCCCGCTGACGGGGGTGCTCGAGGTGTGGTTCTGGGTGCTCTTCGCGGCCCTGCTCGGCACGGCGGCGCTGATCGGCATCGAGACCGCCCGGGCCTTCCGGTTCCCCGAGCCCCCGCAGCGCCGCCCGCTCGAGGCCCCGGACCTGCCCCGGCTCGCCACGGTGGTCGCGGCGTACCTGCCCAACGAGCAGGAGACGATCCTGGAGTCGCTCGAGGCGCACCTGCGGATCGACTACCCCTCCGACCGTCACCTGGTGGTGCTGACGTACAACACACCCACGCCGCTGGTGGTCGAGGCCCAGCTGCGCGAGCTGGCCCAGCGGCACCCGCGCCTGGTCGTCCTGCACACACTCGGATCGACGTCCAAGGTCGAGAACCTCGCCGCCGCGGTGGACCTGCTGCGCGGTCACGTCGACGTGATCGGCATCTTCGACGCCGACCACCACCCGCACCCCTCCGGCGCACGCCGGGCCGCCCAGTGGCTGGCCGACTCCGTGGGGGAGCGGCGCTTCGACGTGGTCCAGGGCCAGTGCGCGATCCGCAACGTCGAGGAGTCCTTCGTGACGCGCACCGTCGCGGCCGAGTTCGCGACGCTCTACGCGGTAGCCCACCCGGGCCGGACCGTCACCCACGACTTCGGGCTCTTCGGCGGCAGCAACGGCTGGTGGCGGGCCGAGGTGCTCGACGAGCTGGGGCTCGACGGCCGGATGCTCACCGAGGACATCGACGTCTCGATGCGGGCCCTGGATGCGGGTCACCGGCTGGGGATGGACCCGCGCATCCTGTCCTACGAGCTGGCGCCGACCACCTGGTCGGCCTGGTGGCGCCAGCGCACGCGCTGGGCCCAGGGGTGGCACGAGGTCACCGTGCGCCACTGCCGCCCGCTGCTGCTGAACCGGCGGCTGAGCCTGGTGCAGCGCCGCGGCGTGGTCTTCCTGCTGCTCTGGCGCGCCACCCACCCCTTCCTGGCCACGCAGCTGCTCCCCCTCGTGCTCGCCATGGCGGTCGCCGCCGACGAGCCCGTCGTCTGGGACCTGCTGGCCTTCCTCTTCGCGGCCGCCTTCGTCAACGGCATCCCGCTGCTGCAGGCGCTGTCGGCCAACCGGCTCGGACCGCCGGGCGTCGCGGCGCGGCCGCGGCTCTTCCTGCGCTTCGTGGCCGTCAGCGTCCTGGGGTACGCCGAGCTGCGGATGAGCGTGACCCGCGGTGCCGTCGTCCGCCACCTGCTGGGTGCGCACGCCTGGGACGTGACCGCCCGCTCGACCGAGGCCGCGCCCCGGACCCCGCAGCCCGAGTCCGCCCCCGTGCAGGTCGCGCTGTGACCACGACCCCGACCTCCTTCGCCACCGAGCGTCGCAACGACCACGGCTTCCTGCGCAGCACCGGGCGCAAGGGCGTCACCGCGGGCTTCGTGGTCCGCGGGGTCGAGGGCTGGCGCGGCGTCGCGGCGCTCGCCATCGTGGGCGTGCACTCGTGGCAGGTCATGGACACCGACGGCGACGGCATCGGACCGACGTACGGCTCCCTCCAGGCGGTGCTGGCGATCGTCAGCGTGGACCTGGTGGTGGACCTGTTCTTCGTGCTCTCGGGCCTGCTGCTGTTCCTGCCGTTCGTGCTGGCCGCCCTCGACGAGGAGCGCACCATCCCGTCCGGGGACGACTTCCTGTGGCGCCGGGTCTTCCGGTTCCTGCCGACGTACTGGCTGGTCGTTCTCGTGGTGTGGAGCCTGCGCAACTTCGGGCCGACGACCGCGGACTGGCTGGACCTGGTCGAGCACGTCCTGCTCGTCCAGGCCTTCGACTCCGACCGGATCTTCGCGACCATCGGTCCGGCCTGGACGCTGTCGGTGGACTGGATGTTCTACGTCTCCCTGGCGATCTTCGGCCCGCCCTGGGCCCGGTGGGTCCGCGAGGTGCCCGGCCATGGTCGGCGCATCGCGCGCCTGCTCGGACCGACCGCGACGGTCGCAGCGGCCTCGGTGCTCTACAAGCTCAACGTCGACCTGGTCTGGGAGATCGACTACGACCGCTGGGCGTGGCGCTTCGGCCCGGCCGCCAAGGCCGACGACTTCGCGATCGGCATGGCCGCGGCGGTCCTGATGGTGTGGCTCGGCACCCGCCGGATCCCCGTGTGGGCGTCCCTGCTCCTCGCCTCGGGAGGCGTGTGGCTGCTGTGGAACGCGCGGCGCACCTACCTCTACACCCCCGACACCGTGCTGGAGATCCTGCGGCACCCCGTGGGCGCCCTGGGCTGGGCGCTGATCCTGGTCGCGGTGATGGCCTGCCGGTCGGACCGGCCGGCCAGGGCGGTGGACAACCCGTTGCTGCTGCGCCTGTCCGTGGTCGCCTTCACCGTCTACCTGATCCACGAGCCCGTCGCTATCGGCATCCGGTCCCTCGGCCTGATCACCTACGAGCCCTGGGGCTTCGTCCAGAACTTCCTGGTCATCTCGGTCATCTCCCTCGCCGCGGCCTGGGTCCTGCACCGAGTCGTCGAGGAGCCGCTCGTCGACGTCGGCTCGCTGCGCCCTCGCGGAGGCGGGCGTCGCGACCTGTACGCAGAGCTGGACCTGCCGCCGCTCCCGCCGCTCCCGCCGAGCCTGCGGCCCGACCACGAGCTGCGCGAGCGGGTCCTGGCCGCAGCCGGGCACCACCGACCCGACCTCAGCGTGGAGGCACCCCGCCCATGATCTTCCGAGTCATCGCCACCGGCCTGACCCTCACGGGCGTCGTCGCGCTCGGCGTCGGACCCGTCCGGGTCTTCCTCGACCGCAACCCGGCGGAGGTGGGCACGAGTGCACCGGCCCCGCTGGTGCTGACCGACGAACCGGGCACGGACCCGGTGTGGGCCCCTGGGCAGGTCGACTCCCGGTCACGCCTCGACCGGCTGGCGCGGGTGGCCAGGCCGGAGCGGATCGACCTGGAGACCGCCCTGGGAGCGGTCGACGACGCCGGCGTCCTGTCGGTGGTCGGACCCGCCGAGGAGCGCCACCTCGCCGGCGTCGGCACCGTCGTCGCCGGTGACGAGGCCCGCCTCCTGCTGGGTCTCCCGGAGCCCGAGCGCACCCGGGCGGTCGCGACCCTGGTCGAGCCCGACGAGGCCGGGCTGGCGGTCTTCGCCGTGGGCGCCGCCCCCCGCAACGCCCTGGTCGTGGACCGGTTCAGCGGGCCCGGTCGGCGCGAGCGGTTGGAGCGCGCTGACGACGACGTGGCCGAGCTGGTCGCGGGGTGGGCCCAGGTGCGTCCCGACCTGCGGGCACTGGTCAGCCGGGGTGCCGCTCGCCGCGCCGACGACCGGGCCTCCGTGGGGGGCCGCCTGGACGACGCGCGTGCGGACCGTCCGGGCTCGCCGGGCTGGGACGACGCCGTCGGACGGGCTGTGCGCGAGGAGATCCTGCCCGCGCTGGACGCCGGCCGGGCCGTCGTCGCGCCGCACCTGCTCCTCGGGCCCGACCCCCTCGCAGCCCTGGAGGACGGCTCGGTCTCCCTCACCGCCCGCGGGACGGCGTACGCCGTCGCGGCGCGCGCGGTCCAGCCCGGGTCGCGCCTGCTGCCCACCCGCGGGCCCGAGGACCTCGACGTCCGGGTGCTGGCGCGGCCCGACGGCCGGGTCGCCCTGCTGGCCTGGAACGACGAGGCCGCGCGCACGCTGGTCGTCCAGGTGCCCGAGGGTGACCGGGTGCTGCGCTACGAGCTGTCGCTGCGCGGGCGCGCGCTCACGGCGGTCGTGCTGCCGCGCTGAGCACGCCGGGCCGATCGCCGCAGGACCACCCGAGCGGGATCAGCCGCGCAGGTAACCGGCCAGCCGCTCCAGTCCGACCTCGACGTCCGAGGTCGGCCCGGCGAAGCTGAACCGGATCGACCGGCCGCCGTCGACGGTGTCGAAGTCGATGCCGGGTGCCACGGCGACACCGGTGCGGGCCAGCAGGTCGTGGGCGAGGGCCATCGAGTCGTCGGTGAGGTGGCCGACGTCGGCGTAGGCGTAGAAGGCGCCGTCCGCCGGCGCGAGCCGCGTGATCCCCAGCGAGGACAGCCCGTCCAGCAGGAGCCGCCGGTTGCCGGCGTACCGCGCGACGTGTCCGTCGAGCTCGCTGTAGGACTCGTCGCTGAACGCCGCCAGGCACGCGCGCTGGGCGAGCACCGGTGGGCAGATCGTGAAGTTGCCGGTGAGCACGTCGACGGCCCGGCGCAGCCGCGGCGGCACCAGCATCCAGCCGATCCGCCAGCCGGTCATGGAGAAGTACTTGCTGAAGCTGGCGAAGACGATCGCCTCGCGGCTGGTCTCCCACGCCGAGCGCGCCAGCCGCGGCTCACCGTCGAGCGGGGCGTACTCGATGCCGTGGTAGATCTCGTCGGAGATCAGCTGCACCCCGTGCTCCTCGCACCAGCGCGCCAGCGCGGCGAGCTCCTCGGGCAGCAGCATCGTGCCGGTCGGGTTGGCGGGGCTGGCCACCACCAGGCCCTTGAGGCCGGGGATCGCCGCGACCTGCTCGACGCTCGGCTGGAACCGGGTCTCGGGACCGGTCGCGATCTCGACGACCTCGCAGCCCAGCGCGGTGAGCACGTTGCGGTAGCAGGGGTAGCCGGGCCGGGCCATCGCCACCTTGTCGCCCGGCTCGAAGGCGGCGAGGAAGGCCAGCAGGAAGCCGCCGCTCGACCCGGTGGTGGTGACGACGTCGTCGGGGTCCACCTCGATCCCGTGCGTACGCCGGTGGTGGGCCGCGATCGCCTCGCGCAGCTCCAGGATGCCGACGCTGGGGGTATAGCCGAGCGGGTCGCCGCTGCGCAGCAACCGGACCGCCTCCTCGGCCACCGGCGCCGGCGCCCCCGTGCTCGGCTGCCCGGCCACCATGTTGACCAGGTCGCCGTGGCTGCGCTGGCGCCTCGTCGCCGCCTCCAGCAGGTCCATCACGTGGAAGGGCGGGACGTTCGCCCGGCTCGCCACCCTCCAGCGGCTGCCCGGGTCCTGCGGCGCTGCGGTCATGGGGCGAGCCTAGGTGGGTGCGCTGCCGGTCTGGGCGCCGTGGGTCGAGCAGCCCGAGCGCCAGCGAGGGCGTCGTCGAGACCGCGTACGCCGACAAGCCTGCCCCGGCCACAGCGATCCGGCCCCACGACCGTGGGTGGTGGTCACCGCCCAGAGTCACCTTGCGCGGTCTCGACGACGGCTCGCTGGCGCTCGCCTGCTCGACCAGCCTGCGGCGTCAGGCCGGAGCGACCGCCCCCGCGGCGACGGCCGCCGCGTGCCGCCCGGCCCGCCGCCCGAAGAACGAGCCCTCGCCCAGCTGGGTGCCCGAGCAGTAGCCCTTGCCGTCCTGGGCCAGGTTGGAGGCGCACGCACCGGCGGCGTACAGGCCGGTGACGACCGAGCCGTCGGGGCGCTGGGCGCGGCCGTCGACGTCGACCCGGATGCCGCCGAGGGTGAACCCGGCGTACAGCGCCTTGCCCAGCCGCAGGTCGAAGGCGGCCCAGGGTCCGGTGTCCTGCGGGGCCAGCCACTCCGGCGACTTGTGGAAGTCGGGGTCCTCGCCGCGGGCGGCGTGCTCGTTGTAGCGGGCGAGGGTCGTCGCGACCGAACCGGCCGGCAGCGAGAGCGCCGTCTCGAGCTCCTCGATGGTGTCGTAGGCGTCGATGATCGGCACCAGCATCGAGTAGCTGGCCAGCTCGCCGTGCTCGCTGTCGACGATGAGGTAGGCCTCGGAGCCGGGCTGCTCCATCACGTGCTGGGAGGTGCGCGAGTGGTAGGAGTCCTCGGCCACGAACCGCTCGCCGCGGTTGTTGACCAGGATGCCGGTGAGCAGGACCGACGGCGGGTACATCGGGGCGGTGATGAAGGGCTCGTCCATGTGCTTGAGCTCCGCGCCGACCGAGCTGCCCAGCCGGATGCCCAGCCCGTCGTCGTACGTCGAGCCGAGGGTGAAGAGCTTCGAGCCGAGCGCGGGGGTGTGCTCGGCGACCATGTCGGCGTTCATCACGAAGCCACCGGCGGCCATCACGACCGCGCCGGCCCGGACGGTGCCGGTGCGCTCGAAGGAGCGCCACGCGACGCCCACGACCGCCCCGCCGTCGGTGGAGTCGTCGACGACCAGGTTGGTCACACCGGTCTCGTAGCGGACCTCGGCGCCGGCCTCGGCCAGCCGTTCCTTCAACAGGTCCATCACGATCCGGGTGCCCTCGGTGTCGCCGGGCACCGGCACCTTGTGTCCCCGCGGGGCGGGGACGGCCTGCTCCTTGTAGGGCCAGACCTTCTCGTTGCCGGTGAACATCAGGCCCTGCGTACCGGGCTGGATGACGGCCTTCTCGGGGTAGTAGGAGCGCTCGAACTCGAAGCCGAGCGCCTCGAGCCAGCCGAAGTGCTCGACCGAGCCGTCGCAGTAGGCGCGGATCTTGTCGTGCTCGGGCTCCTTGGAGGCCGCGACGAGGTACTTGTACATCTCCTCGGGGGTGTCCTCGTGGCCCGTCGCCTGCTGCACCGGCGTCCCGCCGCCGAGGTAGAAGTGGCCGCCCGACATCGCGGAGGTGCCGCCGTGCACGGCGGCCTTCTCCAGCAGCAGCACCCGGGCGCCGGCGCGGGCCGCCTCGAGGGCCGCGCAGCCGCCGGCGATGCCGAACCCCACCACGACCACGTCGTACGTCTCCGCCCCGTCGAGGACCGAGGCGGGCAGGACGTCAGGGACGGTGGTGCCGGGGGTCTCGCTCATGACCCAAATCTAGAACAAGTTCCAGTTTTCTGGAAACGGCGGTCGGACAGCTGTCCAGCTGCGTGCCGACGATAGGCTCGGGCTCCGGGCCGGACCCCGCGGGGACAGGGGAGCGATGACGTTCGACGTGCAGGCGCTCGACGCGTTCGTGCTGGTGGGGTCGGCCGTCACGTTGCTGGCGATCCTCGCCGTGCGGCTCTCCTCGCGCGCGGGCCTGCCGTCGCTGCTGGTCTACCTGCTCATGGGTGTGGCGCTCGGGGAGTCCGGCTTCGGCATCGGCTTCGAGGACGCCGAGCTCGCCCACGCCCTGGGGTTCGCAGCCCTGGCGGTCATCCTCGCCGAGGGTGGCCTGACCTCGAACTGGCGCGAGCTGCGCCCCTCGATGGCGCTCGGCGTCTCGCTCGCCACCCTCGGCGTCGCCGTCTCGACGGCCGTGGTGGCCGGATTCGGGCACCTCGTGCTCGGTCTGCCGTGGGAGCTCGCCGTCCTGCTGGCGGCGGTGCTCGCCCCCACCGACGCGGCCGCGGTCTTCTCGGTCCTGCGGGTGGTCCCGCTGCCCGGCCGGGTGCGCGGGGCGCTGGAGGCCGAGTCGGGCCTCAACGACGCGCCCACCGTCGTGCTCGTCACGCTCATCGCCTCCGGGGCGGTCGGCGAGCACCCGCCGGTCGTCGTCGGCGCGATCATCGCGGGCGAGCTGGCGCTCGGTGTGGCGTGCGGACTGGCCGCCGGCTTCGGCGGTGCCTGGGTCATGCGTCGCGCGGCCCTCCCCACGGCCGGCCTCTACCCGCTCGCCGTCCTCTCCCTCACCTTCCTGGGGTACGGCGGCGCGACTGCGCTGCACGGGTCCGGCTTCGCCGCGGTGTACGTCGCCGGGCTGGTGCTCGGCAGCGCCGACCTGCCGCACCGCGCTGCCACCCGCTCCTTCGCCGAGGGCGTCGCGTGGCTGGCCCAGATCGGGCTCTTCGTCATGCTCGGGCTGCTGCTCTCCCCGGGCCGGATCACGCTCGGGACCGTCGGGCTCGCGCTCGCGGTCGTGCTGGTGCTGACCGTCGTGGCCCGTCCGGCCTCCGTGGGGCTCAGCGCACTCGTGCGGCCGATGCCGTGGAACGAGCTCGCGTTCGTGTCCTGGGCTGGCCTGCGCGGGGCCGTGCCCGTGGTGCTCGCGACCATCCCGCTCTCGGAGGGCGTGGACGGGGCGGAGCGGCTCTTCGACCTGGTCTTCGTCGTCATCGTGGTCGACACCCTCCTGACCGGCCCGACCCTGCCCTGGGCGGCGCGAGTGCTGCGGGTCGCGTCGAGGTCCGAGCCCCGTGACCTGGACGTGGAGGCGGCGCCGCTCGAGCGGGTCGCGGCCGACCTGCTCCAGGTCACGATCAGTCCCCGCTCGCGGCTGCACGGCGTCGAGGTGGGGGAGCTGCGGCTGCCGCACGGTGCCTCGGTGTCGTTGGTGATCCGGGGCGACCAGACCCTCGTGCCCGAGCGACGCACCGCGCTCCGCGCCGGCGACGACCTGCTGGTCGTCACCCCCCGCAAGCAGCGCGAGGCGACCGAGCGTCGGCTGCGGGAGGTCAGCCGAGGTGGCCGGTTGGCCCAGTGGCTGGGCCCCGAGGGGCGCGGGTCGCGCGGCCGCTGAGGCGGCCAGCCGGCGCCCGGTCAGGGGCGCCTGCTCCTGCTCAGGGGGCGCAGGCGGACCCGTCCTGGCGGGCCGTGATCGAGGTCCGGCCCTGCCGCAGCTCGCCGAAGTCGTTGCCGACCACGACGACGACCCCCGGCGCGTTGATCTCGGTGTCGACCACGGGCGCCGGCTGCGGCAGGGCGCTGCGGACGAGCTCGACCGCGGGGTCGCGGCGGTCGGCAGCCCAGATCTGCACCTTCGCGACCTCGGTGCCGGTGGGTGCGTTGCCGCTGCTGCCCTGGCGGAAGCCCCGCTCCACGAACCCGTCCATCACCTCGCCCGCGAGGCCCTCGCGGTTGCCGGCGTTGAGGATCGAGACCTCCACCTGCGAGCTGTCCAGGCGCTCACCGGCCACCACCGTGAACGGCTCGCAGACCCGCTGGTCCTCCTCGGAGCCGGGGAGCGGGGCGGTCGCCGAGGACCAGCCCCACACGAGCATGAGCAGGAGCAGGACGCCCAGCACGGCCAGGGTCAGCGCCGAGCGCAGCGGGGCGGTCAGGGCGGAGCCCGGGCGCTCGGTCATGCCCCTACCGTGCCCAACGCAGCGTGGTCGAACACCCGCGCGTGCACCACGGGCCGCTGCTGCAGGGCTGCGCGCAGGGCCCGGTGCAGGCCGTCCTCGAGGTAGAGGTCTCCGCGCCAGGCCACCACGTGGGCGAACAGGTCGCCGTAGAACGTGGAGTCCTCGTCGAGCAGCGCACCCAGGAAGAGGGTGTCCTTCGTGGTCACCAGCTCGTCGAGCCGGACCTGGCGCGGCGGCAGGGCGGCCCAGTCGCGGGACGAGAGCCCGTGCTCGGGGTAGGGCCGCCCCTCGCCCACGCGCTTGAAGATCACGACCGCAACTCTAGACGGGGGCGGCGGCACCCCTGCGGGCCGTCATTACCCGGCAGGGGTGCCGCCGTCGTACGTCGTGGGGCGGGCGTGGAGGGCTCAGGCGCTCCAGCGCACCGAGTCGTCGACGAAGTCGGCGAGCGCGTGGACGCCGCGCAGGTCGTTGCGCGCCTCCATGAGGGCGGTGAGCTTCTGGGCGTGCTTGAGACGGAGGGCGGCTCGCTGCTCGGCCGTCTTGTCCGACATGGCGGAGAGGGCTGCGGTGACGTGGGTGCTGTCGGCCATCGGGGACTCCTGTGGGTGGGGAGGACTGGAGTCCTCACCCTGCGCCGCCAAGATCGCCGGACGGTTGACGGGCGGTTACATCCGTGTTCCGCGGGCTGTGACCTGGGTTACTGTGCCGCCGTGAGCGAAATTGGAACAGGTTCTACTCCTGCGACCGCCGGCGACTGGCGCGACCACGAGGACGTCAAGCAGCTGAAGTACCGCTACCTGCGCACCCTGGACACGAAGGCCTGGGACGACTTCGAGGCCTGCTTCCTGCCCGAGGCCACCGCCGACTACAACGGACTGGTCTTCGCCGACCGGGCCGCGCTGGTGGACTACATGCGCACCAACCTCGGCGAGGGCCTGGTGACCCTGCACCAGGTGCACCACCCCGAGATCAGCGTCGACGGCGACACCGCGACCGCCCGGTGGTACCTCCAGGACAAGGTGATCGTCGCGGCCTTCGGCTTCATGCTCGAGGGCGCCGCCTTCTACGAGGACCGCTACCAGCGCACCCCGGAGGGCTGGCGGGTCGCCCACACCGGCTACCGCCGCACCTACGAGGCGACCTACAACCTCGCCGACCTCCCCGGCTTCGCGATCAAGGGCCCGGGCGAGCACACGCACGTCTGAGGGTGGTGGGGGCGGTGGGCGTGTGGCGTGGCGGCCTCCCGGGGGCGCCCCCTTCGTCGCAACCACCCTGCTCGTTCGTCCCTCACGAGCAGGGGGCCAGGCCCGTCCACGCTCCTACGGGGGCGCCCCCGTCCGGCCGCCACGCCACACGCCGGTCGGGGGCGACCGGTCAGCCTCAGATCGTCGGCTCGCTCCAGGCCGTCTGCACGACCTCGATGCCCCGGTCGCGGGTGATGAGCCGACCGCGGCCGGGGGGCAGGGGTGTCGGACGCAGGTTTCCCAGGAGCGGACCCTCGTCGGGGCTGCCCGACATGAGCAGGCCCGGCATGGCCAGGTCGCGCAGCGTCTGGATGACCGGCTCGTAGAGCGCGCGCGAGGCGCCACCGGAGCGGCGGGTCACCACGACGTGCAGGCCGACGTCGCGGGCCTGGGCCAGCAGCGGCTGGAGGACGGCGACCGGAGAGCTCTGCTGCGTGGCGACCAGGTCGTAGTCGTCGACGAGCAGGAACACCTCCGCGCCCTGCCACCAGGAGCGGTTGCGCAGCTGGTCCGGGGTGACGTCGGGGCCGGGGATGCGCTGCTCGAGGTAGGCCGCGACGTCCTTGAGCGCGGGCGTCGCCTGCTGTGCGGAGGTGAGGTAGTTGAGGAGGTACTCCTCGGGCACCTCGCCCAGCAGCGAGCGGCGGTAGTCGACCAGGATGATCTGCGCCTCCTGCGGGCTGCGGGTGCGCATCACCTCCTGGGCGTAGGTGCGCAGCAGGCCGCTCTTGCCCGACTGCCCGTCGCCGAGCACCAGCAGGTGCGGCTCGGCGTCGGGGTCCAGGCCGACGGGGGCCAGGTCCTTCTCGTTGACGCCGAGCAGCAGCCGCCCGCCGGGGCGCGGCGCGGAGGCGTCGACGTCCTCGGGCACGCGCGCGAGACGGCGTACGTCGGCGAGGTCGATGCGGTCCGGGAGCAGCCGCAGCTTGGGGCCGGCCGGACCGCGCCACGCGCGAGTGACCCGGTCGATGAGCCCCTCCACGCCCTCGCCGAGCGACTCGGCGTCGGGACGGCCGTCGATGCGGGGCAGCGCGCCGAGGAAGTGCAGCTTGGCCTGCACCAGACCCCGGCCGGGACGGCCGGTCGGGACGAGCGCGGCCATCTTCCGGTCGATCTCGGAGTCGATGTGGTCGCCGAGGCGCAGCTCGAGCCGGGTGCCGAAGACGTCGCGCATGGCGGCGCGGAAGTCCGACCAGCGCGCGGCACCGGCGACGACGTGCAGGCCGAAGGTGAGGCCGCGACCGGCCAGCTGCTGGATCTCCAGCTCCAGGTCGTCGAAGTCCGCACGCAGGGTGGACCAGCCGTCCACGACGAGGAAGACGTCGCCGTACCCGTCGTCGGCGCGGCCCTGGCGGCGCCGCGCGCGGTAGGTCTCGATCGAGTCGATGCCCTGGGCGCGGAAGTAGGCCTCGCGGCGGTCGACGATGCCGGCGACCTCGGCGACGATCCGCCGCACGACGTCGGGCTCGGAGCGGGTGCCGACCCCGGCGACGTGCGGGAAGCTGGTCATCGGCGCGAAGGCGCCGCCGCCGAAGTCGAGGACGAAGAACTGCGACTCCGCGGGCGTGGTCACCAGCGAGGCGCTGGTCAGGATCGTGCGCAGCAGCGTCGACTTGCCGCTGCGGGGTCCGCCCACGACGGCGACGTGGCCGGCCGCGCCGGACAGGTCGACCGACAGGGTGTCGCGGCGCTGCTCGCGCGGGCGGTCGACGGTGCCGAGCGGCACGGTGAGACCGCCGAGCTCGCGCCACGACGGGGAGACCAGCCCGAGCTCGCGGTCCTCGACGAGGTCGCCGAAGAGGCCGTCGAGGGTGTCGGGCACGTCCAGCGGCGGCAGCCAGACCTGGTGCGCGGCCGGGCCGTGGCCCCGCATCCGGCGCACGGCGATGTCGAGCAGCGAGGGCTGGTTGCCGACCTCCGCGGCCGGGCTCGGCGTCGGTGCCTGCTCAACCTCCGGCTCGGGCTCGAGGGTCTGCACCGCGGAGATCGTGAACGGCAGGATCCCCTGCACGTGGCCGCCCTCGTCGCGACGCACGCGCGACCGCCCGCTCGGTGGCCCGGAGACGTACGCCGCCTTGAACCGCTGCATGGTGGTCGGATCGGGCTTGAGGTACCCCAGGCCGGGCACGGCCGGCAGCTCGTAGGCGTCGGGGACCCCGAGGACCGCCCGGGACTCCTGGGCGCTGAAGGTGCGCAGGCCGACCCGGTAGGACAGGTGCGACTCGAGACCGCGCAGCCGGCCCTCCTCCAGTCGCTGGCTGGCCAGCAGCAGGTGCAGGCCCAGCGAGCGGCCGAGGCGGCCGATGGCGACGAACAGGTCGATGAACTCCGGCTTGGCGCTGAGCATCTCGGAGAACTCGTCGACCACGATGAACAGCGACGGCATCGGCTCGAGGTCCTCCCCGGCCGCCCGCGCCTTCTCGTAGTCGCGGATCGAGGCGAAGTTGCCGGCCTCGCGCAGCAGCTCCTGCCGCCGCACCATCTCCCCGGAGAGCGCGTCCTGCATGCGGTCGACGAGGGTGAGCTCCTGCGACAGGTTGGTGATGACCGCGGAGACGTGCGGCATGTCCGACATCCCGGCGAAGGTCGCGCCGCCCTTGAAGTCGACGAGCACCATGTTGAGCTGCTCGGGGGAGTGGGTCATCGCCAGGCCGAGCACGAGCGTGCGCAGGAACTCCGACTTGCCCGAGCCGGTCGCGCCGATCACCAGGCCGTGCGGGCCCATGCCCTGCTGGGCGGACTCCTTGATGTCCAGGTGCACGAGACCGCCGCCGTCGCCGACTCCGATCGGCACCCGCAGCCGGTCGCGGGCGGGGCGGGTGCGCCAGGCGGCGTCGGGGTCCAGCACGTGCACGTCGCCCAGGCCGAGGACCTCCATGAAGTCGGTCGGCCCGGTGATCTCCGAGCTCGGTGCGGCGTCGACGGCGCCCGCGGAGACGGTGTGCAGGGCGGTGAGCCGGCGGGCGAACGCCTCGGCGGTGGCGAGGTCGCACTGGTCGCCCTTGGCGCGGATCGCGGGCTCGCGCACCCGCACCGCCTCCAGCGGCACCAGGCCGTCGGACGGCTCCTCGGCCAGGAGCGCCAGCCGCAGCCGGCTGGCGTCCTCCAGCTCGTCCCAGCGCGCCGGGAGGTCGAGCACGGTGACGCCGTGCAGGCCGTCGGGCGGGACGACGTGGTTGCCGGGCGGCAGGGTCGCGCCGTCGAGGACCAGCAGCACGTGGGGTGTGGCCGGGCGCTCGTCGGCGCCGAAGCGCGGCCGGTCGGCCAGGTCGGGCGGCAGCAGGTCGGCGAGCTCGTCGAGGGAGGTCGAGACCATCCGGCGCGGGCCGACCGCGTCGGACTCCTGCGGGCTGTGGCTGTGCGGCAGCCACTTGACCCAGTCCCAGTGCGCGAGCTGCCGCTCGCCCGCGAGCACCGCGACGACCAGGTGCTCGGGGGACTGGAAGGCCGCCGCGGAGCAGAGCAGCGCCCGCGCCAGTGAACGGGCCGACTCCTCGGGGCCGCACACCTCGATCCGGTCGAAGGCGCGCAGGTCGACCGAGGCCGGCAGGTCGGGCTGGTTGCGGTGGACGACGAGGAGGCGGTGCAGCGCCGAGGCCGCGGCCGGGTCGACCTGGTCGATCGGCGCGCTCTCGGGCGGCACCAGGCGCAGCGCGAGCTCCTGGTGGCACACGCCGTACCGCACGTGCAGGAACTCCGCGTCGGTCGAGGTGCGCTCCCAGACGCGGCTGCGCTCCTCGGCGAGCGCCGGGAGCGAGGTGGGGTCGGGGTGCTGCCAGGTGAGCGCCTGGCGCTGCTGGGCGGCGGCGTCGCGGGCGACCGAGCGGACCGTCGCGAGGTAGCGGAGGTACTCGGTGCGCGAGCCGGTCACCGACTGCGCGCGCTGCTTCCGCTGTCGGTCGATCTGGACGACGATGAAACCGAGCGTGGCGAAGAGGAACATGCCGGCGGCGATGTAGGAGCGGCCGCCACCGCCGCCCGCGCCGGCCCCCATCGAGGCGACGAGCACGATCGAGCCCAGGCTGCCGAGCATCGGGATGGCGTTCATCAGCACGCCGGCGGCGCCCTCGGACTGGTCGAGCTCGGGGGGCGCCTGCAGCTTGATCTCCCCGCTCGGCATCTCGGGTGCCTCGGGGCGCTGTCCGCGCAGGGTCGTCGTCACGGCGGGCGACTACCCTTCCCCCGCCCGGGCGAAACCGCCTCGCGCAGGTGGTCAGTACCTCCTGCGCCCGTGTCGCGGGCGTGACCTGCGCGGTCCGGGAGAGCATCCGGTGCAGACCGGTGGCGCCGGGCGGTGTCGAGCGCCCCGTGGCGGGGAAGGGAGGTGCCGTGGCGGCAAGAACAGGGACCGGCGACGTCGTCGCGCTCAGCGTGCACGGCCCCGGCGGGGTCGTGGACCTCGTCGTCCCCTCCATGGCCACCGCCGCCGACGTCGCCCAGGAGTACGCCGAGCAGCTGGGCCTCCCCGCGGTGCCCTCGCTCGGCACCACGACCGGTCTGGCCCTGCAGCCGGCCCTGCCGCTGGCCGACGCGGGGGTCCGCCCCGGGTCGCTGCTCGTGGTGGTGCCCGACACCGTGCCCGACCGACCGGCCCGCGGCGTCCACCAGGCCGGGGCTGCCCCCGACGGCGGTCCCTGGCTGGCCGCCCTGCTCGTGGTCGCGGGGGCGCTCGCCCTGCTCGCGGGCTGGTCGGCGACGACCGCGAGCGCTGCCCTCCGCGACGTCACGGTCGCCGTCCTCGTCGGTGGCGCCGTCCTGGCCGCCCTGCCGGTCGGCCGCTGGGCCGCCGCGCGGGCGCTGGTCGCCCCGGCGTACGCCGGCGCCGCGGCGTACGCCGTGGTCTGGGACCCCGCGCCAGAACGGCTGCCCACCGTGCTCGGTGTCGCCGCCCTGGTCTCCGCGGTCGCCGCGGCGATCGCGCGGGCCCTGGCCCCGCACGGCTCGGAGGTCCTGCGCGTGTGGACCGTCGTGGGCCTCGCCTTCTTCCTCGTGACGATGGGCGGCGCGCTCGTGGGCGCGGGCTCCCAGCTGGTGTGGGCCGTGCTGCTGGTGCTGGCCATGCTGGCGCCGCGGTTCGTGCCGGGCTTCGCCGTCGACGTCCCCGACCAGATGCTGATCGACGTCGAGCGGCTCGCGGTCACCGCGTGGTCGGCGCGCGAGCGGCCCACCGGCCGCCGCGGTCGCACCGTCGTGCCCCCGGCGACCGTGCGCGCCGTCGCGGCGCGAGGTGCCCGCACCGTCACCGCCGCCTCGGCCGGCGTGCTGGCGGTCCTGCTCCTCGCCGCCCCGGGCGTGCTGTCCTCGGTCAGCGAGCCGGCCGACGTGGTCGGCGCGCGGCTGCTCGTGCTGCTCTCGGGCGGTGCGGTCCTGCTGGCCGCCCGCAGCTACCGCCACCGGCTGGCCCGCGTGCTGCTGCGCGTCGGCGGGCTGGGCTGCTGGGCGGCGCTGCTCCTCGACCTCGCCCCGGGGCTCGCCGAGGGCTCCGGCTGGTGGCTCGCGCTGGGTGCCGTCGGCGTCGGCGCCCTGGTGGTCCTCGCAGCGGTCGCGACCGGCCGGGGGTGGCGCTCGGCCTGGTGGTCGCGGCGCGCCGAGGTGCTCGAGGGACTGACCGCCGCGGTGGCTCTTGCCTGTCTCGTCCCGGCCAGCGGCCTGTTCCGGCACCTGTGGGAGAACATCCCCGACGTGTGAGTCCCAGGCGGCGTCCACGCCTGGGGACACCGCCGGTGACGCACCCGGAGCGCGCCGGGGTCCCCACCGGGGGGTCGGTCGTCCACAGTCCGGGGTCCATCGTGGTTTAGCAGGTAAAGGCGGGGGTACACGCCTGCACGTCCAGCAGGAGCCGGTCCCACGGGGGGTCGGACCGGCTGACGGACCCAGACACACACGACATCTCGGGCGACCTGGTCGCCTCCGAGGAAGGAGCAGGGCCATGGCAGCACCCGACTACGGCCAGGGCGAGAAGACCCTGACCCGCGCCGCCGGACTGGTGGCGGACGCCAAGGCGGAGTTCGACGGCATCTCCAAGACGCTGATGAACAACGTCGAAGCGCTGCGCAGCCAGTGGGGCGGCCAGGGCTCGACCTCGTTCCAGGCGCTCGCGATGGCGTGGAACGAGAAGCAGCAGAAGATCGTCAACGCGCTCAACGAGTTCGAGCAGAACCTCATCACGACCGAGAAGGACAACGTGTCGACCGACGACGCGCAGCAGTCCTCGATGACCGCCCTCCAGAACTCGCTGGGCGCCCTGCCCAACGGTCGCTGAGACAGGACAGGAGACAGACATGTTCGACGGCATCAGCGTCAACCACGGTGGCCTGGACATCGGCGCCACCGACCTCGCCAACGGGGTCAAGGCCATCGAGGACCGGATGAACCGCCTCGAGGACGACCTCAAGGAGCTCAAGGGCGCCGGCTGGTCCGGTAGCGCCCAGCAGGCCTACACCCAGGCCAAGGCGCAGTGGGACCAGGCGATCCACGAGATGAAGGACCTGCTGGCCCGCACCAGCGTCGCCGTCTCGACCGCCAACCAGGACTACCGCTCGGCCGACCAGCGCGGCGCCGCCCTGTTCGGCGGCTGAGCCTCGCCCGCGGGGCTACCTGCGTACCTCGGCCCGTCCTCCCGGTCCAGACCGGGGGGACGGGCCGCTCTCGCGTGGGTAGGACCCCCGCGTCCCCCGCACCCCGTCGCCCCGTCCCCCGCCCCGCTCCTGGAGGGAACCCCCGATGACCACCGCGCCCCCCAGCGCCGCAGGAACCCCGTCCGTGGCCTCCGGCCTGGTCCGGGTCACCGTCGCCTCCGGCAGCCGCCGGGTCGACCTGGTCCTGCCCGGGGCGGTGCCCGTGGCCGAGCTGGTCCCCGAGCTGGCCCGCAGCGTCGGGCTGCTCGACGCGCTGACCGTCCACGGCGGGTACGCCGTGACCACCGCCGAGGGCCGTCGGCTCTCGGGCGACGTCGGCCTGCTCGTCCAGGGCGTGGAGGACGGCGGGCTGCTGACCGTCACGGCCGGGGTCGACGAGGAGCCGCCGCGGGTCTACGACGACGTCGTGGAGGCGATGACCGACGTCGTGGAGCGCGACCTTCGTCCGTGGTCGCCCGCCTCCGGTCGGCGTACGGCCCTGGTCGCCGCCGGCCTGCTGCTCGTCCTGGGCGCGGGCAGCCTGCTGCTCCAGACCGACTCCGCGCTCGCGGGCACCGCCGCCGTGGTGGTCGCCGCGGCGTTGCTCGGCGGCGCAGTCGTGCTCTCGCGCGTGCAGGGCGAGCGCGACGCGGCGGTCGCCGTGGCCTGGACCTCCGGGCTGTACGCCGCGGTCGCCGGCCTCCTGCTCGCACCCGAGGGCGACCTGTTCGGCCTGCCGGTCGCCATGGCCGGCCTGGGGGCCCTGGCTGCGGGACTGCTCGCGCTGCTGGCCGTGGGGGAGGGCCGGGCGCTCGTGCTGCCGCCTGCCATCGTCGGCGCGGTCTTCCTCGTCAGTGGCCTGCTCCTCGACGGCACCGGGGCCGAGCCCGCGCGCGTGCTGGTCGGGCTGCTGGTCCTGCTGGTCGTGTGCGGCAGCGTCTTCCCCTGGCTCGCGCTGGGCGTCACCGGCCGCAACGTCGAGCAGATCTACTCCGTCACCGACATCACCGCCGACCCCGAGGAGATCGACCCCGCCGAGGTCGGCAGCGACGCACGGCTGGCCCACGAGATCCTGGTCTCGATCGGCGCCACCGTCGGCCTGCTCCTCGTGGCGGTCGCGCCGCTGGCCGTCGGCGCGGGTCTGGCCGGCACGCTGCTGGCCGTCGTCTGCGCGCTGGTCCTGATGCTGCGCACCCGGCAGTACCGCACCGGCACGGAGGTGCTCGTCGGGCTGGTGAGCGGGCTGCTCGGCCTGGTGTCGGTCGCGGCCTCCCTGCTGTGGCTGCACCCCGACTGGCGGCCCACCACCGCCGTGGTGCTGGCGGCCACCGGGGGGATCCTGCTCGCGGTCACCCTCGTGCCGTCGGCGCCCTCGGTGCGCCGTGCGCGGCTCGGCGACGTGGCCGAGACCGTGGCGCTGGTCGCCCTGCTGCCGCTCGCGGTGCTGGCGACCGGGCTCTTCGACGCGATCAGCGGCTGAGGCGCGCATGGCCACCAAGCGCGACCTCGTCGAGGCGCACTCCTTCTCCCGCCGCCGGCTCGTCACCGCCTTCGTCTCCGGCGCCCCCGGTGGTCGCGAGGTCGAGCCCGCGCGGCCAGGTCGCAGCATCGTCGGCGGCGCGGCCCTGTCCGTGCTGCTCATCGCCGGGGCCGCGGTGACCGGCGTCTTCTCCGACCGCCCCGACAGCGACTGGGACGCCCCCGGGCTGGTCATCAGCAAGGAGCAGGGCGCGGCGTACGTCATCCTCGAGGACGAGGAGGAGACCGGCGAGCTGCCCGAGCTGCGCCCGGTCATCAACATCACCTCCGCGCAGCTGATCCTCGGTGCCGAGGGCCTCGAGCCGCGGATCGTCTCCCAGGAGACCATCGAGACCCGCCCCCTCGGCGAGGACGTCGGCATCCTCAACGCCCCCGCGAGCCTGCCGGCGACCGGCGACCTGGTCGACACCGGCTGGACCGCCTGCACCGGGCCGGACCGCGGCCTGACCGTGCGGGTCTCCTCGCAGGTGGGCGTGGCGCCGACCCAGGAGACCGAGGCCGCGCTGGTCGAGGTCAAGGGGCCCGACGCGGGGCTGTGGCTGGTGGCGACGGTCCCCGAGGGCGCCCTGGGCCCGGCGCAGGCCTTCCGTTACGCCGTGCCCGACGAGGACTCCGACCAGACCGAGGCCTTCCTGCGTGCCGTCGGCCTCAACGGCACCGCGGGTGCGGTGAAGGTGCCGCGGGAGTGGCTGGACCTCTTCCCCCGGGGCGGCGACCTCGACGCGGCCGCCTTCGACCTCGACGACCTCGGCGAGCCGGCCCCCGGCCAGCCCGACGGGGTGCGCGTCGGCGACTACACCCGCTCCGACGCCGGCACCGGCTTCCTGGTCGACGACACCGGGGCGCTGCAGCCGCTGTCCGCCTTCGCCCTCGCCTTGTGGAGCAACCTCGACGTCTCGTCGGACGGCCGCGGTGGCCGACAGCCCCGGGAGCGCGACGGGCTCGACGGAGGCGCGGCCTCGGAGGGGTACGCCGCCGCGCGCTGGCCCCAGGACCTGCTCTCCGCCGTGCCCGGCCAGACCTGCGCGCTGCTCGACGCCTCCGCCGACCGGTCGCCGCTGGTGCAGCTGGCCACCTCGCCCGACGAGGACGCCTCCGCCGACCGCGTGCTCGACCCCTCGCAGCGGCTGGTCGACGTGGACCCCGGCGCCGGGGCCTACGTCGTCAGTGGTGACTTCGAGGGCCTGGCCACCGACACCGTGGTGGAGGGGGAGCCCGCGGGCAGTCGCTTCGTGGTCGACCAGAAGGGCCGGGCCAACGCGCTCGTCGGCGCCGACACCCCCGAGCTGCTCGGGTACGGCGCGTACGCCGCCCCGCTGGTCCCGAGCACCTGGCTGGACCTCTTCGACGCCGGCGTGGCGCTGTCGCAGGAGGCGGCGCTGTGCCCGCCGCAGCCCGAGGGTGCGGAGCAGACGTGCGGCTGAGCCCCGCCGGCGCCGCTGGTCGCGCAGCGAGCACCGACGAGCGTCGTCGGGACCGGGTGACCCGCTCGTGGGCGGTGGCCACGGTGTGCGGCATCGCCCTCGGCCTCCCCGTCGGCGTGGCCGCACCCGCCCACGCGATCGACGTCTCCTGCCTCGAGGTCGCCCCGGGCGACCCGCGGCCCACCACCGAGACCGCCAGCGAGGCCCTGCGGCGGACGGGGGTGCTCGCCGCCCAGGACCGCCTCGAGCGCAGCGGCCGCGGCCAGGCGGGTGCCGGCACGACCGTCGCCGTGCTGTCCTCGGGCATCTCCGGCGCGGCGGACCTCCCGCTGGGCCCCGGCGGGACCTCGGTCGTCGGCCCGGGCCCGGTCGTGGATCCCACCGGCACCGTCGTGGCCGGCCTGGTCGCCGGGCCCGCGCGTGACGACGACCTCCCGGTCGGCGTGGCGCCCGGGGTCGAGCTGGTCGACGTGCGCGTCTACGACACCGCGACCCCGACCCAGGAGGGCCAGGAGGCCCCGGACGCGGCGGCACTGGCCGACGGCCTGGCCCACGTGCGGGACCGGGTGCCGTCGGTCGACATCGTCGTCGTCCCCCTGCAGGTGCCGCAGGACGACCGGGTGGCGGACCTGGTGTCCGACCTGGTCGAGGCGGGCGTGCTGGTCGTGGCCCAGGGCGGTGACCGCCCGGTGGACCTGGTCGGAGAGGTCGACGCAGAGGCCGGGACGGGTTCCCTCACCGCGCTCGCCACACCGCGCCCCGACGAGGACGCCGGCCCGCTGGTCCACCCCGCGGCCCTGCCCGGTGTCGTGGCGGTCGGGCCGCTGCCCGAGGACGTCACCGACCCGCTGCGCAGCAGCTCTCTCGACGTCGTCGCTCCGGCCCGCGACGCGGTCTCGGTCTCGGTCGAGGGTGGGCATTGCGTCGTGGACGTCGGGTCCAGCGCGTGGTCCACGGCGCTGGTCGCCGGGGTCCTCGCGATGCTGCGCTCCGCCTACCCCGAGGCCGAGCCCGGGGACCTCGTCGCACGTCTCGTCGCCACCGCCGACGGCCGGCCCGACGTGCCCTCGCCCGTCACCGGCGCTGGGCAGGTGCAGGCCCTCGCCGCCCTCACCGCGACGGCGGGTGAGCTGCGCGCAGGCGGGTACGCCGGGGACACCGACGTCCCCCGACCCTCCACCGCGGCCGCCGCCCCTGAGGAGCCCGAGGACCTGCTCGCCACCACCCGCGGCAGTGCGGTGTGGTGGGGGCTGCTCGGCGGCGGGGCGCTGCTGCTCGCCGTCCTCGCCCGCCCGCTCCTGGCCCGCCGCCGCTGACCCTGCGTCGTCGGGGCCGCGTGGGGCGCGCGACGCCGCGGACGGCCGGGGGCGTCCCCTTCGTCGCTACCAGGCTCCTCGCTCGTCCCTCACGAGGAGCCCGCCAGACCCAACCACGCTCCTCCGGGGGCGCCCCCGGCCGACCGCGGCCCCGCGCGCCGCCCGACAGCCGGGAAGCATGAACGGCGCCGACCTGTCGGTCGACGCCGTCCTCTCTGCGGCGGAGGTAGGGGGATTCGAACCCCCGAGGGCTATTAACCCAACCCGCTTTCCAAGCGAGCGCCATAGGCCACTAGGCGATACCTCCGCCGAGGAGGGTACCGGTGGGCCTGCGCCGCACGAAATCGCCTGCCGCGCGCCCGGACGGTGCTCCGGGCCGCGGTCGAGCGCGCGCGGCGGCGCGCGACGGCGTACGACGGGGGGCGGGTCGGGCCGGGTTGGCCGCCCTCCGCGCGCTCACCTAGACTCCCGGGCAACCCCCCGCGTGGCGGCACCTCGCCCAACTCCCCCAGGGCCGAGAGGCAGCAAGGGTAAGTGAGCTCTGTCGGGTGCGCGGGGGGCCTTCGTGTCCCTGGGGCCGGACGCTCCGGTCGGTCCAGGTCGACGCGGTCCACGGCCCGTCCCCAGGCCGCTCCCGCCGCCGTGGTGCGTTGTCGGCGCCCGTGGTTAGGGTCTGCACGTGGAGTCGCCGCTCGCCCTGTACCGCCGCTACCGGCCCGAGACCTTCAACGAGGTCATCGGGCAGGACCACGTGACGGCTCCCCTGCGCGCGGCCCTGGCCAACAACCGGGTCAACCACGCCTACCTCTTCTCCGGCCCCCGTGGCTGCGGCAAGACCACGAGCGCCCGCATCCTGGCGCGGGCCCTCAACTGCGAGCAGGCCCCGGTGGCCGACCCGTGCGGGGAGTGCGACTCCTGCCGCGACCTCGCGCGCGGCGGGCCCGGGTCGATCGACGTGATCGAGATCGACGCGGCCTCGCACGGTGGCGTCGACGACGCGCGCGACCTGCGGGAGAAGGCGTTCTTCGCGCCGGTGCGCAGCCGCTACAAGATCTACATCATCGACGAGGCCCACATGGTCTCCCCGCAGGGCTTCAACGCCCTGCTGAAGCTGGTGGAGGAGCCGCCGCCGCACCTGCGGTTCATCTTCGCCACGACCGAGCCCGACAAGGTGATCGGGACGATCCGTTCCCGCACCCACCACTACCCGTTCCGACTGATCCCGCCGCGCCTGCTCTCCAGCTACCTCTCCGAGCTGTGCGAGCGCGAGGGGGTCGCGATCGAGCCGGCTGCGATCCCGCTCGTGGTCCGCGCCGGTGGAGGCTCGGCCCGTGACACCCTCTCGGTGCTCGACCAGCTGCTCGGTGGCGCCGGCCCCGAGGGTGTCACGCACGCGCTGGCCACGGGTCTGCTGGGCTACACCCCCGACAGCCTGCTCGACGAGGTCGTCGACGCCTTCGCCGCCGGCGACGGAGCCGCGGTCTTCGGCGTGGTCGACAAGGTCGTCGAGACCGGGCAGGACCCGCGCCGCTTCACCGAGGACCTGCTGCGCCGCCTGCGCGACCTGGTGATCGTGGCCGCCGTGCCCGACGCCCCCGCGACCGGGCTGATCGACGTCTCCGAGGACGCCGGGGAGCGGCTGGTCGCCCAGGCCGCCCGGTTCGGGCCCGCCGACCTCACCCGCGCCGCCGACCTCGTGGCCGCCGGTCTCACCGAGATGCGCGGCGCCACCGCGCCCCGGCTGCTGCTGGAGCTGATCTGCGCCCGCGTCCTGCTGCCGGGCGCCGACCACGGCACGGAGGGCCTCGCCGCCCGCCTCGACCGGCTGGAGCGTCGGATGGCGGTCACCGGTACGCCGGCAGCGGCCGCCCCCGCCGCGGCGGCACCCTCGGCCCCGGCCCGCCCGGTCCGACCCGCCCAGGTCCCCGAGGACGTGCCCGCGCAGGACCGACCCGCTCCCGCGGCCCAGGCGCCCGAGCCGGTGCCGACCC
>WLJH01000029.1 GCA_009701885.1 Actinomycetota bacterium
GGCGCGCCCTCGACGCCGCGGGCGCCACGTGCGACGTCGTCGCCTCCGGTGGCATCGTCACGCCCCAGGACGCCCGGGTGTTCCTCGACCTCGGCGCGGTGGCCGTCCAGGTCGGCAGCGCCCTCCTCCACGACCCGACCACGGCTGCCCGGCTCGCGGCAGCCCTGAGCACCGACGAGGTGGCCCCATGACCCAGACCCCCCACGGAGGAGCCGCGGAGCCCTTCGGTACGCGCCTGCACCGGGCGATGTCCGAGCGCGGTGCCTTCTGCGTCGGGATCGACCCGCACGCGGCGCTCCTGGCCGAGTGGGGCCTCACCGACGACGTCGCGGGCCTCGAGCGGTTCGCGCTCACGGTCGTGGAGGCGGTGGCGCCGCTCTGCTCGGTCGTCAAGCCGCAGTCGGCCTTCTACGAGCGGTTCGGCAGCCGGGGCGTCGCGGTGCTGGAACGGGTCGTCGAGGAGTCGCGGGCCGCGGGTGCGCTGGTGCTGCTCGACGTGAAGCGCGGGGACATCGGGTCGACCTCGCAGGCCTACGCCGACGCCTACCTCGACCCGTCCTCGCCGCTGGCCTGCGACGCCATCACCGCCAGCCCCTACCTCGGCTTCGGCTCGCTGGACCCGATGGTGGAGACCGCGCAGCGCCACGGCGCAGGCGTCTTCGTCCTCGCGCTCACCTCCAACAAGGAGGGCCCGGAGGTCCAGCACGCCCGCACCGACGACGGCGCGGGCCCGGCGGGGGAGCGGGTCGCGGACCGCGTGCTGTCCCACCTGCGGAGGCTCAACGCCGGGGCCGAGCCGCTGGGCTCCTTCGGCGCGGTCGTGGGTGCCACGATCGGCGACGCCGGCGCCGACCTCGACTTCGGCGGGCCCGTCCTCGCCCCCGGCTTCGGTGCCCAGGGGGGCACGGTCGCCGACCTCGCGCGGATCTTCGGCCCGCGGGTGCGCCACGTCCTGGCCAGCTCCTCGCGGGAGGTGCTGCGGCTGGGGCCGGACCCGGTGGCGATGGCCGACGCCGTGCGGCGCACGCACGAGGAGCTGGCGGCCCTCGTCAGGCCCCTCCGGTGACCCGCGGGCTCGGCCGGGGCGCCCAGGTGCGACGCGGCCTGGCGGTCGGTGCGGTCGCAGCGGTGCTCGGAGGATCCCTGCTCACCGGCTGCTCCTCGGACCCCTTCGAGGCCTACTGCGAGCGGGTCGATGAGCACCAGGAGGCGCTGACCGAGGCGGTCGCCGGGGGCGGCCCCGACGCGCTGCTCTCGGTCCTGCCGCAGCTGCGCGACCTGCGCGACGCCGCCCCGGGCGACGTCGTCGACGAGTGGCAGCAGGTCGTGGGTCGGCTCGAGGCGCTCGAGGACGCGCTGGAGTCCGCGGGCGTCGACGCGGCGTCGTACGACCGGGAGGACCCGCCGGCGGACCTCGCCGAGGACGACCGCACCGCGATCGACGCCGCGGCCCGCGAGCTGGTGCGTCCGCAGACCGCGCAGGCGCTGGCGGTGCTGGAGACCCAGGTGCGCGACGTGTGCCAGACCCCGCTCTACCTCTAGGGAATCGCGGCACCGCAACCGTCCAGGGAGAGCCTGGACTGTTTGCCGGGGTCAAGGAACTCTGACTAGATTGACGCGCGCCCCCGCTCCTCCGGCCCCCAGATCTCGAAGGACCCTTCCGTGGCTCTCCCCCCTCTGACCCCCGAACAGCGACAGGCGGCCCTCGAGAAGGCCGCCGCCTCCCGTCGGGAGCGGGCCGAGGTGAAGAACCGCCTCAAGAACTCCGGGGCCTCGATCGTCGACGTGCTGCGCGAGGGCCAGACCAACGAGGTGATCGGCAAGATGAAGGTCGTCGACCTGCTGCAGGCGATGCCCGGGCTGGGCAAGGTGCGCGCTCGCCAGGTGATGGAGCGCCTCGGCATCGCCGAGAGCCGCCGGGTCCGCGGGCTCGGCGTCAAGCAGGTGGCCGCGCTGGAGAAGGAGTTCGGCGGCGCGTGAGCCCCGCACCCAGCCGCCTGGTCGTCCTGGCCGGGCCCACCGCCGTCGGCAAGGGCACGGTCGCCGCTGCGGTCCGCGAGTCCCACCCCGAGGTCTGGATCTCGGTCTCCGCCACCACCCGCGCCCCGCGGCCCGGTGAGGTCGACGGGGTCCACTACCACTTCGTCAGCGATGCCGAGTTCGACCGGATGGTCGCCGAGGACGACCTGCTGGAGTGGGCGGTGGTCCACAAGGCGGCCCGCTACGGCACGCCTCGCCGCCCGGTCGAGGAGGCGCTGGCCGCCGGTCGACCGGCGATGCTGGAGATCGACCTGCAGGGCGCGCGCCAGGTGCGGCGCACCATGCCCGAGGCGCTCTTCGTCTTCCTCGCGCCCCCGTCGTGGGAGGAGCTCGTGCGCCGGCTCGTCGGCCGGGGCACCGAGACCGAGGAGGAGCGAGAGCGCCGCCTCGTCACCGCCCGCGAGGAGCTGGCCGCCGAGCCCGAGTTCGACAAGACCATCACCAACCACGAAGTTCGTCGCGCCGCCGACGAGTTGGTAGAGTTGATGGTTGGCTCCGGGCGTCCTGCCCAGGGGCCTGCACTTCTGTCCGACGACACGTGAGGAAGACCAGACCTGTGTCTGCTCCCAACATCGCCGCCGAGGGTGTCACCAACCCCTCGATCGACGACCTGCTGACCAAGACGGACAGCAAGTACCAGCTGGTCCTCTACGGCGCGAAGCGCGCCCGCCAGATCAACGCCTACTACTCCCAGCTCGGCGAGGGCCTGCTGGAGTACGTCGGCCCGCTCGTGGAGACCCACGTGCAGGAGAAGCCGCTCTCGATCGCGCTGCGCGAGATCAACGAGGACCTGCTGACCTGCGAGCACGTGGACCCGGCCGAGCTCGCGGCGGAGGAGGCGGCGGCCCAGGCCGCGGCCGCCGACGCCGCCACCGGTCTGGAGTGACCCCGTCCCCGTGACGGACCCCGGCGACGCCATCACCTCGGAGGCCGCTTCCCCGTCGGGGGAGCGGCCCTCCGCCATTTCGCCGCGGCGACGTCGGGTGGTCCTCGGTGTCGGCGGCGGCATCGCGGCGTACAAGGCCTGCGAGCTGCTGCGCCGCTTCACCGAGTCCGGCCACGACGTGACCGTCGTGCCGACCGCCTCCGCCCTGCACTTCGTCGGCGCGGCGACCTGGGCGGCCCTGTCGGGCAAGCCGGTCAGCGACGAGGTCTGGGACCGGGTCCACGAGGTGCCGCACGTGCGGATCGGCCAGAGCGCCGACCTGGTCGTGGTCGCCCCGACCACCGCGGACCTGCTGGCCAAGGCCGCCCACGGGCTGGCCGACGACCTGCTCACCAACACCCTGCTCACCGCGCGGTGCCCGGTGGTGCTGGTGCCCGCGATGCACACCGAGATGTGGGAGCACCCGGCCACCCGCGCCAACGTGGCCACGCTGCGCGAGCGCGGTGTGCTCGTCGTCGAGCCCGCCGAGGGGCGACTGACCGGTGCCGACACCGGCAAGGGGCGTCTGCCCGAGCCCGCCGAGGTCTTCGCGCTCTGCGTCGACGTCCTCGACCGCGACGGCGAGACGGGCCGTGACCTCGTCGGTCGCCACGTCGTGGTCAGCGCAGGCGGCACGCGGGAGTACCTCGACCCCGTCCGCTTCCTCGGCAACCGGTCATCGGGGCTCCAGGGCTACGCCCTGGCCCGGGCCGCCGCCTCCCGGGGCGCGAAGGTCACGCTCGTCGCGGCCAACACCGCCCTGGCCGACCCCGCGGGGGTCGACGTCGTCCGCGTCGAGACCACCGAGCAGCTGCGTGAGGCCGTGCTCACCGCCGCCGCCACCGCCGACGCGGTCGTAATGGCCGCGGCTCCCGCCGACTTCCGGCCGACCTCGCGCAGCGAGGCCAAGATCAAGAAGGCCGAGGACGGCTCCGCCCCGGCCATCGAGCTCGAGCAGAACCCCGACGTCCTGCGCGAGCTCGCGGGCCACCGCACCCACCCGGAGCAGGTCGTCGTCGGGTTCGCCGCCGAGACCGGGGACGCGACCGGGTCGGTGCTCGACCTCGCGCGCGCCAAGCTGGCCCGCAAGGGCTGCGACCTGCTGGTCGTCAACGACGTCAGCGGGGGAGCGGTCTTCGGCAGCCCCGACAACGAGGCGGTCATCCTGGAGGCCGACGGTGGCTTCGTGGAGGTGCCGCGGGGCTCCAAGGGCGCGCTGGCACACGCGATCTGGGACCGCGTCGGTGCCCGCTGGGCCTCCGTCTAGGCTTGCGCGCATGACTGGACGCCTGTTCACCTCCGAGTCCGTGACCGAGGGACACCCGGACAAGATCGCTGACCAGATCAGCGACGCCGTGCTCGACGAGATGCTGCGGCAGGACCCGGCCTCCCGGGTCGCGGTGGAGACACTGCTGACCACCGGCCTGGTGGTGGTGGCGGGCGAGGTGACCACGAGCGGGTGCGTCGACATCAAGTCGATCGTGCGGCAGAAGATCCTCGACATCGGCTACGACCACTCCGAGAAGGGCTTCGACGGCGCCTCGTGCGGCGTGATGGTCGCGATCGGCGGCCAGTCGGGCGACATCGCGCAGGGTGTGGACACCGCGCACGAGTCGCGCACGGAGTCCTCGGCCGATGAGCTGGACCGGCAGGGTGCGGGTGACCAGGGGCTGATGTTCGGCTACGCCTGTGACGACACCCCCGAGCTGATGCCGCTGCCGATCAAGATCGCGCAGACGCTCTCGGAGCGGCTCTCGGCGGTGCGCAAGGACGGCACGCTGCCCTACCTGCGTCCCGACGGGAAGACCCAGGTCACCATCGAGTACGACGAGGACGACCGCGCCGTGCGCGTGGACACCGTCGTGCTCTCCACCCAGCACGAGGCCGGGATCGACCTGGAGACCCGGCTGCAGCCCGACATCGCCAAGCACGTGATCGCACCCGTGCTCGAGCAGTTCGACATCGACTCCGACGGCTACCGCCTGCTGGTCAACCCCACCGGCACCTTCGTCGTGGGCGGTCCGATGGGCGACGCCGGCCTGACCGGTCGCAAGATCATCGTCGACACCTACGGCGGCATGGCCCGCCACGGCGGTGGCGCGTTCTCGGGCAAGGACCCCTCGAAGGTCGACCGCTCGGCCGCCTACGCGATGCGCTGGGTCGCCAAGAACGTCGTGGCTGCGGGCCTGGCCCGTCGTTGCGAGGTCCAGGTCGCCTACGCCATCGGCAAGGCCCAGCCGGTGGGTGTCTTCGTGGAGACCTTCGGCACCGGGACGGTCTCCGACGAGCGGATCCAGGCCGCGGTGCTGGAGGTCTTCGACCTGCGCCCGGCCGCGATCATCGCCGACCTGCAGCTGCTGCGCCCGATCTACGGCCAGACCGCGGCGTACGGCCACTTCGGCCGCGAGCTCCCCGACTTCACCTGGGAGCGCACCGACCGCGCCGACGCCCTCAAGGCCGCTGTCGGCGCCTGACCGCCGAGTAGTCACTTCTGGACCCTCGACCCGTCGGTTCCGCACCTCCACGGTGACGGAAGCGACGGGTCGAGGGTTCATTTCTGACGGCTCGGCGGGGCCGTCGGTCCCGGCTGGTAGAACTCGCGCATGCCCGCCAGCCCCGAGGACCAGCCCGAGCTGCTCCCGGGGCTGGTCCGCTCGACGGTGAAGCAGGCGCAGGCCAAGGCCCGCGCCACGCGTGAGCGCAAGGCCGCCGGGGCCGCGATCACCGACGTCGACCCGGTGGCGCGCGTGCTGCTCGACCTTCCGCTGGCCCACCTCGACCGTCCCTTCGACTTCGCCGTCCCCGCCGCGATGGCCGAGTCCGCCCGACCCGGGGTCCGGGTGAAGGTGCGCTTCGCCGGCCAGGACGCCGACGGGTTCGTGCTCGAGCGCCTGGCGACCTCCGAGCACCCCGGCGTGCTGCAGCCGCTGCGCCGCGTCGTCAGCCCCGAGCCGGTGCTGGTCCCCGAGGTGGTCGAGCTGGCGGGCGCCCTCGCCGAGCGGTACGCCGGCACCCGCGGCGACGTGCTGAGGCTTGCCGTCCCGCCGCGGCACGCGACCACTGAGGCCGAGGAGCAGCCGCCCGCGACCGGAGTCGTCCCCCGCGACCCGGCGGCGGCCGAGGCAGCCTGGGCCGAGCACCCGCTGGCCGCGGCCTGGCTGGGGCACCTGCGCTCCGGCTCCGCCCCGCGTGCGGTCTGGAGCCCTCCTCCTGGGGCCGACTGGCCGCGCCTGGTCGCCGAGGCGGCGCTGACCGCTCCCGGCGGGGTCGTCGTGTGCCTGCCCGACGGCAAGGACGTCGAGCGCGTCGACGCTGCGCTCCGGGCCACGGGGGAGCCGGAGCAGCACGTCGTGCTGACCGCCGACCTGGGCCCGGCCGCCCGGTACCGCTCGTTCCTGCGCGTCCTGCGCGGCCAGCGGCGCATCGTGGTCGGCACCCGGGCCGCGGCCCTGGCTCCGGTGCACGACCTCGCGCTGGTCGTGGTGTGGGACGACGGCGACGACCTGCACGCCGAGCCGCGCGCGCCGTACCCCCACACCCGCGAGACGCTGCTGCTGCGGGCCGAGAAGGCCGGTGCTGCCGCACTGCTGGGCGCCTTCGCCCGCTCTGTCGAGTGCGAGCACCTCGTGCGCAGCGGGTGGGCGCCCGAGCTGCTGGCGCCCCGCGAGGTGCTGCGCGCCGCGGTGCGCACCGCGGTCGCCGGGGCCTCCGAGCACGACCTGGTCCGCGACGCCCACGCCCGCGCGGCGCGGATGCCCAAGCAGGTGCACGACCTGCTGCGGGAGGCCGTCGCCGAGGGGCCCGTGCTCGTCCAGAACCCGCGCCACGGCTACGTCCCGGCCCTCGCGTGCGAGCGGTGCCGCACTCCCGCGCGCTGCACCGCCTGCACGGGCCCCCTGCGTCTCGGCTCGCCCACCGAGCCGCCCGCCTGCCGGTGGTGCGGGGAGGTGCACGCCGCGTGGTCCTGCCCCGAGTGCGGGCACCGCGGCCTGCGTGCCCCGGTCATCGGCCAGTCCCGCACCGCGGAGGAGATCGGCCGCGCGCTGCCGAGCGTCCGGGTGCGCACCTCGGCCCGCGACGGCGTCCTGGCGCGCGTCGACGGGCGGCCCCAGGTGGTCGTGGCGACGCCGGGGGCCGAGCCCGTGGCCGAGGGAGGGTACGCCGCGGTCGTGCTGCTCGACGCCTGGCTGCTGCTCTCCCGCCCCGACCTGCGCACCGAGGAGGAGGCGTTGCGGCGCTGGGCGAACGCCGTGGCGCTGGTCCGCCCGGGGGGCCGGGCCCTCGTCGTGGGCGACCCGGCCCACCCGGCCGTCCAGGCGCTCGTGCGCTGGGACATGGGTGGGTTCGCCGCCCGCGAGTCCGCCGCCCGGGTCGAGGCGCACCTGCCGCCGGCCACCCGGCTGGCGACCCTCGTCGGTGCCCCCGGCGCGCTCGACGACGCCCTCACGCTGCTCGACGTCCCCGACCCGGTCGAGGTCCTGGGTCCGGTCGACCTGCCCGACCCGGACCCCTACGCCGAGGGCCCGCCACGCCAGCGCGTCGTGGTCCGGGTCCCGCGCGCTCACGGCGCGCGCCTCTCCGCCGCCCTCGGCGAGCTCCAGCGGCTCCGCTCGGCCCGCAAGCTCGACCCCGTCCGCATCCAGGTCGACCCCGCGACCCTGTGAGGTGGGGCCGCCGTCGTGGGGGCGGGGCCGCGGTCTCCCGGGTCGCGCCGCCCACACCCCCTTCGTCGCACCCACCCGCCTCGTTCGTCCCTCACGAGGCGGGGGCCAGTCCCATCCACGCTCCTCCGGGGGCGCCTCCAGCCGACCGCGTCCCCGCTCACCCGGCGTCCCTGGCGCGGTGACCCCGCCGAGCCGGCCCTGGTTCGAGGGTGACTCGGCGACCGTTCGAGCGTGAGTCGGCGCTGGTTCGAGGATGACTCGGCGCTGGTTCGAGCGTGAGCCGGCACCGGCGGCCGTGACCGCGGCGCGAAATCGCCGTCCTGCGGTGGCGCTCCTAGACTCGCGCCCATGCCCGTCCAGCCGATCCGCCTCTTCGGCGACCCGATCCTGCGCCGGCCGGCCGTCGAGGTCGTCGACTTCGACCGGGAGCTGCACCGCCTCGTGCAGGACCTCACCGACACCATGCTCGCCGCCCCGGGCGCGGGCCTGGCCGCACCCCAGATCGGCGTGGGGCTGCGCGTGTTCACGTGGAACGTCGACGGCGAGGTGGGTCACCTGGTCAACCCGACCCTCGAGCTGTCGCAGGAGCAGCAGGACGGCCTCGAGGGCTGCCTCTCGATCCCGGACATGACCTTCGAGTGCCTGCGGGCGCTCTCGGTCGTGGCCAACGGCTTCGACATGCACGGCGAGCCGGTGACCATCCACGGCAGCGACTACCTCGCCCGCGCGATCCAGCACGAGACCGACCACCTCGACGGCGTCCTGTTCGTGGACCGCCTGGACGAGGAGACCCGGAAGCTGGCGATGAAGGAGATCCGCGAGGCCGAGTGGTTCGGCGCGGCTCCTCCCACCGTCAAGCTCTCCCCGCACCCGATCATGAAGGGACTCCCCACGTGAGGAGCACAGCCTGATGCGCGTCGTGTTCGCCGGCACCCCCGAGGTCGCCCTGCCCGCCCTCGACGCGATCGCGGACTCCCGCCACGAGCTGGTCGGGGTCGTGACCCGACCCGATGCGCCTGCCGGTCGCGGCCGCAAGCTCGTGGCCAGCCCGGTCGCCGTGCGCGCCGAGGAGCTCGGCGTGCCGGTGCTCAAGCCCGAGCACCCGCGCGACCCGGAGTTCCAGGAGGCGCTGCGCGCACTGCGCCCCGACTGCTGCCCGGTGGTCGCGTACGGCGCGCTGCTGCCGCAGTCGGCGCTCGACATCCCGCCGCACGGCTGGGTCAACCTGCACTTCTCCTGCCTGCCCGCGTGGCGCGGGGCAGCCCCCGTGCAGCACGCGATCTGGGCCGGTGACGAGGTCACCGGTGCCACGACCTTCCGCATCGTCAAGGCCATGGACGCCGGCCCGACCTTCGGCGTGATGACCGAGCGGATCCGCGAGGACGACACCGCGGGCGACCTGCTGACCCGGCTGGCCGAGGGCGGCGCCGGCCTGCTGGTCACGACCCTCGACGGCATCGAGGACGGCGTCCTCGTGCCCCGGGAGCAGCCCGAGGAGGGGGTCTCGATGGCGCCGAAGATCCTCGTCGAGGACGCGCAGGTCGACTGGACCGAGCCCGCGCAGGCCGTCGACCGCCGGATCCGTGCGTGCACCCCGTTCCCGGGCGCCTGGAGCGCCTTCGGGGGCGAGCGGATCAAGATCGGCCCGGTCACGATGGCGGCCTCGAACCTCGAGCCCGGCGAGATCGCCGTCGGCAAGAACCACGTCCTGGTCGGCACCGGCACGTCAGCCGTGCGCCTCGGCGAGGTCAAGGCGTTCGGCAAGAAGCAGATGGGCGCGGCCGACTGGGCGCGCGGCGTCCGGTTGGAGGACGGGGCGCGGCTGGGTGGCTAGCCCCGAGCCCCCGGTCGGCAACCCCCGCTCGGCCGCGCTCGAGGTCCTCGCCGCGGTCCGCGAGCAGGACGCCTACACCAACCTGCTGCTCCCGGCGGTCCTGCGCCGCCACGGGCTGACCGGCCGCGACGCCGGTCTGGTGACCGAGCTCGTCTCCGGCACCGTACGACGCCAAGGCACCTACGACGCGGTCCTGGCTGCCTGCCTGGACCGGCCGCTGCGCCGGCTCGCCCCGGTGGTCCTCGACGTGCTGCGCCTGGGCGCCCACCAGCTGCTCGCCATGCGGGTGCCGGCCCACGCCGCGATCACGACCTCGGTCGACCTCGCCCGGGAGGCGGAGGGACGGGGGGCCGGGGGACTGGTCAACGCCGTGCTTCGCCGGGTCTCCGAGCGCGACCTCGACGGCTGGCTCTCCGAGGTGGCCCCGCCCCGCGACCAGGGCTCGGACCGCCACGACGCGGTCGTCCACAGCCACCCCGCCTGGATCGTCGCCGAGCTGCGACGGGCCCTGGGGGAGCGCGGGTCGGCCGAGGTCGAGGCCCTGCTCGCGTCCGACAACGCACCGCCCCGGGTGACCCTGGTCGCGCGCCCCGGACTGGCCACCCGGGACGAGCTGCCCGGCGAGCCGACCCGGCTCTCGGCGTACGGCACCGTCCTGGAGGGAGGCGACCCCGGTGCCGTGCCGGCGGTGGCCGAGGGGCGCGCCGGTGTGCAGGACGAGGGGTCCCAGCTGGTCGCGCTGGCCGTGGCCGCGGCGCCGCTGGTGGGCCGCGACGTGCGCTGGGCCGACTGGTGCGCGGGCCCCGGCGGGAAGAGCGCCCTGCTGGCCGGCCTCGCAGCCGACCGGGGCGCGAGCCTGCTCGCGCTGGAGCGCACCCACCACCGCTCCGGCCTCGTGCGACGCAACCTCGCGACGACCCCCGCCACCCACCTGGTGGCGACCGCCGACGCCACCCGGCCCCCGGTCGCCCCCGGCTCGCTGGACCGGGTGCTGGTCGACGCGCCGTGCAGCGGTCTCGGCGCCCTGCGCCGGCGGCCCGAGGCGCGCTGGCGCCGCACCAAGGACGACATCCGCGGCCTGGTGCCGCTGCAGCGCCGGCTGCTGGGCTCTGCGCTGGACACGGTCCGTCCCGGCGGCGTGATGCTCTACGCGACCTGCTCCCCGGCGCTGCCGGAGACCGCCGGAGTCGTCGAGCACGCCCTCGCCACGCGTGACGACGTGGAGCTGGTCGACCTCGGCCCCGTCCTCCCACAGGTCGAGGACGCGGCCGGCCCCGTCGCCGGCACGCTGCAGCTCTGGCCGCACCGCCACGGCACCGACGCGATGTTCCTCGCCCTCCTGCGGCGGGTCGACGCCCGGTGACGCGGCGGCCGGGTCGGGTGCTGGTCCTCCTGCTGCTGGTGGTCGCCCTGGCAGCGGCGCTCCTGTGGGCCCGGCCGTGGCAGCCGTCGCTCTCCGCGGTCACGACGGGAGAGGTGTCCTGCACCTGGGAGGACGGCCGGGCCGTCATCCGGGTCCCGGTGCGGGTGGAGGGACGCGGCGAGGTCCCGGTCTCCGTCCGCGGCTTCGTCCACCGGGTCCGCGAGCCGAGCGTGCAGCCCTACGTCTCGACCGAGCGCGCGCGGGTCGAGGCAGGGACGCGACGGGTGCTCGTGGTGACCGTACCGATCACCCGGGCGGAGTGGCGCGACGGACGGTCGGCGTGTAGCGCGGCCGCCGCGGTCGGCCAGGACGCGCCTGCTCTGCCCTGAGAGGACTCAGTCGAGGACGTGCCGCAGGTAGCGCTGCGGCTCATCGAGGTAGCGGCGCCAGTGCTGCACCAGCTCCAGCTCCTCCCACACCGACTCGCGCAGACCCCACTCGCCGACCTCGAGGATCCGGGCCCCCGGCATCGCGGCGAGGACGGGGGAGTGGGTCGCGCAGAGCACCTGCCCACCGTCCCTGACGAGGTCGTGCAACGTGCCCATGAGGGCGAGGGTCGAGGCGAACGACAGGGCGGCCTCCGGCTCGTCAAGGCAGTAGAAGCCGGGGGAGTCGAAGCGGGTGCGCAGCACCTCGAGGAACGACTCGCCGTGGCTCAGCTCGTGCAGCCGGCTCCCGCCCCCGACCTCGCGCTCCTGGTAGGTGTACCAGCCGTGCATGGTCTCGGCCCGCAGGAAGAAGCCCCATCGGCCGGCGCCCAAGCCACGCTGCAGGCGCACCACGTCGGAGAGCGCCGACTCCGTCGGCCGGGTCGAGTGCCGGCTGTGGATCGACCCGCCCTCCGGTGACAACCCGTAGGCCATCGCGACCGCCTCCACCAGCGTCGACTTGCCCGAACCGTTCTCGCCCACGAGGAACGTCACGCCTCGCTCCAGGTCCAGTCCGGTGCGCACCAACTGCTGCACCGCGGGCAGGCGTCCCGGCCACGCATGGGCGTCGAGGGAGTCCCCCGGCTCCACCGTGACACGGACGACGGGCGGCTGGTCGAAGAACACCTTCGCGAGCGTAGGCGTGCCCACCGACGGGTGGGACCGCCCGGTGCGGGCCCGCGGCTAGGGTCGCCGACATGCCCTCGAAGCCACCCGCGGTCGAGATCGAGGTCGACGACAAGGTGGTGCGGGTCTCCAACCCCGACCGCGTCTACTTCCCCGAGACCGGCGCGACCAAGCTCGACCTGGTCGAGTACTACCTGGCGGTCGGTCCGGGCATCGTCAACGCGCTGCGCGAGCGGCCCTGCATGCTCCACCGCTTCCCCAAGGGTCTGGCGGGCGAGAAGGTCCACCAGAAGCGGGTCCCCCAGGGCGCCCCGCCGTGGGTGGAGACCGTCCGGCTGCACTTCCCGCGGTGGAACCGCACGGCCGACGAGCTCTGCGTCACCGAGCTCGCGCAGGTCGTCTGGGCGGTGCAGATGAGCACCGTGGAGTTCCACCCGTGGAACAGCCGCCGCGCCGACACCGAGAGGCCCGACGAGTGGCGCATCGACCTCGACCCTGGTCCGCAGTGCGACTACGCCACCGTCCGCCGGGTCGCCCACGTCGTGCACGAGGTGCTCGACGAGCTCGGTGTGGAGGGCTTCCCCAAGACCAGCGGCAGCAAGGGTCTGCACGTCTACGTCCGTATCCGCCCCGACCACGGCTTCAAGGAGGTGCGCCGGGCGGCGCACGCCTTCGCCCGCGAGGTCGAGCGCCGCACCGACGACGTGACCACCACCTGGTGGAACAAGGACCGCGACCCCGCGCAGGTGTTCGTCGACTACAACCAGAACGCCCGCGACCACACCATCGCCGCGGCGTACTCCGTGCGCGGCCTGCCCGACGCCCGCGTCTCCACCCCGATCCGCTGGGAAGAGGTCGACGACGCCGACCCGCGCGACTTCACCATCGCGACGGTCCCGCAGCGCTTCGCCGAGCTCGGGGACCTGCACGAGCGGATCGACGAGACCGCCTGGGACATCAGCCCGCTCCGGGAGTGGGCCGACCGCGACGACGCCGTGCCCGAGGGGGACGACGAGGATCCCGACGGCGGCAGCGAGGAGGACGCGGGGTGAGGGGCACCTGGGACGACGTCAACCGCCGCCTGGCCGGGGCGATCCTGGCTCTCGACCTCGACGACGTGCTCGTCATCGGCGAGCGGCTCGAGCCGGTCAAGCGGGGCCTGTTCCGCAAGGCGGCTGCGGCGGCCCCCCGCCGCTGGGCCTCGGTCACCGCCGCGCAGAGCGCCCTGGTCGCCGAGGTCGTCGGGTCGACCTCCTTCGGCGGGGAGTGGGAGACCGCCCCCGAGGTCGAGGCGCAGCTGCGGCGCCAGGGCTGGCAGGAGCCCTGGTCACCGGACTTCCGCACCTGGAACCGCGAGGCCCCGCTGGTCAAGGCCCCGGTCGTCGCCCTCGCCATCGTCCGCGCCCTGGAGGCACTGGGCTGCGAGGTCGCCGACCTCGAGGTGACGCTGCGCCGCGAGGACCCGCAGGCCTGACCGACGATCACGGCCGCCGGCAGCGGTCTCATCGTCTCCTCACGAAGTCCTCACCGACGTCTCATCCCCGCGACCTAGCGTCGCTCCCGTGATCGTCCCCGGTACCCAGGTCCCCGTCGTCCTCAATCCGGGCTCGCGCCGCGCCGCCGCCTGGCCGGAGGTACGCCGCCTGCTGACCGGGGCCGGGGTCGAGCCCCGGCTCCACGCCGTCGGTGAGGGTCGCACGCTGACCTCGGCTCTCGACGAGGCCCTCGCCGGTCGACCCCCGGTCCTCGTCGTCGGCGGAGGAGACGGCACCGTCGGCTGCGCCGCTGCCCGGGTGGCGGACACGGCGACCGTGCTGGGGGTGCTGCCCCTCGGCACGGCCAACGACTTCGCCCGCACCCTGGAGCTGCCCGGCGACCTCGCCGCCGCCACCCGGAACCTGCTCGAGGGCCGGGTCGTCGACGTCGACCTGGGCCGGGTCGACGGCGAGGCCTTCCTCAACGTCGCCTCGCTCGGGCTCTCCGTGGCCGTGACCCAGCGGCTCACCCCCGGGCTCAAGCGCCGGCTCGGGCCGGCGGCGTACCCGCTCGCCACCCTGCTCGCCTACGGCCGCCACGACGGGTTCCGTGCCCGGCTGGAGTTCCCCGAGGGCGACCACGCGCCGCTGGAGCTCGACGACCTGCTCCAGGTCGCCGTCGGCAACGGGGTGCACTACGGCGGGGGCAACACCGTCTCCCCGACCGCCTCGGTGGACGACCACCTGCTCGACGTCTACGCCATCGTGCGGGGCCGGGTGCGCGACCACGTCTCGATCGCGCGCTTCCTGCGCACGGGGGACTTCGTCGAGCACGAGCTGGTCCACCACGTCACGACCCGGGCGGTGCGGGTGGTGACCGAGGAGCCGATGCCGGTCAACCTCGACGGCGAGCTCGCGGCGAGGACCCCGGCCACGTTCACCGTGGAGCGCAACGCCGTGCACGTCGTGGTGCCCCAGCACAGCCGGGCCGCGCGGCTCGACGGCCCGGCGGGGGAGCACCCGCACGCGGTGTGAGCCCGGGTCTGGGAGGATGGGCGCCCGTGGGACACGTCCAGATCACGCCGAGCATCCTCAACGCCGACTTCGCCGCCCTCGGGGCCGAGGTCGCCCGCATCCCCAGCGCCGACTGGATCCACGTCGACGTGATGGACAACCACTTCGTCCCGAACCTCACGTTCGGGCCGACGATGGTCGAGGCGCTCGCGCGGTCCACCGACATCCCGCTCGACGCGCACCTGATGATCGCCGACGCCGACCGGCACGCCCCGACGTACGTCGAGGCCGGCTGCGCCTCGGTGACCTTCCACGTCGAGGCGGCCGCCGCGCCGGTCCGGCTGGCCCGCGAGATCCGCGCCGCCGGCGGTCGGGCCAGCATGGCGCTCAAGCCCGCGACGCCCGTCGAGCCCTACGAGGACCTGCTCCCCGAGCTCGACATGCTGCTGCTCATGACCGTCGAGCCCGGCTTCGGCGGGCAGAAGTTCCTCGACCTGGTGCTGCCCAAGATCCGTCGGGCCCGCGCCCTCATGGACAAGCACGGCGTCGAGACCTGGCTCCAGGTCGACGGCGGGGTCTCGCTGGAGACCATCGAGCGCTGCGCCGAGGCCGGCGCCGACACCTTCGTCGCCGGCTCGGCGGTCTTCTCCGCCGACGACCCCGACGCGATGGTCACCGCCCTGCGTGCGAAGGCGGACGCCGCCCGGGCGTGACCGGCGTCACGGGGAATAGACACCGACCGCTGTGGTTGACTCCTCCAGACGAGTGAACATGCTCGCGTGCTCTGGGGGCGGTGGAAATCCGCACCGGCGGTGAGCGGCCGAGAGGCCGCGAGCCCGCGACCCGGTGACAGCCAGTCACCGGTTGACCAGGTGGGAATCCTGGGCCGACGGTCAAAGTCCGGATGGGAAGTGCACGCAGCGGCAGGTCACCCGCGCGCCGTCACGCACGACGGCCGCGGTCGCCCGCCGTCCCCCCGAGTCCGCGACCGGACCGAGGACGAGCGTTGAGCGACCAGACGAGCAGGCAGGCGTGGACCGCCGCCGAGACCGCCGCGATGCGGCGCGCGCTCGAGCTGGCGGCGACCCCCGGCGTCCCGCTCGGCCCCAACCCCCGTGTCGGCTGCGTCCTGCTCGATGCCGACGGCCGCACCGTGGCCGAGGGCCACCACCGCGGCGCCGGCACCGCCCACGCCGAGGCCGACGCCCTCGCCCGGGCCGGTGACCGGGCCCGGGGCACCACCGCGGTCGTCACCCTCGAGCCCTGCAACCACACCGGCCGCACCGGCCCGTGCTCCCAGGCCCTCCTGGCCGCCGGCGTACGACGGGTGGTGCACGCCCAGGCCGACCCCAACCCGGTCGCGGCAGGCGGCGCGGACACCCTGCGGGCCGCAGGGGTCGAGGTCGCCTCCGGGCTGCTCGCCGACGAGGCGCGCGCGCTCAACCGGGTCTGGACCTTCGCCGTCGAGACCGGCCGCCCCTTCGTCACCTGGAAGACCGCCGCCACCCTCGACGGCCGCAGCGCGGCGCTCGACGGCACGAGCCGCTGGATCTCCAGCACCGCCGCCCGGCGCGACACCCACCGGCTCCGCGCCCTGGCCGACACCATGCTCGTCGGCACCGGGACGGTGCTCGCCGACGACCCGCGGCTCACCGTGCGCGACGCCCACGACCGCGACCTGTCCCACCAGCCGCTGCGCGCGGTGATGGGCCTGCGGGACCTGCCGCCGACCAGTCGGGTGCTCGATGACGCCGCCGAGACGCTGCTGCTGCGCACCCGCGACCCGCACGAGGCGCTGGCGACGCTGCGGCAGCACGACCGCCAGCACGTCTTCCTCGAGGGCGGCGCCGCGCTCGCGGCCGCCTTCATCCGGGCCGGTCTGGTCGACGAGGTCGTCGCCTACGTCGCGCCCGCCTTCCTCGGAGCGGGCACCGGCACCGTGGCCGACCTCGGCATCACCACCGTCTCCGCCGCCTGGCGCCCCGTGGTCGAGGACGTCACCGTCCTCGAGCCCGTCGTCGCCGGCGAGCAGCCCAACGTGCGCATCACCCTGCGCCCCCAGCGAGAGGACCACTGAGATGTTCACCGGCATCGTCGAGGAGCTCGGCACCGTCGAGTCCGTCGAGGACCAGGGCGACGCGATCCGCCTCACCGTGCGCGCCGAGACCGTGCTCGAGGGCACCGGCCTGGGCGACAGCATCGCCGTCAACGGCTGCTGCCTCACCGTCACGACGATCGACGACGGCACGTGGACCGCCGACGTCATGCAGGAGACCCTCGACAAGACCAGCCTGCACGGCGTGCAGCCGGGCGACCGGGTCAACCTCGAGCGTGCGGTCACCGCCGACAGGCGCCTGGGCGGCCACATCGTCCAGGGCCACGTCGACGGCGTCGGCCAGGTGCTGGCGCGCCACCCCAGCGAGCACTGGGAGGTCGTCGAGGTCTCGCTGCCGGCCGAGATGGCGCCGTACCTCGTCGACAAGGGCTCGGTCACCGTCGACGGCGTCAGCCTCACCGTGGTCGAGGCCCGCCCCACCAGCTTCACCGTGAGCCTCATCCCCGAGACGCTCGCGCGCACCACCCTCGGTCACCGCCAGGTCGGCGACCGGGTCAACCTCGAGACCGACGTGATCGCCAAGCACGTCGCCAAGCTGGTCGCGGCCTACCTGCCGCAGGTCCAGGAGAGCAAGGAGCAGGACGCATGACCCGCATCGACGAGTCCAAGGACGGCCACGAGGCCGACGCCCCCCACGACAACCCCACGCTGCGCCGGATCCGCCTCGACACCATCGAGCGGGCGCTGGCCGACATCGCCGACGGCAAGGCGGTCGTGGTCGTCGACGACGAGGACCGCGAGAACGAGGGCGACATCATCTTCGCCGCCGCGAAGGCGACCCCGGAGCTGATGGCGTGGACGATCCGCCACTCCAGCGGCGTGATCTGCGTGCCGATGCCCGGCGAGATGCTCGACCGGCTCGAGGTCCCGCTGATGACCCCGCACAACAAGGACGCCTACCGCACGGCGTACACCATCTCCGTCGACGCCCGCGACGGCGTCACCACCGGCATCTCCGCCGCCGACCGCGCCCGCACCGCGCGCGTGCTCGCCGACTCTGCGACCGAGCCCTGGGAGATCACCCGGCCCGGCCACGTCTTCCCGCTGCGCTACCGCGAGGGCGGCGTGCTCGTGCGCCGGGGGCACACCGAGGCCGCCGTCGACCTGGCCCGGATGGCCGGCCTGACGCCGGCCGGCGTGCTGGTCGAGGTCGTCAACGAGGACGGCTCGATGAAGCGCGGCCAGGAGCTGCGCGACTTCGCCGACGAGCACGGGCTGGCGATGATCAGCATCGAGGACCTCGTCCGCTACCGCCGCCGCCACGAGAACCTCGTCGAGCGCCGGGCCGTCACCCAGCTGCCGACCCGTGCCGGCGACTTCACCGCCTTCGGCTACCGCATCACCGTCGACGGCTCCGAGCACATCGCCCTGGTGCACGGCGACCCGGAGGCGCTCCGTGACGGTGAGCCGGTCCTCACCCGCGTGCACTCGGAGTGCCTGACCGGCGACGTCTTCGGCAGCCACCGCTGCGACTGCGGTCCTCAGCTGGAGGAGGCGCTGGAGCGGGTCGTGGAGGAGGGCCGCGGCGTCGTGGTCTACCTCCGCGGCCACGAGGGTCGCGGGATCGGCCTGCTGGCCAAGCTCCAGGCCTACCAGCTCCAGGACGGCGGCCGCGACACCGTGGACGCCAACCTCGACCTGGGCCTGCCCGCCGACGCCCGGCACTACGGCACGGCCACCCAGATCCTGCGCGACCTGGGCATCGGCAGCGTCCGGCTCATGACCAACAACCCCGACAAGGTCAGCAACCTCGAGGACTTCGGGATCACCGTCACCGAGCGCGTCCCGCTGACCCCGCACCCCAACGACCACAACCTGGCCTACCTGCTGACCAAGCGCGACCGGATGGGCCACGTCCTGCCCGACCTCGGCGACACAGCGGCGGGCGGGGCCCACACCGGCGACAACGACGACCTGATCCAGGGAGCTTGAGATGAGCGGACACGGCGCACCCACCACCGAGCCCGTCGACTGCAGCGACCTGCGGGTCGCGGTCGTCGCGGCCTCCTGGCACACCGAGGTCATGGATGGCCTGCTCGCCGGAGCCGAGCGCGCGCTGGCCGCGCACCAGGTCACCGAGCCCTACGTCGTCCGGGTCCCCGGCACCTTCGAGCTCCCGGTCGTGGCCTCGGCGCTGGCGGGGGAGGGCTACGACGCCGTCGTGGCCCTCGGCGTGGTCATCCGCGGGGGCACCCCGCACTTCGACTACGTCTGCTCCGCGGCCACCGACGGCCTGACCCGGGTCGCGCTCGACCACACCGTGCCGGTCGGCTTCGGCGTCCTCACCTGCGACACCGACGAGCAGGCCCTGGACCGCGCCGGTCTGGAGGGCTCGAGCGAGGACAAGGGCTGGGAGGCGACCGCCGCCGCGCTGCTCACCGCGCGCACCCTGCGAGACCTGCGCCGCGGCTGAGCTCTCCCGGTCCGCTGGTCTCGCACTCGCACGTGGATGCCGGTCGGCTGTGGCCCACCGCCTAGGCTGGGCGACCGTGAAGACCTTCGACGGCCTGTGGGCCGAGCTCAGCGAGAAGGCCAGGACCCGCCCCGAGGGCTCGGGCACTGTCGCCCAGCTGGACGCCGGCGTCCACGCGATCGGCAAGAAGCTGGTCGAGGAGGCCGCCGAGTCCTGGATGGCCGCCGAGCACGAGGGTCGCGAGCGGGCCGCCGAGGAGATCTCCCAGCTGCTCTACCACGCCCAGTGCCTGATGCTGGCGACGGGCATCGAGCTCGACGACGTCTACGCCCACCTCTGAGGATCCGATGACCACCAATGCAGACCAGCCGCTGCTGCGCGTCGCGGTGCCCAACAAGGGCGCCCTGTCGGAGTCGGCCACCGACATGCTGCGCGAGTCCGGCTACCGCCAGCGCAGCGACTCCAAGCAGCTGACCCTCGTCGACGCCGAGAACGGCGTGGAGTTCTTCTACCTCCGCCCCCGCGACATCGCGCTGTACGTCGGTGAGGGGACCCTCGACGTCGGCGTCACCGGCCGCGACCTGCTGGCCGACTCCGGCGCCAAGGCCGAGGAGGCCCTGCGGCTGGGCTTCGGTCGCAGCCGCTTCCGCTTCGCCGGACCCGCGGGCCGGTTCACCGAGCTCTCGCAGCTGGCTGGAGCGCGCATCGCGACGTCGTACGTCGGGGTCGTGCGCGCGTTCCTGGAGGAGCGCGGGATCGAGGCCAGCGTCGTGCGTCTCGACGGTGCCGTCGAGACCAGCATCCAGCTCGGTGTCGCCGACGTGATCGCCGACGTCGTGGAGACCGGTTCGACGCTGCGCCGCGCCGGCCTGGAGGTCTTCGGCGAGACGATCCTGGACTCCGAGGCCGTGCTCATCACTCGCACCGGCACCGCCCCGGCCGGCCTGGAGGTCTTCCGCCGGCGGATCGAGGGCGTCCTGGTCGCGCGCAGCTACGTGATGATGGACTACGACATCCCGACCGCCCAGGTCGAGGACGCCGTGCGGCTCACCCCGGGCATCGAGAGCCCCACGGTGGCGCCGCTGCACAAGGAGGGCTGGTCTGCGGTGCGGGCGATGGTCCCGCGCGACGGCGCCCAGCGCCTCATGGACGAGCTCTGGAGCCTGGGTGCCCGCGGCATCCTGCTGACCGACATCCATGCCTGCCGCCTCTGAGCCGGGCCCGCGGCCGCAGCCGCCGCTCGCCCCGACGCTCCCGCACACCTGGCGCCCGCTGGGCCCCCGCCTGGTCGGCACGGTCCTCGGCGTCGGCCTGGTCGTCGTGTACGCCGCCGCCTGGCTCTCCTTCGACCAGGAGGTCCGCGACGCGTTCACCGGGTTCCAGATCGGCACCGTCTTCACGCTGACCGGCCTCGGTCTCTTCTGCGTCTACGCCCTGGTCCGCTCGCGCGCCACCGCGACCCGCGACGGCCTGCTGGTCGTCAACGGCTACCGCCGCCGGCAGCTGGCCTGGGAGCAGATCGTGGAGGTCCGGCTCTCGCCCGGCGCCCCGTGGGTCGTCCTCGACCTGGCCGACGGCACCACCTGCAACGTCATGGCCATCCAGGGCTCGGACGGCTCCCACGCGCGCAAGTGCGCCCGCCAGCTCCGGGCGCTCGTCATGGAGCTGCCGCGCTGACTCGGCGCCGGTTCGAGGGTGAGTCGGCGCCCGTTCGAGCGTGACTCGGCGCCCGTTCGAGCGTGAGTCGGCACCGGTCCGACAGCGCGGGTCAGCGCGAGGCGGTCCCGTCGACGACGAGGTCGGCCCGCTCGCGGCCGCCGTCCCGGGCGAAGGTCTCGACCTCGCTCGCCTCCCACCGCTCCCAGACCGCCTCGAAGGACGGGCCGTCCCGCTCCACCCCGCGCCGTCGCCGCAGGTCGCGCGGGGCGTCGACCCAGACCAGCACGGTGCCGAGGTGCGCGACCGCACCGGCCGCCGCGCCGACGCCCTCCACGACCAGCAGGTCCACCGGGTCGACGGTCGCGGTGCCGGCGTAGCGACCGGCCGCCCAGTCGTAGCGCCGGTAGGCGCCCGCGCGCCCCTCGGCGAGCGGGGCCAGCAGTGCTGCCAGGTGCGCACCGATGCCGGGGAGCCCCTCCCACCCGTCGTACATCGCGTCGAGGTGCACCACCTGCGACGCGACGCCCCGCACGGCAGCCGCCGCGGCGACCGCCGCTGCCAGGGTCGTCTTGCCCGCGCCCGACGGCCCGTCGACGAGCACCAGCCGACCGGCGCCCAGCGTCGCGGGTCGTGACAGCGCCAGGTCGAGCACCTGCTCCGCGGCGCGAGCCGCGCCGGGCACCGTCCCCGCCGGGTCGCCGGGCGGGGGAGCGGCGGTCAGGAGATGCCCTTGCTGCGCAGCAGCGCCTCGATGTCGGCGAGGTCGTCGTCGATGGCGGGGGTGCCGCGACCGGCAGGACCCGCGGCGGGCGCGTCGCCGGAGCGCCCGGGCGCCACCGCGTTCCGTGCCCGGACGCCGGTGCCGCGCCGCGCCAGCATCCCGGCGACCACCAGCAGCACCACCGAGACGCCGGCGAGCGTCACGCCCGTCCACACGACGGGGGAGAAGACCAGGCCCAGGGCCCAGTCGGCCATGGCGTCGCCGATCCGGGTGAACATCCGCAGCGTGTCGGTGAGCCACGCCGCCGGCACGAGGAGGGTGAGCGCGGCGGCCCGCAGCCCGGGGACCAGGCCGCGCCGGCGCCAGAGCAGCCAGGTCGCGGCGGCCCCAACGGTCGTGAGGGTCAGGGCGAGGGCGGTCCAGGCGGCGTCGTCCACCCCTCCAGACTGCCACAGCGGTGAGAGGGCAGGATGGAGCCGTGAGCAGCCCCGAGGGGCGGAGCCTGCTGGGCTCCGAGTTCCCCGACGACACCGGTGACGACGACCCGCGGCTGCGCGCCGCGCTGACGGCGTACGACGCCGCGCCGGACGCCCAGCAGCGGCGCGCGCTGCTGCCCGCCTGCCTGGAGGCCCTCCTGGGCGCGCGCCTGCTGGTCCCGGTGGTCGCCGTCCTGGGGGAGGCCGAGGTCGGCGAGGACGGGCTCACGCGGGACAAGTCGAGCGACATGGCAGCGGTCCTGCTCACCGGGCGCGACGGTCGCAACGCGCTGCTCTCCTTCACCCACACGGCCGCCATGCAGGCCTGGGACCCGCAGGCGCGGCCGGTGCCCGTGCGGGCACAGCTCGCCGCACAGGCCGCGATCCAGGAGGGCGCCGCCGCGCTGCTGGTCGACGTCGCCGGCCCGACCCGGCTGGTCGTGGAGGGCGTGGACCTCGAGGGGCTGGCCCGGGGCTGGCGGCTCGCGCGCGTGGGCGGCCAGGTCGGCTGGGTCAAGGACGCGGATTGGTCCGAGCCGGGAACAAGCGCCTAGTATCTGCTGTTGACCGATCTGTTCCACGTGCCCGGGTGACCGGGAGCGCGGAGTCGATCCACAAGCGGGGACCAGAACGACATGTCTCCCACCCGCACCGACCGCCGCTGCAGCACCACCGCAGCACCAGCCACATCCAGGTCGTCGGGTCCGGTCCGCGAGAGCCTCGTGCCCTCGCAGGTGCACCCCCTCTCCAGGGCCTGTCCAGGGAGAGCGCGCGTGTCATGACTGGGTTCCGCTTGTCCATCAAGCCCCAGGAGGACACATCAGCACTGAGCTTCGTATCAACGACCGGATCCGGGTTTCCGAGGTCCGACTCGTCGGTCCCAACGGAGAGACCGTCGGCATCGTGCCGACGGGCGACGCGCTGCGCCTCGCGCAGGAGGCCGACCTCGACCTCGTCGAGATCGCCCCGATGGCGCACCCCCCGGTCTGCAAGCTCATGGACTACGGGAAGTTCAAGTACGAGAACGCCCAGAAGGCCCGCGAGGCGCGCCGGAACCAGACCAACGTCATCATCAAGGAGATGAAGCTCCGGCCGAAGATCGACGCCCACGACTACGAGACCAAGAAGGGTCACGTCGTGCGGTTCCTCAAGGCCGGCGACAAGGTCAAGATCACGATCATGTTCCGTGGTCGCGAGCAGCACCGCCCCGAGCTGGGCTTCCGCCTGCTCCAGCGCCTGGCCGAGGACGTCACCGAACTGGGCTTCGTGGAGTCCGCGCCCAAGCAGGACGGCCGCAACATGATCATGGTGCTCGGCCCGCACAAGAAGAAGGCCGAGGCGAAGGCCGAGATCAAGGCCGCCAAGAACATCGCCGCCGCCGAGAAGGCCGAGCTCGAGGCGGAGGAGAAGGCCGAGCGCACCGCCGCCAACGCCGGCCGCACCGGCGTGGCCAAGGAGCGTGGCCGCTCCGAGAACCTCGATCCCGAGATCGAGGCCTGACCCCCTGATCCACCTGTCCGCCCTCGCGGGCGGGCGTGGCGAGACCACCGCAACTAGGAAGAGACAACGATGCCCAAGAACAAGTCGCACTCCGGCGCCTCCAAGCGGTTCCGGGTGACCGGCTCCGGCAAGATCCGCCGCCAGAAGGCGGGCATGCGCCACAACCTGGAGAAGAAGTCCTCCCGGGTGACGCGCCGCCTCTCCGGCACCGCCGAAGTCGCCACCGCCGACGTCCCGCGCGCCAAGAAGCTGCTGGGCCGCTGATCCCACGGGGGCTCCGCCCCCGTACGCCCCCACTGGGGTCCCACCCCAGACCCCGGGCCCCCGGCCCCCTGAGAACGTCCGCAAGCAAGGAGCAACAGACATGGCACGCGTCAAGCGCGCAGTGAACGCCCAGAAGAAGCGTCGTACCACCCTCGAGCGCGCCAGCGGTTACCGCGGCCAGCGCTCGCGCCTCTACCGCAAGGCCAAGGAGCAGGTCACCCACTCCCTGGTCTACAGCTACAACGACCGCCGCAAGAACAAGGGCAACTTCCGTCGTCTGTGGATCCAGCGCATCAACGCCGCCGCGCGTGCGCAGGGCATGACCTACAACCGCTTCATCCAGGGCCTGAACCTGGCCGGCGTCGAGGTCGACCGCAAGATCCTCGCCGACCTGGCCGTCAACGACATCGCCGCGTTCAACGCGCTCGTCGAGACCGCCAAGGCCGCGCTGCCCGAGGACGTCAACGCGCCCAAGGTCTCGGCCTGACCGAGCCGGTGGGCCAGCAGCGGGCGGGTGACCAGACCCCGCTCGCCGCGTCCAACGCCCGGCTCAAGCACGTACGCCGGCTCAGCCGCCGCTCGGAACGCTCCGAGCGGCGGCTGTTCCTCGCTGACGGCCCGAAGGCCGTGGAGGGCGCCCTCGCCGCCGGGTGCGTCGAGGAGGTGTTCGTCCGTCCCGACGCGCTCGGGCTGGTGCCCGAGCTGCCCGCCGACGTACGCCTCACCCTGGTCGAGGACCGTGCCCTGGCCGCCCTCAGCGACTCGGTGAGCCCGGCCGGCGTGGTGGCCCTGTGCCGTTTCGTCGACGTGCCGCTCGCCGACGCCCTGGCCGGTGCCCGGATGGTGGCGATCTGCGCCGACGTGCGCGACCCCGGCAACGCCGGCACGGTCGTGCGCTGCGCCGACGCCGCCGGAGCCGACGCCGTGGTGCTCGCGGGCAGCTCGGTGGACCTCTACAACCCCAAGACGCTGCGCGCCAGCGTCGGCTCGGCCTTCCACCTACCGGTGGCGGTCGAGCCGGACCCCGTGGCGGCCGTGCAGGCCGCGCGCGCGGCGGGCCTGACCGTGCTGGCCGCCGACGGTGCGGGGGAGCGCGACCTGTTCGCGATGGACGACGTCCTCGCCGCCCCTACCGCCTGGCTGATGGGCAACGAGGCCTGGGGCCTGCCGGAGGAGTTGGCGGTCCTCGCCGACCACCGCGTCGCCATCCCGATCCACGGCCGCGCGGAGTCGCTCAACCTCTCGACCGCCGCCGCGCTCTGCCTCTACGCCTCCGCCCGGGTCCACCGGGCCTGACGCCCTAGGGTGTCCGCGTGGAGCCGAGCGCGCAGGACGTGGTGGACGCCCTCCCCGACGGGGTCCTGCTGGCCGGGCCCGACGAGCGGGTCGAGCTGGTCTCGTCGACGGCCGCCCGGATGCTCGGCCTGGGGCCCGATGGCCGCACCGCAGCCGTGGGCCGGCCCCTGCGCGAGGTCCTCGCGCTGCGCGACACCGACGGCCAGACCTGGTACGACGTCCACTGCCCGTTCAGGGGCCTCAGCACCCGCACCGGCGTGCCCGAGCAGTCGTGGCGGCTGCCGGACGGCAGCGAGGTCCTGGTCACCGCCCGGCTGCACCGCGCCGGCCGTGGCCGACCCGTGGAGCGGGTGGCGGTCAGCCTGCGCTCGGGTCGCGGCCGGGCCCGGCTCGACCGCGACCGCTCCGACCTCGTCGCCACCGTCGCCCACGAGCTCCGCTCGCCGCTGACCGGCGTCAAGGGCTTCGTGCAGGCGATGCTCAACCGCTGGGACAAGCTCAGCGACGAGCAGAAGAAGCTGATGCTCACCACGGTCCACGCCGACTCCGACCGGTTGAGCCGGCTGATCGCCGAACTGCTCGACGTGGCCCGGATCGACACCGGCCGCCTGCAGCTGCACCCGCGCCCGACCGACGTCGCCACGGTCGTGGGCCGGGTCGTGGACTCGATCAGCGCGGGGACCGCCCGCCCGGTGGAGCTGGAGCTGCGGCCCGACCTGCCGCGCGTCTCCGCCGACCCCGACAAGCTCACCCAGGTCGTCACCAACCTCGTGGAGAACGGGCTGCGCCACGGTGAGGGCACCGTCCGGGTCACCGTGGAGCACCTCGCGGCCGAGCCGGCCCGGCCCGAGCACCTGGAGGTCCCGGAGTCGGTGCGGATCACCGTCGACGACCAGGGCACCGGCATCCCCGAGGAGCTGCGTCGCCAGGTCTTCACGAAGTTCTGGAAGCACGGAGCCCGCGGGGGGTCCGGGCTCGGGCTCTACATCGTCGGCGGGCTGACCCGCGCGCACGGCGGGGACGTGGTCATCGACGACGCCCCTGGTGGCGGGGCACGCATCGTGGTGCGCTGGCCGGTGGAGGACCACCGCACGCGCTGACGCTGCGACGTGTGCCGGTTCGTCGGCGTGGAGGCGCGCTTCCTAGACTGCGCCTCATGTCCGGTCCGAACTCCGAGTACGACCCCGTCGAGGTCACCCCGCTGCAGGCCGAGCACGTGGCCGCGGCCCGCGACGAGGCGATCGCCGCCATCGCGGCGGCCGCCGACCTCGAGGCGCTCAAGCAGGTCCGGATCGCCCACACCGGCGACCGCTCCCCGCTGGCCCTGGCCAACCGGGAGATCGGCGCCCTGCCGCCGCAGGCGCGCAAGGAGGCCGGCCAGCGGATCGGCCAGGCCCGCGGCGCGGTCAACCAGGCGCTCGCCGCCCGCCAGGAGGTGCTCGAGGCCGAGCACGAGGAGCGGATGCTGGTCGAGGAGACCGTTGACGTGACGCTGCCCACCGACCGCCGCCGCCGAGGCGGTCGGCACCCGATCACCCTGCAGTCCGAGCTCATCGCCGACATCTTCGTCGCGATGGGCTGGGAGATCGCCGAGGGTCCGGTCGTGGAGGCCGAGTGGCTCAACTTCGACGCCCTCAACCTGGGGCCCGACCACCCGGCCCGCACCATGCAGGACACCTTCTGGACCGAGCCGGCCGAGCGGCACGTCGTGCTGCGCACCCAGACCAGCCCCGTGCAGGCGCGCACCATGCTCACCCGCACGCCCCCGATCTACGTCGCCTGCCCCGGCCGCGTGTTCCGCACCGACGAGTACGACGCCACGCACTCCCCGATGTTCCACCAGGTCGAGGGCCTGGTCGTCGACGAGGGCATCACCATGGCGCACCTCAAGGGCTCGCTGGACCACCTCGCCTCGCAGCTGTTCGGTGCCGGCATCGACACGCGGTTCCGGCCGTCGTACTTCCCCTTCACCGAGCCCTCGGCCGAGGTCGACGTGCGGTGCTTCGTCTGCCGCGGGGTGGACGCTGACTCGTGCCGCACCTGTCGCGGCGAGGGCTGGATCGAGTGGGGCGGCTGCGGTGTCGTGAACCCGCGCGTGCTCGTCGCGTGCGGCGTGGACCCCGAGCGCTACTCCGGCTTCGCCTTCGGCATGGGCATCGACCGCAGCTTCATGTTCCGCCACAACCTCGAGGACCTGCGACCGCTCTTCGAGGGCGACGTCCGGTTCAGCGCCGCCTTCGGCACCGAGATCTGAGAAGAGACCTTTGATGTTGGCCCCCAAGTCCTGGATCCTCGAGCACGTCGACGTGCCGGAGGGCACCTCCACCGACGAGCTCACCGCCCGCCTGACCCTCACCGGGCTCAAGCTCGAGGCGATCGAGTCGGCCGGTGCCGACATCAGCGGCCCGCTGGTCGTCGGCCGGGTGCTCACCAAGGAGCCGGAGCCGCAGAAGAACGGCAAGACCATCAACTGGTGCACCGTCGACGTCGGCGACGCCAACGGCACCGGCGAGCCCCAGGGGATCGTCTGCGGAGCGCACAACTTCGAGCCCGGCGACCTGGTCGTCGTGGTGCTCCCGGGCGGCGTGCTGCCCGGCGGCTTCGAGATCAGCGCCCGCAAGACCTACGGACACGTCTCCGCGGGCATGATCTGCTCGGCCCGCGAGCTCGGCCTGGGCGAGGACCACGACGGCATCATCGTGCTGCCCGCCGACGCCGGGGAGCCCGGCCAGGACGTGCGCGGCATCCTCGGTCTCGACGAGGAGGTCATCGAGCTCGAGGTCAACCCCGACCGGGCCTACGCCCTGTCGATCCGCGGCATCGCCCGCGAGGTCGCCGTGTCGGTCCCGGGCGCCACCGGCTTCCGCGACCCCGCCCTGCGCGACACCCCGCCGGCCGACGACCAGGGCCACCCCGTGCGGCTCGAGGACACCACCGGCTGCCCGGTCTTCGTCGCTCGCACCGTCAGCGGCTTCGACCCCACCGCACCCACCCCCGACTTCATCGCCCAGCGGATCACCGCCGCCGGCATGCGGCCGATCTCCCTGGCCGTCGACGTCACCAACTACGTCATGCTCGAGACCGGCCGCCCGATCCACGGCTACGACGCCGACAAGGTCCAGGGCGCGATCGTGGTCCGTCGCGCGAGCGAGGGCGAGCAGCTCACCACGCTCGACGGCACCCGGCGCACGCTCACCGCCGAGGACCTCGTGGTCTGCGACGACTCCGGGCCGATCGGCCTCGGCGGCGTCATGGGCGGCGAGTCCACCGAGATCTCGGCGACCACCACCCGGGTGCTCGTGGAGTCGGCCCACTGGGACGCGGTCTCGATGTTCCGCACCGGCCGCCGGCACAAGATCACCTCCGAGGCTGGCAAGCGCAACGAGCGCGGCGTCGACCCGACGATCTGCGAGGCCGCGGCCGACCGAGTGGTCGAGCTCCTGACGACGTACGGCGGCGCGAGCGCCGAGCCCGGCGTGACCGTCGTGGGGGAGGCCCCGGCGATGCCGACGGTCACCATGGCGCTCGACCTGCCGGCCCGCGTGTCCGGGCTCCCCATCGAGCCGGCCACGACCGTGGCCTACCTCGAGGCCGTCGGCTGCACGGTCAGCGTCGACGGGGAGACCCTCACCGCGACCCCGCCGCCGTGGCGTCCCGACGTCACCGACCCCTACGACCTGGTCGAGGAGGTCGTGCGGCTCGTCGGCTACGACACCATCCCCTCGGTCCTCCCCGCCGCTCCCGGCGGCCGCGGACTGACGCGTGCCCAGCAGCTGCGCCGCCGGATCGGCCGGACCCTGGCCGGCGCCGGCTGGGTCGAGGTCGTCGACTTCCCCTTCGTCGGCGAGGCGGACCTCGACGCGCTCGGCCTGGAGGCCGACGACCCGCGCCGGACCGTGCTGCGGCTCTCGAACCCGCTCAGCAGCGAGGCCCCCGCGATGACGACCACGCTGCTCCCGGCGCTGCTGCGCACGGCCGGTCGCAACGTCGGTCTGGGCGCCTCCTCGGTGGCGGTCTTCGAGACCGCGACGGTGACGCTGCCGCGCTCCAGCGAGGCGGCGCCGATCCTGCCGGTCGACCGCCGGCCCACGGACGCCGAGCTCGACGCCCTGGTCAAGGCGCTGCCCGACCAGCCGCTGCACCTGGGCCTGGTCGCCGCCGGCGAGGCCGACCCGGCCGGCTGGTGGGGCCCCGGTCGCCCCGTGGAGTGGTCCGACGCCGTCGACGCGGTGCGCGCGGTCGCCGACGCACTCGGTCTCGAGCTCGACGTCCGGCCCGCGACCCTCGCCCCCTGGCACCCCGGCCGCTGCGCGGAGCTGCGGCTCGGCGACGCGCTCGTCGGCCACGCCGGCGAGCTGCACCCGCGGGTCTGCACGACCTTCGGCCTGCCGGCCCGCTCGGTCGCCGCCGAGGTCGACCTCGACGTCCTCATCCAGCACGCCGTGCACCTGCGGCCCGCGCCGACCTTCTCGACCTTCCCGGCCGCCAAGGAGGACGTCGCCCTGGTGGTCGAGGAGTCCGTGGAGGCCGCCGCGGTCGAGGCCGCCCTGCGCGAGGGTGCCGGTGAGCTGCTGGAGTCGATCCGGCTTTTCGACGTCTACCGCAGCGAGCAGCTGGGGGAGGGCCGCAAGTCCCTGGCCTTCGCCCTGCGCTTCCGCGCCCCCGACCGCACCCTCACCGACGAGGACACCACCGCCGCCCGCGAGGCGGCCGTGGCCCTCGCTGCCGAGCGCACCGGAGCCGTCCAGCGCGCCTGAGCCCCGCGTGACCCGTCGCCAGGTTGCGCGCGACCCGGCGCCAGGTGTCAGTCGATCGGCTGGTCCACGGCCTCCAGGAACGCCGCGAACGCCGCCGCGGACCCGCTGACCGCCAACCGCCCCCGGTCCGTACGACGCCAGAGCCACGTGTCCACGTCGGCGGCCGTCCCGCGCACGACCGCGTCGGCCGCCGCGTCGTCAGCGGCGCGCACGAGGTGCGGCACGTCGTAGGCCGTCCCCGAGCCCGGGTCCGTGCCGATGAACCGTCCGGTCCGCAGCACCAGCCGGTCCCCGGTGTCGCTGAGCTCGAGGGCGGTGGTGTGCCCGTCGGGGGTGAAGGCCCCCCAGGCCGGGGGCTCCCCGCCCTTCATCACGTCCACGACCTCGGCCACGCCGTCCGCGGCGAGATCAGCGGGCAGCGGGGTCACCGCGCCGGCGGCCAGCTCGGCGTCGAGCCGGTGGACCATCGCCTCGTGCGCCTGGCGGCGCTGGGTGAAGCCGACGGTCTGCTCGTCCGCCCAGGTCCACGCCGGCTCGTCCGGCCGGAGCGAGCCGAGCAGCCCGGCGAGCCGCTCCGAGGCCTCGTCGAAGAACGCCAGCAGGCCCTCGCGGTCCGCGGGTCGCGGCGGGTGCTCCTCGGGCGGGCCGGCCGGGCGCGACCCGACGACCTCGCCCCAGAACCACTGCACCTCGCCCAGGTGCCACAGCAGGTCGTCGGCGTCCCAGTCCGGGCACGACGGCACCCGGGCCACCGACGGGGTGGTGGCGACGACCTCGCGGAAGCGGGTTGACTCCCGACGCAGGTGGGCAACGTAGTCGGCAGGGTCGAGGCGGCTCATGACCGCAACCTAGGCCGCTGCCCGGCCGTCGGCAGCCGACTTTACGCGCCAGGTGGGACCCGGTTTCACATAGTCATGCAGACCTTTGTATAGTCATGCACATGAGTCGCACGCGGGTCGCCGTCGCCGGAGCGAGCGGGTACGCCGGAGGTGAGCTGCTGCGCCACCTGCTGGCCCACCCCGAGGTGGAGATCGGTGCCCTCACCGGGGCGTCCAACGCCGGTCAGCCGCTCGGGGCACTGCAGCCGCACCTGGTGCCGCTCGCCGACCGGGTGCTGGAGGAGACGACCACCGAGGTCCTCTCCGGCCACGACGTCGTCTTCCTCGCCCTGCCGCACGGGCAGTCCGGTGCGGTCGCGGCCGAGCTGGGGGAGGGCACCGTGGTCATCGACTGCGGTGCCGACTTCCGCCTGCAGGACCCCGCGGCCTGGGCCGCCTTCTACGGCGGCGAGCACGCCGGCACCTGGCCCTACGGCCTGCCCGAGCTGCCGGGGGCCCGTGACCGCCTGCGCGGGGCCACCAGGGTCGCCGTCCCCGGCTGCTACCCGACCGTCTCGACGCTGACCCTCGCCCCCGCCGTGGCCGCCGGCCTGGTCGAGCCCGACGTCGTCGTGGTCGCCGCGAGCGGCACCTCGGGCGCCGGCAAGGCCGCCAAGCCGCACCTGCTCGGCAGCGAGGTCATGGGCAACGCCTCGGCGTACGGCGTCGGCGGCAGCCACCGGCACACGCCCGAGATCACGCAGAACCTGTCGGGCCTCGTCGACGGCACCGTGAACGTCTCCTTCACACCGCTGCTCGTCCCGATGTCCCGCGGCATCCTCGCCACCTGCTCTGCGCCGCTGGCCCGCGACGTCAGCGCCGCCGAGGCCCGCGAGGTCTACGAGAAGGCGTACGCCGACGAGCAGTTCGTCCACGTGCTGCCCGAGGGGCTGTGGCCCCAGACCCAGTCGGTCACCGGCTCCAACGCCGTCCACGTGCAGGTGACCGTCGACGAGGCGGCCCGACGTCTCGTGGCGGTCGGCGCCGTCGACAACCTCGCCAAGGGCACCGCCGGCGCCGCCGTGCAGTGCATGAACCTCGCGCTCGGCCTCGACGAGGGCACGGGCCTCACCACGATCGGACTCGCCCCGTGAGCACCACCGCCCCCGCAGGGTTCGCCGCCGCCGGCGTCGCCGCCGGCCTGAAGTCGACCGGCGCGAAGGACGTCGCGCTCGTGGTCAACCACGGCCCGACGTACGACTCCGCGACCGTCTTCACCTCCAACCGCTGCAAGGCCAATCCGGTCCTGTGGAGCCAGGAGGTCGTCAAGGACGGCACCGTCCGCGCCGTGGTCCTCAACTCCGGCGGCGCCAACTGCTACACCGGCGCCGAGGGATTCCAGACCACCCACGCCGTGGCTGAGCGGGTGGCCGAGCGGCTCGGGATCGGCGCGATCGACGTCGTCGTCTGCTCGACCGGCCTGATCGGGCTGGCCAACGACCGCGACGACCTCCTCGCCGGCGTCGACGCCGCGCACGCGGCGCTCTCCACCGAGGGCGGTGGCGAAGCCGCCGAGGCGATCATGACCACGGACTCGGTCAGCAAGCAGGTCGTCGTCGAGGGCGCCGGCTGGTCCATCGGCGGGATGGCCAAGGGCGCGGGCATGCTCGCCCCCCAGCTGGCCACGATGCTGGTCGTCCTCACCACCGACGCCGTCGTGCCGGCCGCCGACCTCGACACCGCGCTGCGCGCCGCGACCCGCGTCTCCTTCGACCGGCTCGACTCCGACGGGTGCATGTCGACCAACGACACCGTGACCGTCATGGCCAGCGGCGCCAGCGGCATCACCCCGAGCCTCGAGGACTTCACCGCCGCGCTCACGCAGGCCTGCACCGACCTGGCCATGCAGCTGCTCAAGGACGCCGAGGGCGCCGACCACGAGATCGCCATCACCACCCTCAACGCCGTGAGCGAGGAGGAGGCGGTCGAGGTCTCGCGCAGCGTGGCCCGCAGCAACCTGTTCAAGGCCGCGGTCTTCGGCAAGGACCCCAACTGGGGCCGCGTGCTCGCCTCCATCGGCACCACCAGCGCCGCCTTCGACCCCGCCGACCTCGACGTCGCGATCAACGGGGTCTGGGTCTGCCGGCAGTCCACGCCCCACGAGGACCCGACGAAGGTCGACCTCGAGCCGCGCGAGGTGAGCGTGACCATCGACCTCAAGGCCGGCACCGAGCGGGCCACCGTCTGGACCAACGACCTGACCCACGCCTACGTCCACGAGAACAGCGCCTACTCCTCATGAGCGACGACAAGACGACCCCCGCCAGCAACCCCGCCCTGGACCCCGCGTCGATGGTCTTCAGCGAGGTCCCGCCCGCCGACTCCGCGAAGGCAGGGGTCCTGGCCGGCGCCCTGCCCTGGCTCAAGCGCTACCACGGCAAGGTGATCGTGGTGAAGTACGGCGGCAACGCGATGACCGACGACGGCCTCAAGCGTGCCTTCGCCGAGGACATCGCCTTCCTGCGCTTCGCCGGCTTCAAGCCCGTCGTGGTCCACGGCGGCGGCCCGCAGATCTCGACGATGCTGGACAAGCTCGGCATCGAGTCGGAGTTCCGCGGCGGGCTGCGCGTCACCACGCCCGAGGCCATGGACGTGGTCCGGATGGTCCTGGTCGGCCAGGTCCAGCGCGAGCTGGTCGGGCTGATCAACTCCCACGGCCCCCTGGCCGTCGGCATGTCGGGCGAGGACGCCGGTCTCTTCACCGCCGAGCCCACCAACACCATCGTCGACGGCGAGGAGGTCGACCTCGGGCTGGTCGGCGAGGTCGCCAAGGTCCGCCCCGAGGCGGTCCTCGACATCATCGAGGCCGGGCGCATCCCGGTCGTCTCGAGCGTCGCGCCCGACGTCCACGGCGCGGTGCACAACGTCAACGCCGACACCGCGGCCGCGGCCCTGGCGGTCGCGCTCGGTGCCGAGAAGCTCCTGGTCCTCACCGACGTCGAGGGGCTCTACCGCGACTGGCCCGACAGCGACGACGTGATCTACGAGATCAGCCCCGAGACCCTCGGCGAGCTGCTTCCCACGCTGGCCAGCGGGATGGTCCCCAAGATGGAGGCCTGCCGCAAGGCGGTGGCCGAGGGCGTCCCGCGGGCCACCGTCGTCGACGGTCGCGAGCCGCACGCGGTGCTGCTGGAGCTCTTCACCGACGAGGGCGTCGGCACCCAGGTGCTTCCCGGCGTCGACACCAAGGTCCGCAAGGCCCGGCAGCAGGCGGTGGTCAAGTGAGCACCCCCACGAGCGACCTCACCGAGCGCTACGCCCACGCGCTCATGAACACCTTCGGCCCGCCCAAGCTGGCGCTGGTCCGGGGCGAGGGCACCCACGTCTGGGACGAGCACGGCAAGGAGTACGTCGACCTGCTCGGCGGCATCGCCGTCAACTCCCTCGGCCACGCCCACCCGGCCCTGGTCGCCGCGGTCACCGAGCAGCTGCAGACCCTCGGCCACGTCTCCAACTTCTTCACCACCGGTCCTCAGGTCGAGCTGGCCGAGAAGCTCCTCGCGCTGCTCGGAGGCCATGACGGCAAGGTCTTCCTCGCCAACTCCGGCGCCGAGGCCAACGAGGGCGCCTTCAAGCTGACCCGGCGCACCGGCCGCACCCACGTGGTCGCGGCCGAGGGCGGCTTCCACGGCCGCACGATGGGCGCGCTCGCGCTCACGAGCAAGGCGGCCTACCGCGAGCCGTTCGAGCCGCTGCCGGGCGAGGTCACCTTCGTCCCGTACGGCGACGTCGAGGCGCTCGCCGCCGCCGTCACCGACCAGACCGCCGCGATCTGCCTGGAGCCGATCCAGGGCGAGGCCGGCGTCGTGGTCGCGCCCGACGGCTACCTCGCCGCGGCCCGCGCGATCGCCGACGAGCACGGTGCGCTGCTGTGGCTCGACGAGGTGCAGTCCGGCGTCGGCCGCACGGGCGAGTGGTTCGCCCACCTGCGTCACGGCGTGGTCCCCGACGTGGTCACGCTCGCCAAGGGGCTGGGCGGTGGCTACCCGATCGGCGCCGTCGTCGGTCTGGGACGGGCCGCCGACCTCCTCCAGCCGGGCAACCACGGCACCACCTTCGGCGGCAACCCCGTCGCGTGCGCCGCGGCCCTCGCCGTCCTTGCCACGATCGAGGGCGAGCAGCTGCTCGAGCACGTCACCGTCCTCGGGCAGAAGGTCCGCGACGGCCTGGCCGCCGACCCCCGCGTCACCGAGGTCCGGGGCGAGGGGCTGCTCGTCGGCCTGGACCTCGTCTCCGAGACCGCGGCCCAGGTGGTCGAGGCCGCCCAGCACGCGGGCTTCATCGTCAACGCCCCCACGCCGCGGCGCATCCGGCTCGCCCCGCCGCTGGTCCTCACCGACGAGGACGCCGCCGCCTTCCTGGCCGCCTGGCCGGGCATCCTCGACGCCGCGGGGGTGTGAGGTGCCCGCCCCGACCCTGCGCCACTTCCTGCGCGACGACGACCTGAGCCCGGCCGAGCAGGCCGAGGTCCTCGACCTCGCGGCCGCCATGAAGCGCTCGCCGTACGACGCCAAGCCGCTCGCCGGTCCGCAGTCGGTCGCGATGATCTTCGACAAGCCGACCCTGCGCACCCAGGTCTCCTTCGGCGCCGGCATCGCCGAGCTCGGGGGCAACCCGATGCTCGTCGAGGGCCGGCTCGCCGGGATCGGTGTCCGCGAGTCCGTCGAGGACGTCGCGCGCGTGCTGGGCCGCCAGGTCTCGGTGGTCGTGTGGCGTACGTTCCACCAGTCCGACCTCGACACGATGGCCGCGCACGCGGGCGTCCCGGTGGTCAACGCGCTCACCGACGACTTCCACCCGTGCCAGCTCATCGCGGACCTGCTGACGGTCCGCGAGCACAAGGGCGACCTCGCCGGCCTGACCGTGGCGTTCGTCGGCGACGGCGCCTGCAACATGGGCAACTCCTGGCTGCTGGCCGGCACCACCGCCGGCATGCACGTGCGGGTCAGCGCGCCGCAGGGCTTCATGCCCTCGGAGGCGATGTTCGAGCGCGCCCGCGAGATCGCCGCGGGCACGGGTGGCTCCGCCGTCGCCGAGCCCGACCCGCGCACGGCCGTCGCCGGGGCCGACGTCGTCGTCACCGACACCTGGATCTCGATGGGCAAGGAGAGCGAGGAGTCCGCACGGGCGGCGGCCTTCGCGGCCTGGTCCCTGGACGCCGAGCTGCTCGCCTGCGCGGGGCCGGACGCCATCGTGCTGCACTGCCTGCCGGCGTACCGCGGCAAGGAGATCTCCGCCGAGGTGCTCGAGGGCCCGCAGAGCGCGGTCTGGGACGAGGCCGAGAACCGCCGGCACGCCCAGAAGGCCGTGCTCGCGTGGCTGCTGCGCGCCAAGGAGGGGGCGTTGCTGCGATGAGCGAGCAGGCCCTGCGCCCCACGACCAAGAACGCCCGGCACCAGCTGATCGTCGAGCTGGTCGGCTCCCGCGAGATCCACTCCCAGGGCGAGCTCGCCGTGCTGCTGGCCGAGAACGGCGTGCGCGTCACCCAGGCGACGCTCTCGCGCGACCTCGTCGAGCTCGAGGCCGTCAAGGTCCGCGGCGCCTCCGGCACGCTGGTCTACGCCGTGCCGGCCGAGGGCGGCGACCGCACCCCGCTCGCGCCCGCCGACACCGCCACCGGCCGCGCGCGGCTGGCGAGGTTGCTGGCGGAACTGCTGGTCAGCGCCGAAGCCAGCGGGAACCTCGTCGTGCTGCGCACCCCGCCGGGCGCCGCGCAGTTCCTGGCCTCGGCATTCGACAAGGCCGAGCTCGGTGACGTCCTGGGCACCATCGCCGGCGACGACACCGTGCTGGTCATCGGCCGTGACCCGGTCGGCGGGGACGACCTCGCCCACCGCCTCCTGGCGATGGCCGAGCACCCGCCGGCCACCCAGGGTCTGGTGTCCCTCGCGGGCACCCCGGAGACCCCCGGCACCATCCCCCCGAGCACACCCCTGACAAGCACCGTCACCGACACAGACACCGAGGAGCACCCGTGAGCAAGGTCCTGACCACGTTGCCGAAGGGCGAGCGCGTGGGCATCGCGTTCTCCGGCGGACTCGACACCTCCGTCGCGGTGGCCTGGATGCGCGACAAGGGCGCCGTGCCCTGCACCTACACCGCCGACATCGGGCAGTACGACGAGCCCGACATCTCCGGCGTCCCCGACCGGGCCTTGCAGTACGGCGCCGAGATCGCCCGCGCCGTCGACTGCCGCCGCCAGCTGGTCGAGGAGGGCCTGGCCGCGATCGCGTGCGGTGCCTTCCACATCCGCTCCGGCGGCCGCGCGTACTTCAACACCACCCCGCTCGGGCGCGCCGTCACCGGCACGATGCTGGTGCGCGCCATGCACGAGGACGGCGTCGACATCTGGGGCGACGGCTCGACCTTCAAGGGCAACGACATCGAGCGGTTCTACCGCTACGGCCTGCTGGCCAACCCCGACCTGCGGATCTACAAGCCGTGGCTGGACCCGGAGTTCGTGCACGAGCTCGGCGGGCGCGCGGAGATGAGCCAGTGGCTGGTCGAGCACGACCTGCCCTACCGGGACTCGAAGGAGAAGGCCTACTCCACCGACGCCAACATCTGGGGCGCCACGCACGAGGCCAAGACCCTGGAGCACCTCGACGTCTCCCTGGAGACCGTCGAGCCGATCATGGGCGTGAAGTTCTGGGACCCCTCGGTGCAGATCGAGACCGAGGACGTGCGGGTCCGCTTCGACCAGGGGCGTCCGGTCGCGATCAACGGCGAGACCTTCCGCGACCCGGTCGCGCTGGTGATGGAGGCCAACGCCGTCGGCGGCCGCCACGGCCTGGGCATGTCCGACCAGATCGAGAACCGGATCATCGAGGCCAAGTCCCGCGGCATCTACGAGGCACCGGGCATGGCGCTGCTGTGGATCGCCTACGAGCGGCTGCTCAACGCCATCCACAACGAGGACACCGTCGCGCAGTACCACAACGAGGGCCGCAAGCTCGGCCGGCTGCTCTACGAGGGCCGCTGGCTCGACCCGCAGGCCCTGATGATCCGCGAGGGCCTGCTGCGCTGGGTCGCCTCGCTGGTCACCGGCGAGGTCACGCTGCGGCTGCGCCGCGGCGAGGACTACACCGTGCTCTCGACCGTCGGCAAGGGCTTCTCCTACCACCCGGACAAGCTCTCGATGGAGCGCACCGAGAACGCCGCCTTCGGCCCGCTCGACCGGATCGGCCAGCTCACCATGCGCAACCTCGACATCGCCGACTCCCGCGCCAAGCTCGAGATGTACGCCGGGCAGCCGCTGGACCAGGGCCAGATCCTGGTCGAGAACGGCACGCTCTTCGGCGAGATCGAGCCGGGCGGCGCCAGCCGGATCGCCGAGAACGCCGAGCTCGGCCAGACCGGCGACGAGGCGCTGGACGCCGCTGCCATGGAGTTCGGCACCGATTGATGGACGAGCCGATGGTGCCCACCGCTGGTGAGCCGACGCTGAGGGTGACCGCGCGGGTGCTGCCGGTCAACCACCGCGGCGAGGTGCTGCTGCTCCTCGACCAGGACCCCGGACGGCCGGGCGTCGCGCGCTGGGGCACCATCGGCGGTGCCGTCGACCCGGGGGAGACCCTGCACGACGCCGCCGTGCGCGAGATGCACGAGGAGACCGGGATCCGGATCGAGGCCTCCGCCCTGGTCGGCCCGGTGCACCGCGACCTCGTGCCCTTCAGCTACGACGGTCGGGCGTTCCTCGGCGACTCGACGTTCTTCGCCCTCACGCTCGCGCACGACGTCGAGGTGGTCTTCGACCACCTCGAACCGCTCGAGGTCGACAACGTGCTCGACCACGGCTGGTGGAGCCCCACCGACCTCGCCGCTGACGGTCGTGCGGTCTTCCCCGACCTCCCCGACATCATGACCAAGGCCGTCGAGGCCGTGGCCCAGCTGGCCGCCGACGAGAGGAACCCCCAGTGACCGGCACCGTCGACCCGCTCGAGCCCGGCAAGGGCGAGGGCACCAACACCGGCAAGCTCTGGGGCGGTCGCTTCGCCGGGGGTCCCTCGCCGGAGCTCGACGCGCTGTCCCGGTCGACCCACTTCGACTGGCGGCTCACGCCGTACGATCTCGCGGGCTCGCGGGCGCACGCCAACGCCTTGCACCGCGCCGGGCTTCTCTCCGACGCCGACCACGCCGAGCTGCTGCGCGGCCTCGAGGTGCTGGGGGAGCGGTACGCCGCGGGCGACCTGCACCCGGACCCCTCCGACGAGGACGTGCACGGGGCGCTGGAGCGGCTGCTCCTGGAGGAGGTCGGACCCGACGTAGGCGGGCGCCTGCGGGCCGGCCGGTCGCGCAACGACCAGATCGCCACCCTCTTCAAGGTCTTCCTGCGCGACCACGCGCGGGTCGTCGGCGGCCAGGTGCTGGACCTGGTCGGGGCGCTGGCCACGCAGGCCGAGGCGCACCTTGGCTCGGAGGATCCGGAGGGCACGGGGCCGACGATCATGCCCGGACGCACCCACCTCCAGCACGCGCAGCCGGTGCTGCTGTCGCACCACCTGATGGCGCACGCCTGGGCGCTGCTGCGCGACGTCGACCGCCTGGCCGACTGGGACGCCCGGGTGGCCGGCGACTCGCCGTACGGCTCGGGAGCGCTGGCGGGCCAGTCCCTCGGCCTGGACCCGACCGGTGTCGCCGCAGAGCTGGGCTTCACCGGCTCGACCGCCAACTCCATCGACGGCACCGCCTCGCGCGACTTCGTCGCCGAACTGGCGTTCGTCGCCGCCCAGATCGGGGTGGACGTCAGCCGGATCGCCGAGGAGGTCATCCTCTGGGCGACCCACGAGTTCGGCTTCGTGACGCTGCACGACTCGTGGTCGACCGGGTCGTCGATCATGCCGCAGAAGAAGAACCCCGACATCTCCGAGCTGGCCCGCGGCAAGGCCGGCCGCCTCATCGGCAACCTGTCCGGGCTGATGGCCACGCTCAAGGCGCTCCCGCTGGCCTACAACCGCGACCTCCAGGAGGACAAGGAGCCGGTCTTCGACTCCGTCGACACCCTCGAGGTGCTGCTCCCGGCCTTCACCGGGCAGGTCGCGACGCTGGTCTTCCACGGTGACCGGATGGCCGACCTCGCCCCCCGCGGCTTCTCCCTCGCGACCGACGTCGCCGAGTGGCTGGTGCGCCAGGACGTCCCGTTCCGGGTCGCCCACGAGGTCGCCGGGGCCTGCGTGCAGGCGTGCGAGCAGCGCGGGATCGAACTGCACGAGCTCTCCGACGACGAGTTCGCCGCGATCTCCCCGCACCTCACGCCCGGTGTCCGCGAGGTGCTGACCGCCGAGGGCTCGGTCGCCTCCCGCGACGGACGTGGGGGCACGGCGCCCGTGCGGGTGCGCGAGCAGCACGCCGAGCTCCTGGCACGGGCGGCCGAGCTGCGTGTCCGGCTCGCCTGACCTCTCGGTCCTCGCCGGGGACGTGCTCGACGTCGCGCCCCGGCTGCTCGGTGCGCACCTGACCCACGCCGGCGTGACGGTGCGGCTCACCGAGGTCGAGGCGTACGCCGGGCAGGACGACCCCGGCTCCCACGCGTTCCGCGGCCCGACCGCACGCAACGCCGTGATGTTCGGTCCTGCCGGCCACCTGTACGCGTACCTGATCTACGGGATGCACGTGTGCGCCAACGTCGTGACCGGCACGCCCGGCACCGCCTCGGCGGTGCTGCTCCGGGCCGGCGAGGTCGTCGAGGGCCTCGACGTCGCTCGCGGACGGCGGCCCGGCGCGTCCGACCGCGACCTCGCGCGCGGACCCGCCCGGCTGTGCCGAGCGCTGGCCATCGGTCTCGAGCAGGGGGGAGCGGACCTGGCGACCGGGCCTGTCCTGCTGCTCCTGGCCACCGATCACGGGGGTCCTGTCGAGTCCGGGCCGCGGGTGGGGCTGCGCCAGGCGGCCGAGCACCCGTGGCGCTACTGGCTCGCAGGGGAGCCGACGGTGTCGGCGTACCGACCGGCGGCGCCGCTCCGGAGGCGTCCCGCAGGGTGAGGTGACCCCCGATTTTGTGTGCTCCCGGGGCATGTGTAATGTTCCCTCTCGCCGCGGCAAGCGGAACTCCTCGGAGCGAAGGCCCTCGGGCCGGCTCGAACAAGGGGTTCCTGCACGTCCGCAGCACGGAGGCTCACCAGCCTGCCAAACGCCAGCAGCTCCCCGGAGTTGACGAGGCCGAGACAGACCGGTAAGTTTCTGCAGGTTGCCCCGCCGCCGGTCGCGAGAGCGAACGGGACGATGCGCGTCTGATTCTTGAGAACTCAACAGTGTGTCATAGTCGACGAATTAGTTTGTTATGCCCCGTCTTCTATGCAGCCTTGGTGGTTGTGTGGTTGATGGTTTCTTTGACAATGATTCTGACAAAGTTCCTGGCCCCTGTGAGGGGGTTGGGTGTCAGTGTCTCCTGTCAGGGGCATCTCTTTTTCCATGATCATCTTTGGGTGGTTGTGGTGTTGTTTTTCAACGGAGAGTTTGATCCTGGCTCAGGACGAACGCTGGCGGCGTGCTTAACACATGCAAGTCGAGCGGAAAGGCCCTTTCGGGGGTACTCGAGCGGCGAACGGGTGAGTAACACGTGAGTAATCTGCCCTTGGCTTCGGGATAGCCACCGGAAACGGTGATTAATACCGGATACGACACATCACTGCATGGTGCGTGTGTGGAAAGTTTTTTCGGCCAGGGATGTGCTCGCGGCCTATCAGCTTGTTGGTGGGGTAATGGCCTACCAAGGCTTCGACGGGTAGCCGGCCTGAGAGGGTGACCGGCCACACTGGGACTGAGACACGGCCCAGACTCCTACGGGAGGCA
>WLJH01000003.1 GCA_009701885.1 Actinomycetota bacterium
GACGGTCGGCGGCAGCTCGAGCGCCGGCGCCGGGGCCGCGTGCCGGCCGCTGCCCACGACGGGCTCGGGGTCGGCGAGCTGCCCGCTGGCGAGCTGCGCGCGCAGCTGCGAGGCGAACGCGGCGTACGACGGGTCCTCGGGGAGGATCGGGTCCTCCTCGTCGAGCGCCGCGACGGCGGCTGCGCTGACCGGGGCCACGGCGGGGACGACGGTGGGGGCAGCGGGGGCCGCGGCGTAGGCGGCGCCCACCGGGGCCGCGTGGGTCGGGGCGGGACGACCGAGGAGCTCCTCGAGGGTCACCAGGTCGGGCTCGGCGAGCAGGGCCTCCAGCGAGGGGACCTGCTCGGTCGCCCAGCCGCGGCGGGTGTCGGCCTGGAAAGGGGAGGGGAGCGTGGCGGTGTCGAGCTGCTCGACCTCCTCGTCCCACTCCTGGTCCCAGGCCTCGTCGGCGTCCTCGTCGGTCCCCTCACCGGCGGCGAGGGCGGCCAGCTCGAGGGCGTCGGGGTCGAGCTCGGTCAGCACGTTGACCTGCTGCTCGGTGGTGCCGAGCACCAGGACCCGGCCGGCCACCGAGACGATCGAGACCGAGGCGGCCTTGCCGAGGGCCTGGCGGTGCAGGACCTCGATCGTGGAGCCGGACCGGCCCTGGAACCGGCGTGCGGCGACCCGGCTGAGCAGGATCAGCAGGCCGACGACGACCGCCAGCGACACGACCATCCGGACGAGCAGCTCTCCCATGGTGTTCTCCCCCTCCCGCGGCTCAGACCGCGGCGCTCTGGTCGAGGATCTCGGTGATCCGCAGACCGAAGTCCTCGTCGACGACGACCACCTCGCCGCGCGCGATCAGCCGGCCGTTGACCAGCAGGTCGGCCGGGCTGCCGGCGGCGCGGTCGAGGGCCAGCACGGCTCCGGGGGTCAGCGCGAGCAGGTCGCGCACCGCCATCCGGGTGCGGCCCAGCTCGACGGTCACCTCCATCTCGACGCCGTGGAGCATCTCGATCCCGCGGCGACCGGTGGCGATCGAGCGGACGTTGCCCTCGACCGGCGGACCCGGCACCGGGGGCAGTGAGTGCTGCTCGACCCCGGCCGGCATCGCGGTGCTCGCGGCGGGGGCGGCCGCCTCGGCGGTCGCCGGCATCGCGGGGACGCCCACGGGAGCAGCCGGTGCCGCCGCGGCGGCCTGGGCGGCGCCAGGGGCAGCGGCGGCGACCTCGAGCGTGGTGTCGGGCACCAGCACGGCGGCCAGGATGGTGCTGCCCATGAGCGGGACGGCGGTGAAGTCGCCCGCCATGTCCGTCACGACGTCGTCGAGGGAGACCGAGCGGCCGGCCTGCGCGGTGCCGCCGAGCGCGGCGGCGGCCGCGTCGAGCGCGGGCTGTACGGCGGCGGCCAGGTCGAGCTGGCCCATCGGGCTGCTGGAGAGCGCCGCGGTGAGCTCCTCGGCGACCAGCACGCCCACGCGGCCGCTGATCGGGCCGCCGAGGTCGGCGATCACGGCGGCGGCGAAGAGGGTGGTGATGTGCTCGCTGCCGGGCTGGGCGGCGCCGGCCTCGAGCTGCTCGGAGGCGGGCAGCAGCGCGGCCAGCGCCTCGGCAGCGGTGCGGGCGACCTCGTCGTGCGGTCCGGGGACGATCGGGGCGGCGGTCATCGGAGCTCCTGCGTGAGGTGTGCGGCGGGGTGGGCGGTCTGGTCGGCGAGCGCGCCTGCGAACGGGTCGGCGCCCTGGCCGGCGAACGGGTCGCGGGCACCCCCGGCGCCGTACGCCGGCGGCAGCACGTTGCCGGCGAGCACCGCGTCCAGGACCGAGGTCATCGGGGCGGCCGCGGCGGCCGGCGCGAGGGGGGCGACCGGGGCCGTCTCGTCGGCGACGGGGCGGGCGGCCACGATGAGGGCCGCCAGCCGTTGCCCCTGGGAGCCGGCGGTGGCGTGGGCGAAGGCCTCGTCGTCGACGGTGACGTCGAGCGGGGCGGTCGCCGGGTGTCCCAGGCGGAGCACGTCGCCGATGCGCAGTCCGGAGAGGACCGCGGGGTCCACGGTGCTGGAGCGGAAGCGGACGCTGACCTCGACGGGCACCTCGGTGAAGGAGCGCTGCAGGACCTGGGCGGCCTCGTCGCGCTGCGCCCGCTCGCGGTTGGACACCGGGGCCGGGGCCGCGGCGGCGGACAGGTGCGGGTGCAGGCCGTTGAAGGGCAGGCAGACCGACATCGGGAACGACGTGTCGTCGATGCGCAGCTCCAGCTCGATGACCACCATGACGTCGGCGGCGCTGGCCACCTGCGCGAACTGCGGGCTGTACTCGACGCCGGTGACCTCGGGGTCCATCGCGACGATCGCGGCCAGCGAGTAGCGCATCTCGCGCAGCAGCCGGTCCACGAGGCCGGCGATGACGCCGCTCTCGATCTCGGTCAGCGGGCGGTTCGGCTGTGACGGGGAGCCGGGGCCCCCGAGCATGTGGTCCACGCACGACATCACCGCGTCCAGCGGCAGGTGCAGCACGCTGCGACCGGGCATCGGCTCGGTCGTGAACAGCGTCATGTAGGTGAGCTGGCCCAGCGAGTCGACGTACTCGGCGTACGAGCGCTGGTCGATGGTGCGCATGGAGACCGAGCACACCGAGCGCAGCGCCGAGGTGAAGACGGTGGTCGCCTGGCGCGTGAAGCCGTCGAAGCCCAGCTGCAGGATCCGCTGGTGCTCGCGGGAGAGCTGGATGGGTCGGCGGAAGTCGTAGGGCACGACGTCCCCACCGCCGCGGCGGCGGGAGCGTGCGCCGGAGGTCGGTCCGGTGCTGGCCGGCAGGCTCGACGGGAGGCTCACGCCCTCCCCGATCGGCGTCCGGGGAGGTGTCCTGAGCCGTCGCGGCATCCGTGCTCGCAGCTCAGGCGTGGAAATGGTTCGAAGTGACTAGGCCAGGTGCCCGTTCGTGCCGGTCCTGGCTCGCGCAGCGAGCCCGGTCGACCGCGAGCGGAGCGAGCCTGGTCGACCGGAACAGCAGAGCGGCGAGCGAAGCGAGCTCGAGGCCGTTCCGGCCGAAGGCCGGGCCCTTCGGGCTACTGGGTGACGAACTCGGTGAAGTACACCCCCATCACCTTTCCCTCGTACTTGTCGACCAAAGTCTCCAGCAGCTCCTCCTTGAGCTCCTGGCGCTCCTTGGCCTTGCTGATCTCGGCCATGTCCCGGCCGGAGAAGAGGTCGATGACGGCGTCGAGGGCCTTGCTGCCGTCGGCGTCGTAGGCGGCCTTGGTCAGCTGCAGGGCGATCCCGATCCGCAGGTAGCGCCCGCCCTCCAGGTTGATCTGGACCGGCTCCATCACCAGGACCTCGCCCGGCTCGGGGGGCGGTGTGGGGCCGGCGGGCTTGAGGAAGAACCAGTAGCCCGCCCCGCCCAGGACCAGCACCAGGGCGGCGACGATGACGAGCTTCTTCTTGCCGCCCTTGGCCGGCTCCTCCTCGGCGCCGGGTGTGGGCGGTGCGGTCGTCGTCGTGCTCATCGCTTCTCCTCCGGGTCGGCGTCGCGGAGGGCGGCCGACTGGGCCCCCTCCTCGTCGGTGGTGTCGGTGCTGCTCTCGGTGTCGCTGTCGGTGCCGTCCTGCGTCCCGCCGCGTCGGTCCCCGCGCCCGCGGCCCTCGCGGCCGCCCTCGCTGCCCGGCTCGTCGGTCGCGGCGAGCCCCTCGAGGTCGTCCAGGGAGGCCGCGGCCTCCGGGAGGAGGGCCGCGTCCTGGGGGGCCAGGCCGGTCAGGACCACGATGTCCACGCGCTTGTTGACCTCCTGCGAGCCCGGCTCGGCGGGGTCGATGAGCGGGCGGGTCGAGCCGTAGCCGGCCACCGACAGGCGCTCGGTCGGCAGCCCGTGGCGCTCCTCCAGCCGGCGCAGCACGGTGACGGCGCGGGCGGCGGAGAGGTCCCAGTCGGTGTCGTAGTACTTCGGCTTCACCGGCACCTGGTTGGTGTGCCCGTCGACCTGCAGGTCGTCCTCGAGCCGGGCCAGCACCGGCGCGATGGCGTCGACGACCTGCTGGCCGCGCGCGCTCAGGCTGGCGAGGTTGGCCTCGAAGACCACGTGCCGGGACACCAGGCTCACCACCAGGCCCCGGTGGTCGTACGACGTCGTGACGTCGCCGGCGAGACCGCGGGCGTCCAGGGCCCCGAGCAGGTCCTTGCGCACCCGCTCGAGCCGCTCGGCCTCGGCGGTGGCCTCGTCCCAGGAGCGCTGGTTCTGCAGCGCCTGGGCCTGCTGGACGGCGTCGGCCACGGCCTGCTGCTGCTCGGGGGTCATGTCGTCGGTGTTGACCTGGGGCGCGATCGCGCTGACCGGCGCGGTGCCGGCGTAGTCGAAAATCGACTCGTTGCCGCTGAGCAGCGCGTCGCTGTTGCCGAAGCCGGCTGCCAGGCCGTCCTTCAGCTCGGCGTACTTCCGCTCGTCGACCGCGCTCATCGCGAACATGACCACGAACAGCACCATCAGCAGCGTGACCATGTCGGCGTAGCTGACCAGCCAGCGCTCGTGGTTCTCGTGCTCCTCGTGCTCCTCGTGCTTCTTGCGGCGTCCGCCGCCGTGACCGCTCATGTCACGCCGCCTCGGGCAGCTGGTCCTCCGCGGGCAGCAGCGAGGTCAGCTTCTGCTGGATGACGCGCGGGTTGGCGCCGGCCTGGATGGCGGCGATCCCCTCGATCACCAGCTCCATGCGGGCGGCCTCGAGCTCGGAGAGCCGCTTCAGGCGGGCGGAGATCGGGAGGAAGATGATGTTGGCGCTGGCCACGCCCCACAGCGTCGCGAGGAACGCCGCGGCGATGAGTTCGCCCAGCTTCTCCGGCTCAGCGAGGTTCTCCAACACGTGCACGAGGCCCATGACGGTGCCGACGATGCCGATGGTGGGGGCGTAGGCGCCGGCGTCGGCGTAGAACTTCGCCGACTGCTTGTCGGCCCGCTTCTTGGCCGCGACCTCGGACTCGAGGATCTCGCGGACCTCCTCGGGGTCGGTGCCGTCGATGGCGAGGGTCACGCCCTTGGCCAGGAACGGGTCGTCCATGTCGCGGACCATGTCCTCCAGGGCGAGCAGGCCCTCGCGGCGGGCCCGGTCGGCCAGGGAGACGATCTGCGGCACGGCGTCGGCGCCGGAGGTCTGCGCGCTGCCCATGAAGGCGCGGCCGAAGGCCTTGACGGCCGCCTTGGCGTCGGGGAGCGTCCCGCCCGCGATCGTCACGAGGATCGAGGTGCCGAAGACCAGCAGCATCGGCGGCAGCAGCAGCATCGACATCGGGTTGCCGCCCTCGAGGATGTTGGCGGTGACGACGATGCCGAAGCCACCCACCACGCCCAGCGCGGTCGAGATGTCCTTCATCGCGGCGTCACCTCCCCCTCGGAGCCGCGCGTGGCGGCCGCGTAGCCGGCGTCGACGACGCTGAGCGTCGGACGGGCCTGCTGCAGGTCCAGCAGCGAGGCGAGCGCCGGCTGGGCGTGCAGGGGGTCGTGCGGGTCACGCGGGAGCAGCAGCTCACCGACGTGGATGTGCCCGGAGAGTGCGACGACCTCCGCGCGGTGGCGCAGGATCGTGGCCATCACCTCGCGCAGCGGCTCCGCGACGACGTACTTCTTGCCGTCGACCAGCGTGATCACCGTGTCCGGCGTGCTGTCGATGCGCTCGATGAGGTCGGCGTTGAGGGCGAACACGGACCCCGAGAGTCGGGTCAGCGAGATCATGGGATGCACCATCCTTGTGCGGGTCCGACAGCCGTCCGTGGCCGTCGGAGGAGAAGATCGGCCGCCGGTCCCGACACCTGAGGAGTTGGGACCGACGGCCTCGGTCTGCAGTCGCGCGGCGGGCTCAGCGCTTGATGTTGACGAGCTCCTCGAGCACCTGGTCGGAGGTCGTGATGACCCGCGAGCTGGCCTGGAAGCCGCGCTGGGCCAGGATCAGGTTGGTGAACTCGGCCGCCAGCTCGACGTTGGACATCTCCAGCGCGCCGCCGATGATCGTGCCGTTGCCCGCCTCGCCGGGGACGCCGAGCTCGACCGGGCCCGAGTTGGCCGAGCCGCGGAAGGCGGTCTCGCCGATCTTCTCCAGGCCCATCGGGTTGGGGAAGTCCGCGATGGCCACGCGGGCCATGTCGCGCTGGACGCCGTCGGAGAAGACGCCGCGCAGGGTGCCGTCGGAGCCGAACGTGAACGAGTTCAGCGTGGCGCCGGCCAGCGGCGGGGTGATGACGGCCGGGGTCATCGTGATGTCGACCAGGCCGCCGGCGATGTCGGGGGTGCCGTCGGGGTTGACGTTGTAGCCCTGCACCCGGGCGCCGGAGTTGGTGACCAGGGTCCCGGTCTCGTCGAAGGTGAACGCGCCGGCCCGGGTGTACATCTGCTCGTTGCCGCGCTGGACGACGAAGAAGCCGTCGCCCTGCAGCATCAGGTCGGTGTTGCGACCGGTCATCTGCGCCGAGCCCTGGCCGAAGTTGGTCGAGGTGGTGGCGATCTGCACGCCGAGGCCGACCTGGATCGGGTTGGTGCCACCGCGCTCGGCGTTGGCGGCGGTGCCGCCCTGCATCATCTGGCTCAGGGTGTCCTGGAAGACGGTGGTGCTGGACTTGTAGCCGGTGGTGTTGGCGTTGGCGATGTTGTTGCCCGTGACGTCGAGCATGATCTGGTTGGCGCGGAGGCCGGAGATCCCGGCGAAGAGCGAGCGGAGCATGGCGGTTGCCTCTCAGGAGTCGGTCGACGACGTCGAGCCGGTGGACGGGGTGGCGGAGGAGGCGGGGCCGGCGGTGGCGCCGCCCCCGGTGACGGTGAGGACCGAGGCGAGCGGGACGTCGACACCGTCGACGTCGAGCACCGGTCCGGTCGCGCCGAACGTCACGCCCTGCACCGCTCCGGTGCCCTGCGTGCCGTCGTCGAGGGTGTAGGCGACGTCGCGGCCCACCAGCGAGCTGGCGCCGAAGGCCATCGTGGCCCCGAGCACCATCGCCGTCTGGTCGGCGACGTCCTGCATCTTCTCCAGGGCCGTGAACTGGGCGTTCTGCGAGAGGAACTCGCTGGAGTCGGCCGGGTTCATCGGGTCCTGGTATCTCAGCTGGGCGACCATGAGCTGCAGGAACATCTCCTTGCTCTCGTCGGTCGCCGCAGCCGCACTGCCGGGCATGAAGCCCGCCAGTCCGCTGGCCGTCACAGCCTCGGTGGCTGGGATGGTCATCGGGTCCTCCTCACATGCTCACGTCGAGCCGCGCGGCGGTGCCGCGGGACGACGTGAGCGGGTCGGCCGGGCGGGGGGTCCCCGCGCCCTGGCTGCCGTCCCTGGCGGTGGTGTCGACCTGCGTCCGTGCGGGTCGCCCTGCGTCCCGGTCGCCGGCCTGGGGCCGGTCGCCGGGGGTCTGGTGGTCCGACGCCTGGCCGGCGTCGGTCTGCGTCGACGGCGCGCCGCCGTCGTACGTCGTGCCCTGGTCGGGGCGGGCCTGGTGCAGCACCGCGACCTGGGTCTCGCCGGCGGGTCGGCCGGCGGCGGCACCGAGCGCGCGCTGGAGCTCGGGCAGGCCGTCGCTCAGCGCCACGCGGGCGTCCTCGCTGCCGGTCGCCATCCGGACCCGGACGCCGCCCGGGTGGACGGTCAGGGTGATCCGGACGTCGCCGAGGTGCTCGGGGTCCAGGCGCAGCACCATGCGGTGCGTGCCGGGGCCGGCCTGCACGAGCCGGGTCAGCTCGGGCACGACCTGGGCGGCCGCGCTGCGGGTCACCTGGGTGGTCGGTGCGGCCTCCGTCGCGCGGTGGGGCGCCTGGGTGGCCTCCACGCTCGGAGTGGCCTGGCCGGCCTGGTCGGCCTGGCTGCCCTGGACCAGGGTCGGGCCGGGAGCCTCGGCGGTCCGCGGGGTGGTGCGCGCGGCGGTGTCGGTGCCCTGGCCCTGTCCCTCGGCGCCCTCGGTGCCTGCGGACGTCATCCGTCCTGCCTCGACGGTCGTCCCGTCCGGATGACGTCCCGGGGTGGGCTCGCCGGTGGGTCGCTGGCCCGTCGGGGTGAACGGTGGGTGGTCGACCGGCGCCGGGGCGGGTTCGGTCGACGGCTCACCGCTCGTGATCGGCGCCGTGAGGAGCGGTGCGTGGTCGACGGGAGTGAGTACGGGGTCGGTCGAGGGCTCACCGCTCGGGCTCGGCGCCGTGGGGAGCGGTGCGTGGTCGACCGGTGCGGGTGCCGGATCGGTCGAGGAGTCACCGCTCACCGTGGAGGTCGCGGGGGGCGTGGTGGTGAGCGGGGACAGCCCGAGGGCGGCGGCCAGGGCCGGCGCGGCGACCGGCAGGGGTACGGCGGTGGCGACCGCCCCGGCGAGCGCGGCGAGCGCGGCGGCGTCCGCGGCAGTGCTCGCGTCGGCACCCGGCTCGGTGCCCACGGCAGTGCCTGGCTCGGTGCCGGCGAGCCCCTCGTCGGCGGCTGCGGTGGCGGCTGCGGCTGCGGAGGCTCCGGTGGCGCCCGGCAGCAGGTCGTCCGCTGTGCCGGGGGCGGCGGCCGCGAGGCCGTCACCCGTCGCGGGGTCGACGGTGGCCCCGGGAGCGGTGTCGCCGGCGAGACCCGTCGTGGCGCCCAGCACCGCCTCCACGAGGGTCGCGAAGACGTCGGCGCTCGAGCCGGTGGAGCTCGAGCCAGTGGAGCCCGAGCCGGCGCCGGTCGAGCCGGCGGCGGGAGCGGTGGTCCCGATCGGGGTCGGGAGCGGTGCGATGCTCATCAGGCCCCCTGGACCAGGGCGAGGATCTTCGACACGTAGCCCTGGGTCTCGGCGTACGGCGGGATGCCGTCGTAGCGCAGGACCGCGCCGGGACCGGCGTTGTAGCCGGCCAGCGCGTGGTCGATCCGGCCGAAGCGGTCGAGCAGGTCGCGCATGAGTCGCGCGGCGCCGTCGACCGACTGCGTCGGGTCGAAGGGATCGGTCACGCCGAGGCCCTTGGCCGTCCCGGGCATCAGCTGCATGAGGCCCTGCGCGCCGGCGGGGCTGACGGCCGCGGGGTCGAAGTTGGACTCGGTGCGGGCCATGGCGGCCAGGAGCACCGGGTCGACGCCGTACTGCCTGCCGGCGGCGTTGAAGAGGTCGGCGTACGGGACGCCGGCGACGCTCGAGGTCGAGGACGGCGCTGCGACGGGCGCGCTCGAGGTGACCGGCGAGTCGGGCAGCACGCGACGGATGTAGTCGGGAGTGCCCAGTCCTGCGTCCTCGATGCTGATGATCCGGATGTCGAGCCCGGTGCGAGGGGCATCGAGGATCATCCCGTCCCCGAGGTACATCGCGATGTGGTCAGCGCCCACGTTGCGCGAGGAATTGTCCCACGCGACGAGGTCTCCGGGGCGGGCCTCGGCCAAGGAGCCCACCTCGACCCCGGCGCGGGCCTGGTCGGCGGAGACCCTGGGCAGGTCGACGCCGTACTTGCCGTAGACGTACTGGAGTAGACCTGAGCAGTCCATGCCACCGTCCGCGGGTGAGCTGCCGCCCCAGACGTAGGGCATGCCGACGTACTTCTTCGCCTCCGCGATCACCGCGTCGGCGGTGGTGGTCGAGCTCGTGGCGGGCGCGCCGGTGGGGGAGTACGCCGCGGTCGCACCCGTCATCATCTGTGCGAACTGCGCACCGTTCATCGACGTGGGCGCGAGTTGCTGGAGCTGCCCCTGGATCTGCGCGATCCGGGCCTCGACGGAGGCGATGCTCATGCGGCACCCCCGTGCGTGGCGTGGCCGTGTGCCTGCTGGGCCTGCGCGCGGCGCAGCCAGCCCTGCGAGGCGACCTCGTCGAGGTCGCGGTCCTCGGCACGGCGACGCTCGACGCGGCGCTCGGCGGCGCGGCGCTCCAGCAGGCCCTCGACGGCGCCCAGGCGGGAGCGGTCGGCCTGCCAGCGCGCGTCGGCGTCCATGGCGACGGTCTGCGCGACCGAGAGCCGTGCGCGCTCGGCGACCAGGCTCTCGCGCACCGCGGTCAGCGACTCGCGCAGCGCGACGAAGGTCGCCATGTCGCGCAGGTCCCCGGCCACGAACGACCCGTGCTCACGCAGGGCGGTCTCGAGCTCGGCGACGCGCGCCTCGCGGGCGCGCAGGTCCTGCAGCGCCTCGACCAGGCCGAGCCGGCTGTCGTGCTCGCGGACCTCGCGGACCCGGGCGACGGCGGCCAGCCCGCGGTCGGCGGGGTGGGTACGCCGGCTCATCGGCCCGCCCCCGGGAGGGCTGCGGGGCCGTCGGCGACCAGCGCGTGCAGGTCGGCCCACGTGTCGGCGACGGGGGTCTGGTCGTCCATCGACTGGCGCAGGAAGGCGTCGATGCGCGGCATCCGCGCGATGGCGCGGTCGGCCTCGGGGTCGGTGCCCGAGACGTAGGCGCCGATCTCGACGAGCTCCTTGACGTCGCGGTGCGCGGCCAGCATCCGCCGCAGCGCGACCGCGTCGGCGCGCTGCTCGGGGGTGGTCACGGCACCGGTGACGCGCGAGATGGACTCCAGGACGTCGATCGAGGGGAAGTGGCCGGCGGTGGCGAGGCGGCGGGTCAGCACGACGTGGCCGTCCAGGATCGAGCGGGCGGTGTCACCGATCGGGTCCTGGAGGTCGTCGCCCTCCACCAGCACGGTGTAGAGCCCGGTGATCGAACCGGTCGCGGAGGTGCCGGCGCGCTCGAGCAGGCGCGGCATCAGGTTGAAGACGCTGGGCGGGTAGCCGCGGGTCGTGGGCGGCTCGCCGGCCGACAGGCCGATCTCGCGCTGGGCCATCGCGACGCGGGTCAGGCTGTCCATCATCAGCACCACGTCGCGACCGGCGTCGCGGAAGGACTCCGCGATCCGGGTGGCGACGAAGGCCGAGCGGACCCGCTCCACGGGCGGGGCGTCGGAGGTGGCGACCACGACGACCGAGCGGGCCAGGCCCTCGGGGCCGAGGTCGTTCTCGATGAACTCGCGGACCTCGCGACCACGCTCGCCGACCAGGGCGATCACCGAGACCTCGGCGTCGGTGCCGCGGGCGATCATCGACAGCAGGCTGGACTTGCCGACGCCCGAGCCGGCCATGATGCCGATGCGCTGGCCGCGGCCGCAGGGGACCAAGGAGTCCAGGGCGCGCACGCCCAGGCCGAGCTGGCGGCTGATCGTCGGGCGGGACAGGGCGTCCGGGGCGTTGCCGTCGACGTCGACCAGCGACATGCCGGCCAGTGAACCGAGGTGCGGACCACCGTCGATCGGGCGACCGAGGCCGTCGAGCACGCGGCCACGCAGGGCCTCGCCGACGCGGATCTTCAGCGGGCCACCGGTGTGACGGACGTAGGCCCCGACCTGGATGCCGGTCAGCCTGCCCAGCGGCAGGCAGACCAGTCCCTCGGTGCTGGAGGCGACGACCTCGACCAGGACCGGCGGGGTCGCCTGGACCTCCAGCAGGTCGCCGACGGCGGCGCGCAGGCCGGTGACCTGCAGGTGCAGACCGACCATCTCCGAGATCCGGCCCAGGCCGAGCGGACGGATGGCGGCCAGGGCGCGCGAGCGGTTCGCGGCGAGCGCTGCCTGGGCGCGGGAGGCACCGGCACCGGCACCAGGCAGGCCGGACAGAGGCACGGCGCTCACGACAGCACCTCGCGGACCCGGTCGAGGGCGCTACGGATCCGCAGGTCGACGGCCTCGACGGTGGACTCGACCAGCGCGTCGTGCCGGTCGAGCGTGGGGTCGGCCACCACGGTGACGCCCTGCTCGCGCAGGGTGGCGGTGGCGGGCTCGCCCGCCACCGACGGCGCGAGCCGCACCGTCACGGGCAGGCCCTGCGGCAGGACGGCCAGGGCCCGTCGTACGACGTCGCCGACCGGGTCGGCGGCCGTGGTCAGCTCGTGGCCGACCAGGGTCTCGGTGAGCTCGAGGGCCAGCGCGAGCGCGTGCTCCTCGACCTCGGCGGTCGTGGCCGCGACCTGCTGCTGCAGGACGGCGGCGGCCCGTGCCAGGCCCTCGACCGCGGCCCGGTGCTCAGCGTCGCGACGGGCCTCGGCCTCGCGGTGGGCCTGCTCCAGCTCCGCCCGCTGGGCGGCGGCCTCGGTGGCAGCCTCGCGGCGGCCCTCGGCCCAGCCGGTGGCGTAGCCCTGGGCGCGCGCGGCGGCCCGGGTGGTCTCGGCGAGCCCCGAGAGGACCTCCTCGGTGACCGGGTCGCCCAGCCCGCGCTCCCCGCCGAAGCGGGTCCAGGTACCGGTGCGCAGCTCGGGAGTGCTCAGCAGCCCGACGGCCGCCGCCTGCTCCCCGCGGAGCACGCGCCCGTCGAGGTCGGCCAGCACGCTCTCAGTCGACGAACTCAACGTCGCCCCCCGCCCGCCGGATCATGATCTCGCCGCGCTCCTCGAGCTGGCGGATCGTGCGGATGATGGCCTGCTGCGCCTCCTCGACCTGGGAGAGGCGGACCGGCCCGAGCAGGTCGATCTCCTCCACGAGTCCCTCGGCGGCACGGCTGGAGAGGTTGCGCGTGATCTTCTCGCGCACGGCCTGCGAGACGCCCTTGAGCGCCAGGGCCAGCGAGGAGACCTCGACCTGGCGCAGCACCTGCTGCACCGAGCGGTCGTCGAGGCTGGTGATGTCCTCGAACATGAACATCCGGCTCTTGACCTCCTCGGCCAGCGCCGGGTCGAGCGCCTCGAGGCCCTCGACGATCGAGCGCTCGGTCGAGCGGTCGGAGCAGTTGATGATGTTGACCATCTGGTCCAGGCCGCCGACGCGCGACATGTCCTGCGGCTGGAGCATCGAGGAGAGCTTGCGCTCCAGGGTGCTCTCGACGGCCTTGACGATGTCGGGGGACGTGCGGTCCATGACCGCGATCCGGTGGGCGACCTGCGCCTGCTGCTCCGCCGGCAGGCCGGAGAGCAGCAGCGAGGCCTTGTCCGGGGTCATGTGCGCCAGGACCAGCGCGATCACCTGGGGGTGCTCCTCGACGATGAAGGAGCGCAGCTGGGCGGGGTCGGCCTGGTGCAGGAACTGGAAGGGCATCTGCACCGCGGCGGCGTGCAGGCGCTCGATGATCTGGGCGGCGCGCTCGGGGCCGAGGGACTGCTCCAGCAGGGCCTGGGCGAAGCCGAGGCCGCCGCGGGCCATGTGCTCGCGGGCCATGAGCATGTCGCGGAACTCCAGGGCCACCGCCTCGGACTCCGCGACGCTGACCGAGTCCAGCATCGCGATCTCGGCGGTGATCGCCTCGACCTCGTGCTCGTCGAGGCCGCTCAGGACCTTGGCGGCCTGGTTCTTGCCGAGCTGCACCAGCAGGATCGCGGCCTTGCGGGCACCGAGGGTCTGGATCGGGCTCTTGGTCAGGGTGCTCATCAGCGCTCCACCAGCCAGCCGCGGAGCAGGGCGGCCACGTCGTCGGGCTGGCGCTCGATCAGGGCGCTGAGCTCCTCACGCACGTTGGACTCCTCGATGTGCTCGGCCTCGGCCAGCGCCAGGGTGGCGGCGGCCGGCGCCTCGATGGCCTGGCGCTCCTGGCGCAGCTGCTCGACGACGTACGTCGTGGCCTGCTCGCGCTTCTTGTTGCGGCGGCGGGCCGAGAGCATGGCCAGCAGCAGGACCAGCAGGACCGCGCCGACCAGCGCGCCCTTCTCGATCAGGTCGGCCCGGGCGGCGGCCGCCTCGGCGGCCGCGGCGGCCTCGAGCTCGGCGGCCACGGACTCCTCGCCGCTGCGGTCGAACGGCATGGTGACCACGCGGATGCTGTCGCCGCGGCGGCCGTCGATGCCGATCGCGTCGGCGATGAGGGTCCGCACGTCGGTGGCCGAGACCCCCTGCGTGGTGTTGGTGTCCAGGACGACGCCGACGTTGACCTTCTCCACCGAGCCCGGGGCGGTCTCGCGGGTCTCCACGACGGTGTCGACGCCGTTGGTGCGCGAGCTGGAGGAGTTGTTGTAGGCGCTGTCGCCGGCGGCGCCGGCACCCGTGTCGGTGCCCTGGTCGACGCCGACGACCCCGCCGACGCCCTCGGCGGCACCGGCGCCGGAGTAGGTCTCGCTGGACAGCGACTCCTGCAGCGCGGGGATCTCCTCGTCGGCGCGGTAGTCGGTGGTCTCGGTGACGGCCTTGTCGAAGTCGAGCTCGACCGTGGCCTGCACCGTGGAGTTGCCCGGACCCACGACCCGGTCGAGCATCGCCTGGAGCCGGGCCCGGAGCTGGTCCTGGTAGGCCTCGGTCTGCTGGGTGCGCTCGGTCGCCACGGCCGAGGTGCTGCCGCCGGGGGAGGAGAGCACCTGGCCGCTGGAGTCGGCGACGGTGACGTTGTCGGGGTCCAGGCCGTCGATGCTGGAGGCGACGAGGTGGACGACCGCCTGGACCTGCTCGGGCGCGAGGGTGCTGCCCGGGTTGGTCTGCACGAGGACCGAGGCGGTGGCCGGCTGCTGCTCGTCGGTGAAGACGTCCTTCTGCGGGATCGCGAGGTGGACGACCGCGCCGTTGACGCCGTCGATCGCCTTGATGGTCGAGGCGAGCTCGCCCTCCATCGCCCGCTTGAAGTCGGTCTGCTCCTTGAACTCCGAGGTGGAGATGCCCTGGTCGTCGAGGATGGAGTAGCCGCCCTCGCTGGCCGTCGGCAGGCCCTCGCCCGAGAGCGTGATCCGGGTGCTGTACACGGCGTCGCGCGGGACCATGATCGTGCCCCCGCCGTCGGCCAACTCGTAGCCGATGCCCTGCGCCTCCAGCTCCTCGACGACCGCCGAGGCGTCGGCGGGCGCGAGGTTGGAGAAGAGCGGGGCGTAGGTCGGGGCCGAGGCCCAGCGGAAGACCATGAAGCCACCCAGCAGCAGCGCGGCGGTGCCGATGATCGCGACGACCTTCTGGCCGGCTGTGAACTGCTGGAACGTGGAACGGTGGCGGTTCATCGACCGCGTGAGGACGTCGCGCATCAGACCTGCATCCGCATGATCTCGGTGAACGCCTCGACCGCCTTGTTGCGGATCGCGACGGTGACCTGGGTGGTGACCGCGGCCTGGGTGGCGGCGATCGTGTAGTCGTGGAGGTTCTGCAGGTCACCGGTGGCGGCCTGCACGGAGAGCTGGTCGGCGGTCTTCTGGACGCCGTCGAGGCGGTCCAGGCCGTCGAGCACGAGCTCGCCGAAGTCGGGTCCGGAGGAGCGCCCGGCACTCCCGGTGCCGCCGACCCCGCCGATGCCGCCGATCTCGGGCGCCGACGGGGGCGCGCTGGGGACGGTCGGCGGGACGTACGGCGTGAAGCCGCTCATGCCCTCGATGCCGCTGACGCTCATCGGCCGATCCCGACCGCGGTGGAGTAGGTGTCCTGCGCGAACTTGGTCACCTGGGCGGAAGCCTGGAAGCCGCGCTGGGCCATGATCAGCTCCGACATCTGGTCCGACATGTCCATGTCGGGCAGGCGCACGTAGCCCTCCTCGTCGGCCAACGGGTGGTCCGGCTGGTAGGTCAGGCGGCCCTCGGCGTCGCTCAGCGCGATCTCGCGCACCCGCACCCCACCGTCGTCGCGGGACTCCGCGACCACGAGCTGAGCCTGGAAGGCGTCCTGGTCGGTGCCCCGCACGGTGCCGACGTTGGCGATGTTGTGCGCCAGCGCGTCCAGCCAGGTCTGGTGCATGCCCAGGCCGGAGCCGGCGATGCGCAGGGAGTCGAAGGCGCCCATCACACGGCCCCGGCGACGGTCTTGACCAGGGCGAACCGGTCGGTCACCGCCCGGGCGACCATCTGGTACATGAACTGCGACTGCATCGCGGCGAGGGTCTCCTTGCGGAGGTCGACGTTGTTGCCGTTCTCACCGACCGGGGTGTTGGCGTCCAGCTCCATCGGCGCGGCGCCGCCGAGGCGGCGTGCCATGGCGCCCTCCGCGCCGGGGGCCCCACCGGGGCCGCCGATGGCGGAACGGAGCACGGACTCGAAGTCGACAGCCGTCGCGCGGAAGCCGGGGGTGTCGATGTTGGCCAGGTTGTCGGCGATGGTGTTCTGACGCTGCGACAGCCCGTCCAGGGCGAAGCCCAGGATGGCCGACACGGAGTCGGAGACCGCGTACGACGGGACGGACACGACTACTCCTCACGCTGGTGCGAGGTGGCTGCCGGTCCGTCGGCGGAAGGGGTGAGCGTTCCGTGCTCGAGGTGGCTGATCGGCTCGTCCGCCGAGCACCTGAGCGGAACTCCGAGATGTGTGGACCACTGGTCCCGATACCCCCCGGGTGGACTACGTCGCCACACCGGACGGACGAGCTCCGCCTCGTGCGGGCGACGGCGTGCGTCGCGGGGCCGGACGTGCGGGACCCCCCGGACCGGAGAGGCCGGGGGGTCTCGCGTGTGGTGTCGCAGGGGTCCCTCGGGAGCGATCCCCAGTGGCGGGGTCGCTCAGGTGAGGACCACGGCCACCCGACCGGAGCCGTAGCCCGCGACGTCCACGTGGAAGTCGGCCCTGCGGCCGAGGATCTGGGTGCGGATGCGCGCGTCGACCGGGAGCTCCTGGCCGGCGGTCTGCGCGGAGTAGAGCCGCAGGTGGGCGGCGCCCTCGACGTTGAAGACGGCCGAGAAGACGTTGAAGACCTCGGCGAGGCCCTCGGCCATCGTCTCGGGCAGGGCGCCGTCCTCGATGGCCTGCTCGGCGCCGCTGGAGGGCACCAGTGCGAGGGCGGCCCCCGCGTGCGCCGACAGCGGGAGGTCGAAGGCGACCACCGCGCGCACCACGAGGGTGTCGTCGACGAACTGCGCGATGCTCGCCGGGTAGTGGGCGTTCACCGCGAACGGCGGCCCGGGCTTGAGCGTGACGTCGCGGTCCAGGAGGTCGCCGAGCAGGTCGCGGATCTCCTTGGGCGCCGGCAGGTGCACCGGCTGTGCCTGGTCGGGAGCCTTCATGACGGGCTGGCTCACGTGCTCGCCCCGAGGACCGTGCCGAGGGCCTCGTCGAAGGCCTCGGGGGTGAAGGGCTTGGCGATGAGGAAGGCCGCCCCTGCCGCCTCGGCCTGGGCGCGCATGGCCGCGGAGCCCTCGGAGGTGACGAAGCCGAACGGCACCGTCCCGCCCGAGGCGCGCAGCGTGGTGAGGAAGTCGATGCCGCTCATCTCCGGCATGTTCCAGTCCGAGAGGACCAGGTCCGGGGCCTCGCGCTGGACGGCCTCCAGGCCCTCGCGACCGTTCTCGGCCTCGACGATGTCGTGGCCGGCGTGGCCGGACTGGCGCAGGGTGCGGATGACGATCTGGCGCATCACGCGGCTGTCGTCGACGACGAGGATCTTCATCGGGGTGCTCCTAGCTCGGGGCGTGCAGGTCGGGGGATCGGTGAGCTGACGTCAGGCGACGGCGGGGGGAGGGGGCGTGTGGACGGTCACGACGACCGGCTCCCCGCGCCAGGTGAGGTCGAGGCGGCAGACCTCGAGCAGGTGCGAGCCGGGGGAGATGTCCCCGTGACCGACCAGCGGCAGCGACAGCACGGCGGCGCCGGCCATGAGGCTCTTGATGTTGCCGCCGACCATGTTGACCAGCTCGCCCAGGGCGTCGCGCAGGTCCTCGTCGGTGCAGTCCTCCTCGCTGCACATCAGCATCGTGGAGGTGACGTGGACCGCGCCCGGGTCGGTCAGCTGGACCGTGACCTGGGCGTCCCACCCGCCGCTGACGGTGATGGCGGCCGACCAGCCCCCGGGCGGCATCGGCATCGGCGTGGGCAGCGGCAGGATCGGGTCCTCGGCTCCGAGGAAGCTCGACCACACCTCCTCGACGACGGCGTGCACGTCCCCGAGGGACGGCTCCATGGTGACGGTCATGCGGGGACCTCCTGGGCGACGAGCCCGAGGAGCTCCATCTTCTCGATGATGGCGTCGGGCGTGAACGGCTTGATGACGTACTCGTGGGCTCCTGCGGCCAGCGCCCGCACGATCTGGCCGTGCTCGCTCTCGGTGGTGACCATCATCAGGGTCACGTTGCGCCACCGCTCGTCGGCCCGCACGCGGGTGACGAAGGTGTAGCCGTCCATGAGGGGCATGTTCCAGTCGATGAGGCAGATGTCCGGGGTGAGCCCGGACTCCAGGTGGTCCAGCGCCTCCTGGCCGTTGCCGGCCTCGGTGGTCTCGAACCCGAGCTCGGTGACGATGCGGCGCAGGATGCTCCGCATCGTCCTGGAGTCGTCGATGATGAGGGCGTGCACGTCAGGCTCCTGTCTGACTGAGGGCGGTGAAGGCAGGGGGCGCCACCGTGGTCGCGGCAGCGGGTGCCGCCGGGGGCCGGGTCGCCAGGGTCGGGCGTGCGGCCGTGCGGGGCCGGTGCATCCAGACCCGACCCGCGGCCTCGCGGGTCCAGGCGTCGTCGAGGTCGAGGGTGGTCTCCGAGGAGCCCAGCAGCAGGAAGCCGTCCGGCGAGATGCGCGTGCTGACGCGGCGCAGGATGTCGCGCTTGGTGTCCATGTCGAAGTAGATGAGCACGTTGCGCAGGAAGACGATGTCGAAGACCGGCATCGGTGGGAACGGCGCCGCGAGGTTGAGGTGCTGGGTGGTCACCATCGAGCGCAGCTCGGGGGAGACCTCCCACTCGTTGCCGACGCGGGTGAACCAGGTGACCAGGCGCTGGGCCGGCATGCCGCGGTTCATCTCCACCTGGGAGTACCTCCCGGCCTTGACCCGCTCCAGCATCGTCGTGGACACGTCGGTGGCGTGGATGCGGGCCGTCCAGCCCGGGGGGAGGTGCTCCTTGAGCAGCATGGTCAGCGAGTACGCCTCCTGGCCGCTCGAGCACGCCGCGGACCAGATCTCCAGGTGCTTGACGTGCTTCCGCGACTCCAGGAGCGGGGGCAGCATGGCGTCGGTGAAGGCCTGGTAGGGCGCGAGGTCGCGGAACCACGACGTCTCGTTGATGGTGAGTGCGTCCACGGCGCGGGCGCGCTCGGCGAGGTCGGTGGACAGACGGGCGACGTACGAGTCGACATCCGGTGTCCCCGCAGCGCGGGCGAGGGGGAGCAACCTGGCCTCGACGAGGTACTCCTTGCCCGGTTCGCAGAGCATGGCAGTCTCTCGTCGCAGCAGGTCCGCCACGTAGGCGAAGCTGGTGGGTGAGATCACGCCGGTCCCATCGTCCCGGGCCAGGGGGACCTGAGTGCTTCTCGGGCCGGCTGTCGGCGAGGGACCAAGGTCCCGACCTGGCTCCGACCCGGTCACCGATGCCGCGGACGCCTCACGTGCGTGCCCGGGATGCCGATGCAAGCCACGTGATCCGTGCTCTCGTGGTCGACGACTCGGCCGTGCTGCGTCGACTGATCAGCAACGTGCTGGCCTCCGACCCCGAGATCGAGGTCGTCGGCACCGCCGTCGACGGTCTCGACGCGATCGAGAAGGTCGACGTGCTCAAGCCCGACGTCGTCACCCTCGACGTGGAGATGCCCCGCCTGGACGGGCTCGGCGCGGTGAAGGAGATCAGCGCCCGACACCCGCGGCTGCCGGTCATCATGTTCAGCACGCTGACGGAGAAGGGGGCCAGCGCCACGCTGCACGCCCTCTCCAACGGGGCCAGCGACTACGTCGCGAAGCCCACGGGTGCGACCTCCTTCGCCGACGCCCTCGACATCGTCCGCGACGAGCTGCTGCCCCGCGTCAAGGCGCTCACCGCCGCCCGCCGCATCTCCGCCGGCGCGCCTGCTGCCGTGCCCCGGCCGCGGGCCACGCCCCCCGTGCGCACCCAGCCCGAGGTCCTCGTCATCGCCTGCTCCACCGGCGGACCGGACGCGCTGTCGAAGGTGCTGGCCGGGCTGCCGGCCACCTTCGCCCTGCCCGTGCTCGTCACCCAGCACATGCCGCCGGTCTTCACCGCCCAGTTCGCCGACCGCCTCGACCGGGTCTCGCCGCTGTCGGTGCGCGAGGCCTCCGACGGCGACGTCGTACGCCGCGGGGACGTCCTCGTGGCGCCGGGCGACTTCCACCTCCGGGTCTCCCGGTCGGCCGGCGTCGTCCGGGCTGCGCTCGACCAGGGTCCGCGGGAGAACTTCTGTCGTCCCGCCGCCGACCCGCTGCTGCGCTCGGCGGCCGAGCTCTACGGTCCCGGCGTGCTCTGCCTCGTCCTGACCGGCATGGGGTCCGACGGTCTCGAGGGGGCCCGGGTCGTGGTCGACAAGGGCGGCCGGGTCGTCGTGCAGGACCAGGCCACCTCGGTCGTCTGGGGCATGCCGGGTGCCGTCGCCGGCGCAGGGCTGGCCCACGAGGTGCTGCCGCTCGAGGCGATCGCCCCGCGGCTCAGCGTCCTGGCGGGGGCCCTGCCGGTCGGCTGAGGTCTGCTGGGGGTCTGTTGGGTGGGTCGGCACCGGTCGGGCTCCTGGCCCACCTGGGGTCGGCGGGTGAGTGCCCGCGGTCGGGCGGGGGCGCCCCCTTCGTCGCTACCAGGCTCCTCGCTCGTTCCTCACGAGGAGCCCGCCAGACCCAACCACGCTCCTCCGGGGGCGCCCCCGCCCGACCGCGGACACAGTGCGCCGAGCGGGTGGGGCAGGAGCCCGACCGGCACCTCCGGGTGGTTCGTGGGCGCGGTCGTGCGCGGTGACTCGGCGCGGATGTGACGGTGAGTCGGCGCTCGTGCTGGCTAGCTGCCGCGCTTGCGGAGGGCCTCGGCGAGGCTGGCGACGGCGTCCTCGGCGGGGGAGGAGGCGGCCTGGTTGGTGTTGGCGACCTCGGCCAGGAGCTCGGCGCGGTTGACCGCGACGGAGCGGGGGGCGTCGATGCCGATCCGTACGACGTCGCCGCGGACCTCGAGCACGGTCACGGTGATGTCGTCGCCGATGACGACGCTCTCACCGACGCGGCGGCTCAGGACCAGCATGGGGCAACGCTACCCGGCGTACCTCTCCCTCGTGGCGTTCAGGCCACGAGCGGCGTGTGGGTGGACAGCGCGGGATCGTCGAGGACGACCTGGCAGGCCCGCTGGGTGTGGGTGTTGACGAGCACGGGGGCGAGCAGGTTGGCCGTGGTGTCGGCCAGGCTCGGGCCGGCGGTGAGCACGCTCAGCAGCAGCACGTCCTCGGCGCGGGTGACACCGAGCTCGGAGGCGGTGGCGTCGTCGATGACGGGGGCGTACTCGGGGAAGAACGCGTGCGGCGGCACGACCAGGAAGCGCAGGTCGGGGTCGTCGAGGGAGCGCAGGGCGCAGAGGACGCCGTCCTCGTCGAGGCGCACGAGCGCGAAGCGACGGTGGGCGGGGAAGCCGGGCATCGGGTGGACCAGCTCGATGACGGGCAGGTCGGCGGCGACGGACTCGGCGGACGAGCCGTTCTCCGACGGGCCGGACGGGGGCTCGGTCATCTGGCTGCGGTGCTCCTCGGCTGCGGGGTGGGCGGCGGGATCCCTGGTCTCGGTGGCGATCATCGCAGGAAGTCCACGAGGCTCGGCTGCATGACGCGCGAGGTGGAGGCGAGGGCGGCCTGGTAGGCGACCTCGTGCATCTGCAGGTCCACCATCGCCTTGGGCAGGTCGGTGTCCTCGACCTCCGACAGGGCGGTGCGCAGGGTGACCAGGGCGTCCTGGCCCTTGCGCTCCGCGGAGTCGACCCGGTTGTAGGCGGCGCCGACGGCGGCCTGGGCCCGGGTGACCGCCTTGCTGCGCTGCTCCATGGCCACGAGGCCCGTCTGGATGCCGGTCTTGTCCCCGGTCAACAGGGCGGTCTCCAGTGCGGCGAGGTCGTCGAAGAGGTTGGCCCCGTTCGGGCCGACGACGTCGGTCCCCGGCACGTCGATGCGGACCTTCACGCCGTCGGCGACGCTGCGCTCGACGGGGGCGTCGAGACCGATGTACTGGCCCGTCGCGTCGAAGGCCTTGCCGCCCGAGGTGACCCCGCCGAACACGGGGCGGTCGAGGTAGGTGGTGTTGGCCTGGCCGAGCAGGCCCTCCCGGATCTGCCGCAGCTCGGTGACCAGGGCCTGGGCGGACTCCGGACTCGTCGAGGCGTTGGCGCCCTGCAGAGCCAGCTCGCGGGCGCGCCGCAGGTTGTCGGCCATGCCCTGGAGCGTGGTGTCGGTGACGTCGAGCCAGCCCAGGCCGTTCTGCGCGTTGCGCACGTGCTGCTGGGTCTGCGCGACCTGCACCCGGATCTTCATCGACGTGGTGGCGTCGGTGGGCGAGTCCGAGGGGCGGTTGATCTCCTTGCCCGTGGACAGCCGCTCCTGGGTGCGCGCCAGCCGGTCGAGCCCGGCCTGCAGGGAGGCCACCGACCTCCCGGCGATCATGTTCTGGGTGACGCGGACCATGGCCATCAGCCGACCCCTGTCCTGTTGATGAGTGTGTCGAGCACGGAGTCCATGACCGACATGACACGGGCGGCGGCCTCGTAGGCGCGCTGCGCGGTGAGCATCGCGACGGTCTCCTCGTCGAGGTTCACGCCGCCGAGCTGCTCGCGGGCGGCGTCGACCTGGTTGGTGAGGAGGGACTGGGTGCGGACCAGCCGCTGGGCCGAGGCGACCTCGGTGCCGAAGCCGTTGACCAGGCGCTGGTAAGCACCCTCCGCGGTGCCGGCCGTCCCGATCGCGTCGGCGTTGCTGCCGTCGAGCGCACCGCCCGGCAACGACGAGGCCGCGACCTGGCGGTTCGTGACGTTGACGGTCAGGCTGGCCGCGGGGTTGGCGGGGTCGTAGGTGAAGAAGGCCAGCCCCGGGTTGCCGTCCTGGTCGAAACCGGACGTGTGCGCGGCGTTCACCGTGTCGGCCAGGTCCTTGGCCACCGCGTCCAGCCCGGCGGCGTACGCCGGCAGCGTGGTGTTGAGCAGGTCCGTGGACGCACCGACCTCACCGCGCACGCCGGCCGTGAGGGGCGTCGTGGTGGCGCCGGTGGTGATGGACAGAGTCACGGGCTGGCCGTCGGACCCGCCGGTGGGCGTGACGCCGGTGGTGATCTCCAGCCGGCCGGCGGTGATGCCCGAGACGAGCGCGACGCCGGCGACGTCGACGTTCAGGGCCCCGTCGGGCTGCACGAGGCCGACCCCGCCGGTGAGCTGGGCCAGCCGCTGGCCGAGCAGGTCGCGCTGGTCGGCGAGGTCGCTGGTGTCGACGCCGTCGAGCTTGGCGGTCGCGAGTGCTCGGTTGGTCTCGGCGAGCTCGACGGCGAGGGTGTTGACCTCACTGACCGTCCCCTGGAGCGAGAGCCGCTGGGTCGCGGTCTCGGCGGCGACGTTGGCCGACTGCGACGAGAACGCGGCGGCGAGGGCCTCGGCGCGGGCCAGCACCTGGCCGCGCGCCGCGGCTCCGGCGGGGTCGTTGGCGACGTCCTGCCACGCGGAGCGGAAGTCGGCGAGCGCGGCGGAGACGCCGGCGTCGCCGGGCTCGCCCACACCGCTCTCCATCCGGGCCAGCGCGGTCGCGCGCAGCTGGAGGTAGGAGAGCGAGGAGTGCTCGGTGCGCGACCGGGCGTCCAGCAGCGCGTCGTTCATCCGGGTGATCCCGGCCATCCGCACGCCCGCTCCGGCGCCCTCGTAGCGCGACCAGCGGGCCGGCACCGTCGGGGCGCCCAGCGACTCGCCGTCGGCGCGACGACGGTTGTAGCCCTCGGTCGAGACGTTGGCGATGTTGTGGCTGGCCGCGTCCATCGCGACGCGGTTGTACCTCAGCGCGCTGAGCGCGGTGTTGAGGGAGGACAGGGTGCCGGACATGGGCTCAGAGGCTGCTGTCGAAGAGCCGGGCCACGGGTGCGGCCCCGACCGCGGTGCCGTCGGGGCTGTAGCCCTCGGTGGTCTCGCCCAGGCCGGCCAGCGCCTCGCGGGCCTGGCGGTAGCCGTGGGTGAGCAGGTCGCGGTTGGAGTCGGCGAGCGCGGTGATCTGGCGGGTCGAGGTCGCGAAGGCCTCGCGGTGCTCGTGCAGGATCGTGGCCCACGGCTCGGGTGCGGCGTCGGCGAGCTGGCGCAGCGTCGGGTTGGGTGCGCAGCCGATCTCCTCGGCGGCGGCGTCGGCGGCGACCGAGCGCAGGACCTCGGTCTCGCGCAGCGTCTCCAGCACGGCCTCCACGTCACGCGCGGCGCGCATGAGGTGGTCGGTGCGGTTGCTGGCGAGGATCAGCTGCTCGACCTCGAGCCGGTACAGCAGGGTGTCGAGCAGCTCGCGCTCGCGCCAGAGGACCAGGCACAGCTTCTCCACGGCGTACTCCGACTCGGCTCGTGGGCGACGCCCCATGCGTCGTCCCGGGTGGTGGCACACGGTGCCGACCCTCCAGTCGGCGGGAGACCAGACCACCTGAGGTGTTTTCGTCCGGCTCCTCGGGGGCCGCCGGACTGTCCGCTCGGGGGGATTTCACGCTCAGCCGTAGTCGTGGAGAGTTCGTGCAAACGGTTGCCGTGGACAGGTGTCCACCGGGTGCCGTTCGTCCTGCTGGTCTAGCCCCTTCGGGCCATGCCGGTCCAAAACCCTTCCGGCTTTGCGCAAAGGAGCGCAACCTGTCATCTGTGCACCGGTCTGGGAGGGCCGAGCACGACCCGCCGGTCAGGGAGGGCCGGCGGAGGGGAGCAACTGAGGGAGGCCCGCGTGAGCAACGACGCGTGCAGCAACTACGACTCGACCGGCGAGGGACACCGCGAGGACGACCCGATGCGTGAGGGGCTCGTCGTCGAGCACATGACGCTCGTGTCCCACATCGTCCGCGAGACCATGACCCGCGTCCCGGCCCATGTGAGCCGCGACGACCTGCAGTCCGCCGGCCTGACCGCCCTGGTCAAGGCGGCCCGGGCCTACGAGCCCGATCGCGGGGTGCCGTTCACCCGGTACGCCGCCAGCCGCATCCGCGGCGCGATCCTCGACGAGCTGCGCCAGGTCGACTGGGCCTCGCGCTCGGTCCGCCGCCGCGGCCGCGACCTCGACGCCGCCCGCAGCGCCCTGGCCAACAGCCTGGGCCGGGCGCCGGAGAACCACGAGGTCGCCGCCTCGCTCGGCATCTCGGTCGCCGAGGTCGAGAACAACGACGGCGACGTGGCCCGCGCCAACGTGCTGTCCCTGCAGGGCTCGGAGGTCTCCTTCGAGGAGATGCTCGTGAGCACCGCCCCGGCGCCGGCCGACCTGGTCGAGCACCGGGAGAAGCTGGAGTACCTCGTCGACGCGATCGCCGAGCTGCCCGAGCGGCTGCGGATCGTGGTGCAGGAGTACTTCCTCGCCGAGCGGCCGATGGCCGAGATCGCCGAGACCCTCGGGGTCACCGAGTCCAGGGTCTCGCAGATCCGCGCCGAGGCGCTGGTCCTGCTGCGCGACGCCCTCAACAGTGCGCTCGATCCCAGCCTGGTCGCGCCGCACGCACGACCCCAGGGCTGTGCCGCCCAGCGCCGCAACGCCTACTTCGAGGCCGTGGCCGCCCGTCACGCCGCCGGTCGGGTCAGCGTGCGGGTCCCCCAGGCAGGCACCGCCTAGGGGAACCGCACCTCTGCTCGGCGCCGCGTCGGCCCCGGACGGAACTGCTCGAGAAAACCCCTCAAGCAGCTCCGACCGGGGCCGATGTGCTTCGTCGAGGCCCATGGACGGGCCGACCGACTCACATCCAGGAAGGGATCCATCATGAGTCTTCGCATCAACCAGAACATCGACGCCGTCAACAGCTACCGCAACCTGTCGGTCACGCAGGGCCAGATGAGCAAGTCCCTGGAGAAGCTCTCCAGCGGCTTCCGCATCAACCGTGCCGCCGACGACGCCGCGGGTCTGGCGATCTCCGAGGGCCTGCGCTCGCAGATCGGCGGTCTCAAGGTCGCGGTCCGCAACACCCAGGACGGTGTCTCGGTCGTGCAGACCGCTGAGGGTGCTCTCACCGAGACGCACTCGATCCTCCAGCGCATGCGCGACCTGGCGGTCCAGTCGGCCAACGACTCCAACGACTCCAACTCTCGGACGGCGATCAACGCCGAGGCGACCGCGCTGAAGGACGAGCTGACCCGCATCGCGGACAAGACGACCTTCAACAACGTCAAGCTGCTCGACGGCAACTTCACCGGAAAGCAGTTCCAGGTCGGCTACGCCGCCAATGACACCATCACCGTCGACATCGAGGCCAAGGGCGCTCCGGCCAGCTTCGCCACCACGGCTGCGGGAACCGGCGTCGCCGTGACCGGCGCGGGCACCTTCACCTTCAGCCAGGCTGGCGCGGGCGGTCTGTCGATCACCACGGGCAGCATCGCCACCACCACCAACGCCACGCAGACCCGAGACGCCTTGAACGCGGACGCCAACTTCTCCTCCGCTTTCTACGCCGACCTCACGTCCACTGGTGAGCTGCGGGTGACCGCCATTGGCGGCAACGGCAACGCCGTCGCCGTGGCGGCTGGCAGCGGTACCGCTGCCGGCCTCGTGGCTGGCACCGGCTCCGCTGCCGGCGGCGACAGCGGCTTCAGTGCCACCGCGCTGGGCGTGACGGGCGTCAACCTGTCGACCCAGTCCGGCGCCACCACGGCCATCACCTCGATCGACACCGCGATCAAGTCGGTCTCCACGGCCCGCGCCAGCCTCGGTGCCCTGCAGAACCGGTTCGAGCACACGATCAACAACCTGAACGTGACCGCCGAGAACCTCTCCGCCAGCGAGAGCCGGATCCGCGACACCGACATGGCCCAGGAGATGATGAGCTTCACCCGGGCTCAGATCCTCTCCCAGGCCGGCACGGCGATGCTCGCCCAGGCCAACCAGGCGCCCCAGGGCGTCCTGAGCCTGCTGCGCTGATCACCTGAGTCCCGGTGACCGGGGCCCGGCGGCGATCCCGTCGACGCCCCGGTCCCCGGGACTCCCAGCACCACCCCGTACCACCAGCAGCACGGCACCACCCGGGAGCGCGAGAGGAGGCGACCTCGATGGCAGCAAGCATCTCCGGCCTGGCCAGCGGCCTGGACACCGCGACGATCATCAACCAGCTCATGCAGCTGGAGGCCGCCCCGCAGAACCGGCTCAAGACCCGCATCTCCGACGAGAAGCTGGTCCTCACCAGCCTCCAGGCGCTCAACAAGTCCGTCGCCGGCCTGGCCACGAAGGCCGAGGCCCTGGCCAAGGACACCGCCTGGCAGCCGCTGACCGCCACCAGCTCGAACGCCGCGGTCGGCGTCAGCACCACCAGCTCGGCCTCGCCCCGCTCGCTGATGGTCACCGTCACCGGGGTCGCGGCCACCCACCAGCTCGGCTACGCGAACGCGGCCGGTCTCTCCGACGTCGTGACCGGTGCCTCCACGAAGGTCCGGCTCGACCGCTTCGACGGCTCGCCGGTCGAGCTCGAGACCGGCGACGGCACGCTCCAGGGCCTGGTCGCCGCCATCAACAAGCCCGAGAACAACACGGGGCTCTCGGCCACCGTCGTCAAGCAGGCCGACAACAGCTACCGGCTGCTCGTCGAGTCGACCAAGACGGGCGCGGTCGAGGACTTCGACCTCACCGCCCTCGACGGCTCGCCGCTCCTCGGCGGCGCCACGGTCCGGGCCGGCAGCAACGCCAGCATCGACCTCGGCGCCGGGATCACCGCGACGAGCGCGACCAACACCTTCGCCGACGTCGTCCCCGGCACGACGATCACCTTGGGCGCCGCCGCCACCAACGGGACGGTCTCCACCATCACCGTCGCCCGCGACACCAGCGGGATGTCGGCCAAGGTCAAGGACCTGGTCGACTCGATCAACGCCGCCCTCGGCGAGATCGACGTCAAGGCAGCCGCCGGTGGCTCCGGTAGGACCGCCGGCCCGCTCGCGGGCGACGGCGCCGCGCGCCAGCTGCGCACGGCCCTGCTCGACACGATCCGCGGCGACGCCGGCGGCACCAGCCTGGCGGCGTACGGCATCCAGGTCACCCGCTCGGGGCGCCTCGAGTTCAACGAGACGACGTTCAAGGCGGCGTACGCCGCGGACCCGGTCAGCACCGCGGAGATGTTCACGACCACCGGTGACGGCTTCGCCGCCCGGGTCGCCGCGGTCGCCAAGGGTGCCAGCGACTCGACCGAGGGCACGCTCAGCGCGGCCATCACCGGTCGGCAGTCCGGCATCGACCGGATGGAGGACTCCATCGACGAGTGGGACCGCCGGCTGACGCTGCGCCGGACCGCTCTCGAGCGGCAGTTCACGGCGCTGGAGACGGCGCTCTCACAGATGTCCAGCCAGTCCAGCTGGTTGGCCGGTCAGCTCTCGTCCCTGCCCTCGGGCAGCGGGGCCTGACCTCCACGGGAAGTCAAGGAAGGCACCCCACATGTACTCAGACCCTCGCGCCGCATACATGGATGCATCCGTCGCGACCGCCAGCCCCGCCCGCCTGCTCGTCATGCTCTACGAGCGTCTCGTGCTCGACGTCCGCAAGGGCCTCGCCGCCCAGCAGCAGGGCGACCACGCCGAGGCCCACACCCAGCTGCTGCACGCCCAGGACATCGTCCTGGAGCTGCGCGCCACGCTCGACGTGGACGCCTGGGAGGGCGGCCCCGGCCTGGCCTCCATCTACGACTTCCTGCACCTGCAGCTGGTCCGCGCCAACATCGGCCGCGACGCCGCCACCACCGAGGGCTGCCTCCGGCTGGTCGAGGACCTCTGCGCGACCTGGCGCGAGGCCGCGCTCGCCGCGGCCCAGGTCGCATGAGCGCCGCCTACGCCACCCATGCCGACGTCGACCACGCCACCGCCCGTCTGCTCGACGTGCAGGTCAGCGACCCCGCGGTCATGGCCCAGGCCGACGTGACCGCGTGGGAGATCGTGCTCGACCGGATCGAGCTCGACGTCATGCGGGGTGAGCGCAACCTGGCCCGGGGGCTGGAGTTCCGCACCGACCCGTGGGACCTGCCCGACGACGACATCGGTCCGATCCCGGGGGTCCTCGTGGAGCGGGCCCTGGGCATCCACCGCCGCCAGCACGCGCTCATCGAGGAGATGAGCCGCACGCTGCACCACACGTGGCGCCAGCAGGCCGTCGCCGAGGCGAACAGCCGGGACCAGGCGGTCACGCCCTACCCGGTGTACGTCGACGTCACGATCTAGCCCGGCCCGCGTCATCCGGTGCGCGGCTGCCGGCTCGCACGACCCGCGTCGCTCGACGGCGCGCCCGATCCGTCACTCCACCTCTCCCTGGTCACCGCGACCCCTGCCCTCTCTCCCGGGCAGGGGTCGCGGTGTTCCTGCGTCCGGGAGCCGGTGCGGGCACGGGTGCCACGTGGGCCTGTGGACAGGGGGGACCAAGGTCCCGAGGCGTCCCACGGGCACCACAACCGGCTCCTACCGCTCAGGTCCTCGCCGGTCGCGCCGATGGGGGTCATCGACGCGCCGAGCCGCGACCGGGGTCACCCGGGTCCGCGGGCCGCTCGGGCAGGCGCTCGCCACCGACCGGCACCGGTCGGCACCGCAAGCGAAGGGGGAGGGATGGACGACGACGCCGAGATCGTGGCCGAGTTCCTCGTGGAGAGCCACGAGAACCTGGACCAGCTCGACCGCGACCTCGTGGAGCTCGAGCGCACGCCCGACTCCCGCGAGCTGCTGTCCAGCATCTTCCGCACCATCCACACCATCAAGGGCACCAGCGGCTTCCTCGCCTTCAACCGGCTCGAGGCGCTGACCCATGTGGGCGAGAACCTGCTCTCCCGCCTGCGCGACGGCAAGATGACGATGACGACCGCCACCACCGGCGCGCTGCTCAGCATGGTCGACACCGTCCGGGCCCTGCTCGAGGCGATCGAGCACGGCACCGGCGACGCCGACCCGGCCGTGGACGTCGAGTCGGTCGTCGCGATGCTCGAGCGGGTGCTCGCCGGCGAGGCGGACGGTGACGTCGCGCCCGAGCCCGTGGCCGAGCCGGTCGCTGCGGCCGAGACCGCCGCCGTGGCCGAGACCGCCGCCGAGGTCGTCGAGGAGGTCGTCGAGGAGGTCGTCGAGGAGCCGGCCGTGCCGGACGTCGCCGAGCCGGCGGCCCAGGTCGTCGAGCCCGCCCAGCCGGAGCCCGTCGAGGATGCGTCGGCCGCCGAGGTCCAGCCCGTCAGCGAGGAGGTGGTCCCCGTGGCCGCACCCGTCCCGCCCCAGCCGGTCGAGCCCCAGCCGGTCGCGCAGGAGGCGGCGCCCGCCGTCGAGCCGCCGGCGCCCGTCGTACCCACGCCGGCGGCGGCCGTCGCCGAGCCGGTGCTGGACGCCGAGCCGGAGGAGGGCCGCCGCGGGGTGGTCGACTCCTCGGTGCGCGTCGACGTCGACCTGCTCGACGGCCTGGTACAGCTGGTCGGCGAGCTGGTGCTGACCCGCAACCAGATCCTCCAGCGCACCGAGACCGCCGACGACGTCGAGCTGGTGCGTGCCTCGCAGCGGCTGGACCTCGTGGCCAGCGAGCTGCAGGAGAGCGTGATGCGCACCCGCATGCAGCCGATCGGCCAGGTCTGGTCGAAGATGCCGCGGATCGTGCGCGACCTGGCCCTCCAGCTCGGGCGCGAGGTCGACCTGGACATGCAGGGCCACGAGACCGAGCTGGACCGCTCGCTGCTCGAGGCCCTCAAGGGACCGTTGACCCACCTCGTCCGCAACTCCCTGGACCACGGCATCGAGCCGCCGGCCGACCGGGTCGCCCAGGGCAAGCCGGCGGCCGGGAAGCTCTCCCTGCGCGCCTACCACGAGTCCGGCCAGGTGGTCGTGGAGATCACCGACGACGGCAAGGGGATCGACCCCGCCAAGATCGGCGACGTGGCCGTGGCCCGCGGAGTGGTCTCGCGGGAGCAGCTGGCCCGGATGGAGCCGCGCGCCGTGCTCGACCTCATCTTCCGTCCCGGCTTCTCCACCGCCGAGACCGTCACCAACGTCTCCGGCCGCGGTGTCGGCATGGACGTCGTGCGCACCTCGATCGAGCGGATCGGCGGCAGCGTCGACATGACCTCGACCGTCGGGGCGGGCACGATGATGCGGATCCGCATCCCGCTCACCCTGGCGATCATCCCGGCCCTGGTCGTGGGCCAGGGCGGGGAGCGCTACGCGATCCCGCAGGCCAACCTCGTGGAGCTGGTGCGCCTGGAGGGCCAGGACCTCCGCGACAACGTCGAGACCCTCGCCGGGGCCCCGGTGCTGCGCCTGCGCGGCCGCCTCCTGCCGCTGGTCTCGCTCTCCGAGGCGCTGGGCGGGGCGAAGGCCGCGCCCGAGGGGCTCACCATCGTGGTCGTCCAGGCCGACGAGGTCCGCTTCGGGCTCTGCGTCGAGGAGGTCCACGACACCCAGGAGATCGTCGTCAAGCCGATCGGTCGCCAGCTCAAGGCGATCCCGATGTACGCCGGCGCCACGATCATGGGCGACGGGCGGGTCGCCTTGATCCTCGACGTCGCCGGCATCGCCCGCGACCGGGTCATCGGGGCCGCGCACGCGGCCGAGGCCGAGGTCGCCGTCGGGACCGTCGACGCCCGCGCCCTGCTCGTGCTCGAGGTCTCCCAGGGCCGCCGGGCGGCGCTGCCGCTCACGGCGGTGTCCCGGCTGGAGGAGTTCGACCTGGCCCGGATCGAGCGGTCCGGCGGGGCGGAGGTCGTGCAGTACCGCGACGGCATCCTGCCCCTGGTCCGGCTCGCGCCGGCGATCGGCCTGGCGGAGTCCCCGCCGAACGAGGACCACCAGATCAGCGTTGTCGTCCACGAGGACGGCCTGCACCGCGTCGGCATCGTCATCGACCGGGTGCTCGACGTCGTCGAGGAGCAGGTCGTCCCGACCGAGGTCGGCAAGCGCAACGGCGTCCTCGGCTCCGCCGTCGTCCAGGACCGGGTCACCGACCTGGTCGACCTCGACGCCGTCGTGCGTCCCGTCCTGGCAGGTGTGCGATGACCGTGGCCGCGACCGCTACCCCGATCGCCGGAGCGCCGACCTCGGCGATGACCGGTCAGATGTGCACCTTCTGGGTCGACGGGCTGTACTTCGGCCTCCAGGTGGAGCACGTCCAGGAGGTGCTGCGCTACCAGCAGCTGACGGTCGTGCCCTGCGCACCCGACGCCGTCCACGGCCTCATCAACCTGCGCGGCCAGATCGTGACCGCGCTCGACCTGCGGTGCCGGCTCGGGCTCCCGCCGCGCCCCGAGGGCGAGCTGCCCATGAACGTCATCGTCCGCTCCCGCGGCGAGGTCGTCTCCCTGCTCGTCGACGACATCGGTGACGTCATCGACACCACCGACGTCCCGCTGCAACCCACCCCGGCCAACCTGCCCACGACGGTGCAGGACGTGGTCGGCGGGGTGCTGCCCCTGCCCGGATCGATCCTGCTCGTCGTCGACGCCGAACGTGCCGTCGACGTCTCCTCACCCGACACCACCGGAGGAACGCCGTGACCGAGCTCCAGACCCGCGCCACCCAGAACGGCTCCGGCACCGCCTCCGCGCGTGCCAAGGCCGTGAAGGCGGCGACGTCGAAGCCCGTTGCCCCTGACGCCGCACCCGCGGCCGCTCCCGACCTGACCAAGATGCGTTCGGTGCTGGACAGCCTGCCGACCCGCGTCATGCTGGCCGACACCCAGCTGGTCATCACCTACGCCAACCCGGCGACGGTCGAGGGCCTGCGCGCCCTGGCCGACTGGATCCCCGTCTCGCCCGACAACCTCGTCGGCTCGAGCCTGGACATCTTCCACAAGGACCCCTCCTACCAGCGCGGCCTGCTCGCGGACCCGGAGAAGCACCTGCCCCGCCGGGCCCACATCCAGGTCGGCCCCGAGACCCTCGACCTCAACGTCGCGGCGATCTACGACGACAACGGCACGTACGTCGGCGCGATGGCGACCTGGGACCTGGTCACCGAGAAGCTGGCCCTGGAGCAGCAGGTCGCCCGGGTCACCTCGATGATGGAGAACAGCCCGACGAACATGATGTTCGCCGACCGCGAGTTCAACATCACCTACATGAACCCGGCCTCGCTGGAGACCCTCCGCGGCCTGCAGGCCCACCTCCCGGTCCCGGCGGACAAGATCGTCGGCACCAGCCTCGACGTCTTCCACAAGAACCCCGACTACCAGCGCGCCATCCTCGCCGACGAGGCCCAGCTCCCGCGGCGCGCCAACATCTCGGTCGGTCCCGAGACGCTCGACCTCAACGTCTCGCCGATCCGCGACAAGGACGGGCAGTACATCGGGGCGATGGCGACGTGGGAGGTCATCACCGACAAGCTCAAGGCCGCGGCCGAGCGCGACGACGCGATGGCCGACGCCAACGCCCTGAGCAAGACGCTGGCGGTCCTCGGTTCCTCCAGCACCCGCGAGCAGGCGATCCAGGAGACGCTCGACGCCGTCCGTGCAGAGTTCGGCTGGGCGTACGGGTCCTACTGGGCCGTCGACCCCGCCGACGGGCTGTTGCACTTCGCAGCGGAGTCGGGCGATGCGGGACCGGAGTTCCGCGCCGTGACGCTGGCTGCGACCTTCGCCGAGGGTGTGGGCCTGTCCGGCCGCGCCTGGCGCAGCCGCGACCTGTTCTTCACCCCCGACCTGGGCGAGATGACCGACTGCGTGCGGGCACCCGTCGCGCAGAAGGTCGGCGTGAAGTCGGGTCTGTGCTTCCCGGTCATCGTCGAGGGCCAGGTCATCGGCACGATGGACTTCTTCATGCTGGAGACCATCACCCCCAGCGGCCAGCGCCTCGACACGCTGCGCAACGTGGGTCGCCTGGTCTCGCAGGCCTTCAACCGGATCACCAAGGAGAGCGCCGAGCGCGAGCAGGCCGCCGAGATGGCGGCCAAGGTCGAGATGGTGCTCGACGTCGTCCGTGCCGCCGCGGAGGGTGACCTCACCCGGGAGATGACGGTCGCCGGCGACGACGCGGTGGGCCAGCTGGCCGGTGGCCTCTCCAGCCTGCTGGGCACGCTGCGCGAGTCGATGTCGACCATCGGACAGACCGCGGACGCCCTCGGCGTCGCGGCCGAGCAGCTCACCATCCTGTCCCAGGGGATGGGCGACGGTGCCAGCGTCACCTCCGACAAGGCGGCCAGCGCCAGCTCGTCGTCCTCCGAGGTCTCCGCGAGCATCCAGACCGTCGCCTCGGCGGCGGAGGAGATGACCGCGTCGATCCGTGAGATCGCGCAGAACGCCACGGAGGCCGCCTCGGTCGCCACCGGTGCGGTCGGCGTGGCCAGCCAGGCCCAGGACACCGTCGCCAGTCTCGGCGAGTCGTCGGCCGAGATCGGCCAGGTCATCAAGGTCATCACCTCGATCGCCCAGCAGACCAACCTGCTGGCCCTCAACGCCACCATCGAGGCGGCCCGGGCCGGCGACGCCGGCAAGGGCTTCGCGGTGGTCGCCAACGAGGTCAAGGAGCTGGCCAAGGAGACCGCCAAGGCCACCGAGGACATCGGGCGCAAGATCGAGGCGATCCAGGGCGACACCTCCGGTGCCGTCTCGGCGATCGCGGAGATCTCCGAGGTGATCGGTCGGATCAACGACATCCAGACCACCATCGCCTCGGCGGTGGAGGAGCAGACCGCGACCACCAACGAGATCGCCCGCTCGGTGACCGAGGCCGCCGGCGGCGCCAACGGCATCACCGACGACATCTCGCAGGTGGCCTCGGCGGCCGACGACACCCGCCAGGGTGCGCAGAACACCCTGCAGTCGGCGACCGAGCTCTCCACCATGGCCGCCGAGCTCAAGGCCCAGGTCGGACGCTTCCGCGTCTGACCCTCGCCGCCACGCGTCCTCCCAGCGTGTGGCAGCCCCCCGGACCGGACCCGGTCGCGCACACCCCCCAGCGCGACCGGGTCCGTCCACGTCCGCAGCACCGCCGGTCGAGGTGCGAGGAGCGTCAGCGTCGAGCCACGAGACCCTGTGACCACGCCGCAGCAGTGCCGGGTCTCGTGGCTCGCTGCGCTCGCACCTCGACCACCGGCGGTGCCGCGTCCCCTACGATCGCCGGACCATGTGTGCCGCACCCCGTCCGGAGTCGCTCGTCCGGCTCGAGCAGGAGGTCGGCGTGCTCGTGCGCCGCATCCGCCGCGTCATCGCCGAGCGGGCGCGGCTGGTCCACCCCGACCTGCAGCCGGCGTCGTACCTCATGCTGAGCCACGTCGCGGAGAGCGGTCCGATGCGGGCCTCGTCCGTCGCGGACCTGTTCACCGTCGACAAGGGCGCCATCAGCCGCCAGGTCACCCACCTCATGGAGCTGGGGCTGGTCGAGAAGTCGCGCGACCCCGAGGACGGTCGGGCCTGGCTGCTCTCGGCCACGCCCGACGCCGTCCAGCGGCTGCGGACCGTCGCCGAGCAGCGCCGCACCTACCTCGCCGAGCGGCTCGACGGCTGGGAGGCCGGTGACCTCGAGCGGTTCACCGACCTCCTCGCGCGCTACAACGACTCGCTCGGCCAGGCCTGACCCGGGCGGCTCAGCGCAGCCAGACCGCCGTGTCGCCCGGGAGTTCCCGATCGCCCGCGCCCAGCTCGCCGCTCGCCACCACGACCTCGCCCTCGGGCAGCGGCACGGGGGAGGAGCCGCAGTTGAGCAGCACCGTCAGGTCGCCGCGGCGGAGGGCGAGCACGTCCTCGCCGAGGCCGTGGTCACCGAGGATCTCCACCGTCCCCGGCCCCCCGAGCAACGTACGCCGGGCCGCGAGCGCCCGGCGGTAGAACGCCAGCGTCGAGGCGGGGTCGGCCTCCTGCGCCTCCACGCTGAGCGAGCCCCAGCCCGCGGGCTGCGGCAGCCACGGCTGGCCCGTGCCCGGGCCGAAGCCGTACGGCGGCTCCGACCCACTCCACGGGATCGGCACCCGGCAGCCGTCGCGGCCGATCTCCGGGGCGTCGGTGTCCCGCGTGCGCAGCCAGGTCGGGTCGGTGCGGTCGTCCTCGGGCACGTCCACCTGCTCCAGCCCGAGCTCCTCGCCCTGGTAGAGGTAGGCCGAGCCCGGCAGCGCGAGCATCGTGAGCGTGGCCGCGCGGGCCCGGGCCAGGCCCTGGGCGCCGCCGCCGTAGCGGGTCACGTGCCGCACGACGTCGTGGTTGGACAGCACCCAGGTCGGGTCGGCGTGCACGTCCTGCAGCGCCTCGAAGGTGCTGGTGATGACGTCGGCGAAGGCGGTCGCCGACCACGAGGCCAGCAGCCAGGTGAAGTTGAAGGACTGGCTCATCTCGTCGTCGCGGACGAAGCGGGCCATCGACTCCGGCGTCTGGGTCCAGGCCTCGGCGACGGTCATCCGGTCGCCGTCGTACTCCTCGAGCACCTTGTGCCAGCGGCGGTAGACCTCGTGCACCTCCGGCTGGTCCCACATGGGCTCGTCGCGGTGGGTGCGCTCGACCATGGACTTCTGCTCGTTGACGTCGGCGCCGCCGCGCTGCCGCTCGCCCTCGGGCACGACCTGGTCGCGCAGCGACTCCTCCTTGAACAGCCCGTGCGCCACGTCGACCCGGAACCCGTCCACCCCACGGTCGAGCCAGAAGCGCAGCACCTCCTCGAACATGTCGCCGACCTCGGGGTTGCGCCAGTCGAAGTCGGGCTGGGAGGAGTCGAAGAGGTGGAGGTACCACTGCCCGTCGGGCACCCGGTCCCACGCCGATCCGCCGAAGACCGAGAGCCAGTTGTTGGGCGGCTCCGCGCCGTCCTCGCCGCGACCGTCGCGGAAGAGGTAGCGCGCGCGCTCGGGGCTGCCGGGCCCGGCGGCCAGCGCCTCCTGGAACCACGCGTGCTGGTCGGAGGAGTGGTTGGGCACCAGGTCGACGACGACCTTGATGCCCAGGTCGTGGGCCGTGGCAAGCAGGGTGTCGGCGTCCTCGAGGGTGCCGAAGAGCGGGTCGATGTCGCAGTAGTCGGACACGTCGTACCCGTGGTCCTTCTGCGGCGAGCGGTAGAAGGGCGAGATCCAGACCGCGTCCACCCCGAGGTCGCGCAGGTAGGGCAGGCGGCTGGTGATGCCGGCCAGGTCGCCGACGCCGTCGCCGTCGGCGTCGGCGAAGGAGCGGGGGTAGACCTGGTAGATGACGGCGTGGCGCCACCACTCGACGTGCGTCTGCTCAAGGGCCATGGCGGACATGGTGGCACAGGCTGGTGTACCGGTAAAACCCGGTCAGTGCGAGCGGCCCCGGCCGGCTCAGCCGGCGACGTCGATCCACACCTGCCGCGTGACCCCGAGCAGCTCGCCGGACGCATCGCGCAGCGTCGTGCGCGCGTGGTGCTTGCGGCCCTCCGAGCCCAGTGCCTCGCCGGTGACGACGTACGTCGCCCCCGGCTCGGGCAACCGGTCGAGCCGCCCGGTGATCCGACCCAGTACGCGTGGGGTGTCCTCGAGCCCGGTGGCCCAGGCGCCGGCGCAGTCCAGCGCCGCCCAGGCGATCTCGTACGTCGCGGAGTGCGGCGTCCAGGTGGCAGCGACGGTCCCCGGCCGGTCGGGCACGGGGCCGGGGAAGATCCGCAGACCGTCGCCCTCCGCGCGGTCGGGCCCGCACGAGAAGCAGCCCGGGAAGGCGTGCGCCCGGTGGCCGACGAAGGTCGTCTCCGCCGTCCGGGCGACCTCGACGTCGACCGGGTCCGAGGGCTCGAGCCCGGCCTCCACGACCCGCGCGGACAGCACGATGCGACCGTCCGGGTCGAGCGCTGTGGAGGTCCCGTCCTCCTCCTGCACCGGCAATGGGACCTCGAGCGGCGGTGGTAGCCGCAGCGTCACCTCGACCGTGCGGCCGAGGGCGGAGCCGGTGCCGCAGACGGCGGCGATCGCGCCGGCGCACCACCCGCCGTTGCCGGAGCCGGGAGGACCGTGGAACGCGGAGGGGACGAGGAGGGTGCTCACCCGCGGATCTTCTCGTACCTGTCCAGCGCCTCGCGCCGCTCCTCCTTGTGGTCGACCATCGGGGGCGGGTAGCCGACGAGGTCGCGGGTGTCGGGGTCGGGGTCGTGGGGGTCCGGGACCTGGTCGGGGTCGGACAGCTCCTCGACCCAGCGACGGACGTAGTCGCCGGGCGGGTCGAACTTCTGCCCCTGGGTCGTGGGGTTGAAGACCCGGAAGAACGGCGAGGCGTCGGTGCCCGAGCCGGCCGTCCACTGCCAGCCGTGGTTGTTGGACGCCAGGTCGCCGTCGACCAGCCAGTGCAGGAAGTGCCGGGCACCGTGCTGCCACTCCACGTGCAGGTCCTTGACCAGGAAGCTGGCCACGATCATCCGCACCCGGTTGTGCATCCACCCCGTCGCGCGCAGCTGGCGCATGCCGGCGTCGACGATGGGGTAGCCGGTGCGCCCCGCGGCCCAGGCCTCGAGCTGCTTGCCGGGGCGGTCGTAGGGCATCTTCGCGAACTCCGGCTTGTAGTACTCCCGCGCGCTGTCGGGCCGCGCGTGCAGCACGTCGGCGTAGAAGTCACGCCACGCCAGGTCGGTGCGGTAGGTGCTCGCCCCCTTGCCGGTGCGCCCGGACAGGTCGGCCAGCAGCTGGCGCGGGTGCACCTCGCCGTACTTCAGGTGCACCGACATCCGGCTCGTGCCGTCGACGCCCGGGCGGTCGCGGTCGTCGTCGTACGCCGCCACCTTGTCGAGGAAGCGCTCCCACTGGGAGTGTGCCGCGGCCTCACCGGCCTCGGGCAGCTCGAGTCCGGCGGGCAGGTCGGGGTCGGGGATCTCGGTCGTGGACTCGCCGGTGTCGTCGAGGGAGAGCCACGAGACACCGGTCGGCGCGTCGAGGGGGGAGGGCCAGCCGTGGTCGGCCCAGCGCCGCGAGAACGGGGTGAAGACCTTGAAGTTCTGCCCCGAGCCGTTGCGCACGGTGCCGGGGTCGACGGCGTACGGCGACCCCGTGCGCACGAACGCGATCCCGGCCTCCTCGAGCGCCTCCTCGACCCGGCGGTCGCGCTCGGCGCCGTACGGCCCGAAGTCCGCGGAGACGTGGACGCTCTCGGCCCCGACCGCCTTCGCGGCGAGGACCACACGGCGGACGGGGTCGCCGCGCACGACCGACAACCCCGCCTGCCGCTGCCGCAACGAGGCGTCGAGGGAGCGCAGCGAGGCGCCGAGGTAGGCACGACGGCTCGGACCGGCGGGCCCCCACAGCGTCGGGTCGAGCACGAAGAGCGGGAGGACCGGGCCGTCGTCCGCCGCGGCGCACAGCGCCGGGTTGTCGGCCAGGCGCAGGTCGCGGCGGAACCACATCACCGACGTCATGGGTCCACACGGTGCCAGGTGGCCGGTGAGCCGATGCTCACCCGAGCGGCCGCCCCAGGTGGTCGCCCGGACGGCCCGCCCGGGCGGCCACCCGCCGGATGGGATGATGGGTCCGTGAGCGACCTGATCGACACCACCGAGATGTACCTCCGGACCATCTACGAGCTGGTCGAGGAGGGCATCGTGCCGCTGCGGGCCCGGATCGCCGAGCGCCTGCACCAGTCGGGCCCCACGGTGTCGCAGACGGTGGCGCGGATGGAGCGCGACGGCCTGCTGACGGTCGAGGGCGACCGCCACCTCGAGCTCACCGAGGAGGGCCAGCGCCTGGCCATCCGGGTCATGCGCAAGCACCGGCTCGCCGAGCGGCTGCTCGTCGACGTGATCGGCCTGGACTGGGAGCAGGTCCACGAGGAGGCGTGCCGCTGGGAGCACGTCATGTCCGAGACCGTCGAGCGCCGGCTCCTCGAGATCCTCGACCACCCCACCCAGTCGCCCTACGGCAACCCGATCCCCGGCCTGGAGGAGCTCGGCCAGTCCGCACCGGCCGAGTCGTTCATGGACGGCGTCGAGTCGCTGTCGGCGGCCGCCGAGCAGGGCGAGGGCCGGGTCCTGGTGCGCCGCATCTCCGAGGAGATGCAGAAGGACGAGCTGCTGATGAGCGCCCTGCGCCGCGTCGGGGCGCTGCCGGACAAGACCGTCACCGTCGTCCGCACCGAGGAGGGCGTCCTCGTCGGCGCCGGCGGGGAGTCGGCCGAGATCGTGCCCGAGGCGGCCGACCACATCTTCGTGCGCCGGCTCTGAGCCTGTCGCCGGGGCCCGCGTCCGCCCCCGTGGGCTGCTGCAGGGGGCTATCGGCAGGTCGTCGGCGGACCTGAGGGCCGTCCAGACGGGTGCCGACCCTGACGTGACCACCTCCCGAGCCACCTCGTTGTCGGGGCATGGAGGGTATGTCTACGGTGAAGGAGCGCCGGTCGAGCGGCGCGGGTCGATCGGGGGACCTCGTGGAGCTGATCGCGGTGCCGGTGCGCGCCGCCGTGCTGACCGACGGTCCCGGCGCGGGTGGCGAGTTCGTCGTCTCGCACTCCGACAGCGGGCTCACCCGCGGGCTCGAGCTCGACGAGCAGGTCGTGGTGGTCGACCCCGACGGCGAGTTCCACGCCGCGAGCGTCGTCGACCTCGAGTTCAGTCTCGAGGACACCCACTACGTCCTGGAGCTCGGGGTGCGGCTGCCCCCCGAGACGGTGCGGGAGCGACTGTCCGGCCTCGACACCGGCGCTCCCGCAGGGGAGGACCTCAGCGGGCTGCTCGACCTGCTCGGACGGCTGCGCGACCGGCCCGAGCCCTCCTGACGCCGCTCGTCCGGCTGCCCGCCGGCTCGGGCCAGGCGCTCAGGCCAGGGCGGTCAGGAACTCCGTGCAGCCGGTCTCGACGGCGTACGTCGCCAGCGGGTCGCCGCGGGTCTCGCCGCGGTTGACGATCACCACCGGCACGTCGAGCGCGGCGGCGCGGCGCACGAAGCGCAGCCCGCTCATGACCGTCAGGCTGGAGCCGACCACCAGCAACGCGCCGTCGGTGTCGGCCAGCGACTCGACGGCCGCGTAGCAGCGCTCGACCCGGTCCTTCGGGACGTTCTCGCCGAAGAAGACCACGTCGGGCTTGAGCACCCCGCCGCACGCCTCGCACGCCGGCACCTCGAAACCCGCGGTGTCCTCGAGCTCCACGTCGCCGTCGGGGTTGATCCGCACGCTCGCGTGCCGCTCGTGCCAGCCGGGGTTGAGCGCGTCGAGACGCTCCTGGAGCGCCGCCCGCGGCGAGGTGAGCCGACAGTCCAGGCAGACCACGTCGGCGATCCGGCCGTGCAGCGCGACCAGCCGGGGGGTGCCGGCGCGCTCGTGGAGGCCGTCGACGTTCTGGGTGATCACTAGCTCCGCCCCGAGCCGGGCCACGGCCAGGTGCCCTTCGTTGGGGTCGGCCCGGCGCATCCGGCCCCAGCCGAGGTGGCTGCGCGCCCAGTATCGGCGGCGGGCCTCGGGGCCGGAGAGGAACTCCTGGAAGGTCATCGGCTTCCGCGCCGGCGACCCGGGGCCGCGGTAGTCCGGGATGCCGGAGTCGGTGGACAGGCCCGCCCCGGTGAGCACCACGAGGGGGCGCCCGCGCAGCAGGTCCAGCGCCGGTGCCGCCAGCTGCTCGCCGCGGGGCAGGGCGGTCTGGGTCATCGACCCGTCACCGCGCGTAGCGCACGGCCGCACGGGCCCGAGCCTTCTCCGCCTCGACCTCCCGGTCCTTGGGCGGGGCGGTGGTGGTGAGCGCGTCGAGGAGGTGCCGGGTGGCGTGGGCGACCTCGGCCACGGCGCGGTCGAAGGCCTGCTGGTTGGCCTGCGAGGGCTTCGTGGAGCCGCTGACCTTGCGGACGTACTGCAGCGCTGCTGCCGTCACCTCGTCGGTCGTCGCCGGGGGCTCGAAGTTGTGGAGCTGACGGATGTTGCGGCACATGGGCCGAGCGTACGTCGGCGCGCCCGGATGCATGCGTGCTCCAGCATGCATCGGCCGTCAGCGCTAGCAAGGTGCTAGCGATACGCGCGTGACGAGGACCCTCCCGCTGTTGGCGTTCCTGTGAGGGACGTGACTCGTCACACGTGCTTGCTGACTTGCAAGTGCTTGCTATTGCTAGCACTATGGGACCCATGGCCAAGGGAAAGGTGTCGACGGCGGTCGGCTCGCTGGGTGACTACCTCAAGGAGCAGCGCACGCTCGCGCAGCTCTCCTTGCGGCAGCTCGCCGAGCAGACCGGCGTCTCGAACCCGTACCTCAGCCAGATCGAGCGTGGACTGCGGCGCCCGTCAGCGGAGGTGCTGCAGCAGATCGCGAAGGCCCTGCGGATCTCGGCCGAGCAGCTCTACCTGCGCGCCGGGATCGTGAGCCCCGACGAAGGCCTCGGCGGCTCGGTCGAGCTCGCCGTCCTCGCGGACCCGGCGCTCACCGAGCGGCAGAAGCAGTCCCTGCTCGACGTCTACCAGTCCTTCCTCGCCATGAACGGCGCCGCTGCGGGCAGCGGGGCCGGCCCCGGGCCGGCCCAGCCGGGCGAGGAGCACGAAGCCACACCCTGAGTCGCGGCACCCGCCACGACCGACACGACGGGCCCTCGGGCCCACCGAAGGAGCACATCCATCATGGCCAAGGCCACTCTCCCCACCGTCCGCATCGAGGACCTCAAGACCGAGGCCACCAAGACCCTCTACGCCGGCGCCGGTGTCGTCGACATGGCCGTCGAGGCCGTGCGCGAGTACGTCGCCGAGGTGCAGGAGAAGCTCGTCGAGCTGCAGAAGGACGCCCAGTCCCGCCTCGAGCGCGTGCAGAAGTCCGTCAAGGACCTCGAGCCCACCACCCTGCGCGCCCAGGTCGAGAAGACCGTCAACGCCCGCGTCGAGGCGCTGAGCGACGAGGCCAAGGCCCGCCGCACCGCGATCGAGAAGCGCGTCGCCGAGCTCCAGGGCGAGGCCCTCGCGCTGCCGACGCAGGTCCGCAAGCAGCTCGACGAGACCACCGCCACCGCCACCGCCGCCTACGCCGACCTGGCCAAGCGCGGCGAGGTGCTCGTGGGCCGCATCCGCAAGCAGGAGTCCACCAAGGCTGCCGCGACCTCCGCCAAGACCACCAAGGCGAAGGCCAAGACGACCACCACCCAGGCCAAGAAGACCGCCAAGACCACCGCGAAGACCACCGCGACCTCGGCGAAGTCGACCGCCAAGAAGGCCACCACCACGGCCAAGAAGTCCCCGGCCAAGAAGTCGGCCACCGCCACCAAGACCGCGGCCAAGAAGACCGCGACCGCCGCCGCCCAGGCCACCACCGAGGCGGCCGCCAAGGTCGGCGACTGACCCGTCCTCCGGCGCTCCGGCGCCGCGCACGTCTCGAGCCCCGTCGCCCCTCCCTGGGCGGCGGGGCTCGACGCTTCCTTGCTCCTCGGCGGCGCCTCAGACCGGGAAGAACGACGCGTCGTCGCCGGTCACGAGCAGCACCCGCGTGTCGGGCAGCCGGACCAGCCGTACCCGCTCGACGTCCGAGCCGTGCTCGACCTCGACCAGCTCCTGCGAGATCACCCCGTCCCGGAGCCGGACGACCGAGACCCACCCCGTCCGCGCCCCCCAGCCCCGGGTGAGCACGCTCAGCGCCGTCCGCGACCCCGGCAGCCAGGTGAAGGCGCGCGGGTCGGTGGCCGCGACGTGCCGGGTGCCCGGCGCCCAGGACTCCACGTCCAGCCGCCGGGGCTCGGCCAGGTCGGCCAGGTCGAAGAGGCCGGCCTGGGCGCCCCACGACTCCCCGCCCCGCCGGGTCGGGACCGGACCCTCACCGATCCCGAGCAGCCGGTGCGGTCCGAGCGGGTGGAGGTACGCCGAGAAGCCCGGGATCTTCAGCTCTCCGACGACCTGTGGCCGAGCCGGGTCGGCGAGGTCGACCGTGTAGAGCGGGTCGACCTGGCGGAAGGTGACGACCAGGGCGAGGTCCCCGAACCACCGCACGGCCTCGATGTCCTCCCGGGGGCCGATCCGGTCGACCCGGCCGACCTCGTCGAGCCGGCCGTCGCCGGTGTCGGCCAGCACCACGATCGAGGACCAGTTGCCGGTCTCGACCGTCGGTCCGACGGCCACGCGCAGCTTCCCGTCGTGCTCGTCCATCGACCAGCGGTCGCGGATCGCGCCGTCCACCTCGCCGGAGGCGGTGTAGGTCGCGCCCGTCCCGTCCAGCACGAACTCGTGCAGCTCGCTGGTGCCGTCCGGCTCCGGCAGCGCGACCCGGCTGCCGGTGAGCGGTCCGCCGCGCCACGACGTGACCCCGTCGAACATCCAGCAGCACCCGCTGGCGGCACCGGACGTCGCGAGGTAGAGCCGCTCGGTCGAGGCGTAGACGAGGTCCGTGCCGACCGCGACGCCGACCCCCTGGGCCCCGCCGGCGTCCTCCGGGCCGGCGTCGTCGGAGCCGGAGTCGCCGGGGTCGTCGGTCGCGCCGAGGTCGCCGAGCGGCTCGGCGGCGTCCAGCCCGACGATCGCCACCGTCCCCGGGGTCGAGCCGTCGGCGCTGCCGGGGTCGGCGGGCAGCGCGACGTCCTCGCACGCGAGCAGCCGCGAGGTCCGCGACGTCCCGTCGGCGGCGTACGTCGTCACGTGGGGGAGCCAGTCGTCGACCGTCGTGGCGCGGACCGCCTCGAGGTTGCGCTCGAGGGCCGCGTCCTCCTGAGCACGCCCACGGGGTCCCCCGCGACCCGGTGCGCCGAAGGGCAGGTCCGGCAGCCCGGACTCGACCACGAACCGCAGCACCGAGCCGTGCTGGCGCACGGAGAGCAGCGCGGAGTCGAGCGTGAGGGTGTCGGTGACGACGGGTGCCCCCGGGTCGGAGACGTCGACGCGGAGCAAGCGGGTGCCCTCGGCGCCCCGCTCCGCCTCCCGGTCGGCCCCGACCACGACCACCGCGTCGCCGACGAGCAGCAGCTCGGGGTCGACGACGTCGGGGAGGTCGAGCCGGGCGGTCTCCCGCACCGTCGCGCCGGTGACGTCGGCGACGACGAGCCCGCCTCCCCAGCCGCCCGGCTCGACCCGCACGAGGAGCCGGCCGTCGGACTTCGCGACGTCCGGCTCGTCGACCCCGGCCTCCTGGACGTTGGTGCCGGTGCCGCTCTGGGTCGCGTTGGTCATGCCGCCGGCGTCGGCAGAGGTGGCCGCCGAGTCCGACGCGGCGGAGCGCATGGCGCCCCCGACCGACGCCTGGGCCTCCGCGCGCAGGTCCGTCGCGGCGACCGGCCAGCCGGCGTACCCGACCCACCCCCAGGGGGTCACGAGCTCCTCCGCGCGGTCGACGTGCCAGGCCAGCAGCTCCTCGCAGGAGTCGGCCGGCACCAGTCCGTCCCCCTGCCACGCGACCGGTCTCGTCGAGCCGGCCGGACGACCCGGCGCGGCAGTCGGCTCGCCGACTGGGTCAGCGACCGGGGCGGCGTCCTGGTCGGCGAGGGAGACGCCGACCAGCACCCCTGCGGCGAGGAGTCCGCCCGCCGTCGCGGTGCTGAGCAGCAGGGTCCGAGGGCGTGCGCGCATGCTGCTGCGACGTACGACGCGGACGCGCGGTTCCCGGTGCCGAGGCCGCCTGCGACGATGGCCCCATGGCTGACGCGCAGACCCGTGACCTCGACCTGGCGCTCTTCGGGGCGACCGGCTTCACCGGCGGCCTGACCGCCGAGTACCTCGCCCGCCACGCCCCCAGCGGCCTGCGCTGGGCGCTGGTCGGCCGCAACCAGGGCAAGCTCGAGGCGGTGCGCCAGCACCTGGCGACCATCGACCCCGCGTGCAAGGACCTCGAGATCGTCATCGCCGACACCTCCGACCCCGCCTCGCTGGCCGCGCTCGCCCGCCGCACCAAGGTCGTCGCGACCACCGTCGGGCCCTACCAGCAGCTCGGCGAGCCGCTCGTCGCCGCGTGCGCCGAGGCCGGCACCGACTACGTCGACATCACCGGCGAGCCGGAGTTCGTCGACACGATGTACGTCCGCCACCACGCTGCGGCCGAGCGCTCCGGCGCCCGGATCGTGCACGCGTGCGGCTTCGACTCGATCCCGCACGACCTCGGCGCCTACTACACCGTCCAGCAGCTGCACGCCTCCGGTCCCGTGACCCTGCGCGGCGTCGTGCGCGCGGCGGGCACGTTCTCGGGCGGCACGTTCCACTCCGCGATGGGCGCCTTCGAGCGCAGCCGGCAGATGAGCCAGGCGCTCAAGGAGCGGCGCCGCGTCGAGGCCCGCCCCGAGGGCCGCAAGAGCCGCGCGGTGGCCGGCAAGCCGGGCAAGGACCCGGTGCTGGGCTACTACCTGCTCCCCATGCCGACCATCGACCCGCAGGTCGTCGCGCGCAGCGGCGCCGCCCTCGAGACCTACGGCCCCGACTTCCGCTACTCCCACTTCGCCGGCACCAAGACCCTGCGGTACGCCGCCGGCGGCGCGCTCGGCGTCGGGCTGATCGGCGTCGCGGCCAAGATCCCGCCGGCGCGCAACCTGCTGAAGTCCCGCGTCAAGCAGGGCGAGGGCCCCTCGCCGGCGCGCCGGGAGAAGTCCTGGTTCACCGTCGACTTCGTCGGCGAGGGCGACGGCCGCACCATCCACACCCGCGTCTCCGGCGGCGACCCGGGCTACACCGAGACCGCCAAGATGCTGGCCGAGTCCGCGCTGTGCCTGGCCTTCGACGACAACCCGCCGACCTCCGGGCAGGTCACCACCGCCCAGGCGATGGGGGACAACCTGCTCGCCCGGCTGCAGGCGGCCGGGATGTCCTTCCAGGTCGTCGACGCGCAGACCGAGGGCTGAGCGCGCGCCGAGGGTTCATACTCCTCCCCATGACGTCAGGGGAGGACGTGCGGGTGAGCCGTGCGTGGGCAGTGGTGGCCGTCGTGGCGTGGTTCGGGGTGGTGGCGACCGTGCTGCTGTCGGGACTGGGGTGGTACGCCCAGGTCCCGCCCGAGCCCGGCCTCTACGGCGACACCGGCGACGGGGCGTACGGCGTGCTCCAGCGCGTCGTCGACACCTTCAGCTACTTCACGATCTGGTCCAACATCGTCGTGGCGGTGACCGCGACCCTGCTGGCCCGGGGGAGCCACGGCCCGAGGACCCGGGTGCTGCTGCTGGACGCGCTGCTGATGATCACGGTCACGGGGATCGTCTACCAGCTGCTGCTGGCACCCTCGATCGACGTGCAGGGCTGGTCGCTGCTCACCGACCCGGTCCTGCACGTCGTGACGCCGCTGCTCACCCTGGCCGTCTGGGCCTGGGCCGGTCCGCGCGGCTGGCTCACCGTGCGCCTGCTGCCGCTCTCGCTCGTCGTGCCGCTGCTGTGGGTCGTCTGGATGCTGGCCCGCGGCGCCGTGATCGACGCCTACCCCTACGCCTTCGTCGCGGCCAACGAGCGCGGCTACCCCGCAGCGCTCGCCACGATCGCGGCCATCCTGGTCTTCGGCCTCGTCGTCGCCGCGCTGCTCACTGCGGTCGACCGGGTCCTCTCGCGTCGGCGCGCGGTCCAGCCCGCCTAGGGACGGGGATCACCGCCACTCGACGGCAGTGCCCTCCTGGTCGTCGTAGGTGTCGTTGTCGTCGTAGCCGATCCGGTCCAGCGGTGCACCTCCGGGCTCCACGACGAAGGTGACGCAGGTGTCCATCGAGCTGCCCAGCGGCGGCTCTGGCGCGGTGAACCCGACGCGGGCGCACCCGTCGACGATGGCCGGCGAGGCGATGGGGCGCAGCTGCGTGTCCCCGGACCACCCCACGACGACGTCGGCGGGGAAGAACCGCTGGGCGTCGCCGGAGACTGCTGTGAAGGTGAGGCGCGCGAAGTACGGCGTGCCCGGGATGTCGTCGAACAGCGAGGGGTCCGCCCGGGCGACGGAGGTGACGGTGAGGTCGATGACGTTGGGCTCCCCGTCCGAGGCGGCGGTGCGCTCCTCCAGCGGGATCCGTGCGGTCTCGCCGATGTCCAGGACCGTGCCGGGAGCGGTGAGCCCCAGGGATGCGCCGGGTTCCGTCGGCGCGCTCGGTCCGGGGGTCTGCGGGTCCTTACCGCCGCAGGCGACGAGCGCGAGCAGTGCCAGGACGGTGCCGGCCGCCTGGTGGCACCGCCTCACCCGTGCCGCCTTGGCCGCGGGCCGGTCCAGGCCGGTCTCGACCTGCTCGTCGGTGAGCCCGAGGCCGCTGGAGACCTGCAGGCAGTGCTCGGCGATGCGACGGGCGGTGCTGCCCCCCTCGTCGACCACGCGCTTCTCCTCGCCTCGAGATCCGAGAGCATCGTGGCCTGCGCCGGGCGTGCTCAAACACCGGTCTCAGTCGGCGCCGGGCGGCCAGACGTAGGGCAGTCATCGGGGACGTCGGGGAAGAACCGGCGGTAGTGCCCCGGGTTTTTGCGGACCAGGGCCGAGCGGTGGCTCTCGTGCACGGACGCCTTCCCCCGCCAGGGAGGGAGGCCGCCGGTCCGGGCAAGCTCGTCCTCGTCGCGGATGGACGTGACGCCATCGACCCGGACCCCGAGGCGCGCTGCACGATGGCCGACGCCGCGGTCGAGCTGGCCCGGCTCGCCGACGAGCACCCGACGCAGACGCTCGAGACACCGATGACCGCGACCGCACCCCTGCCGCTGCGGCGTCCGTCCCCTCCGCGCCGGTGGACCCCGAGCCGACGCCCGGAACGGAGTCGACACCGGTCGTGGCGGCGCCGCCGGCCGCCCCGAGCGCGGAGCGGTCGAGGCGGCGTACGCCGGCGCTCGTCGTCGCCCTGCTGCTCCTGCTGCTCGGGGGTGCGATCGCGGTCGCGCTGCTGCCGGGCGAGGACGAGAAGCCCGCCGCCGCGCCGGACGGCGCCAGCAGCACTGCGCCCCAGGACCCTCGCGGCAGCGGGACGTCGGACCCGTCCGAGGAGCCGCCGGCCGAGCCCTCGGAGGAGGGACGGGAGGCCGAGCCGAGCCAGGAAGGTGCGACGACCGCGCCGGCGGCCGAGGCCGGGTCCGGCGAGGCCGAGGCGCTGGTCTCCGAGTACTACGGCCTCCTCCCCGACGACACGCGCACCGCGTGGGGCTACCTCGGCGGCGAGGCACGGTCCGACGCTGGTGGGTACGGCGGGTACATCGGCTTCTGGGAGACCGTCGAGTCCGTGTCGGTCGAGGGCACCTCGGTCGAGGACGGGGTCGTCACGGTCGACCTGGTCTACGACGGTGCCGAGTCAGAGACGCGGCGGCTCGTGGTCGCCGAGCAGGGCGGCGGCCTGGTCATCGCCGACGACCTCGGGGCGGCCTGAGCGTCACGCTGTCGGGTGGACCTCGGCCCGGCTGCCCGGCCCACCCGGAGACACCGCGCAGCTCGGCCGGCCGTGTGGGGAGGACGGGCTGCTCCCGGCGTACGCCGGCGGTGGGTGGACGGGCTGGGTGCCCCAGGCAAGAGTCGAACTTGCGACCTTTCGCTTAGGAGGCGGCTGCTCTATCCACTGAGCTACTGGGGCGGCGCGGGCCATCTTGTCAGACCCTCGCGGCGGCCCCGGACTTGGATCCCAGGGGTGCACAGACGCACAATCATCCACTTGGGGGAGCCTCGTACCGTCGAGCAGGCGCAGCGCCGCGCTGCTCCCCGACCGGGTGGCCGACCCGGCTCGTCGTACGACGCGTCCGGGGGCCGCCACCCGACAGCACGCACCCGCAGGAGATCGACCACGTGAGCACGCCCGTCCCGCCCCCCGAGGGCGAGGTCGCGACCCCGGCCCCCCGGGTGACCACGCGGGGCAAGCGACGCGCGCGGCGACGTCGTCGTCACACCGTGGCCAAGGTGCTGGTCGCGACGCTGGTGGTGCTCGGCCTGGTGACCGGTCTGTCGGTGACCTACCTCTACCGCAGCCTCAGCGGCAACCTGACGGTCCTCGACATCGAGGACAGCCTCGTGGGTGAGCGGCCGGAGAAGGTCGAGGTGGCCGGTCCCCAGGAGCCGCTCAACGTCCTGGTCATGGGCTCGGACACCCGCGAGGGCGAGAACAACATCGACGGGCTGACCGGCGACGGCGAGCGATCGGACACCACGCTGCTGCTGCACTTCTCCGCCGACCGCGAGCGGGCCTACGGCGTGAGCATCCCGCGCGACTCCATGGTCAACCGGCCGCAGTGCAAGAACGAGGACGGCGAGACCACCCCGGCCGCGGACTACCAGATGTGGAACGTCGCCTACCAGGTCGGTGGTCCGGCCTGCACGATCCAGCAGTTCGAGTCGCTGACCGGCATCCGGCTGGACCACTTCGTCGTCGTCGACTTCACCGGGTTCCAGGACATGGTCGACGCCGTCGGTGGGGTCGAGGTCTGCATCCCCGAGACCATCGATGACCGCGAGCACGGCATGTACCTCGAGGCCGGCACCCGCAAGCTCGAGGGCATCCAGGCGCTCAACTACGTGCGCCAGCGCTACGCGCTGTCCGGCGGCTCGGACGTCGGCCGGATGAAGCGGCAGCAGGCGTTCATCGCCTCCATGGTCAACACGGTCCTGTCCTCCGGCACGCTGGCCCGCCCGGACCGGCTGCTCAACTTCCTCCAGGCCGCGACCGAGTCGCTCACCCTCGACGAGGGACTCGGCGACCTCTGGAAGATCGCCAAGCTCGGCTACGAGTTCCGCGGCATCGGGCTGGACCAGGTGCAGTTCATGACCATCCCGATCGAGGTCGACCCCAACGACCCCAACCGGCTGGTGTGGACCGAGGACGCCGACGACGTCTGGAACAAGCTCAAGAACGACGAGCCGCTCAGCCGGCGCCTGGCCACCGACGTGATCACCGCCGGCAGCGTCCCGGGTGCCTCGGGCTCGGAGGAGCCCGCCGCCGGCGGGTCGGACACCGGCTCCCAGGGGGGCGGGTCCGGCTCAGGCGACGGACCCGGCGTGCCGACCGCCTCCGACGAGGCGCTGGCCGCGGCCGGGCTCTGCACGTGAGCGGCGAGGGCCCCGGGGGCACGGACGGCCCCGGTGGTTGCGGCGATGCCGACGCCCCTGCCCAGCGGCGTACGTCGGAGTGGGAGCGGGCCCGGCGGCGGGCCGAGGTCTTCGGCGAGAGCCTGCCGGAGACGACCTCGGACGAGCGCGACACCGGAGATTCGCGTGGTCCCCGGGACGGTGACACCTGGCTCATCGAGCAGGTGCCGCCGCACCACGGCGGCTGAGGAAGACCCACCGACCCGCCACCCGCGGACGTCATGCGCCCCGCGTCAGGGACCGTCCTGCCCGTATGACGTCCCGCGCCGGGGACGGTGGGACGTCATACGGGCCGAGGAGCAGACCGTCCTGCCCGTATGACGCCCCGTGCGTCGAGACCGTCAGGCGGTGGGGCCGGCCTGGCCCGCGCGCAGGGCGTCGCGGATCTCGCGGAGCAGCAGGGTGTCCTCGGGGGTGCCCGGAGGGGCCGACGGGAAGTACTTCTCCTTGGCCTTGGTGTAGGGCATGACGATGAGGAAGTAGACGACCGCGGCGAGGATCACGAACGAGATCACCGCGTTCATGAAGGCGCCGAAGGAGTTCGCCTCGTTGCTGAAGATGTCGTCGACCGACGAGGGCAGCTGGGCGGTGAGCCAGTTGGTGAACGTCGTGACCACGAGGCCGAAGGCGGTGCCGATGATGACCGCGACCGCCAGGTCGACGAGGTTCCCGCGGAGCAGGAAGTTCTTGAAGCCGCTCATGCGTGGCTCCTGTCTGTGCGGCGGCCCGAGCGGCCGCGTCCATGCGGCACGCTAGCGGGTCCAGGCGTAGGTCAGGAAGGTGGCCGCGGCGGCGGTGGACACCTGCGCCAGCTCGTCGGCGGCGACACCCACGACGACCAGCCGTCCGCCGGCCGGGCCCGCCGGTCCGGCCGCACCGGCGGAGGAGTCGGGGCCGGGCAGCGCGAGGACCGGCACGCCCCGGGCGACCACCTCCGACGTCGCGCCCTGGGGGTCGGTGGCGACCAGGTCGATCCGGTCGCCCACCCGGAGCAGGCCGACCGCGCCGGCGTCGGGCAGCCGCACCGGCAGCGCGAGCCGGTCGGTGCCGGCCAGCGCCTCGTGGGCCAGCGGCGCGCCCACGACGCGTACGCCGGTCAGTGGCTCGCCCCGCGCGACGGGACCGGCGAGCGTGCGGCCCGTCGGGTCGCCGAGCAGGTCGTCGGGCAGGGCGTCCGGGGGCAGCTCGACGGTGGCCAGGTCCTCCGGTGCCAGCACCGCCCCGGCCGGCAGGTCGCGCGAGGCCACGGTCACCGCGACCGTCTGCGGGGGAGGGGCGGCCACGGCCCGCACGCCGGCGACCACCGCGAGCGCGGCACACACCGCGGCCAGCAGCCGGCGTCGCCCCAGCACCGCGCGGCGCACCCGCCGCCGGGCGAGCGCCAGGCGACGGCGTACGTCGGAGGGGCCGGAGCCCGGGTGGGTCTCGGGTGCGTCGAGGGCCATGGCCCGGACGCTAGGCCGATCGGCTCATGAGTGGAGCCGGCTCTCCACAGGCCCGATGGCACGCACCCGAGCCGCCCGGTCCTTCCGGTGGGACGGGGCAGCTCGGCCCCCGACCACCTGGGACCCAGTCACGCGGCGGGCGCCGGGCAGCGGGTCAGGACGCGGCGGCGCTGCTGCTGGAGGAGGTGCTGGAGGAGCCGGAGCTGCCGCTGCTGGCGGAGGACGACGAGGACGTCGCCTTCTCGCTCGCACCCGAGCCGCCGGAGCCGCTCGAGCCGGAGTCGGAGGCCGTCGAGGTGCTGGAGCTGCCGGCCGTGGAGCTGCTCGAGGTCGACCGGCTGTCGGTGCGGTAGAAGCCGGAGCCCTTGAAGACGACGCCGACGGCGTTGTAGACCTTGCGCAGCCGGCCCTGGCACTGCGGGCACACGGTCAGCGAGGCGTCGGAGAAGCTCTGGACCTGCTCGAAGGCGTGGTCGCACTCGGTGCAGGCGTACTGGTAGGTCGGCATCGGGTCCCCTTCGGTGCGGGCGGGTCGCCGGGAGGTGCGGCCCACATCGGCTGGCACTCTGCCCTGGCGAGTGCCAATGGTACGGCACGGCAGAATGGCCCGCACCATGAGCGAGGACACGCGCGCGGCCGTCCCCCTGCGCTGGTGGCGCGCGTTCCGCGGGCTGCCCGACGGGCTGCGCGTGACGACGTACGTCGCCGTCGGGCTGGTCCTGGCGCTGGTGGTGACGGGCCTGCTCGCCACCGCGCTGGTGCGGCGGCCGCTGCCCCAGGTCAGCGGAGAGGTCGAGGTCCCGGGGCTGTCGGCGCGCGTGACGGTCCTGCGCGACGCAGCCGGGGTGCCGCACGTCTACGCCGACACGACCGCCGACCTCGCGCTGGCCCAGGGCTACGTCACCGCGCAGGAGCGATTCTTCCAGATGGACGTGCGCCGGCGCAGCGCGTCCGGCACCCTCGCCGCGCTGGTCGGCGAGGGCGCGCTGCCCGGCGACCGCGCGGCCCGCACCCTCGGCCTGCGCCGCGTCGCCGAGCGCGAGCTGGCGCTGCTCAGCCCCGACGCCCGCGCCTTCCTGGAGGCGTACGCCGACGGCGTGAACGCCTACCTCGCGCAGTCGGCGCCCTCGCAGCTGGCCGTGGAGTACACCCTGCTCGACCTCGACGGCGCCGACCTGGCGCCCGCCGACTGGACGGCCGTCGACACCCTGACCTGGCTCAAGGCCTGGGGCTGGGACCTCGGCGGCGCGGCCGCGGCCGAGGACGAGGTCGCCCGGGTGCTGGTCGCCGACGCGGTCGGCTCCACGCGGGCGGCGACGCTGTGGCCGACCGCGCCCGACGACGTGGTGTCCGTGGTGCCCGGCGGTGCCGTCGTGGACGGTCGCTTCGAGCCCGGCGCCACCGAGACCACCACCCGCAACCCGCTGCGTCCCGCGCCGGGTGGTCCCGGAGCAGCCGCGCTCGCCGCGACCGGTGGAGCCCTCGACGCCCTGCCGACCTGGGGCGGGCGCGGTCCGGGCGTGGGCAGCAACGCCCTGGTCGTCTCCGGCGACCGCACCTCGACCGGCGCCCCGTTGCTGGCCGCCGACCCGCACCTCGCCGCCGAGGTCCCCGGCCCCTGGATGCAGGTGGGGCTGCACTGCCGCGAGGTCGGACCCGTCTGCCCGTACGACGTCGCCGGCTTCTCCCTGCCGGGCGTCCCGGGCGTGGTGCAGGGGCACAACGCCGAGGTCGCGTGGGGCGCGGCCGCCGCCGGTCCCGACACCACCGACCTCGTGGTCGAGCGGCTGCGCGAGGGAGCCGACGGGCAGGAGGTGCTCGTCGGCGAGCGCTGGCGCCCGGTGCGCACCCGCACCGAGACCATCGAGGTCGCCGGCGCCGACGACGTCGCGCTCGAGGTGCGCAGCACCCGGCACGGGCCGCTGCTCTCCGACGTCGACCCCGACTCCGCTGCCGCCGGCGAGGCCTCCGCCGTAGGACGGGGCACGGACCTCGACGAGGAGCTCGCCGTGGCCGTCCAGTGGGTCGGCCTGCGGCCCGCGCCCTCCCTCGACGGGCTGCTGGCGCTGGCCCTCGCCGACGACGTGGAGGAGGCGCGCCGGGCGACGGCCGCCCTCGCCGTACCCGCCCTCGACGTCGTGCTCGCCGACCGCGCCGGCACCGTCGGCGTCCAGGTCGCCGGGGCCGTGCCCGTGCGCAAGTCCGGCCGCGACGGCACCCTGCCCGCCGCCGGCTGGCGCCCCGAGGACGACTGGACCGGCGAGGTCCTACCGGCCACCGCCCTGCCGTTCACCACCGACCCGCTCGACGGTGTGGCGGTCGCGGCCAACCAGGTCCCCGTCGACGAGGACTACCCCTACCTCCTCGGCCAGGGCTTCGACCCGGGCCAGCGCGCCTCCCGTATTCGTGACCTGCTGGTCGCCGGGGAGCAGTCGGTGGCGAGCGTGGAGGAGGTGCAGCGCGACGAGGTCTCGACGCTGGCACCCGTGCTCGTCCCGGCACTCCTGCGCATCGACCTCGACGAGGGGTACGCCGACGACGGGCAGCGGCTGCTGCGCGACTGGGACCTCGACCAGCCGGCCGACGGCCCGGGCTCGGCCGCGGCGGCGTACCTCAACGCCACCTGGCGCGAGCTGCTGGCCGCGACCTTCCACGACGAGCTCCCGCCGAGCACCTGGCCCGACGGGGGACCGCGCTGGATCCAGGTGGTCGGCGGGCTGCTCGATGAGCCGGACGACCCCTGGTGGGACGACACCGCCACCGAGCGGGTCGAGCGGCGTGACGACGTGCTCCGGGCCGCGATGCTCGAGGCGCGCGACGAGCTGGTGCGCCGACAGGCCCAGGACGCCGAGCGGTGGACCTGGGGCCACCAGCACCTGCTGCGGCTCACCTCGCCCGGACTGCTCGGCGACGGCGCGGCGCTGGGTCTGGCGCGGCGGGTCGTCGAGCCGGACCCGTGGCCGGTCGGCGGTGGACCCGGCTCGGTCGACACCACCTCCTGGGACCCGGTGCAGGGGTTCGAGGTCACGACCGGCCCGTCGATGCGGATGGTGCTGTCGCTGGCGGACTGGGACGACTCGCGCTGGGTCGCGCTCACCGGTGTCTCGGGGCACCCCGCCTCCGACCACTACACCGACCAGACCGACCTGCTCGTGCGCGGGGAGTCACTGCCGTTCCCGTTCACCGCCGAGGCCGTCGCCGCGGCCGCCGAGGACGAGCTCACCCTCCTGCCGGCCCCCTGAGACCGCCGACGGCTCGAGGGTTCGGAGCTGACGGTTCGGCGGTCCCGGTCAGAAGCGGACGACCCGGGTGGGGGTGGCGGCGCCGGTGACGTGCCGGTCGTGGGCGGCGCCGGGGACGTCGAGGCCGACCTCGTCGTCGTGCAGCAGCACCCAGGTCGGCGTGCCCACCGGCACGCGGAGCAGTGCCCGGTCGTAGGAGCCGCCGCCGCGGCCCAGCCGCAGCCCGGCGAGGGAGACAGCCAGGCCGGGGACGAGCACGACGTCCGCGGTGGCGACGGCGTCGGGGCCCAGCCGCGGTCCCTGCGGCTCGAGCAACCCCCGCGGGGCCGGCGCCAGGTCGGCGTCGCTCGTGTGGACGGCCCAGTCCAGGTCGAGGTCGGGCAGCAGCACCGGCAGCAGCACCCGTCGCCCGGCCGCCCGCAGGCCGGCGAGGAGCGGGCCGGTCGCGGGCTCGCTGCCGACGCCGACGTACGCCGCCACGGTGGCGGCCCGGCGCAGCTCGGGCGTGCCCAGCAGCACCGCGGCGAGGTCCTCGGCGACGTGTCGACGCTCGAGCAGCGACCGCTTCCGTCTGGCCGTCACGACTCGGTCCCGGAGGGCGGTCTTGCTCGCGGCGACCGGGTCGACCGGCTGCGCCGGAGGACCGGGTTCCGGAGGGGTTTGCGCGGAGTGCACGGCCCGACCCTACGATCGTGGCCATGGGTTCACCTGGCTTGAAGGCCGCCCGCGAGAAGATGGTCGCCGAGGGCGTCGACGAGGTGGCGATCGAGACGTTCGCCCACTACTACCGGCTCCTCGAGCACGGTGAGACCGGGATGATCCCCGAGTCCAGCATCGAGCCGATCGACATGGAGTCGCTGGCCGACGTCGAGGTCGACCCGGAGGCTGCTGCGGCGGCGATCCGCACGACCGCGGTGATCAAGCTCAACGGCGGGCTCGGCACCTCGATGGGCATGGACCGCGCCAAGTCGCTGCTGTGCGTGCGCAAGGGGATGAGCTTCCTCGACATCATCTGCCGCCAGGTGCTGCACCTGCGTGCCGAGCACGGTGCCCCGCTGCCGCTCGTCTTCATGAACAGCTTCCGCACCTCCGAGGACACCATGGCCGCGGTCGCGCGCTACGACGCGCTTCCGGTGGCCGGGCTGCCGCTGGAGTTCCTGCAGAACAAGGAGCCCAAGCTCCTGGCCAAGGACCTCACCCCGGTCAGCTGGCCCAAGGACCCCGACCTCGAGTGGTGCCCTCCTGGCCACGGCGACATCTACACCGCGCTGGTCGGCACCGGGCTGCTCGACCAGCTGCTCGAGGCCGGCTACGAGCGCGTCTTCGTCTCCAACTCCGACAACCTCGGCGCCGTCCCCGACCCGCGGCTGGCCGGCTGGTTCGCACAGTCCGGTGCGCCCTTCGCGATCGAGGCGGTGCGGCGTACCGCCTCGGACCGCAAGGGCGGCCACTTCGCCCGCCGCAAGTCCGACGGTCGGCTGGTGCTGCGTGAGACCGCGCAGACCCTGGAGGAGGACAAGGCAGCGCTGGCCGACCTCGACCGCCACCGCTACTGCTCCACCAACAACCTGTGGGTCGACCTGCGCGCGCTGCGCGAGGTGATGGACCAGCGCGGCAACATCCTCGGCCTGCCGCTGATCCGCAACACCAAGACCGTCGACCCGGGCGACAAGACCAGCCCCGAGGTCATCCAGGTCGAGACGGCCATGGGAGCGGCCATCGAGGTCTTCGAGGGTGCGACCCTCATCGAGGTCGGTCGCGACCGGTTCGTCCCGGTGAAGACCACCAACGACCTGCTCGTCCTGCGCTCGGACGTCTACGACATCGGCCGCGACTTCGTCCTCGACCAGGCCGCCGACCAGGTGCCCTTCGTCGACCTCGACGACGCGGTCTTCAAGCTGGTGACCGAGTTCGACAAGCGCTTCCCCGAGGGCGCTCCCTCGCTCAAGGCGGCCACCTCGTTGAAGGTCGCCGGTGACGTCACCTTCGGCCACGGCGTGCAGGTGGTCGGCGACGTGACCGTCGAGGGCGGCAAGGGCACCCGGGTCGACGCCGGCTCCGTCCTCACCGGCGCGACGGGCGCCTGAGCGCGTGGGCGACCAGGCGGCTCCCGCGCCGATCACCGTCGAGCAGCACCTCGAGCGGATCCTCGCCGCCGTCGAGCCGCTCCCCGCGGCCGCGCAGCCGCTGATGGACGCCCTCGGCCTGGCCGCCGCCGAGCCGGTGACCGCACCGCACTCGCTGCCGGCCTTCGACAACTCCGCGATGGACGGGTACGCCGTCCGGCTGGCCGACGTGGTCACCGCGACCCTCGAGTCGCCGGTGCACCTGCCCGTGGTCGGTGCGATCGGCGCCGGCGCGGCCGACCTGCGCGTGCTGCCCGAGGGCACCGCCGCCAAGATCATGACCGGCGCCCCGGTGCCCGAGGGCTGCGACGCGGTCGTGCCCTACGAGTGGACCGACCGCGGGGCCGAGCACGTCCGGATCGACCGGGCCCCCGAGCTGCACCAGCACGTCCGCGCCGCCGGTGAGGACGTCACCGAGGGCGACCTGGTGATCGAGGCCGGCACCGTCCTCGGCCCGCGCCAGCTCGGCCTGCTCGCCTCGCTCGGTCACGCCCGGGTCGCCGTGCGGCACCGCCCCCGGGTCGTGGTGCTGTCCACCGGGTCCGAGCTGCGCGAGCCGGGTCAGCCGCTGGGCCACGACTCGATCCACGACGGGAACTCCTACCTCCTGGCCGCGGCCGCCCGCCGTGCCGGCGCGGTCGCCTACCGGGTGGGGATCGTCCCCGACCAGCCCGAGGCCTTCCTCGCGGCGCTGGAGGAGCAGCTGGTCCGCGCCGACGTCGTCGTCACCTCCGGCGGGGTCTCGATGGGCGACTACGACGTCGTCAAGGCGGCGCTGCGTCCGCTGGGCACGGTGTGGTTCGGGCCGGTGGCGATGCAGCCCGGCAAGCCGCAGGGCTTCGGCCACGTCGGCGAGGACCGGGTGCCGATCTTCACGCTCCCGGGCAACCCGGTCTCGGCGTACCTCTCCTTCGAGCTCTTCGTGCTGCCGGCGCTGCGGAAGATGATGGGCCTGACCCCGTGGTCGCGGCCCGCGGTCAGCGCGCGGCTCACCCACGCCATCACCTCCCCGCCCGGCCGCCGCCAGCTGCTGCGCGCGCACCTCGACCCCGCCGACGGCACCGTCAGCCCGGTCGGCGGCCCCGGCTCGCACCTCGTGGGCGGCCTGGCCGACGCCGACGCGCTGGTCGTCGTGCCCGAGGACGTCACCGCGCTCGAGGCGGGCGCGGTCGTGAGCGTGCTGCCGATGGACTCCGGCCTCGAGGGAGGGCACTGAGATGGCCGAGTCCGATCGCCTCACGCACGTCGACGAGCACGGCGCCGCCCGCATGGTCGACGTCTCGGAGAAGGCGGTGACCGCCCGCTCGGCCACGGCGTCGGGCCGGGTGCTGGTCAGCCCGCAGGTCGTGGCGCTGCTGCGCGGCGAGGGCGTGCCCAAGGGCGACGCGCTCGCGGTCGCCCGGCTCGCCGGCATCATGGGCGCCAAGCGCACCCCCGACCTCGTGCCGCTGTGCCACCCGCTCGCGATCTCGGGCGTCGTGGTCGACCTCTCGGTCGCCGACGACGCCGTCGAGATCAGCGCCACCGTGCGCACGACCGACCGCACCGGCGTCGAGATGGAGGCCCTGACCGCGGTGTCGGTCGCCGCGCTCACCGTCGTCGACATGGTCAAGGCCGTCGACAAGGCCGCGGTCATCACCGACGTCCGGGTCGAGGCCAAGTCGGGTGGCCGCTCGGGGGAGTGGACCCGCTCGTGAGCGAGGAGCAGCCGGCACCCGAGGTGCTGCCCGCCGCCGTCGTCGTCGCCTCCAACCGCGCCGCGGCCGGGGTGTACGCCGACGAGACCGGCCCCCTGATCGTCGAGGCGCTCCGCGGCTGGGGCTTCTCGGTCGAGGCCCCCGCGGTCGTCCCGGACGGGGACCCGGTGGGCGAGGCGATCGCCGCCGCGATCGCCGCCGGTGCCCGCGTGGTGCTGACCACCGGCGGCACCGGCCTCACGCCCACCGACCGCACCCCCGAGGCGACCCGCCCACTGCTGGACCGCGAGGTCCCCGGTCTCGCGGAGGCGATCCGCGCCCACGGCGCCGCCCAGGGTGTCCCGACCGCGGTGCTCTCCCGCGGCCTCGCCGGCGTCGCCGGCAGCTGCCTGATCGTGAACCTCCCCGGCTCCCGGGGCGGGGTCAAGGACGGGCTCGCCGTGTTGGAGCCGGTGCTGCGCCACGCGGTGGAGCAGGTCGTCGGGAGCGACCACTGACCAGCCCCGCGCGCGCGCCCCGCGGCTCCTGGCCGGTGCGGCTGGCCGACCCCGCCCGCCCCGGCGTCCTCCTGCGGCCGCTGCGGCTCACCGATGCCCGGGCTTGGCGCGAGACCCGGCAGCGCAACGCCACCTGGCTGGTGCCCTGGGACGCGACCGTCCCGCCGGGCTCCACGGAGCGCGCGACCACCTTCACCGCCCTCGTGCGGCGGCTGCGCCACCAGGCGCGGCAGGGCTCGACGTACCCCTTCGTCATCGAGGTCGACGGCGAGTTCGCCGGCCAGGTCACCGTCAACAACGTGGTCGGCGGCTCCGCCCGCTTCGCCTCGGTCGGCTACTGGATCGACCAGCGGCACGCCGGGCGCGGGATCGTGCCGCTCGCGGTCGCGCTGGTCATCGACCACCTCTTCTGGACCGTCAAGCTGCACCGGGTCGAGATCGCCATCCGGCCCGAGAACAGCAACTCGCTGCGGGTCGTGGAGAAGCTCGGCATCCGGGAGATCGGCTACGCCCCGAAGTACCTCCACATCGACGGGGAGTGGCGCGACCACCGGCTCTACGCCGTGACCGTCGAGGAGACCGGCCCGCGCGGGCTGGTGGCCCGGGTCCTCGGGGGCTGACCGCCGGCGCATATCGACCCGGTGCGGTCCGCTGTCCGGACTTGTCCGGGAACGTCGTTTCCGGTGGCGGACGCCCCCGGACGGCCGCACCATCGACGTGGTCGACCGGTGTGCTGCTCCTCCCTGGGTGGCACCGTGAGCGCTCCTCCCTGGGCCCCGCGGACCGGACGACGACTCGCCCCGGCCGCCGCCGCCCGACCCGTCCCCACCGGTCGACGCGGTGGCCGGGGGCGGGGGTCGGACCACACCAGTCACACCAGCAATTTGCGACACACGGGTAGACATCCGTCCCACCCTGCGCTATCGCCCCTAGCCTTCCGTGCGTGGACCTCAGCCCCTTGATCTTCGTGGCACTCGCCGTCGCCTGGGCCGTCTACCTGGTCCCCCAGGCGCTGAGGCACCACGACGAGGTGGTGCGCAGCCGCTCGGTCGACCGCTTCTCCCACACGATGCGCGTCCTCGCGCGCCGCGAGCCGGTCGACCGCTCCTCCTCGTCCTCCCGTCTCGTCGTCACCCCCGGGCGGGTCCCCTCCGCCCCGGTGGTGACGACGAAGGCCTCGAGCGCGCCCGCGGCCGCCGCGGCTGCCGAGACCCGCCCCGCCGAGGCGCCCCTGCCCGTACGCCGGGAGGCGGCCCGCCGCGCGGCGCGCCGGCGCCGGCGAGTGCTCTCGGCCCTGCTCCTGCTGCTGGTGCTCGTGGGCGGCCTGGTCGCGGCCCGGCTGCTGGCCTGGCCGGTGCTGCTCCTCCCGACCGCCCTGCTCGTCGCGTGGCTGGTCGCCTGCCGCCTCATGGTCCGCCGCGAGCGCGGCCTCTCCGGCCCGCTGGCCCGCATCCCCGCCACCGTCCTCCCCGAGGCCGCCCCGGCCTTCGTGGCCGGCCCCACCGGCGAGGACACCCAGGAGGTGGCCGTGGTGTCCGCGCCCCTGGCCGAGGAGGCCGTCTCCGGCGTCCTGCCCGCGCCCGCCGCCGAGGGGCACCAGGAGCCCGTCGACGTGCCCACGCCGCGCGCCCCGGCAGCGGCCGCGGGGCTCTGGGAGCCGGTGCCGGTCACGCTGCCGACGTACGTCTCCAAGCCCGCGGCCGAGCGCCGCTCGGTGCGCACCATCGACCTCGACGCCACCGGTGTGTGGACCTCGGGTCGCAGCGACGCGGACTCCGCGCTGGTCCGCGACGCCGAGGAGCGGGCCCGCCGCGACGAGGGCGAGGCCCCCGGCCGCGCGGTCGGTTCCTGACCTGCGCGACCCCTCCGCGAGGAGCGGTCTGACCTGCGGGGTCGATTCGTCCGGCTGCTGAGGCCGGTGCTAACGTGAGCCTCCGCGCCGTGAGGCGCGGAAGCAACACATCTGGGGCTGTGGCGCAGTTGGTAGCGCGTCTCGTTCGCAATGAGAAGGCCAGGGGTTCGAATCCCCTCAGCTCCACCAGAACCTCTCCTCGCCCGGCCCGTGAGCATCCCGGCCGGGCCTCTCTCGGGCCCTGTGGTGGCGCGAGTGGACACACCGTGGCAGCTCCCTCGCCGTCCTGCCGCAGCGAGAGCCGTGTGGCCGTCGCCTGCTCACGCGTGGCGACGGCCACGACAGCAGGCTCAGGCGTCGACGACCACCGGGATGATCAGCGGGCTGCGGCGGAAGCTGCGGGACGCCCACCGGCCGACGTCGCGGGCGATGCGCTGCTCGAGCTGGTGGACGTCGCCGATGCCCTCCTTGGCGGCCGCGGCCAGCGTGGCGGCGATGACCGCCTCGGCGGGGGCGAAGTCGGTCTCGTCGTGGGCGAAGCCGCGGATCATGAAGTCCGGGCGGTCCGCGAGCTCGCCGGTCTCGGCGTCGACGATCGCCAGCACGGTGACCACGCCCTCCTCGGCCAGGGTGCGGCGCTCGGTGAGGTGCGCCTCGGTGAGGGTGCCGACGCTGCGGGCGTCGACGTAGACGTAGCCGGCGCGGACCTTCCCGGTGACACGGGCGACGCCGTCGACGAGGTCCACCACGACCCCGTCGTCGACGGTGACGATGCGGTCCTCCGGCACGCCGCAGTCGGCGGCGATGTCGGCGTTGGCGCGCAGGTGTCGCCACTCGCCGTGGACCGGCATCACGTTGCGCGGGCGGACGAGGTTGTAGCAGTAGGCCAGCTCGCCGGCGCTCGCGTGGCCGGAGACGTGCACCTTCGCGTTGCCCTTGTGGACCACGTGGGCGCCCCAGCGGGTCAGGCCGTTGATGACGGTGGAGATGGCGTTCTCGTTGCCGGGGATGACCGAGCTGGCCATGAGGACGGTGTCACCCTGGGCGATGCGGATCTTGTGGTCGCGACCGGCGATCCGCGACAGCGCCGCCATCGGCTCGCCCTGGGAGCCCGTGCACACCAGGGCCGCCTTCTGGGGAGGCATCCGCTCCAGCTGCTCGAGGGGGACCACGAGGTTCTCCGGGATCCTGAGGTAGCCCAGCTGCTGGGCGACCCCCATGTTGCGCACCATCGAGCGGCCCACGAAGGCGACCTTGCGGCCGTGCGCGTGGGCCGCGTCGAGCACCTGCTGGATGCGGTGCACGTGGCTGGCGAAGCTGGAGACGATGATCCGGCGAGGCGCGGTGCGGAAGACCTGCTCGATGGCCGGGGCCAGCTCGCGCTCGGAGGTGGTGAAGCCGGGGACCTCGGCGTTGGTGGAGTCGACCAGGAAGAGGTCGACGCCCTCGGTGCCGAGCCGGGCGAAGCCGGGGAGATCGGTGAGCCGCTTGTCGAGCGGGAACTGGTCCATCTTGAAGTCGCCGGTGTGCAGCACGACTCCTGCGGAGGTGCGCAGCGCGACGGCAAGGCCGTCGGGGATGGAGTGGTTGACCGCGAGGAACTCGCAGTCGAAGGGACCGGCCTGGTGGTGCTGCCCCTCGGAGACCTCGACGGTGACCGGGGTGATCCGGTGTTCCTTGAGCTTCTCCTTGATCAGCGCCAGCGTCAGCCGCGAGCCGATGACCGGGATGTCCGCGCGCTCGCGCAGCAGGTAGGGCACCCCGCCGATGTGGTCCTCGTGGCCGTGCGTCAGCACGATCGCCTCGATCCGGTCCAGCCGGTCCCGGATCCAGGTGAAGTCCGGGAGGATCAGGTCCACGCCGGGCTGGTGCTCCTCGGGGAACAACACCCCGCAGTCCACGACCAGCAGGCGTCCGCGGTGCTCGAAGACGGTCATGTTCCGCCCGATCTCGCCCAGTCCACCGAGGCCGACGACCCGGAGCGCTCCCTTCGGCAGCTGCGGGGGCGGTCCGAGCTCGGGGTGCGGATGACTCATGCCCGAAACCCTACCGTCGCGTGAGACTCGAGCCGCGCGGAGCCTCGCCCTGGACGGTCGCTGACCAGCTCGAGGGCGTCCGGCAGGGGTGCGCTGTGCACCAGGTCGAGGGTCATGACCGCCCGCGTCACAGCGATGTAGAGGTGACGCAGCCCCAGGTCCGCGTCACGCTCGAGGAGTGCGGCCGGTTCGACCACGACCACGTGGTCGAACTCCAGCCCCTTGACCAGATGCGCTGGGACGAGGTGAAGCCGTGGGTCCGGCGCGAGGTCCTCACCGAGGAGGTCGATGATCGCGGTGGAGGAGATGACGCCGGTCAGGCCGGGAAGGGCGAGCAGCCGCTCGACGAGAGCCTGCGTCGTGGTCGACAGGTCGTCGGACCGGGCCACGGCATGGGCGGAGCAGCGGCCACCCGAGCGCATCGACGTCGCCGGCGGCACATGGACGTCGAGGTGGGGCAGCAGGGCGTTGGCGACCTGGAGGACCTCGGTCGGGACGCGGTAGCCGCGAGTGAGCTCGAGGACCTCGGCGTCGGAATGGCCCAGGTGCAGGAGCTGCCGCCGCCAGGTGGGTGCCGACCACGGGGTCGTTCCCTGGGCCAGGTCACCCAGCACGGTGAAGGACCCGTCGGGGCAGTGTCGAGCGACGGCCCGGCACTGCATGGGAGAGAGGTCCTGGGCCTCGTCGATCACGACGTGGTCCCACGTCCGCTGCGGACGGGGTGCGCTGAGCAGGGAGCGCAGCTCGTCCATCACCAGCAGGTCCGCCCGAGTGGGCCGACGGCTGCGCCGCGGGAGCGCGAGCAGCTCCTGCTCGTCGGTGCTGAGCAGTCCCTCGCAGGCGCCGCGTCGTACGTCGGGATCCTGCTGGAGCCGGCGCAGCACCCGGGTGGGGGTGAGGCGGGGCCACAGCTGGTCGAGGAGCGCGACGAAGTCGGGCTGCTTGCGCAGGTCGCGCAGCCACGCGGCCTCGCGCAACCGACCGGTGCGTTGCTCGGACTGGCGCTGGACGAGACCGCTCAGCGCGTGGGCCAGCTGGGTGCGGCCGCTGGACCAGCTGCGCGCCGTCGCGGCCACCTGATCGGTCAGGGGACGCACCTCCTCGGCACGTAGGTACCACTCGATCCCTCCGTGACGCACAACGTGGTCGTCGGTGACGTCGCTCCGGTGCAGGTCGACGGCGCGGGCGAGGACCTCGACCATGCGGGCGTCGTGCTTGAGTCGCTCCGCCGCCCGGTGCTCGGCGCTGCCGAGGTCCTCCTCGACACCCTGGTCGGTCCCGAGGAGCGCGTCGACGGTGCTGTGCTGCACAGCGCGCTCGCCGAGCATGGGTAGGACCCCGGCGATGTAGTCGAGGAAGCCAGAGCTCGGACCGAGGACGAGCAGGCCGCCGGTGGACAGGCGACGACGGTGGGTGTAGAGCAGCCACGCGGCCCGGTGCAGGCCGACGGCGGTCTTGCCGGTCCCGGGTGCGCCCTGGACGCACAGCGTGGCGCCCATGTCGCGGCGGATCAGCTCGTCCTGGTCCGGCTGGATCGTGGCCACGATGTCGCGCATCGGGCCGCTGCGGGGGCGCTCGATCTCGGCCTCGAGGATCGCCGAGGTGCTGCCGGTCCCGTCGAGACGCTCGTCCTCGAAGCCCGTGAGGCGGGGTCCGTCGAACCCGAAGCGACGACGACGGGCGACGCCGCGGCGGTCGTGGGCGGTCGCCCGGTAGAAGCGCTCCCCGATCGGTGCGCGCCAGTCGACCACCAGGGGGTGGGTGCGGTCGTCCTCGTCACGGACGTGGCGCCGGCCGAGGTGGTGGTCCTCGCCCTCGTCGGTCCACAGCCGCCCGAAGAACAGCGGTACGTCGTCATCGGCCAGGTCCTCGAGGCGCCGCGCGCGGTACTGCGACATGGCGAAGCCCATGTTGTGGTCGGGACGGGCATCCCCGGGCCGTCGGTTGCGCCGGCTCTCCTCGAAGTCGTCCTGGTAGGCCGCCGCCAGCTCGGCGGCGTTCGCCAGCATCGACCCCAGAGCAGCGCGCGCCACCTCGAGGTGGTGCTTCTCTTCGGCCAGGGTCGTGTCAAGGGCGGTCGTCTCGTTCATCCGGTGCGTGGCGCCTCGTGGTCGGGGACCTCGACGTCGGGCAGGTAGGTCCACAGGTCGCGCATCGTGGCGAACCGGCGCACGGGGAGCTCGGTCAGCTGGGCGAGCACCCGCGGGTGGGCCCGTCGTGCGCGAGCGATCTCGAGGATCTCCTCGGTGGTGGCGCCACGCGGACCGAACGCGTCGGCCACGAGGTCGGCGATGTCGAGCCGCTCGATCGTGCTCATCGCAGGCTCCCGCGGGTCGTGCGCTCGTCCAGGCCCGAGGGGCGGTCGAGGGGCTGGACGATCCAGCGAGCGGTGCCGTCCAGCTCCACGATGCGGCGGCGCACCTCGGCCACGTCATGGAGGGGGACCGACTCGACGACAGCCCAGCCGGTGCCGCGGCGTTCCTCGAGCAGGACGTCGGGTCCCAGGGTGCGGACACGACGGGCGCGCAGCTCGCGCTCGTCGCCGTCGTGGGTGGCGATGCGGAACATCGGCATCAGTGTGCTCCTTCGTGGTCGGGCCGCGAGGCGGCTCGGTGGTCAGGTGGGGGAGCCGGGCACGGGCGGGTCGCGAGGGCGACGGCGGCGACGGCGAGGGTGGCCAGGACCAGGAGGCCGGGATGGTGGGAGTCGGTCAGGCCGAGGGAGAGGGCCGGCAGGAGTGGTGCCACGGCGGCGGCCGCGATCATGCTGCTCTGGGCCAGGCCCTGGACCCGTCCGAGGCCCGCGGTGCCGAAGGTGCGGGCCCAGACGGTGCCGTTGAGCACGCCGACGCCACCCATGCCCAGGCCGAGGACGGCGAAGCCGGCGGTCGCAGCAGCGGGTGTGGGGACCAGGATGATGAGGACCGCCACCAGCTCGACGGCGCTGAGGAGGACCAGGCCCGTCCGGGTGGAGATGCGATCGACGACGACACCGGCGAGGACGACGCCCAGGGCCGAGCAGAGGCCCAGGAGGCCGACCATGCTGCTGGCAGCCAGGTAGCCGATGTCTCGCGCCGCCAGGAGGGAGACGGCGTGGAAGGTGACGGCGGTGCCGATGAGCGGAGGGACGGCCAGCACCACCAGGAGGCGAGTGGTGCCGGCCGTCGGCACCTGAAGGCCGAGCGGCCCGGGGCGTACGGCGGAGGGGAACGGCGCCATCGCAGTCGAGCCCCCTGACACGGCCGGCCGCCGCGGCGGTCCCGGTCGCACCAGCACGGCCAGCGGCAGCACGAGGAGCAGGAGCACCAGCGCCAGCACCCGGTAGGCGACCCGCCAGTCGGTCTGCACGATGAGCAGTGCCACCAGCGGCGGAGTGGCCACCGAGGCCAGCGTGACGCCCAGGTTGGCCACCGCCACCGCCTGGCCGCGGCGCCGCCCGAAGGAGCCGGCGACCAGCAACGTGCCGATCAGGGTGAAGGAGCCCTGTCCGGAGGTACGCAGCAGCGCCAGTGCGACGAAGGCCAGCGCGGCGCCGGCGGCGACGCTGGCCAGTGCGCACGCCAGTGCGAGACCGAGGGAGACCAGGATCCAGGCCGCCCGTAGCCCGCGGTGGTCGACGACCCGCCCCAGGGCCGTCATGGCGACCGCCGAGACGACCGTGCCGGCGGCGTACAGGAGGGAGAAGGTGGTGCGCGTCAGACCGGTGCCGGCCAGGAAGTCGTCGACAAAGACGGAGATGAGGAAGGACTGACCGGGCGCCGAGGCCGCGAAAGCGGCCGTGGCCAGTGCCAGGGTGCGCCACTGGTGACGGCGGTAGACCCGACGATGGGTCGCAGCGGCCGTGGGCATCGAGACGGTCTCGGTCAAGCGGGCCACGCCCCGGCTGTCGTGGGACCGCTCGCCAGGTAGACCGTGCACTGGGAGGTCCCCTGGGTCAGCTCGTTGTCGAAGACGATGACGTGGTCCTCGACCCGACCGAAGCAGTCCGCGAGTCGAGCGACCACCTCGGGGTCAGGTGGGTCGTCCGACCAGAGACCCAGCACGCCGTGCGGGGCGAGGGCCGCGGCCACCCGGTGTAGTCCCACGGCGGTGTAGAAGTCGGCGTGGTCCTCTCGCAGCACGTGGTCGGGGGAGTGGTCGATGTCGACGAGGACTGCGTCCCAGCCGGTGCCGAGCTGGCCCTTGCGGACGAGGTCGAAGAAGTCGGCGCACCGCAGCTGGGAGCGTCGGTCCTGCACCAGTCCCCTGGTCCCGGGGAGGAGACCGCTCACGTGCCAGTCGATCACCGGCTGCAGCGCCTCGACCACCAGCAGCTCCTCGACCCGGGCGTCGGCCAGGACCCGCAGGGCGGTGCAGCCCAGCCCGAGCCCACCGACGACCACGCGCAGGCCGCGGTCGCCGGCGCCGTCGAGCGCGTCGAGGGCCACCGAGGCAAGAGCCTCCTCCGAGGCCGTGAACTGGCTGGACATCAGGTAGTCATCGTCGAGCTTGATCTCGTGGACCACGCGGAGGGTCGCCGGGTCCAGGCGTCGACGGAGCACGACCTCGCCCCACGGGGTCGGCGTGCGGTCCAGCTCCTCGAGACGGAAGCGGCTCACGCGTCGACCTCCTCGACGAGCACCAGGGACTGGGTCACCTCGGTGGCCGACCGGAAGGTGCGCTCGGGGAGCGCCTGGATGCTGAGGAGGATCTCGGCCGGTGCCCACACCGCCAGGGCGTCGCGCAGGAGGCGCACCGTGGTGACCGGGGTCGGGGTGGAGAAGGTACGCGCGAGCAGCATCGCCAGGCTGGGCGCGAGATCGGCACGGTCCTGGACCAGGACGGGGCCGCGACGCGCGACGGCGTTGTCACAGGACACGACGCGCCGCCCCCCGCTCGTCGTACACGACGCGCATGGTGCCGGGGGCATCGCCTGTGAGCACCCCGTCGCGGTGCAGCACGTGGACGCCTTCCACCTGCCGCACGACCACGCTGCTCGCGCGCCGGGCGAGAGGCTGCCCTGAGGCGCCGAGGACCTGGACGACCAGGCCCTGCTCGTCCGGTCGGACCACCACCTCCGCGCCGACCTCCGTGAGCACCTCGGTCCTGCCGTCGAGGGTGACGGCGAGCTGCCCCTGCTCGGGCTGGTTGACCGACCAGGTCCACGCGAGGGTGGCGGTCTGTCGAGACCTCCCGGTGACGTCGACCACGGCGCAGACGTGACCCTCAAGGCTGTCCAGCGCCGCCAGCACCGGCGTGGCCTGCGTCTCGACCTGGACGTCGCTGAAGCCGATGCCGTCGCGCAGCTGGCGGGTGAAGTCGGCGGCACGGGTGCGGCTGGCGCTGTCGAAGCCGCGGAGCACGACCACGCGAGGGCTGCCGTGGCAGCGGCAGGACCTGATGCGTTCGAGGGTGCGGTGCACTGATCGGGTGGTGTCGGAGAGACTGCGCTCATCGGCGAGTCGCCCTGGCTGCTGGTCGTGACTCGTGCCTGGTGCGGAAGCCACTTGGGATCGCTCCGGTCTGGGGGTCGGGGGCGGGTGCGGACGTGAGGTGCGCGCGATGCTGCAACGGCGCGCGACTGCTCTACTCTAACGTGACGTAAGGGTAGAGTCACGGCCGGGCGGTCCCGACGTCGGTATGCTGACCGCGTCCTGGAGAGGGAGCAGATGACCGAGAAGCACATGCAGATCGGCGAGGTCGCCACGCGCACCGAGCTCAGCCTGCGCACGATCCGGTACTACGAGGAAGTGGGTTTGGTGTCGCCCTCTGCCCGCACGTCGGGGGGGTTCCGGCTCTACTCCGAGGCGGATGTGCAGCGGCTGGAGCTGGTGAAGCGGATGAAGCCCTTGGACTTCTCCCTCGAGGACATGGGAGCTCTGTTGCACGTCGTCGATCAGCTCGATGCCGGGCCCCACGACGACTCGCGAGAGAGTCTCCTGGCGCGGCTGGAGGGCTTCCGGGGCGCCGCGGAGGAGCGGGTCGCCGACCTGCGGCGAAAGCTCACCTTCGCCGAGGAGTTCGCTGCCGGCTTGGACTCCCGTCTCGAGAGTCAGCGCAGCTCGGCTGCGAGGTCCTGAGCCACCCAGCCGCGATCCCGGCAGAGGTCTGAGAAGGACCGCAGCGCCGCCGCGGCGGCCTCGGCAGGCACGGGCCCACCGGCGAGTCCCGTCACCCAGGCTCGCAACCGGTCGGCAGTCTCGGGTCGGTCGAGAGCACTCATGCGGGTGCTGGGTCCGAGCTCCTGACCGAGGAGCACCATCACCAGCGCGCGACCCGGTTGCTCCTCGGCGCCCCGGGGATCGAGGAGGAGCTGCGCCACGGCCTCGCGAACAGTGGGGTCCTGGGGCGCGCGCGGCGTCTGAGCCGAGTCCGCCACGGGTGGGGGAGCCACGACCACCCGGGTCGGCTCCGGGTGACGACGGGCCCGACGAGCCCGACTGGCGGCAGACGTCTCCGGCACGGATTCTGGGGGCAGGACTGCGGCCTCCTCGGCCCCGTGAGCGAAGCGGGAGAGGTAGTGCTCGGGGACCGGGGTGTCGCGGTCGGGGTCGATCACGGCCTCGTCGCACCGGGGGCACAGCCGGACCTCACGGGTGCCGGTGACGGCGAGAAGTGTGCCCCGCGGATGTCGCGTCATGAGCTGGCGACGGGTCGCGACGTCCCGTCCGCCGCAGCTGCGGCAGCGGCTGATGGGGCGCGGGAAGTCGAGCCCGCACGCACCGCAGTGGACCCGGATGCGCGCGGGGGTGCCGTTCGCTCCGTCCGGGGGCGCAGCCTCGGGGGTCCTGAGGCCTCGCAGGTCGTCGGTCTCGCCGCACCGGGGGCAGGTGGTCTCGTCCACATCGCTCCTTCCGGCTCGGAGGCTACCCTCACGTCGCGTTAGGGTGAAGGGGATGTCCGCTTCCCTCGATGACCGCCCTCGCCGCACCTTCGCCGTGATCAGCCACCCCGACGCGGGGAAGTCCACCCTCACCGAAGCCCTCGCGTTGCACGCGCGGGTCATCTCCGAAGCGGGCGCGGTGCACGGCAAGGGTGGGCGCCGCGGCACCGTGTCGGACTGGATGGAGATGGAGCGGGCGCGCGGCATCTCCATCACCTCCGCGGCGCTGCAGTTCGAGTACGCCGGCCACGTGGTGAACCTCGTGGACACCCCCGGCCACGCGGACTTCTCCGAGGACACCTACCGCGTCCTGTCGGCGGTCGACTCCGCCGTGATGCTCGTCGACGCGGCCAAGGGGTTGGAGCCGCAGACGCTGAAGCTGTTCCAGGTCTGCGCCCACCGGGGGATCCCGGTGCTCACCGTCATCAACAAGTGGGACCGCCCGGGCCTGGACCCCTTCGAGCTCATGGACAGCATCGAGCAGCAGATCGGCATGCGTCCGACGCCGCTCACCTGGCCGGTCGGCATTGCCGGGGACTTCCACGGGGTGCTGGACCGGCGGACGGGCGGGATGATCCGTTACACACGAACCGCCGGCGGCAGCACGCGCGCACCCGAGGAGCACCTCGGCGTCGACGCGGCCGCCGCGGAGCACGGCGCGGACTGGGCCGAGGCCGCTGAGGCGCACGAGCTGCTGTCCGCGGATGGCGCCGACCACGACCAGGAGCTCTTCCTCGCCGGCGTGACCACCCCGGTGATCTTCGGGTCGGCCCTGCTGAACTTCGGGGTCGCCCAGCTGCTGGACCGGCTCATCGAGCTGGCGCCGCCGCCCGGGCCGAGCGAGACGGTCGACGGCGGCATCCGCGAGGTCGACGACGACTTCTGCGCCCTGGTATTCAAGGTGCAGTCCGGCATGGATGCCGCCCACCGCGACCGGCTCGCCTACGCCAGGGTCTGCTCGGGCACCTTCGAGCGCGGCATGGTCGTGACCCACGCGGCGACCGGCCGGCCCGTCGCGACGAAGTACGCCCAGGCCGTCTTCGGACGCGAGCGCTCCTCGGTCGACGTCGCACGGCCCGGCGACATCATCGGCCTGGTCAACGCATCGGCGCTGCGGGTGGGGGACACCATCCACACGGGCGCCCCCGTGCAGCTGCCGCCGATCGCCAGCTTCGCGCCCGAGCACTTCGTCACCGCGTCCGTGAGCGACGCCTCGCGCTGGAAGCAGTTCCGCAAGGGCATCGAGCAGCTCGACCAGGAGGGCGTCGTGCAGGTGCTGCGCTCCGAGGCGCGAGGTGACCACGCGCCGGTTCTGGCAGCGGTCGGTCCGATGCAGTTCGAGGTGGCGGCAGCCCGGCTCGAGGCGGAGTTCCGCGCGCCCCTGCGGCTCGAGCCCCTGGACTACAACGTGGCCCGGGCCGTCGACGACGACCAGGTCGCGGAGGTGCAGCAGCTGCGCGGGGTCGAGGTGCTGCGCCGCAGTGACGGCACTCATCTCGCACTCTTCCCGGACCGGTGGCGGGCCGAGGCGGTCGAGCGGATGCACCCCCATCTCCGCCTGGGCTCGCTCGTCGCGGGGCGCGGGTGAGCAGCATCACCCAGGGGCAGTGCGCGAGGATGCGAACTCTCACCTGACGTCAGGGTATGGTTCCTGATCGTCGGCCCGGCGAGTCACGCACCGCCGGGCCGCCGCACGGACACGGTCCGTCGCCGGCGCGGTCGTCGGCCCCCATTCTTTCTCTGTACATCTCCGCATGGTCGCCGTAGCAACGAGGCGCGTCGCCGTGCCGCGACCACCTAGGAGCCCCCTGTGACCGCCACGCTGCCTGTCCCGCCCATCCCGCCTGCGTCCGAGCCGCTGCCCCCGCCGGAGACCCACACGGTCCTCGGTGCCCTGCGCCGCCCGGCAGTCCTGCGCCGCGAGGTCGTGGCCGGCCTCGTCGTCGCCCTCGCCCTCATCCCCGAGGCCATCTCGTTCTCGATCATCGCCGGCGTCGACCCTCGGGTCGGGCTCTTCGCCTCCTTCACGATGGCGGTCTCGATCGCCTTCCTGGGCGGTCGCCCGGCGATGATCTCGGCCGCGACCGGCGCCATCGCGCTGGTCATCGCCCCGGTGGCTCGTGAGTACGGGCTCGACTACTTCATCGCCACCGTCATCCTCGCCGGTGTTTTCCAGGTCGTGCTCGGTGTCGCCGGGGTAGCCAAGATGATGCGGTTCATCCCGCGCTCGGTCATGGTCGGGTTCGTCAACGCCCTGGCCATCTTGATCTTCCTGGCGCAGGTGCCCCACATGGTCGACGTGCCGTTCCTCGTCTACCCGCTGATCGCGGCCGGCATCGTGATGATGGTGCTGCTGCCCCGTGTGACCAGGGCCGTGCCCGGCCCGCTCGTGGCCATCGTCGTCATCACCGCCGCCGCGCTGATGGGCGGCTGGGACCTGCCCGACGTCGGCGACGAGGGCGAGCTGCCCGACACCCTGCCCGGACTCTTCTTCCCCGACGTGCCGCTGACCCTGGAGACCTTCCAGATCATCGCTCCCTACGCCCTGGCGATGGCGCTGGTCGGCCTGCTGGAGTCCCTGTTGACCGCCAAGCTGGTCGACGACGTCACCGACACCCACTCCGACAAGACCCGCGAGGCCTGGGGCCAGGGCGGCGCCAACATCATCACCGGCTTCTTCGGCGGCATGGGCGGCTGCGCGATGATCGGCCAGACGATGATCAACGTGAAGGCCGGCGCCGCCAGGACGCGGATCTCGACCTTCTCCGCCGGTGTCCTGCTGCTCGTGCTCGTGGTCGGCTTCGGCGACATCGTGGCGCGCATCCCGATGGCCGCCCTGGTCGCCGTGATGATCATGGTCGCGGTCGGCACCTTTGACTGGCACTCGGTCGCGCCCGCCACCCTGCGCCGGATGCCCAAGTCCGAGACCACGGTGATGGTCTCGACCGTCGTGGTCGTCGTGGCCACCCACAACCTGGCCATCGGCGTGGCCGTCGGCGTGCTCGTCGCGATGACCCTCTTCGCCCGCCGGGTCGCCCACCTCGCCACCACCCACCGCGAGCTGGTCGAGGACGCCGACGGTGAGGTCCACGCCCGCTACACCGTCACCGGCGAGCTCTTCTTCGCCTCCTCCAACGACCTCTACACCCAGTTCGAGTACGCCGAGGACCCCGAGCGCGTGGTCATCGACCTCTCCGCCTCCCACGTGTGGGACGCCTCCACGGTCGCCTCGCTGGATGCGATCGTCACCAAGTACGAGCGCAAGGGCAAGCGCGTGGAGATCCACGGGCTCAACGAGCACAGCACCCACATGCACGACCGGCTCAGCGGGCAGCTCTCCACCCACTGAGCCCGGCCCCGGGTGTCGCCGCGCAGGTCAGGCGGCGATGCCCGCGTGCATCTCCCAGACCAGCACCTCGGCCGGCTCCGTCGCGGTGACCCGCTGCCCGCCGGTGGCGGTGAACCGCACGGCGTCGCCGGTGCCCAGGGGGCCCGCCCCCTCGAGCACCGCCGCGCCGACCGGCACGAAGAGGTGCAGGTAGGGGGCGTCGGGCAGCTCGACCGTCTGGCCGGGCTGGAGTCGCGCGACGTGCAGCGCGGCGTACCGGTTGCGGATCCGGATCGCGGAGACGTCGCGGTGCTTGTCCATGCCCGAGGCGACCGGGACCAGGCCGCCGGAGAGCAGCTCGTCCTCGATCTCGAGCTGCTCGTAGCCCGGGACGATCCCGGGCTCGTCGGGCACGACCCACATCTGCACGAAGTGCACCGGGTCCTCGTGCCGCTCGCCCTGCAGGCGCCAGGCGTCGTTCTTCTCCGAGTGCAGGATGCCGGTGCCGGCGCTCATCCGCTGGGCCAGGCCGGGGTAGATGACGCCGTTGTGGCCCTCGGAGTCCTGGTGCACCAGGGAGCCGCGCAGGACCCAGGTCACGATCTCCATGTCGCGGTGCGGGTGGGTGTCGAAGCCGGTGCCGGGGTCCACGACGTCGTCGTTGTTGACCAGCAGCAGCCCGTGGTGGGTGTTGCGCGGGTCGTGGTGACGACCGAACGAGAAGGAGTGCTTGGAGTCCAGCCACCCGAACTGCGAAGAGAACCGGTCCTCGGCGCGGCGGACGTCGATCTCGGGGGTGAGCCGGATGGTCATCGGTGCTCCTGGGGTGGCGGTGCGATCGTCACTCACCTCAAGGTAGATGACCGTTCAATTGTTCCGTGGCGCGGCAGGGCGCTGGGGGAGGGTGCGGGTCAGGGGCTCAGGCGGTCGGTGCCGTGGGCGGCACGTGGGCCGGGCGCTCGGCCAGCTCCAGCACCTGGGCGACGAGCTCCATGATCTTGAACGGCTTGGGCACGAAGGCGTCGGCGCCCGCGCGCAGCGCGGTGGCCCGGTCCTCGGCCCCGGCGTACGCCGTCAGCAGCATGGTCCGGGCCGGGTGGCCGGCAGCCTGCAGCGCGGCGAGCACGTCGAGCCCGTTGCGGTCACCGGGCAGGGCGAGGTCGAGCACCACGACGTCGATGTCGCGACGCTCGGCGAGTGCCAGCGCCTCGTCGCCGTCACCTGCGCTGAGCACCTCGTCGACGGCGGTGCCCAGCAGGGTGGTGACCAGGTCGCGGATGTCGGGGTCGTCCTCGACGGTGAGCACGGTCGTCATCCGGTGTCCTCCTGCGGGGAAGTGCGGTCCGGGTCGTGGCCCGGGACCGATGTCGTGACCAGGCGGTCGGCGAGCTCGCGGATCCGCACCGCGAGGGCGGGCAGCCGCTGGAGGGCCGACTCCCTGGCCGCGGCGGAGACCCCGGCCTGGGCGCCCTCGGCGCCGATCATGAACGTGGCGACCTCGAGCGCGGTGAGGGCGTTGTGCAGGTCGTGCGCGGCCCGCTCGGCCTCGGTGCGGCGGACCCCACCGCCGACGGCGGTGTCGGCGTGCGGGGCGGGTCCCGCAGCCGCGGCGGCGGACCCGGAGGGCGAGGCCACGGCCCCGGCACCGGCGGCCGCGCCGTGCGGGACCTGCCACCGGTAGCCCACGCCCGCCTCGGTCCGCAGCGGGGTGCTCCCCTCGGCGTCGGCGAGCTTGCTGCGCAGGGAGCGGATGTGGACGCGCAGCGACTCGACGGTCTCCGCGCCGTGACGGTCCGACCAGCCGGCGTCGATGAGGGCACGGTGGCTGACCACGAGGCCGGCCCGCGCCACCAGGGCGTCCAGCAGCCGCCACTCGATGGGGGTCAGGTGGACGGGACGGCCCTCCACGGTGACGGTCCGCGCCACGCGGTCGACGGTCACCGCGCCGTGCACGGTGACGGTGGAGGAGCGCAGCTCGGGCCGGCGGGCCAGGGCCCGCAGCCGGGCCTCGAGCTCGGCGAGCCGGAACGGCTTGCCCAGGAAGTCGTCCGCGCCGGCGTCCAGCGCCTCGACCCGTCGCGCGGGGTCGGTCGAGCCGGTAAGCACCAGCACGGGCACCGCGGACTGGTCGCGGATCTCGCCGAGCAGCTCCAGACCGTCGGCGTCGGGGAGACCGAGGTCCACCACGACCACGTCGGGGTCGATCTCGCGGGCGAGCTCGCGCCCGGTGGCTGCGGTGCGCGCCAGCCGCACCCGGTGGCCCAGGGACTCCAGTGCCGAGGAGAGGGCGTCCCCGAGGAGCTGGTCGTCGTCGACGACCAGGACGCGGACCGAGGTCGGCTCGAGGTGGGTGGTCGTCGTCATGCCTGCTCCCCGATCCGGACCCCGTCACGGCGTACGTCGTCGTGCTCCTGGGCGGGCGGCTCTTCCCGGACCGGTGCGGCCGGGACCGGTGCGGGCGCGACCGGGAGGCGGATCTCGAAGGTGGAGCCCGCCCCCTCGCGGGGGACGTAGCGCGCCGAGCCGCCGTGCGCCCGCGCGATCAGGTCCACGATCGGCAGACCGAGTCCGGTGCCCGGGATGGCCATGTCGGTCACGGTACGGGCTCGGAAGAAGCGTTCGAAGAGATGACGTCGGTCGGTCTCGCTCACGCCGAGCCCGGTGTCGGTGACCGACCAGACGAGGCAGTCCCCGTCGTGGCGCGAGGCGACGCGCACGGCCCCACCCTCGGGAGTGAACTTCACGGCGTTGCTGACCAGGTTGAACAGCGCCCGCTCGAGCTCGTCGGCATCCCCCAGCACAGTGGCGTCCGCGGCTAGGTCGTCGTAGGTCACGTCGAGGTCGCGCCCCTCGGCGAGGTCCACGGCCTGGTGCACGACGAGCTCCACCACGTCGCCGGCCCGCACGGCGACGTGCCGGGTGGCCGCGCGCGACTCCACCGCGGTCAGCGTCAGCAGGTCCTCCACCAGCATCAGCAGCCGGCGCCCGCTGCGGTGCAGCCGGTCGACGACCCGCTCCTGGTCCTCGGTCAGGGGGCCGGGGATGTGCGCGGCCAGCAGCTGGGTGTTGCCGAGGATGGTCGTGAGCGGGGTGCGCAGCTCGTGGCTGACCGCGGAGACGAACTCGGTCTCCATCCGGTTGACCCGCTCCAGCTCGGCCACGGAGGCCTGCTCCCGGGCCAGCGCGTCGCGCAGCCGCTGCTTGACCTCGAGCCGGTCGGTCACGTCGGCGGCGACGGCGAGGTAGCCCTCGAGCTCACCCGTGGGGGAGCGGACCTCGGTCACGTTGACCGAGACGACCAGGGTGGATCCGTCCTTGCGCCGCCACGTGCGGTCGGCCTTCATCACCCCCGCGGTGACCACGGGAGGGACCAGCAGGTCGGGGTCCGGGCCGGTGACCCCCATGAGGGCCTCGCAGGCCGTGGGCCCCCCGCCCTCGAGGTACACCTCGGCCGGGTGTCGGCCGACGACCTCGCTCGCCGACCAGCCGAGCATCCGCTCCGCACCGACGTTGAAGAACCGGATCACGCAGTCACTGTCGGTGCCGATGATGGCGCTCCCGGTGGTGGAGGAGAGCACCGACTCCGCGGTGGTCAGCGCCGAGGTCCGCTGCTCGACCAGGATGACGAGCGGGATCGTCACCAGGAACAGCACCGCGAGGTAGAGCTGGGCCAGGATGTCGCCGTCGTCGCGCATGAGCGACGCCTGGAGGGAGAGCGGGCCACGGCCCTGAGCCGTGGCGAGCGTCGTGACGAAGCCGACCGCGACGAGGAGGGCGGAGACCTCGCGCCGCGGGAGCTGGAGGGCGGCCCAGACCATGGCCGGCAGTGGGAGGAACGCGCTGGCGACGACACCCACACCGGCGAGGAAGGCGACCGCGAAGGCGAGCAGCGTGGCCAGGGCGATGCCGGCGCGGACGAGCACCGGGCGGGACAGGGCGCCCGCACGTGCTTGCGCGTCCCCGCCCAGGGACAGCACGAGGGGGAGGACGAGCAGCTGCGAGGTCATGTGCGTGGCCAGGATGTGCTGGGCGGCATCGACGAGGGACCCGTCGAGCAGCGCGGAGACGGTGACACCGGCGACCAGTGCGATCACGGCGGCGCCCGCCAGGGCGGCGAGCACCAGCCGCGCGATGTCGACCCCGGTCCGGAGGACGGGCCGGCTCCGGTGGGCGCCGAGCGCCCAGGCGGCCACGAGGGCCTCCAGGGCGTTGCCGACGCCGAAGACCGACGAGACCGCGACGGGTCGGCCCCCGAGCACGTTGGCCAGACTCGTCACCAGCACCAGACCCACGAACAGGGCCGCCCAGCGGCGTACGGGGCTGAAGACGAGCAGGGCGGTGGCCAGGCCGGCGGCCGGCCACCAGGACGCCACCTGCGAGCCGCTCGGTGCCAGGCCCACGGCGCTCGTGCTGGTCAGCAGGATGGCGAGGTACGCCGCGGGCACGAGCACGCGGGGAGTGCCCAGCACCCGGCGCGCGGTGCTCCCCCCTGCGTCCCTCACGTCCCCCAGGGTGGCGGCAACGGCTGGGTGCCGGAGCGGCTTTACAGGATCTTCACCGGTCGGTGCGCCCGGAGGTCGTTGGTCCCGCCGCAGGGCCGTGCTCGGAGCAAGAGGACCGGAGGTCGGTCGCATGACGACGGATCCCGTCGGAAAACGGTTGCGAAGATCGTGTGAAGATCCGTCCAAGCACCTTGGCCGGGGCGGTGGTCCGTCCGAAGGTGGGGAGGACCGACCGGGACGCGACATCGCGCTGCCCCCGGCGCCCCACCCCAGGAGCAGGCATGCAGACCATCGACGTCCCCGCCGGGACCCACCAGCTCGACCGCGCCACCCACGTGCGGGTCGACCACTCCCGCCTCGGTGGAGCGGCACCGCTGGATGCCGGGCAGGTGCTGGTGCTGCGCGACCGCGACGGGGTGCTGCGCTTCGCCGCGGTGGACCGGCTGGAGTTCTCGGCGACGGAGACGACCTACCTGCTGCAGCTCGGTCACCTGACCGACGCCGCGACCGTCGCCCGGCTCGCCGGGACGGTCGTGCCCCTCCCGCGACGCGCCGACCGGGCGGTCGTCCGCCACGAGGTCGCCGACGTCGTCGCCGCCCTGCGGGCCCTGGCCGCCGAGCCGGAGCGTCTCCTGGCCCCCGGCCACCGCTGAGGCCGGATCCACCGATCCCGCCCGCCCGCAGCGCGGGGCCGGCGTGACTCGAGCGTCCGTCGCTCGTTGGGTGATCACCGTCACAGGCGGTCATCCCCCATCCCCTTCGTGCTCCCGGAGGCCCTGGTGCGCTTCGTCGTGCTCTTCCTCGCGCTCGCCCTCGCCGCGCTCACCTCGGCGTGCGGCTCCCGGATCGCGCCCGAGCAGGTGCTGTTCGCCCAGGGCGGTGTGGCCGGCGGCGCCGCGGCCGCCGGCGGCGACCCCCTCGTCCCGGGCGCCGACCCGGGCGGGCTCGGCGGCACCTCGGGCAGCGGCGTCGGCGGCACCACCTCCACCTCGGGGGGTACGACGGGTGGCGCGGGCAGCACCGGCGCCGGCGGCTCCGCGGGCGGACCCACGGGCGCCGCCGGGGAGGGCGACGCGACGGGTGGGGCCCGGGCCGGCTCGTGCGACGGCTTCGAGAACCAGACCGGGATCACCGACGACGAGATCGTCCTGGCCAACTCCTCGGACGTCAGCGGCCCGGTGCCGGGACTCTTCGAGTCCGCGCGGCTCGGCACCGCGGCGTACCTCGCGTTCTTCAACAGCCAGTCCGACATCTGCGGACGCAAGCTGACGATGCTGGAGCTGGACAGCAAGACCGACTCCGCCGCCGACCAGGCCGCCTACCTCCGGGCCTGCGCCGAGTCCTTCGCCGCGGTCGGGTCGGTCTCGATCTTCGACTCCGGCGGCGCGCGGACCACCGAGGAGTGCGGCCTGCCGGACCTGCGGGCCAACATCCTCACCAACGAGCGCTACGACTGCTCGACCTGCTTCGCCGCGCAGGCCCTGGAGCCCGGTGTCGTCACCGACGCGGCGTACCAGTTCTACGCCGAGCAGGACAAGCAGGCGACGCAGTCCGCGGCCTTCCTCTACCTCAACCTCGGGGGGTCCCCCGCGCTCGCGCGCAGCTTCGCCGACGCCGCGGAGTCGGCTGGCTTCGGCGTCAAGATCTACAAGGGCATCGAGTCCTCGGAGTTCAACTACGCCCCCTTCGTGCAGGAGCTCAAGGACGAGGGCATCACGTTCGTCTCCTTCACCGGCGCCACCCAGCAGGCGGTCCGGCTGGCCGACGCGATGGCCCAGCAGGGGTACAAGCCGGACCAGTTCGTGGTGACCCAGACCCAGTACGGCCCCGAGTTCGCGGCGCAGGGCGGCGCCAACGTCGACGGTGCGATGGCCCCGGTCCCGCACCCGGCCTTCACGGGCAACAACCCGCAGGTCGCGCTCTACACGCAGTGGCTGCAACGGGTGAAGCCCGGCGCCTCGCCGACGACCTTCGGCCTCTTCGCGTGGTCGGCGACCCGGCTCTTCGTCGAGCAGGCCGTGGCCCTCGGCGGCAAGCTGACCCGCGAGAGCCTGATCGAGTCGGTGCGCGGCGTGCAGAAGTGGACCGCCGACGGCCTGCACTCGGAGATGAACGTCGGCGGCAAGCAGTCCTTCACCTGCTCCACCGTCGTCCAGCTCCAGCGCGGGGAGTGGCGCCAGATCTCCGGCGACGGCTACGACTGCGGAAAGCTCGTGCGCACCTCGGTCGCACGCTGACCCGACACCGAGGACCGGTGCGTCGGAGCGGCGAGGTGGCTCAGGCGACCAGGTCGTCCCAGCCCGCGGCGAGGTAGTCGAGGAACCGCTCACCCACCGACTCCGCGCGCAGCTCCTCGCGGGTGACCGGCCGCTCGCGCACCCGGAAGGCCGGGTCGGCCAGCGCCCTGGCGGCGAAGTCGTGGTGCAGGATCGCGCCGACCCCGACGGTCACGAAGTCCGCTCCCTGCTCCAGGCACCACCGGGCGTCCTCGGTCGACACGACCCCGCCGGCGACCCCGAGCCGGGTCGTGCCGCGCGGCAGGTCGGTGAAGTGCTCGACGAGCAGCCCGTCCGCCCCGCCCCGCGGGCGCATCCGCACGTCCCACAGCGACAGGTCGAGGTGGTCCAGCAGCCCCGAGGCCAGGAAGGTCCGGGTCGTTTCGACGCCCTCCTCGAGCGGGATGCCGAAGCCCTCGGGGGTCAGCCGCAGGCCGAGCTGGAAGTCCGGCCCGGTCGCCGCACGCACGCCCTCCAGCACCTCGGTGAGGGCTCGCTGCCGGTCGGCCAGCGACCCGCCGTACCCGTCGGTGCGGTGGTTGTGCCGGCCGTCGAGGAACTGGCCCAGCAGGTAGCCGTGCGCCCCGTGCAGCTGCACCCCGTCGAAGCCGGCGCGCTCGGCGAGCACGGCCGCGGCCACGAAGTCATCGACCATCCGGTGCACCTCGTCGGTCGTCATCGCGACCGCGTCCTTCTCCGGAGCGTCCCAGGGGCACTGGTTGGGCCCGCCGTGCAGCGCGGCGTCGGCCCGCTGGCCGCCGTGGTGCAGCTGCACCGAGGAGGTCGCCCCGCTCGCGCGCAGCGCCTCGGCGAGCCGGGCCAGGCCGGGCAGGTGCGCCTCGGAGGCGATCCCGAGCTGGCCGCCCCACGCCTGCCCGGCCGGGGCGACGTACGCCGCCGCGGTCATCACCAGGCCGAAGCCGCCGCGCCCGCGCGCGGCCAGCCACTCGTGCTCGTCGTCGGTGAGCGTGCCGTCGGGGTTGCTCTGGGTGTTGGTCAGCGGGGCCAGCGCGAAGCGGTTGCGCCAGGTCGGGCCGTGCTCGAGGGGTAGGGCGTCCGCCAGGGACCGGGCGATGGGCGCGTTGCTCGACGTGGTCACGGGCCTCATCCTCGACCACCACCCCAAGAGGCGAGGGCTGCGGGTCCGGCCCCGGGGCACCTCACCCCCGTGTCGACGCCCACCCCCGCCGCGCCCCCCGCGCGCCCCGCGCACCCCGCCACCCCAGCCGCCGTGCTCCGGGTGCCGGAGCCCCGCCGCGCGGCCGAGCCGCTCCGGGTCGCCTCGGTGCCAGCCGGCCACGTCTACGTCCGCCACCTCTCGCGGGAGGTCGGCCCGGCCCCCCACCGCCTGCCCGACCCCGAGCCGCCGGGCGTGAACCGGTACGCCGGCGCGGAGTGGTGGCCCCCGGTGATGCTCGACCCAGCGTGGGTCCGGGACGCCGACATCGACCTCATGCACGTGCACTTCGGCTTCGACGGTTGCGAGCCCGAGACCCTGCGCGAGGTGGCGCGGACGCTCCGCGGGCGCGGCATCCCCCTCGTGCTCACCGTCCACGACCTGCGCAACCCCCACCACGAGGACCGGTCGGTCCACGACGCGCAGCTCGACGTGCTCGTCCCGGCCGCCGACGCGCTGCTCACCCTCACCCCGGGGGCGGCGGCCGAGGTCCGCCGCCGCTGGGGTCGCGAGGCGACCGTGGTGCCGCACCCGCACGTGGTCCCGTTCCGCACGATGGCGGTGGCCCAGGACTGCCGGGGCCGTCGCCGGGTCGGGGCCGTGCGCGTCGGCCTGCACGTGAAGAGCCTGCGCGCGTCCATGGACCCCGGCGCCGTGCTGCCCGTGCTCGCCCGCACGGTGGCGGAGCTGCCGGGTGCGGTGCTGCAGGTCAACGGGCACCGCGAGCTGCTCGAGCCCGACGGCGCCCACCACGACGCCGACCTGGCGGCGCTGCTGCGGGCCGAGCAGGCGGCGGGCCGGATCGACCTGCGGGTGCACGACTTCCTCGGCGACGACGCGTTCTTCGCCTACCTCGGTTCGCTCGACGTCTCGGTGCTGCCCTATCGCTTCGGCACCCACTCCGGCTGGCTGGAGGCCTGCCGCGACCTCGGGACCACCGTCGTCGCGCCCACCTGCGGCTACTTCGCCGAGCAGGGTCCGGTGCTCACCTACGGCCACGACGAGCACGGCCTGGACGCCGACTCCCTGGCCGACGCCGTGCGCACCGCCGTCCTCGAGCGGCCGGCACTGGGCGCCACCATCGACGAGCGCCGGGCCCAGCGCGCCCTGGTCGCCGACGTGCACGACGAGGTGTACGCCGCCGCCGTCTCCGCCCGACGGGTCGGCTGAGGCCGGTGCGCGTCTGCCTGGTCGCCTCGAGCCGCTACCCGGTCCGCGAGCCCTTCGCCGGCGGGCTGGAGTCGCTGACCCACCACCTCGCCCGGCTGCTCGCCGCGCGCGGTCACGACGTGACGCTGTTCGCGGCCGGCTGCGACCCGCACCTGCCGGTCCGGCACCTGCGACCGGACCCCTTCGTGCCGACACCCACGTCGATGCGGGACGTCAACGCTCCGTCGCTGGAGTGGATGACCGAGCACCACGCCTACCTCGACCTGATGCTGGGACTGGCCCGCGATGGCGCCGAGCAGTTCGACGTCGTGCACAACCACAGCCTCCACCACCTGCCGGTCGCCATGGCCGGCGCCGTGCCGGTCCCTGTCCTGACCACCCTCCACACGCCACCGCTGCCCTGGATCGAGTCCGCCGCCGCGGTCGCCCCCGGCGCCTCGTCGTGGACCGCGGTCAGCCGTGCGACGGCCGAGGCCTGGGCGGGGACGCTCACGGCGACCCCGGTCCTCAACGGGGTCGACGTGGACGCCTGGCGGCCGGGCCCGGGGGGCGGCCCGGTCGTCTGGACCGGCCGGCTGGTCCCGGAGAAGGCGCCGCACCTCGCCGTCGACGCCGCGCGGGCCGCCGGGCGGGAGATCGTGCTGGCCGGACCGGTGCAGGACGCGGCGTACGTCGCCGAGGAGCTGGCCCCCCGGCTCGGTGCCGACGCCCGGCTGCTCGGGCACCTCGACCACGCCTCGCTCGCGCGGCTGCTCGCCCGGGCCAGCGTGGCGCTGGTGACGCCGGTGTGGGAGGAGCCCTACGGCCTGGTCGCGGCCGAGGCGATGGCGTGCGGCACGCCGGTCGCGGCGTTCGACCGGGGCGCACTGCGGGAGGTCGTCGTGCCCGGCACCGGGGCGCTCGCGCCCGCCGACGACGTCGCAGCACTGGCCGAGGCGATCGAGGTCGCGGCTCGCTGCGACCGCGGCGAGGTACGCGCCCACGCCGAGCGGTCGCTGTCCGCCGAGCGGATGGTGAGGGAGTACGAGGCGGTCTACGCCGGTCTGGTCCCGCAGGAGCACGCCGCGTGAGCCGGACCGGCGGCCTGGGTTGGTACGTGCACCACCACGGCCGTGGCCACCTGCACCGTGCCCTCGCGGTCGCCCGGGAGCTGGAGGAACCCGTGACCGGGCTGTCCTCGTTGCCGCGTCCCGAGGGCTGGGCGGGGGACTGGGTGCACCTCGCACCCGACGACCCGCCGTCGACCGTCGGGGACCCGACGGCAGGGGGGAGGCTGCACTGGGTGCCGCCGCACCACCCCGGCCTCTCGCGGCGCTCCCACCAGCTCTCCACGTGGTTGGACGCGGCCCGGCCGCGCGCGGTGGTCGTGGACGTCTCGGTCGAGGTGACCCTCCTGGTGCGCCTGCACGGCGTGCCCGTCGTCGGGGTCGTGCTGCCCGGCCGGCGCGACGACGCCGCGCACCGGTTGGCGCTCGACGTCTCCGACGTCCTGGTCGGCGCCTGGCCGGAGGAGGCGACCGTCGCGATGCTGCCGGGCCTGCCCACGGAGGTCCACGAGCGCGTCCACGCGGTCGGCGCGCTCTCGCGGCACCCCGTCGCACAGCGTTCCCCGCACGCCCGGACCGTCACGTTCCTCGGCGGTGCCGGTGGCCACGACCTGGCCCCCGAGGCCCTCGAGGACCTCCTGTCCCGCGCCCGCGCCTCCACCCCGACGTGGAGCTGGGAGGTCGCCGGACCCGGCCGCTGGCACGACGACGTCGCCGGGCTGCTCGAGCGCTCCTCGGTGGTGGTCACCCACGCCGGGCAGAACGCTCTCGCCGAGGTCGCCGCCGCCCGCCGCCCCGCCGTGGTGGTGCCGCAGTCGCGCCCGCACGAGGAGCAGGTGACCTCGGCAGCAGCCCTCGCCGCGGGCGGCTGGCCGGTCACGGTGCTGCCCGCGCTGCCCGACGCCGGCTGGCCGGACCTGCTCGAGCGCACCGCCGGTCGGGACGGCGGGCGATGGAGCAGCTGGGTCGACGGCGGTGCCGCCGGCCGGTTCGCGGCCCTGCTGCGGGACGTCCGGTGAGCAGCCCGTCCCGGGTCGCCGTCGTCACGACGGCCCACGGTCGTCACGAGCACCTGCGTCGCCAGCGGCGCTCGCTCGTCGCCGGCGTACGTCTGCCCGACCTGCACGTGGTGGTCGCCATGGACGACCCCGACCTGGCCGAGGTGGTCGCCGAGGAACCGCTGCCGACCCTGGTCGTCGCCGTCGACGGCGACGAGCGTGGCCTCCCGCTGGCGCGGGCCCGCAACACCGGCATGGCCCGGGCCGCCGCCGAGGGCTGCGACGTGCTCGTCGGGCTCGACGTCGACTGCCTCGCCGGACCGAACCTGGTCACGGGGTACGCCGACGCCGTCCGCTCCGGTCCCCGCGCCGTCTGGTCGGGGCCGGTCACCTACCTGCCTCCCGGGGTGCTCCCGCTGGACGCTGGAGAGATGGCCGCCCTCGACTCTCCCCACCCGGCGCGCCCCGCCCCCCGGGCGGGCGAGCGGTCGGACCGCGGCGACCCGGACCTCTTCTGGTCCCTGTCGTACGCCGTCTCAGCGGCCGCGTGGCGCGAGCTCGGCGGCTACCACGAGGAGTACGTCGGCTACGGCTGCGAGGACACCGACCTGGGGCGCACCGTGGTGGCCCGCGGTCTCGGGCTGGGGTGGACCGGCGACGCCCGCGCCTACCACCAGCACCACCCGGTCAGCGACCCGCCGGTCGAGCACCTCGGCGCCCTGCTGCGCAACGCCCGGACCTTCCACTGCCGCTGGGGGGAGTGGCCGGCGCGCGGCTGGTTCGAGGCGTTCGAGGCGCTGGGGCTGGTCCGCCGGGCGGGTGAGGGCTGGGAGGCCGTCACCCGGGCACCGATCTGACCACGAGGACCCGTCCGGGTCACGTCGCGAGAGAGGAACAGAGCCCATGGCCCACGTCGAGCGCACGCTCACGACCACGACCGACATCCACTCCGTCTGGGACTACCTGACCGACTTCCGCACCAGCGAGGAGTGGGACCCGCCGACGGTCAGCACCGAGCGCACGTCGGGCGACGGGGGAGTCGGCACGACCTACCACAACGTCTCCTCCTTCCTCGGCTCGCAGAGCGAGGTCGACTACGTCGTGTCCGCCATCGAGCCGCTGGAGCGCTTCGAGCTCCGCGGCGACGCGGGGAAGTCCCTGGACCTGCACGACACCATCACCTTCGAGCGGCTGCCCGAGGGCGGGACCCAGGTGACCTACCGGGCTGAGTTCCGCACCCACGGCGCGGCCAAGCTCGCCGAGCCGCTGCTCCCGCCGGGGCTGAAGATCCTCGGCGACAAGGTGGCGGCGAGCATGCAGGAGCGGCTCGACGCCCTCGGTGCCGGCGCCACGGCCGCCGACGGCTCCGGGCTCCAGGCGTGAGCGGGGACGCGCTGCGCCCGCCGCAGACCCAGGACCCGCCAGGGCTGCAGTCGCGGATGGAGCCCCGGCCCGACTGTGGCGAGACGTCCTACCGCGGCCACGACCGGCTGGCCGGCAAGGTCGCCCTCGTCACCGGCGGTGACAGCGGCATCGGCCGCGCGGTCGCGATCGCCTACGCCCGCGAGGGCGCCGACGTGCTCGTCTCCTACCTGGACGAGCACGAGGACGCCGAGGACGTCGGGCGGTACGTCGAGGCGGCCGGTCGTCGCGTCGTGCTGGCCCCGGGCGACGTGTCCGACCCCGCGCACTGCCGCGAGCTGGTGCGCCGCTGCGTCGAGGAGCTCGGCGCCCTGGACGTGCTGGTGGTCAACGCGGCGTACCAGATGACCCGCGAGTCCCTCCAGGACGTCCCGGACGACGAGTGGGACCGCACCATCGGGACGAACCTCTCGGCGATGTTCCACCTCTGCAAGGCCGCCGAGCCGCACCTGCGCCCCGGTTCCTCGGTGATCGGCAGCTCGTCGGTGAACTCCGACAGCCCCAACCCCACCCTGGCGCCGTACGCCGCCACGAAGGCCGCGATCGCCAACCTCTGCGCGAGCCTGGCCCAGCTGTGGGGCGAGCGCGGGATCCGGGTCAACAGCGTGGCGCCCGGACCGGTGTGGACGCCGCTGATCCCCTCGACGATGCCGGCCGAGAAGGTCGCCGAGTTCGGCGCGAACACCCCGCTCGGCCGGGCCGGGGAACCCGTCGAGCTGGCGCCGGTGTACGTCCTGCTCGCCTCCGACGAGGCCAGCTACGTCTCCGGCGCCCGGGTCGCCGTCACCGGCGGTCGCCCGGTCCTCTGACGGCGCACGCACCGGCACCGGCTGCCCGCGGGGTCGGCTGCGTGAGTTCTCCGGCGGGCTGCCGGTGCCAGACGGACGGTGCCCACTGGCGGGCGGACCAGACTCGCCCGGACGGGTGTCCAGTCGCGGGCGGCCTCACTCATCGGGGTGGAGCTGCCACAGCCGGGTCCCGGTCATCCCTCGGGGTGGGGCTGCCTCGGGCGACCCGGGGCACCTCGTCGGGCATGACCCGCCTGCTGGACCGCCTCGAGCACGCACTCGGGCGCACCTCCCTCCGCACGAGCGCCGGGCGTCACCGGTGTGACAGCTCGCCCCGCATCGCCGTCGCGCGGCTGATCGCGCCTGCACCTCGCACCACTCCCGATGCCACCACGTCCGCGCGCCCCGCCGGTTTCACCGACTGCCGCGGGGAGTGGCACGCCTGGGAGGACGCCTCGTGAGGGGCGCCCCGCCGCTGCCGACGCCACGCGGGGAGCTGTCCGAGGCCCTCGTCGCCGCCCTGGGCGGCCGCGGCGTGACGCGTTGCCTGGAGCCGGACTCCGCCGCGGACGAGGCGCTCTCGCTGTGGATCCTCTACGAGCTGCACCACCGGGGCTTCGAGGGCGTCGACGACGCCCTGGAGTGGGATCCCGCGCTGCTCGTGTGTCGGGCCCACCTCGAGCACGACCTCGAGGCGCGCTGGCGACGCCGCGCCCGCGCGGTGGTCGCGCCCGCGCAGCAGCGGTGCGAGGCCGGTGAGGACCTGGCGCCGGTCTTCTTCGACCTCTGCGAGACCGACACCGGCGGTGGGTCCATCGCCTCGTTCCTCCAGCGCGACGCGGACCTCGACCAGGTGCTGGCGGTGCTGCGGCAGCGCTCGATCTACCACGTGCGCGAGCAGGACCCCTCGATGTGGACCCTGCCGCGGCTCGACGACGAGACCAAGGCGCACCTGGTGGCGATCGCCGCCGACGAGTACGGCAACGGCGACCCGGCCCGACTGCACGCCGTCCTGTGGCGGCGCGGGGTGGAGGCGTGCGGCCTCGGCAGCGGCTACGCGGCGTACGTCGACGAGGCGCTGCCCGAGGTGCTGGAGCAGGTCAACCTGATGTCGATGCTGGGCCTGCACCGGCGGCTGGTGCCGGCGGCGCTGGGTCACCTGGCGGCCTTCGAGGTGACCAGCGCGGTGCCGTCGCGCCGGGTCGCGCGCGGGCTGGAGCGCGTGGGTGCGCCGGAGGAGATGGTCGACTACTACCGCGAGCACATGGTGGCCGACGCGGTGCACGAGCAGCTGGCCGTGCGCCGGATGCTCGGCTCGCTGGTCGCGCACGACCCCGACACGCTGCCCGACGTGCTGTGGGGCGGCGCGGTCTGCCTGCTCGCCGAGCAGGCGACCGCCACCGCGGTGCTCGCCCACGTCGGCGCCGACCGGGAGCCGGCGGTCGCATGAGCAGCCGAGCCGGACGAGCGACCGACGAGCGCGAGGTCATGCTGTGCGCCGACGGCCCGATCCTGCTGCCTGGCCCGGTCACCGTCGAGGACGAGGACGGCGTCAAGCACCACTCCGAGCGCCCGGTCGTCGCGGTCTGCCGCTGCGGTGCCACCGGCAGCGCGCCGTGGTGCGACGGCTCGCACAAGCTCGTACGCCGCGGCGCCGGGCCCCGCGCCGTCCCGCGCCCCCGGCGCAGCGGCTCCGATCGTCCGCTCGAGGACTACTGACGGCCGAGGCGGCCGGCACGTCCGGAACGCCTCAGCCGGCAGGCGTGAGCACGCAGAACTCGTTGCCCTCGGGGTCGGCGAGCACGGCCCAGCCCTTGTCACCCTTGCGCAGGTCGTCGACGAGCGTGGCGCCGAGGCCGAGGACGCGCTCGACCTCCTCGTCGCGGGACCGGTCGGTGGGCCGCAGGCACATGTGCATGCGGTTCTTGACCGTCTTGGGCTCCGGCACCCGGATGAAGATGATCTCCCGGCCCCCGGGGCCGACCAGCCAGCACTCGTCGTCGTCCGGACCGAGCTCGGCGTCGGGCAGGCGGAAGTCCTCCAGCACCTGGGCCCACCACCTCACCTGGGACAGCGGGTTGGCGGAGTCGATGCAGAAGTTCGCGGTGCGGGAGGCCATGCGCGTGATCCTCACGGACCCGGCGCGCTCGCCGCACCGACCTTTCCGGTGACTCCGCCCTCGGGGAGCGAGCCCCGGCTAGGGCACGGTGACCTGCGTGCCGGTGGTCGCGGAGTTCCCGCCGTAGTCGGTGGCGGTCAGCTCGACCCAGATCTCGGTGCCGGACTCTAGCGGCTCGAAGTCGTAGAGCAGGTTGGGGATGTCGGCGTAGAGCCCGACGTCGGTGGTCGGCTCCCAGATCCCCTCGCCGTCGGCGGTGTAGGTCAGCACGTCCGGCACGAGCAGCCCCTCGGGGTCGGGCGGCAGCTCGCCGTACCCCTGGCTGTCGGGGTCGTAGCCGTAGAGCGTCTCGCTGACGAAGCCGCCACCCTCGACGTCCAGCACCGCGGAGAGCAGGGCCTCCTGGGGGGTCTCCGGGTCGTAGGAGGGGTAGTAGGTCAGCGGGATGTCGAGGTAGCCGTAGGCCAGGTCCTCGCTGAGGTCGAGGTCGAGGTAGCCGTAGGCGGTGTCCACCTGGTCGTCGAGGACCAGGACCGTCAGGTCGTAGGTGCCGTAGACCTCGGCGGTGTCGGGGTCGACGTCGGCGATCTCCTCGCCGAGGTAGGTCACCGACCCGTCGCCGTTGACCAGGCCGTAGGAGATGACCGCATCGGTGAGGTTGCCCAGCGCCGCGTCGGCGAAGCTGGCCTTCAGCTCCAAGGTGCCGTCCTCGGCCAGGTTCACGGTCGGCTCGCCGTCGGCGGTGTCGAACTCCGGCAGCTCGTCGGTGGGGATCGCGTCGCCGGCCTCGTAGTACTCCAGCAGCAGCTCCTCCCACGGGTCGGCCTCGGCGACCTCCTGGTACGCCGGGTCGGCGAGGTCCGCGGAGGGCGGCAGGTAGACCGAGAGACCGGTGGCGTCGGCCGTCGCCGGGCCGGCCACGGAGTCGATGACCACGTCGTCGAGGGCCGTCGCGATCGCCTCGGCCGGCGCAGACACCTCCTCGGCGTCCGCCCCGATCGCCTCGACCAGCAGGCCGAGGTCGGAGTGGTTGCTGTCCTGCATGGGGTCGGGGCTCTTGCCGAAGGCCAAGACGGTGCTCTCCGCGCGGCCCACGGCCGGCGCGACCTCGGGGGTCTGGCCGAGCTCGTCGCTGAACGCCTCGACCGCCTCGTCGAGCGCCGGCATCCGGGTCAGGTCGATCATCGAGAGGGTGATGTCGGCCTCCGTGCCGGAGTCGATCGCCTGCTGCTCGAAGCCGTCGAGGATCGCCGAGCCGAAGGTCTCGGTGCCGGTGGTGGGGTCCTCGGCCAGCACCGAGAGGCTGCGGTAGTCCCAGCCGTGGCCGGGCTCGAGCTCCTGGGAGGCGACCATCCGCCGGGCCACGGGCGCCATGGCGCTGGCGACCTCGTAGCTGGCCATGAGGCAGGCGTCGAAGCCCAACAGGTCGAGCTTCTCCACGCCGGCCTCCTCCAGCCCGGCGCTGATGCCGTCACCGATGTCGATGAGGTCCAGGACGTCGTAGTCGGACCCCTCGTCGGGTCCGATGCCCGGCCACCCGGCGCCGTGGTCGGAGATGATGAGAGCGTACTTGTCGGCCGGGTGGTCCGCGATGCCCTGGGCGATGAAGTCGGCCAGTGTCGCGGGGTCGGCGGAGTTCACGTCACCCAGGTCGGCCACCAGCTCGGTGCGGCCTGGCTCGGTGAGGTCCAGCACCCGCCCGCCGACCCAGTCGCCCTGGTCGAGGAGCGGCTCCTCGCCGTACCCGGCGTTGCGGTCGACGAAGGCGCGCACCTTCAGCTTGTCGGTCGAGCCGACCTCGCCGGCCTCGTTGATGTCAGTCACCATGAAGGGCTCGAGGTCGGTGTCGGCCATCGAGTAGATGAGGACGGTCCAGCTCTCGCCGGGCTGCTCCACGTCGGCGGCCGGCGCCTGCGCCCCGCCCTGGCCGCCGCTCTCCCCGGAACCGCAGCCGGCCAGGGCCGGGGTGGCCAGGAGCGCCAGCAGCGCGAGGGCCGCCAGCGGGCGGGACGCGGGGCCCGAGGTGGAGCGGGTCGCTGGACGGGTCGTGGAACAGGTCGTGGAACGGGGGAGGGAGCCGGCGCCGAGCCGCCGTGCACGAGCACGGGTCATGGTCGCAGGCTAGGGCGGTGCAGGTGCGGGACAGGTGCGGATCGCGGCGCGGGCCGGTCTGGTCCAGACCCCCGGTGGGACGCGGCTCACGTCTGCTGGACAACGGACTCACCCGCACGATCGAAGTCGCGCCGGCGGCGCCCGGGATGGACTGGTCCGGTGCAGACCTCGGCCCTCCCCCCGACCGTCGACCAGTGCGTGGGCGCGTCCGTCCCGAAGCCGGCCGCCGCCAGCCACGACGTCCTCGACCTCGCTCCGGACGACCGGCGCACCGCCTTCGTCGGCCGGCTCGAGATCGCGTGGGACCCCCGCATCCTCGAGCCGCGGCCCTGGACCGCCGACCAGTCCCGCTGGGCGGCCCGCCTGCTGACGACCCTGCCCCCGGGGCCGGTGCTGGAGCTGTGCAGCGGAGCCGGGCACATCGGCCTGCTGACCGTCGCCGGGACGCGCCGCGAGCTCGTCTGCGTCGACCGGGAGCCCGTCGCGACGGCGTACGCCGCCGACAACGCCGCGCGCAACGGCATCGGCGCGCAGGTGCACGCCCGGACGGCCACCATCGAGGAGGTGGCCGAGGAGCCGACCCGCTACGCGCTGGTGCTCGCCGACCCGCCGTGGGTGCCGTCGGCCGGCATCGACCGCTTCCCCGAGGACCCGCCGGGCGCCATCGACGGCGGCCCCGACGGCACCGACCTCGCGGTGGCGTGCGTCCGGACCGCGGCCACGGTGCTGCTGCCCGGGGGTGCGCTCGTGCTCCAGCTCGGCACCGCCGAGCAGGCGACCGGCGCAGTCGCCGAGGCTGCCGCGGCCCACGGGCTCACCGTCGAGGAGGTCCGTCCCTGCGCCGGCGGGGTCCTGGTGCTCCTGCGCTGACTGACCACAGGACGCCGAACCGGCGCATCTTTCCGTACGAGCTGTACGGAAAGATGCGCCGGCTCGGCGAGATGACGGTCGCCCCGGAGGGAGGGGTCAGGAAAGGGCGGGAGCCGCGGGACCGGCAGCGAGTCCGCCGATGACGGGGTTCTCCTCGCGGTCCACCTCGTCGCCGGAGACGAGCCCGACGATCAGCATGATCGTCAGGCCGATGACGAAGAACCCGACGACGATGGCGACGATCGCCTTGGTCCGGACGTTCACGACGACGCTCCTTCCGGGCTCGGGGCCAGGTCGGGGCGTGCCTCGTGGTGGCGGCGGCCCTGGGTGCGGTGGGACTCCTTCATCTCCGCCTCGTGCACGTGGCGGCGGCCCTGCACGAGCTGCTCGCGCACCTCGCGCTCGAGCCCGGTGAAGGCGGTGTAGTAGTGGTCGTCGTAGTCCTCGACGACCTGGAAGGTCCACCGGCCGGCGATGACGTTGCGTCCGACGAGCTCGTCGTCCAAGCGCTGCGCCAGCTCGTCGTGGCCGGCCTCGCGGAAGAGGTCGACGGCCTCGCGCAGGCAGCGCTCGGTGTCGCCGGTGCGGCGGTGGAAGGCGTACAGGTGACCGCGGGACTCCTCGCAGAGGTCCAGGGCCTTGCTCAGCCGCCCGATGGCCTCGACGGTGGCGTCGCTGACGCCGTCGGGGCGCGTGTGCTCGGGGGCGGGTACGTCGTCGTGCGGGTGCTCAGGCATGCCTGGAGGGTTCCCGCTGGGCCGGTCGCGGCACCCACCTCGGTGGGTGATGCCGTCCGCGGCCGAGCTCCCGAGAGGCCGAGCGGGCAGCTCTTCGCGGAGGTCCTGCCCACTCGGCGTCTCAGGCGGCGGACGACGGGACGACCCGGTGGCGGGGTACGGGCGCGGGCGCGGGCCCGTCGAGCTGGTGGCGCAGTCGCCGCAGGATGCGGTGCAGCAGCCGTGACACATGGGTCTGCGTGACCCCGAGCCGCTCGGCGATCTCGCCTTGGGTGAGCTCGTCGACGAAGCGCAGCTGCACCACCAGCCGGTCCCGCTCGCCGAGCGTGGCCAGCGCCGGACGCAGCGAGAGCAGGTCGTCGATGCGGCCGAAGCCGGCGTCCTCGCTTAGCCGACCGCCCAGCGTCGGGCCGGTCTCCCCGTCGCCGACGTCGAGCGGCTTGTCGAGGGAGAGCGCGCTCCAGGCGTGGTGCGCGTTGAGCGCCTGGGCGCACTCGGCCACCGAGACGCCGAGCGCGTGCGCCAGCTCCTCGAGGGTGGCCTCGCGACCGAGGAGCTGCAGCAGGCGGTCGGACTCCTTGCGCGCCCGGCCCTCGAGCTCCTGCAGTGCCCGCGGCGGACGCACCGACCACGACCGGTCGCGGAAGTGCCGCTGCACCTCTCCGCGGATCGTCGGCACGGCGAAGCTCAGCAGGTCCTCGGCCTTGGTCGGGTCGAAGCGCCTCACGGCCTTGACCAGGCCCTCGTAGGCGGCCTGGGTCAGGTCGTCGCCGTCGACACCGCGGCGGCGGTACCGCGCGGCGACGGCCTCGGCCACGCCGGTGTTGAGCCGCACGACGCTGGTGAGCACCAGCTGCCGGGCCGGCCGGTCGGCCGGGAGGCCGTGGGCGAAGGCGACGAGCGCGGTCGTCGTACGCCGTCGGGCGTCGTCGCCCTGGTGGCCCGCCCGGGCGGGGCGGGTCGCCGGCGCGGCGTCGTCGGGCACGGGCAGGAACGGGCGGGTGGGTCCGGGGGTGTGCTCGTCGTCTGCCGTGGCAGGCAGAGCCGGAGAGGACGGGACGTGGATCGCCATGGGGCGGCTCCTGGGTGATGCCACGCTCAGGAGGTGGCTGCGCAGGGAACCGGCTGTTCTGCAGCTCCCAAGATCTCTCCACCGTAGGCGCCGATCGACGTCCCGGCTAGGCGAGGGCGCCACCGAAGGGGTGAAGAACCTGGTGGAGGCTGGTTCCAGCCGGGATCATCGAGCGCTTGGCCCCGACACGACCAGCCGGGGCGGAGAGCCGTCCGCGCCCGCCGACGAGCCCCGAGGGTCCCGGCGCACGCCATCCCCTGACCCCGCCGGAGGTGCCACACGATGACCACCGACTCCCTCGCGACGCCCGACGACGCCGCCCACCCCGATGCTCCAGCCGCGGACACCGGTCTCGCCGCCTGGCTGGCCGGGGTCTCCCAGCACCTGCTGCCCGACGGCAACACCGGGCTGACCACGGACCTGGTCGTCCAGCGCGCGCTCGACGTCGTCCCGAAGGCGGACGGGTGCGGGCTGACCCTGCGCGGGCGCCGGGGGGTCCTCGGCACGGCGGCCGCGACCTCTGAGCAGGTCTCGCAGGCCGACCACGCGCAGTACGACCTCGACGAGGGACCCTGCCTGGAGTCGGCCGAGGGCGGGGGCAGCTTCCGCAGTCATGACCTCGCCGCGGACATGCGCTGGTCGCGGTGGTCGCCGCGCGCGGTCGAGATCGGCTTCCACTCCGTGCTGTCGATCCGCCTGAGCACCGAGCGGGAGGAGATCGGGGCGATCAACCTGTACGCCGCGGACCCGCACGCCTTCGACGACGACGCCCTGAACGTCGCCGAGGTCTACGCCAGCCTCGCGGCCTCGGCGCTGAGCCAGGCCAAGCTGGTCGAGGGCCTGCGGACGGCCGTCGACTCCCGGCACCAGATCGGGATCGCGCAGGGGATCCTCATGGCTCGTTACGAGCTGCGCACCGACCAGGCCTTCGAGGTCCTGCGACGGCTCTCCAACGACCACAACCTGCCGCTGCGGCAGGTGGCTGCCCGCATCGTCGAGGTGGTCGGCATCCCCGCGGAGCTGGCCCGCTAGGGACCGCCTCCCGGTCCGGACGTGGGACGGCCCGGCTGCCGAGCGGGGCGGTCGGTCAGCCGGGCCGCGCTCCGGAGGTGGGAGGGCCGGTGGGGGAGCGGGTCAGACCGCAGCCAGCCGGCTGCCGGGATCGATCGCGACCTCGTCCTCCGGCAGCGCGGGGACCTCGCTGGTCTCCAAGTGCTCGGCCACCCACATGGCGGCGTCGACGCGACGCTCGACGCCGATCTTGCGGTAAGCCGCACGCACGAAGGTCTTGACCGAGTTGATGCTGAGGTAGCAGCGCGCGGCGATCTCGTCGTTGCTCAGCCCGGCGGCGATGAGCACGAGCATCTGCCGCTCGCGCTGGCTCAGGCTCTGCGCTGCGGACCCGCGGGCGCCCGTGCCGGGGCCGCTCACCTCGGGCGCGGGCTTGCGGAACGCGTGCCGGATCGCCGCGGCCAGCATCGGCCCGTCGGCGCTCTTGGGCAGCCAGCCGTCGGGGTCGGGACCGGCGGCGGGGGTCTTGAGCAGGCGACGCTGCTCCTCGGGCCACGCGAGTGCCAGGCAGGTCCAGCCGGCGGCGCGGGCGGCGGTCACCGCAGCGGCGTACGACGCCGGCGGGGCGCCCGCGTCGTGCAGCAGCACCCCGCGCTGCGGGGCGGTGCCGATGGTCGCACTCGGCACCAGGTGCACGCCGGGCTGCTCGGAGAGCAGGGCGACGAGGCCCACGGAGAGCGGGCTCTGCCACTCGGGCAGGGAGACCAGGACGGTGCCGGGTCCGGCGGACGCGGGCTCGGTGGGACCGGCGCCACTGGTGCCGGCGGGCGCGGTGCCGACCGGGGTGGACGGGGCAGGGGGAGTGGTGCTGCGGGGCATGGTGCTGGCCTCCTCTGGTGGGGGTGGCCTGCTGGTACCCACCTCGCTCGGATCCAGCCCCACCGGTCCGTGACGGCCCCGTCGAGCGGGCCCGGCGGGCTGGTCGACGGTGTACCCGGACCGGAGGACCGGGTTCCGTCCCGCCGCGGTCCGAGGTGTGTCGTGATGTGCGCGCCCTGGGTGCGGCAGGGCATGATGCGCCTGCCTGGAGAAGACGGGCGCAGGTGCAGAGCCGTTCTCCTAGGTGGTCCCGAATGACGCGCGAGGATCTCGCGTCCCTGCTCGCCCAGGTCTCCCACGACCTCGCCGCCGAGCGCGACGAGTCCCAGACCGCCAGCCGCATCTGCGCGCTCGCGGTCGAGGTCGTCGACGGCTGCGAGCACGCCACCCTCACCGTCCGCGGTCGGCGCGGCCGCCTGGTCGTGGCAGCCGCCACCTCCGAGGTGGCCGAGCGGCTCGAGGAGCACCAGCGCACCACGGGGGCGGGCCCCACGGTGGCCGCCTTCTCCTCGGCCGAGCCGGTCGTCGGCCTGGACCTCCGCCAGGAGCAGCGGTGGGCCGGGTGGCGCGAGAGCGCCGTGGATCAGGGGGTCGCCTCGGTGCTCGCCCTGCCGATGGTCTTCGGCGCCCGCACCCAGGCGGTGATCACGCTGCTCGGCGCCGAGGCGGGGGCCTGGTCGGGACCGGCGTACGACGTCGCGCTGCTCTACGCCACGCACGCGGCCGCTGCCCTGGACGCCGCCAAGGTGATCACCGGCCTGGAGAGCGCGCTCGGGACCCGGCACCAGATCGGAGTCGCCCAGGGGGTGCTGATGGAGCGGCACCGGCTCACGACCGCCGGTGCCTTCGCGGTGCTGCAGCGCTACTCCAGCACCCGCAACGAGCGGCTGGCCGACGTCGCGGCCCAGGTCGTGGAGGACGCCGAGGAAGCGGCGCGCCGGCCCGACTGAGCCCCCCGAACGGTCGCGGCCGCCGCTCCACCCCCTGCAGGCGGCGGCCGCGACCCCCCTGACCCCCGACAGGGGTGCTCGTGGGTCGGCCCCGCGGCCCTCAGCCCGCGCGGCGCTCGGCCACGTAGGCCAACCGGCGCAGCGTCTCGGTGTTGCGCCAGGTGAGCGGCGGCTGGCGCAGCGGGGCCGGGACGAGCTTGCCCGGGCCGGTGCGCGCGTCCTCCCGGATCGTGACCAGGGTGCCGGCGCCCTCGGGCTCGAGCGTGATCTCGACCTCCGCTTCGCCCGTCGGCCAGGCGCGCGCGTGCAGGCGCAGCAGCGACCCGGGCCGACACTCGACGGACTCCGTGGTGTCGTCCAGCAGCAGCGGCCAGGTGCCGACCGAGTGGTGCAGCCGGCTCCCGCTGGCCGGCCATCCGGGGTCCACCTCGCGCATCCGGGAGGCGCCGACCACCCACAGCGGGTAGAGCCAGCCGTCGGTGAGGACGTCCCAGACCCGCTCGGGCGTGGTGTCGATGACGCGTCGGTTGGTGCTCATGCCCTACGGGGTTCCCCGCGCCAGGGCGGTCAAGCGCACTCGCTCGGGTGACCTCGCCGACCCGGACCGGCCGAGGGGGTGGGGCTGCCGAGCTCTCCGCGGGGCACCACCCAGCCGCGCACACGCGCCCAGGCACCTGACGAGACACGGACGCAGCGGACGGGACGAGAGACATGGCGGAGAGCATCTGGTGGAAGCAGCGTGGTTGCGCCGGGGCGGGCTCCGGCCCGGGCCAGGGCGCGGACCTCCTCACCGCGGCGCACCACGACGTCGTCGTGATCGGGGCCGGGCTGACCGGCCTGACGACCGCGCTGCTGCTGGTCGAGAGTGGGCTCTCGGTGCTGGTCGTCGAGGCCCGGCACGCGGGCGCCGTCACCTCGGGACGCACGACCGGCAAGGTCTCCGCGCTCCAGGGCACGTTGCTCTCCAGCGCGGCCCGCTCCGCACGGTGGGAGTCGGTCCAGGCGTACGTCGGCAGCACGCTCGCCGCCCAGGAGTGGCTGCGCCAGCGGGCCGGTGACCTCGGGGTCGCGCTCCAGGAGCGGCCCGCGGTCACCTGGGGCGAGGGCCCCGACGGGGTGGAGGCGGTCGAGCGGGAGCACCGGGTCGCCCTCGACCTGGGCCTGCCCGTCGAGCTGGTCGAGGACCCGGACCTGCCGGTCCCCGCGGACCGGGCCGTCGTGCTGCGCGACCAGCTGCAGCTGGACCCGGTCGACCTCGTGACCGGCCTGGCAGCGGCGTACACCGCCGCCGGCGGGCACCTGGTCACCGGCTGGCGGATGCGACGCGTGCGCCAGCGCAAGGACCGGGTGCGCGTCCAGCTGCACCCGACGGGCGGGGGAGCCGCGGCCGAGGTGGGGGCCCGGCACGTGGTGCTCGCGACGGGCGCACCGACCGTCGACCGGCGCCTGCACTTCGCGCGGGTGACGGCCCAGCGCAGCTACCTCCTGGCCTTTGAGGTCGGGGAGGAGCCGGTCGAGATGGCGCTGGCCGCCAGCGGCCCCTCGCGCAGCTTCCGCGGGGCCACGATCGGTGGTCGTCCGGTGCTGCTCGCCGGCGGCTCGGGCCACCCGACCGCCCGCGACGGCCTGGAGCCGGGACAGGCCGACGCCGTCCGCTCCTGGGTCGACGAGCACTGGGGTGGCGCCCGCGAGCTGGGCCGCTGGTCGGCGCAGGACTACAGCACCACCGACCACCTCCCACTCGTCGGCAGCCTCGGTGGGGCGTCCCCCGACGTCCACGTGGCCACCGGCTTCAACAAGTGGGGCATCACCAGCGGCATCGCGGCCGCACTGGCGCTGCGCGGCACGCTCACCGGCGAGCCCGTCGGCTGGGCCGAGCCGCTCTACGACCGCCCCTGGCGCTGGCAGGACGCCCCGGCCCTGGCGGCGCTCCAGGTCGGAGTGGTCCGGGGCGGGGCGGAGGCGCTCGCCCGCGCTGTCGACCCCCGCACGCGCACGCCGCAGCGTGCCGTCTCCGGGGACTGCGCCGTCGCTCCCGTGTGCACCCACCTCGGCGGGCCGCTGCGTTGGAACGACCTGGAGGGCAGCTACGACTGCCCGCTGCACGGATCCCGGTTCGGCCCGGACGGCGAGGTGCTGGAGGGCCCCGCCACGCGACCGCTGCTGCGTCGCCGGCGCGACTGACCCCGCCCGGCTCCGCGGGTCACCCGATGGAGCGGCATGCGCGTGGGAGCGGCGGTTACCAGTCGTGGGTCAGTCACCCATCCACGAGGAGGAGAACATGACGACCGCACGAGAACTCATGACCGCGGGAGCCGAGTGCGCCCGCACCGACGAGACGGTGTCGCAGGCGGCGCAGAAGATGCGCGACCTCGGCGTCGGAGCCCTGCCGATCTGCGGCGAGGACGACCGGCTGGCCGGGATGATCACCGATCGCGACATCGTGCTGCGCTGCGTCGCGCAGGGCCACGACACCACGCAGATGACCGTGGCGGACTACGCCGACGGCAAGCCGGTCACGATCGGCGCCGACGACGACGTCGCCGAGGCGCTGCGCACCATGCTCGAGCACGACGTCCGGCGGCTGCCGGTCATCGACGGGCACGACCTGGTCGGCATCCTCAGCCAGGCCGACGTGGCGCGGGCGCTCCCGGCCCAGCAGGTCGGCGAGCTGGTCGCGGGCATCTCCAGCCCCTGACCCCACGGACGAGGGCCGGGTCCAGCAGCGCGGCCCGGTCCTCCCGTCCGCGGGCCCCGGCAGGTCAGGCCCGACCGCGTGCTGCCCCGGCCCGCGCCCGGACCCAGGAGGTCGTGCCGGCGGGCAGCCCCTTGAGCTTCGGAGCGCCGTCGCAGGCGGTCACCAGCAGCGGCGGCGAGCCCTCGAAGGACCACTTCAGGTGGTGGTAGACGCGCGAGAGCGTGTCGTCGCTGTCGACCAGCAGCAGGTGGTCCTCGGCCCGCAGGATCTCGCGCCACGGCCCGTCGACCACGCCCGACAGACCGGGGTCGAAGGGCTCCGGCGACCAGGCGAGGTAGACCGTCACCGTCCCGGGCCCTGCGTCGCGTCCGCCCACCGGGCCACCACCTCGTCGGCGGTCAGCACCTCCTGGCGGTGCTGGTCGTGCAGCATGGCCAGCGTGTGGTCGTGCTCCTCCCAGCTGACCGAGGCCGTCGCGTCCGAGACGAGCACGACCGCGAGGTCCCGGGCGAAGGCGTCGCGCGCCGAGGCGGCGATGCAGGACTCGGTGCTCACCCCGCACAGCACGACCCGGCGTACGTCCTGGGCGCGCAGGTCCTGCTCGAGCGTGGTGCCGAAGAAGACGCTGTCGCGGGTCTTCTCGACCACGGTCGCCGGTCCGGGCTCGAGGCCAGCGACCCGCTCGGCCCCGGGCGTGCCCCGGACGCTGACACCCTGGTCGTCCTCGAGCATCGTCAGCGTCCAGGTGCTCCGGTCGGGCTCGTGGACGGTGCGCACCTCCAGCACCGGTACGCCGCTGCGGTGCGCGGCCACGACCAGCCGGTTGCACGTCGCGACGAGGTCCTCGCGACAGCGGTCGAGCTCGGCGTCGGAGAACCAGTCGTACTGCAGGTCGATGAGCAGCAGCGCGTCGTGTGCCATGCGCGTCACGTACCCGCTGCCCAGCCGACGCGTGCGCACCCGGACGGGTGGCCACCCCTGAGGGCGGTGGTGGGATCCGGGTGCCCCTTTACCGTCGAGGGATGACCACGATCGCATTCCTGACCGCGTCCGAAGGCATCGAGAAGGCCGAGCTGGTGGAGCCCTGGCAGGCGGTGACCGACGCCGGCCACGAGGCGGTGCTGCTGTCCCCGGAGTCCGGTGAGGTCCAGCTCTTCGAGCACCTCGACAAGGCCGAGACCCGCCCCGTGGACAAGGAGGTCGCCAGCGCCTCCATCGACGACTACGCCGCGCTCGTGCTGCCCGGCGGGGTCGCGAACCCCGACGCCCTGCGGATGGACGAGGCCTCGGTGGCCTTCATCCGCGAGTTCGTCGCCTCCGGCAAGCCCGTCGCGGCCATCTGCCACGCGCCGTGGACCCTCGTCGAGGCCGGTGTGCTCGACGGTCGCACCCTCACCTCGTGGCCGAGCCTGCAGACCGACATCCGCAACGCCGGCGGCACCTGGGTCGACGAGCCGGTCGTCACCGACGGCAACCTGATCACCAGCCGCAACCCCGACGACATCCCGTCGTTCAACAACGCGCTCCTCGAGGCGGTCGCGCACGGGGCGGGCAGCACCGGTTCCTGAGTGCCACCAGGACCTCGAAGGGGGCGTCGGACCGACCGGTCCGGCGCCCCTGTGCCGTCATCGGCACGGTCGGCGCCCCGACGGCGCCGGGAACCCGGACGCGCCCACGGGCCGGGCGTGGGAGCCCCCCGGCGCACGCTCGTCCCGTCCGGGCGCGGCGGTCTCGGACCCTGCTCCCAGGGGCCGCGACCGGGGAGGATTCCGGCCCCCGGCCGCGGCTGTCATCCGGCCATCACCCCTACGGGTGGAAGCACCACCCGGACGTGGTGATTCGGCGATCGGCGACAGCGTCAAGCCTGCGCCGCGGACGCGATGCCCAATCACACCCACCGGGGTGGGAGCGACCGGGACCGCGGACCGCGTGGGGCGTCCCCACTCACGTCGGGCCGTGCCCGAGCGAAGTGGCGCAGGTCGTGGGGGATGCCGCGGCGTCACGGGTCGTGTGAGACGATCGTGTGGTCCGCCCCACCGTGGCACCCCGCTCCCGGCAGCGCCCAGCAGCGCACCAGAGGCAGCGAGAGGACACCCGGTGCGGACACCGGCCCCGTCGGGGACCTGCGATCGGTCCCGGACAGCCGAACCCAGCCCGGCCGCACGTCGCCATCCGGGCCCACGGAGGAGGAGCGAGTGGCTCGACGAGCCCAGCGTCGTACCAACGGTCAGCGACCCCAGCGACGGGTGCGCGACCTCGACAACGAGGGGATCATCCCCGTGCTGGCCCGCGCCGTGCGCGAGGTCGAGGGCTCGGCCCAGCGGGGCGCCGTGCCGCCGAGCGCGCGCACGAAGTTCCAGGTCGTGGCCCTGCTCGTCCGCGAGGAGCGGGCCCGGATCAAGGCCGACACCGAGGTCTCGGACTCCCAGCGCGCCGAGCAGCTCAAGCGCCTCGACGGCATCGCCACCATCCTCGCCAAGACCGCCACCCGCGACACGACCCTGCTGCACCTGCTGGCCGAGGACGCCGAGATCGGCGAGGCCGCTGAGGACCTGCGCCGCGACATGCAGCGCCGGGCCGGCCTCGAGGTCGAGGAGCCCGAGCCCGAGGAGGAGGTCGACGGCGAGGGCACGGTCGAGAAGCGGATCGTCCCCCAGAGCGTGGTCTCCCGCCGCCTCGCCAACCCCTTCCTCACCCCCGACTTCTCCGGCGCTGCCCTCAAGGCCCGCCCCCGCCGGCTCGCCGGCTGGGAGTTGCTCGGCCCGCTCTTCCGCTCCTTCGAGTACGGCGGCAACGCTGCGTGCATGCCGCTCCCCGAGCCCGGCTCGCTGGTCGCCCCGGGCGGACGCGAGCTGATGAAGCACCAGTCGCAGGTGGTGGAGGCCGCCGCCCAGGGCCACCGCACGTTCCTGCTGGCCGACGAGCCCGGTCTCGGCAAGACCGCGCAGGCGCTGCTGGCCGCGCAGGCCGCCGACGCCTACCCGCTGCTCGTCGTCGTGCCGAACGTCGTCAAGACCAGCTGGGCACGCGAGGTCGGCACCTGGACCCCGCAGCGCACCGCGACCGTCATCCACGGTGACGGCTGGGACGTCGACGGCTGGGCCGACATCGTGGTCGTGAACTACGAGATCCTCGACCGGCACGTGGGCTGGCTGGGCGACTTCGGGTTCAAGGGGATGGTCGTCGACGAGGCGCACTTCATCAAGAACAAGACCTCGCAGCGCTCCCAGCACGTCCTGCACCTCGCCGACCGCATCCGCGCCCGCTACGCCCGGCCGCTGATGATGGCGCTGACCGGGACCCCGCTGATCAACGACATCGAGGACTTCCGCGCGATCTGGCAGTTCCTCGGCTGGATCGACGACACCATGCCGCTCGGTCCGCTCATGGAGGCGCTCGAGGAGACCGGCCTGACCCCGGCCGACGGGCCCTCCTTCTACGGCGCCGCCCGCAACGCGGTGGTCCAGCAGGGCATCGTGCGCCGTCGCAAGGTCGACGTGGCCGCCGACATCCCGGCCCGCCGCGTGGCCGACCTGCCGGTCGAGCTCGACGACGCGGTCGGCCGCTCCATCCGCGCAGCCGAGACCGAGCTGGCCCGCCGGATGGTCGCGAGGTACCACACCGCCCTGGAGACCCGGGTCTCCGGACGCGTCGTCGAGGGCATCGACCACGAGCTGGTCCGCCGCGTCGCGGGCTGGGAGCTGGAGGACTCCTCCAACAAGAAGGACGGGGAGAACGTCTTCTCCATGGTCCGCCGCATCGGTCAGGCCAAGGCCGGGCTCGCGGCCGACTACGCCGCCCAGCTGGCGCGCAACGTGGGCAAGGTCGTCTTCTTCGCCAAGCACGTCGACGTCATGGACGCTGCGGAGAACCTCTTCGCCGAGCGCGGCCTGAAGTACACCTCCATCCGCGGCGACCAGACGCCCAAGGCCCGCGAGGCCGCGATCGACGCCTTCGTCAACGACCCCGAGGTCTCGATCGTCGTCTGCTCGCTCATGGCCGCCGGCGTGGGGCTCAACCTGCAGGTGGCCTCCAACCTGGTGCTGGCCGAGCTGTCGTGGACCGACGCCGAGCAGACCCAGGCGATCGACCGCATCCACCGCATTGGCCAGGAGCTCCCGGTCACCGCCTGGCGCGTCATCGCCGCGCACACCATCGACACCCGCATCGCCGAGCTCATCGACTCCAAGGCAGGGCTCGCGGCGCGCGCCCTCGACGGGTCCGACGAGGAGATCGGCGCCAGCTCCGACGTGCAGCTCGAGGCCCTGGTCTCGCTGCTCACCGAGGCGCTGGAGCGCGAGGAGGGGGCCGCCGCCCGGCGTACCCGGGCCTACGCCGAGGCGCTCGTCGACTGACCCCCGCTCCCCGGCCGCCCGCGCGGCAGTCGGGTGGGCGCGGCCCGCTAGGTTCCACGCCATGGCCTCCGACCGCACCGACCTGCCCGACCTCACCGGCACCACGTACGTCGTCACGGGGGCCAACTCCGGGATCGGGCTCGAGGCCGCGCGGAAGCTGGTCGACGCCGGCGGCCACGTCGTGCTCGCGGTCCGCGACCCCGCGCGGGGCGAGGCCGCGGCGGCGACCCTGACCGCGCTCGGCCGAGGCCCGCGACGTCGACGCCGCGCGACGGTTGTGGGAGCTCTCCGAGGAGCGGACGGGCACCTCGTTCCCCTGGTGAGGCGACCCCGTGCGGGGGTGCTCGCTCGTGGACCCCGCTCGCGGTTGTCGGTGCCCGCACGCACAATGGTGCGCGCACGGCGAGACGGGCCGTGACCGAGCCAGGACCCAGGGGGACGTCGATGACCGCCAAGCGCATCGCACAGGCGCTGCTGGCCACTGTGCTCGCCCTCGCGCTCGTCGTGCTCACCACCGGTGCCAGCGGCGAGCGGCCGGCCGAGCAGGTCCGCGGCACCCTCGACGGGCAGCGCGTGCGGGTCAACCTGCCGGCGACCAGCGAGCCCAAGGGCGTCGCGATCTTCTTCCACGGCCAGGGCAGCAACTACAACCACAAGATGGACGGCACCTGGCTGGACGCGCTGCGGCGCGACGGGTGGGTCGTGGCCTCCTCGATGTTCCACCGGGAGAACTGGGGCAACCCGGTCTCGACCCAGGACACCATGGCCTTGTGGGACTGGGCCGAGGAGCAGGGCGGCGGTGAGGTCAAGCTCTACATCGGCGCGTCCATGGGCGGTACCACCTCGCTCAACGCCCTCGTCCACGCCGACCGCCGCCCCCCGTGCTGGTACGGCGTGAAGCCGGCCGTGGACATGTCCACCATGGGCAACGTCCCCGGTGCGAACCGCTTCATCTCCCAGGCATACGGCGGCCAGCCCTACCCCCGCGACCGCAACCCGGTCGACGCCGCCTTCAAGCTGGCCCAGACCGGCACGACCTTCCGCTTCGTCGCCTCGCCGCGTGACCCCTTCGTGCCCTACGACACCAACAGCGAGGCGATCGTCGACCGGCTGACCGAGTTCGGCGCCGACGTCACCCTGCGCACCGTCGACGGCCCCCACGACGACCCCTCGCACTACAGCGCCCACGACCTGGTGACCTTCGCCAACGAGTGCGCCGGCACCGCTGACTGACGTGCGCCTGCGGCGGCTGCACGGCGGGGCTGGCGTACCCAGACGGTCATACCGACCTGCTCGCATGCGCGGACCCGCGTGGCTGAGCGTGGTCGCGAGCGGAATCGTCCCGGTACGTCCGTCCGGGTACGAGCGGTGGGCGCCGATCCCGCGCGCCGGCCCGCGGCACCTCCGCCCGGCTCGCCGCTTCGGCCCCCGGCGCGTCGGCCCAGTGCGGGCGGCTGAGACCTAGCGCCTGTGGATGACGCCGCGCGCGTTCGTCGCCGGGCGGGCAGTCTGCCGGCGTGGACGCCACGACGACGCCTCCGGTCACCGAGGTGCTCGCGCGCCTCGGAGGCGTGGCCCCACGTGCCCGCCTCGTGGCCGCGTGCGGGCGGTCCGTCGTGGACTCCGCGCTCGCCGACGGACGCCTGGTCGCCGTCACCCGCGGCGTCTACTGCTCCGCGGAGACCGATGCGTCGCGTGCTGCTGCTGCGTCGGTCAGCGGGGTGCTGTCCTGGCGCAGCGCCGCCATGGCGCAGGGCTGGGCCGTGCGTACGGTGCCTCGGAAGCCGGATGTGACCCTGCCGCGCAACCGGAGCATCGCTCGGACGCGTGTTGCCGGCCTCACGGTCCACCGCGCCGACCTCGGGCCCGACGACGTGCGCGACGGTTGCACGTCACCGGACCGGACCCTGCTGGACTGCCTGCGGGGCCTGCCCTTCGAGGAGGCCCTCGCTGTGGCGGACTCCGCGCTCCGTGCCGGCTTCGAGTCAGGACGTCTCGCCGCGCTGGCGCGGGACGCCCGGGGCCCTGGCTCGGCCGCGGTGCGGCGGGTCGCCGCTGTGGCCGACGGTCGAGCGGCGAACCCGTTCGAATCCAGCCTGCGCGCGATCTGCCTGGAGGTCGACGGGCTCGAGGTGACCCCGCAGCACACGGTCCGGGCACCGCACTGGTTGGGGACCCCGGACCTGGCCGATGTCCGGCTCGAGATCGCCCTCGAGGCCGACTCCTTCGAGTGGCACGGCGACCGCGCTGCGCTGCACCGCGACGCCCGTCGCTACAACGCCCTTGTCGCCGCCGGCTGGCTGGTGCTGCGGTTCTCGTGGGAGGAGGTCATGTTCCACCCGAAGCGGGTCAGGGCCGTGCTCGAGGCAGTCGTGGCTCGACGGTCGCAGCGGTGCTCCTGCGGTGCCGCCGCGTGAGCGCGTCGTAGCCAGACGGTCACACCGGCCCGCTCCGGCGCCCGGCCCCGCCCGACTGAGCGCGGCCGGCGGCTGCAGCGGCTCGATATGACCGTCTGGGTACGCAACGCTTGCGGACAGGAACTCCCCGCGGCCTGCGGGCGGCGCTGTGCGCCGGTCAGTCCCGGAGCAGGCCCGGCCCGAAGAGGAAGCGGGAGACCGTGATCCGCAGGGCGACCCGCTCGGGGTTGACGCGGGGCTGGCGGTAGCGGCCGGCGTACCGCTCGACGGCGCGGGCGACGTCGGCGCCATCGGTGGTCGCGACGGCGGTGCCCTCGAGGGTCGACCAGCGCGGGCCGTCGACCTGGCAGGCGGCGACCCGGCCCGGCGTGCGTAGGTGACGCGCCTTCACCGACCCGCCGCCGGTGATGACCCAGGCGCACTCCTCCTCGGGGTCCAGCGCCACGCCGACCGGCACGACGTGCGGGGAACCGTCCGTGCGCAGGGTCGTGAGCGTGCACAGGTGCCGCTCGGTCCAGAAGTCGAGGAGCGGAGCGGGCAGCTCGCCCCAGCCGGGCTCGAACGAGGCCACGTGTCGTCTCCTGCGGGTGCGTAGGGGGTCAGATGGGCCGAATCAGATCCACCGGGCGAACCAGATGCGGTCCAGCCAGGCGGAGTGGGTCATGAGCTCGTGGGTGAAGACCGGCCAGAACCACGCGAAGTTCAGCAGGACCAGCACCAGGAAGGACCCGGCCACGACCACGCCGACGGTGCGCCGGGTGCTCGGCTCGCGCGAGGACCCGATCAGCCGACCGATCGCCAGGGTCAGCGCGAGCACCACGAACGGCAGCGTGAGCACGGCGTAGAACAGGAAGATCGGCCGGTCGTCGTAGAGCAGCCACGGCAGCCAGGTCGAGGCGACGCCCACCACGGCCACGCTGTAGCGCCAGTCGCGGGCGCCGATCCACATCGCGGCGGCGAAGAGCACCGCGACGATGCCGGTCCACCAGATCATCGGGGTGCCGATGAGCAGCACCTGGCGCAGGCAGTCGCTGCCGGCGGGGGCGGTGCAGCCGCGGGTGCCGGGCTCGATGCCGGTGTCGGCGGCGACGCCGACGGGGCGGTTGAGCAGCAGCCACCCGGAGGGCTGGGACTGGTAGGTGTGCGTGGAGCAGTTCAGGAAGTGCGTGTGGAAGGTGTAGACGTCCTGGTGGTAGTACCAGAGCGAGCGCAGCGACTGCGTCACCTCGCCCAGGCCGCTCGCGTCCGGCTCGGTCGCCGTGGGCCAGCGCGCGTCCCGGTCCGGGTTGTCGTCGACGAAGGTCTCGCCGTCGCAGCGGCCCTCCCCGCTGAACTGGGTGTACTGCGTGGAGGAGAGCCCCTCCTCGTACTCCCCGGCGTTGGCCAGCCAGCCGGTCCACGACAGCAGGTAGACCACGAAGGCCACCAGCACGAGGTGGGCGAAGGCGGTGGGGGCGTCGGCGACCAGCGAGCGCAGCACCGGGCGGCGTACGCCGAAGGAGCGGCGTGCCCCGGCGCTCCACGCCCACACGAGCAGCCCGAAGGCGGCCAGCGGGTAGAGCGCGGTCCACTTGGTGCCGATCGCCAGCCCCCAGCAGACCCCGCCCGCCAGCAGCCAGGGCCGGAACAGCACAGCGCGCACCGGTCCCCACGACGAGGGGTCGGGTGGCGCGGGGAGCCGCGCGGCGAGACGACGGCGGTACCAGTCGCGGTCGTTGATCGCGCACGCCACCGCGCACAGGGTGAAGAAGGCGACGAAGATGTCGAGCAGCGCCAGCCGGGAGAGCACGAAGTGCAGCCCGTCGAGCATGAGCAGCAGGCCGGCGACCAGACCGAGCAGCGTGGACCCGGTCATCCGACGCGCGAGCCGCACCATCACGACGACCATGAGCGAGCCGACCACGGCGGAGGCGACCCGCCAGCCGAACGGGTCGAGCCCGAAGGCCTTTTCGCCCAGGCCGATCAGCAGCTTGCCGACCTCGGGGTGGACGATCATCGACGGCCCGTCGGTCCACAGCCCGTCGGTCGTGCCCGACAGGATCTGGTCGTTGGCGTCGTCGACGTAGCCACGCACGTAGCCGTTGTTGAGCAGCGACCAGGCGTCCTTGGCGTAGTAGGTCTCGTCGAACTGGAACTCCCGCGGCGTGCCGAGGCGCCACAGCCGCAGGAAGAGCGCGAGCAGGCCGAGCGCCAGCGCGGCGGACCAGCCGATGAAGGGGTCCTCGGCGGGCAGCCGCCCCCGGGCGCGGGCCCACGCGCTGGGCACCGGGCGCCCCGCGGCGGTGGCGGACAGGCCGACCTCCGGGGCGCGGGGGACCTCGCGCTCGGGCGCCTGGCTCGTCACGGGCGCCACCCTACGTCGCCGTGCCCGCGCGGGTGGGCGACTCGTGGGCGACCCGGTGGGCGACCCGGTCGAGCGCGGGGAGGGGGATGGGAGGATGCCTGCCGTGAGCGGCACGGGAGGACGTACGTCGGGGGCCGCGGGGACGCTGGTGCTGGCCGCCACCCCGATCGGTCGGCCGGAGGACGCGCCGCCGCGGCTGGCCACCGAGCTGGCCACCGCCGACGTGGTGGCCGCCGAGGACACCCGCCGGCTCAAGCGGCTCACCACCGACCTGGGCGTCACGATCAGCGGCCGGATCGTCTCCTACTTCGAGGGCAACGAGTCCGGCCGCACCCCGCAGCTGCTGCAGATGCTCCTCGCCGGTGACCGGGTGCTGCTCGTGACCGACGCCGGCATGCCGAGCGTCAGCGACCCCGGCTACCGCCTCGTGGCCGCCGCGGTCGAGGCCGACGTCCACGTGACCGCGGTGCCGGGGCCGAGCGCGGTGCTGACGGCGCTCGCGGTCAGCGGGCTGCCGGTCGACCGGTTCTGCTTCGAGGGCTTCCTCCCGCGCAAGGCCGGCGAGCGCGCCCGACGGCTCGCCGGGCTCGCCGACGAGCAGCGCACGATGGTCTTCTTCGAGGCCCCGCACCGCACCCAGGCGGCGCTGGCCGCGCTGGCCGAGGCCTTCGGCGCCGACCGGCCCGCCGCGGTCTGCCGCGAGCTGACCAAGACCCACGAGGAGGTCCGCCGCGGCCCGCTGGCCGAGCTGGCGGAGTGGGCCGGCGAGGGCGTGCGTGGCGAGGTGACGCTGGTCGTCGCCGGCGCGGCCCCCACGGCCGCGATCGGCTCCGCGCCGGCCGAGCTGCGCGCCGCGGTCGCCGAGCGCGAGGGCGCCGGCACACCGCGCAAGGCCGCCATCCTGGAGGTCGCCCAGGCTGCCGGCGTCCCCAAGCGCGAGGTGTACGACGCCGTCCACAAGCCCCAGGAGGACTCATGAGCGACACCGCCCCCCAGCGCGTCACCGAGGTGGGCCGCGACGGCCTGACCCTCGACGTCCTCGACGAGGGTCCGCTCGACGGACCGGTCGTGGTGCTGCTGCACGGCTTCCCCGAGCGCGCGACGTCGTGGCGCCGGGTCGCACCGCTGCTGCACCGTGCCGGCCTGCGCACCCTGGCCGTCGACCAACGGGGCCACTCCCCGCGAGCGCGCCCCCGCGGCCGTCGGGCGTACGCCGTCCAGGAGTTCGCCCACGACGCGCTCGCGGTCGCCACGGCTGCGACGAGGGCGAGCGGTGGCGGCAAGGTCCACCTGGTCGGCCACGACTGGGGCGCCGCGACCGCCTGGTTCGCCGCGACCCTGGCCCCGGAGAAGGTCGCGAGCCTCACCGCGCTGTCGGTGCCGCACCCCGAGGCGTTCATGCGCTCGTGGTTCACCTCCCGCCAGGGACTGAAGTCCTGGTACATGGCGGCCTTCAACATCCCCCGCCTGCCCGAGCGGCTCGCCCGTCGCGAGGGAGGCCAGTTCGACCGGCTCCTGGGCGGCGGCTTCGGGATGACCCCCGAGGAGGTCGCGACCTTCCGTCGCGAGGTGGTCGAGGACGGCGCGCTGCCCGGCGGCCTGGGCTGGTACCGCTCGTTGCCCTTCATGGACCGCAGCCTGCTCGGGCGCAAGGTCACCGCCCCGACGACGCTGGTGTGGAGCGACGGCGACGCGGCCATCACGCGCGCGCCGGTCGACGCGACCGAGCGCTACGTCCACGCGCCCTACGAGCTCGTCGTGCTGCAGGGCGTCACCCACTGGATCCCCACCCAGGCCCCCGAGGCCGCGGCGGAGGCGATCATCGAGCGGGTGCTCACCGCGTGAGCGGCACCGGAGAGCGAGGGGGAGGACAGGGCCCCACCCGGTCCCGCGCGGCGACCGAGGAGAAGTCCGGGTCCCGGCGCAACCGCGAGCGACCCCCCGCCCCCGAGCCGCTGCCGCACCCGGTCGTCGACAACCACTGCCACCTCGACATCGCCGACTCCGAAGGGGAGTGGTTCGCCACCCGCGACGCCCTGGCCGCCTCGGCCGCGGTGGGGGTGCCCCGGATCGTGCAGATCGGCTGCGATCTGCCGGGGGCGCGCTGGGCCGTCGAGGCCGCGGCCGAGCACCCCGAGATCGTCGCGGGCGTTGCGCTGCACCCCAACGAGGCGCCCCGGCTGGCCGCCGCGGGGCAGCTCCAGGCGGCGTACGACGAGATCGAGGCCCTCGCCCAGCACGACCGGGTCCGCGCGGTCGGGGAGACCGGGCTCGACCGCTTCCGCACGGGCGAGGAGGGTCGGGCCGCGCAGGAGGACTCCTTCCGCTGGCACCTCGACCTGGCCAAGCGGCTGGGCAAGACCCTGGTCATCCACGACCGCGACGCCCACGAGGACGTCCTGCGGGTGATCGACGCCGAGGGGGCGCCCGAGCGCTGGGTGATGCACTGCTTCTCCGGCGACGCGCTCTTCGCGCGGGCCTGCCTGGACCGGGGCGCGCACCTCTCCTTCGCGGGCACCGTCACCTTCAAGAACGCCGACCCGCTGCGCGAGGCGCTGGCCCTGGCCCCGCAGGACCGGGTGCTGGTCGAGACCGACGCGCCCTACCTCACCCCCGTGCCCTATCGCGGTCGGCCCAACGCCTCCTACCTCGTGCCGTTGACGGTGCGCACGATGGCCGAGGTGCGCGGCGAGGACCTCGGTGACCTGTGCCGCGCCATCGACACCAACACCGAGGTCGCCTTCGGTGGCCACTGGTAGGGCCCAGAGCCCGGATCGTCGCGCCACACCCGTCACAAACCCCAGGTCACCGGGGTGAGAGCCCTGCTCAGGTTCCGTCCCGGGCCGGCCTGGAGGTCGGGGAGACGCTGGTCACGAAGTTCCCCGAAGACTTGGCGCGGGCCGCCGATCCCTGTTGTCCTAGGTGACCGTCAGCCGGGATCGAGAGGTTCTGCAGGCGCCCGGGGGGTCCACCAGGACCACCCGGATCCCCCGAGTCCACCGCCCGAGCGCCACCGCGTCCGGGCTGCGGCCCGGCGGTGTGCGTCGGCACTCGTGGCCCGGGGAGCACGACGTTCGGAGAAGTGTGCACAGCACGATCACCACCCTCGCCCGCAGCCGCGCGGTCATGGTCGGACTCATCGCCACGGTGGTCCTGGCCGTCGCCGGCACCACCCTGGGGTACGCCGCCCTGGCCGGCACCGTCACCCTCACCGTCGACGGCGAGACCCGCGAGGTCCGCGCCTCCGGTGACACGGTCGCCGACGTGCTGGCCGAGGAGGGCATCGAGCTCGGCTCCCGCGACCTGGTGGCCCCCGAGCCCGGGGACGAGGTCGAGGACGGCAGCGCGATCACCGTGCAGTACGCCAAGCCGCTCACCCTCGAGGTCGACGGCGAGGAGCAGACCCACTGGGTCTTCGCCACCGACATCGACTCGGCGCTGGCCGAGATCGGGCAGCGCTTCCGCGACGCCGACCTCTCCCTGTCCCGCGGTGGCGAGCTGGACCGCTCCGGCGCCACCCTCGAGGTGACGACGCCGAAGAAGCTGACCCTGGTCATCGCCGGGGCCAAGGCCAAGAAGCGCACCCTCACCGCCGCCACCGTCCGCGAGGCGCTGGAGGAGATGGGCGTGACGATCACCAAGCTCGACGAGGCGAACCTCCGCTTCGACAAGCGCCTGCGCGGCGGCGAGCGGATCGTGTTCACCGACGTGCGGGTCGAGCGGCGCGCCGTCGACGGCGAGACCATCGCCTTCGACACCGTCGAGCGCGAGGACTCCTCGATGCCCGAGGGCGAGACCGAGGTCGTCCAGGAGGGCCGCACCGGCCTGCGCGACGTCGTCTACAAGGTCTTCATCCGCAACGGCGAGGTCGCGGTCCGCGAGGTCGTCAAGGCCGAGGTGCTGCGCCAGCCCGTCGACCGGGTCGTCCGCGTCGGCACCCAGGAGGCCGCGCCCAACTTCGCCGGTGGCAGCACGGTGTGGGACGCCCTCGCCCAGTGCGAGTCCGGCGGCAACTGGGCCATCAACACCGGCAACGGCTACTACGGCGGCCTCCAGTTCTCGCTGAGCACCTGGCGTGCCTACGGCGGCCCGGGCTACCCCCACCAGCAGAGCCGTGAGACCCAGATCGCGATCGCGACCAAGCTGCGCGACGCCTCGGGCGGGTACGGCGCGTGGCCGTCCTGCTCGGCCAAGCTGGGTCTGCCCCGCTGACGGCTCCCGTGATGGGGGTCGCCGACCCCCTGGCCACTAGCCTGGCCCCCATGTCTGACACCTCCGCCGGTCCGAGGCTTCTCGGGCCGGCGGAGGTGCGTCAGCTCGCGGCCGAGCTCGACCTCCGCCCCACCAAGCAGCGCGGCCAGAACTTCGTCATCGACCCCAACACGGTGCGCCGCATCGTCCGGGAGTCCGGGGTCGGCCCCGAGGACGTCGTCGTGGAGGTCGGTCCTGGCCTCGGCTCGCTGACCCTCGCGCTGCTCGAGGTCGTGGACCGCGTGGTCGCCGTCGAGCTCGACGAGCTGCTCGCCGCCCGGCTGCCGCGCACGCTGGCCGAGCACGCCGGTGAGCGTGCCGAGCGCTGCGAGGTCGTGCTCGCCGACGCCCTGCGCGTCACGGAGCTGCCCGGCCCGCCGCCGACCGCGCTGGTGGCCAACCTGCCCTACAACGTCTCGGTGCCCGTCCTGCTGCACCTGCTGGCGCTGCTGCCCTCCCTCGAGCGCGGACTGGTGATGGTGCAGGCCGAGGTCGCCGACCGCCTCGCGGCCCGCCCCGGCTCGAAGGTCTACGGCGTCCCCTCGGTCAAGGCCGCGTGGTACGCCGAGGTACGTCGTGCCGGCGCCATCGGCCGCAACGTCTTCTGGCCGGCCCCCAACGTCGACTCCGGCCTGGTGGCCTGGACCCGCCGGGAGCCGCCCACGACCAACGTCCCGCGCGAGCACGTCTTCGCGATCGTCGACGCCGCCTTCGCCCAGCGCCGCAAGGCCCTGCGCGGGGTGCTGCGCGCGGTGGCCCCGGCGGAGGCGGTCGACGCGGCCCTGACCGAGGCCGGCGTGGACCCGCTGGCTCGGGGGGAGTCGTTGACCGTCGAGGACTTCGTGCGCATCGCCGAGGCCCTGCCGGTCGTCACCGACGTACGGGACATCGAGGCGGGCCGATGAGCGAGGCGACCACCCACGACGCGCGCCGGGTGACGGTGCGGGCGCCGGCCAAGATCAACCTGCACCTGGGCGTCGGGGCCCCGCGGCCCGACGGCTTCCACCCGCTGGCGACGGTCTACCAGGCCGTCGGGCTCTACGACGACGTCACCGTCTCGACCTGGGACGAGTGGTCGGTGCAGGTGCGCTACGAGGGCCTGCTCGCCGACCCCTCGGCCACCGGGCGCCCCGCCGACCGGGGCGTCGAGCACACCGTGCCGCTGGGCGAGGACAACATCGCCGTGCGTGCCGGGCGGGCGCTGCTGGCCCACCACGGCATCGTCGACGTCGCGGCCGCCATCACCATCCACAAGTCGATCCCGGTCGCGGGCGGCATGGCCGGCGGCTCCGCGGACGCCGCCGCCACGCTCGTCGCGCTCGACCGGCTCTGGGACCTCGACACCCCCGACGACGACCTGCTGGCGCTGGCCGCGACCCTGGGCAGCGACGTGCCGTTCTCGCTGCTGGGCGGCACCGCCGGGGGCACCGGTCGCGGCGAGCTCGTCGAGCCGCTCGCCGACGCCGGGTCCTGGTGGTGGGTCGTGGTCGGCAACGACACCGGGCTCTCGACGCCGGAGGTCTACCGCACCTTCGACGAGATGAGCGATGTGACCTCCCTGTCCGAGCCCGAGCTCCCCCCGGAGCTGCTCGACGCGCTGGCCCGCGGGGACGTGCACGCGCTGGCCGAGCACCTCGCCAACGACCTGCAGGATCCCGCCCTCGCGCTGCGACCCGACCTCCAGGCGACCTTCGACGACGGGTACGACGCCGGCGCGCTGGAGTGTCTGCTCTCCGGCTCCGGGCCCAGCGTGCTGCTGCTGTGCGCCGACGCCGACCACGCCCGCAGCGTGACCGCTGCGATGCACGAGGCCGGGCACGGCCGCGCCGTCGCCGTACCCGCTCCCGTGTCCGGCGTGCACGTCGTCTCCTATGACGGGCCGGTGGGCTGAGCCCGTGTCGAACCTGCTGAACCTCGAGCTCGTCTCGAAGTCCTACGGCGTGCGTCCGCTCCTCACCGAGGTCTCCCTCGGTGTGGGGGAGGGCGACCGGATCGGGATCGTCGGGCGCAACGGTGACGGCAAGACCACCCTGCTGGAGGTCATGACCGGCCTGGAGGAGCCCGACACCGGTCGCGTCTCGCGCCGCCGCGGGCTCGAGATCGGCTACCTGCACCAGGGCGACGAGCTCATCGACACCCACTCGGTGCGCGAGGCGGTCCTCGGCGGCCTCGCCGACCACGAGTGGGCCGCCCGCACCGTCACCCGCGAGGTCGTCGAGGAGCTGCTCGCCGGCATCCCGCTCGACCGCGCCGTGGTCGGCCTCTCCGGTGGCGAGCGGCGCCGCTGCTCCCTGGCCGCGCTGCTGCTGGGCGAGCACGACCTGCTCGTCCTCGACGAGCCCACCAACCACCTCGACGTCGAGGCCGTCGCCTGGCTCGCCGCGCACTTGCGCGCCCGCGACAGCGCGCTGGTCGTCGTCACCCACGACCGGTGGTTCCTCGACGAGGTCTGCCAGTGGACCTGGGAGGTCCACGACGGCGTGGTCGACGTCTACGAGGGCGGGTACGCCGCGTTCACCCTCGCCAAGGCCGAGCGGATGCGCCAGGCCTCCGCCGCGGAGCTGCGCCGGCAGAACCTCGTGCGCAAGGAGCTGGCCTGGCTGCGTCGCGGCCCGCCGGCCCGGACGTCGAAGCCGAAGTTCCGCATCGACGCCGCCAACGCCCTCATCGACGACGTCCCGCCCCCACGGGACCGGCTCGAGCTCGAGCGCTTCGCCACCCAGCGCCTCGGCAAGGACGTCGTGGACCTCGAGGACGTCGACCTGGTCCGTGGCGAGCGGACCCTGCTCTCGCACGCCACCTGGCGCCTCGGCCCCGGCGACCGCGTGGGGATCGTGGGTGTCAACGGTGCCGGCAAGACCTCCGTGCTGAACCTGCTCTCCGGCGCCGTGGCGCCGCAGGCCGGTCGCGTCAGGCACGGGCGCACGGTGAAGCTGGCGCACCTCACGCAGGCGATCGACGAGGTCGACCCCGACGCCCGGGTGCTCGCCACCGTCGAGGACATCCGGCGGGTGTCGAAGACCCTCGACGGCCGCGAGCTCTCCGCGACGTCGCTGCTGGAGCGCTTCGGCTTCACCGGCGACCGGCTCACCGCCCGGCTCGGCGACCTCTCCGGTGGCGAGCGGCGCCGCTTCCAGCTGCTCAAGCTGCTGCTGGAGGAGCCCAACGTGCTGCTGCTCGACGAGCCGACCAACGACCTCGACATCGAGACCCTCACCGTCCTCGAGGACTTCCTCGACGGCTGGCCCGGCACCCTCGTCGTCGTCTCCCACGACCGTTACTTCCTCGAGCGGGTCACGGACTCCACCTGGGCGCTGCTCGGCGACGGCCAGGTCTCGATGCTGCCCCGCGGGGTCGACGAGTACCTCGAGCGGCGGAGCGCGCAGCTGGGGGCGACGAAGGAGCCCCCGGCGTGGGCGCGCGAAGGTCGAGCAAGCGACGCGAGCGAGGAACGAGCTCGCACGAGCGTGCCGAGACCCGGTGACGCGGTCACCGACGGCGACCCAGGGAGCACCCCGAAGGCCAAGGCCGGCTCCGCCGAGGAGCGGGCGGCCCGCAAGACCCTGGCCCGCCTCGACAAGCGGCTGGAGAAGATCGCCGAGCGCGAGGCCGAGCTCAACGCCCTGGTGCTCGAGCACGCGACCGACCACCAGCGGCTCGCGGAGATCTCGGCCGAGCTCGCGACGCTGTCGGCGGAGAAGGACGAGGTCGAGCTGGAGTGGCTCGAGGTCGCCGAGGTGCTGGAGTAGCTGCTGGGGCTCGGGTGTGACCCCAGCCCGTCGGCGTAGTCAGAACGGGTCATCCCCGGCGTACCTCCCGGGCAGAACGGCCTCGCCGACCCCGCCGATGCCTCCACGATCCTTCAGGTCGGGGCGCACGGAGCCGATGTGAAGATCCCGGTGGACACGGAGGTCCACCCCGGCCGAGGAGGCGAGATGCACCAGCTTCCCCACACCCGCGACGTGCTCGTCCTCAGCGGAGGCGCCTCGCGCGGCGCCGTCCAGGTCGGGATGATGCGGGCCCTCGTCGAGCGGGGCGTGCGCCCCGCGGCGTACGTCGGCACCTCCGTCGGCGCCCTCAACTCCGTCTTCCTCGCCGGGGCCGGCGCCGGCTCGCCGGGCGACCTCGCCGAGCGCGTGCAGCAGCTGGGCCGGCACTGGTCGGGGATCCAGAGCCGCGACGTCTTCCCCGGCAGCCACTGGACCCGGATCGGCCACGTCGTGCGGCACCCGGCCTCGCTGTACTCCTCCGACGGCCTGCTGCGTCTGGTCCGCACCTGGGCCCCGGCGCACCGGCTCGAGGACCTCCCCGTGCCGGTGCGGGTGGTGACGACGCGGCTGGAGTCCAGCGACGCGGTCTACCACGACCGGGGCGACCTGCAGACCCTGCTGCTGGCCAGCACCGCGCTGCCCAGCATCTTCGACCCGGTCCGCCTCCTCGGCGAGGACGGACCCGAGACCCACGTGGACGGCGGCATCGCCGATCTCGTGCCGGTGGCCGGCGCTCCCTCGCTGACCCCATCGCGGGTGTTCGTGCTCGACGCGAGCGTGCCCGCGCGGCTGCGGCGCGTCCGCACCCCCATCGACGTGCTGCTGGCGAGCCTGGCGGTCTCGATGCGGGTGCGGCCGACCGTGGCCATGCCGGGGGTCGAGGTCGTGCACCTCACCGCTCCCGACCTCGGCGTGCGGATGCACGACTTCTCCCGCACCGCCGAGCACATCGCCCTGGGCTACCGCGCCGCCTGCGAGGCCCTCGGCCCGCTCGGCCAGGACCACACCGTCGCCGCGTGAGGGTTCCCGAGGTCGGTGACTCGGCGCTGGTTCGAGGGTGACTCGGCGCTGGTTCGAGGGCGAGCCGTCGCTGGTTCGAGGGCGAGCCGTCGCTGGTTCGAGGGTGAGCCGTCGTCCGTGTCCTGAGGTCGGTCAGTCCGCGAAGGGCGCGAGCAGCGTGCGGAGCAGCTCGGCGAGCCGGGCGCGGTCGCCCTCGGGGAGGCCGGCGAGGAAGGCCTGCTCGGCCTCGAGGAGCGCCTCGAAGGCGCTGTCGACGGCCGCCTTGCCCTCGGGCGTGAGTCGCACCAGGACACCGCGCCGGTCGGCGGGGTCGGGGTTGCGCTCGACGTACCCCCGCGCGACGAGCCGGTCGACCCGGTTGGTCATGGTGCCGCTGGTCACGAGGGTCTCGCGCAGGAGCCGGCCGGGGGAGAGCTCGTACGGCGTGCCGGCGCGGCGCAGCGCGGCCAGCACGTCGAACTCCCACGACTCGATGCCCTGGGCCGTGAAGGCCGCCCGGCGCGCGAGGTCGAGGTGGCGGGAGAGCCGGCTGATCCGGCTGAAGACGGCGACGGGCCCCAGGTCGAGGTCGCTGCGCTCGCGCGCCCACGCCTCCACCAGCTCGTCGACCTCGTCCCGCATGCGTCCAGGGTACGGGACGTCGAGATTCTCGACGTCGAGAGAGTCTGGTGCGGCTAGCTTCATCGGCCGGCCGCTGAACCTTGCGGCGGGCCGCTGAAGCAACGTCGGCCCTCCGCAAGGTCTGTCGGCCGGCCGATGGAACCTTCGGCTGCCCGACCCGCCTACGCTGCCCCCGTGCCCCGCACCCAGCCCGAGACCCTGACCGTCGACCTGCCCTCCGGCCTGCACGTCTCGGCCCTCACCTGGGGCCCCGAGGGCGGGCCGCTCGCGGTGCTGCTGCACGGGTTCCCGGACACCGCGCACACCTGGCGCCACCTCGGCCCGGTGCTGGCGGAGGACGGCTGGCGGGTGGTGGCGCCGTTCCTGCGCGGCTACGCACCCACCGGGCTGGCCCCCGACGGCAGCTACCACGTGCCGGCGCTGGTCCACGACACGCTCGCCCTGCACGCGGCGCTCGGCGGCGACGGGCGCGCGGTCGTCGTCGGCCACGACTGGGGCGCCCTGGTCGCCCACGGCACGGGCGCGGCCGAGCACACGCCGTACGCCGCCGCCGTGGCGATGGCCGTCCCGCCCGCCCCGGCGCTCTTCCCGCGGGGGCTGGGCGACCTGCCGCTGCTGGCGCGCCAGTCGCTGCTGAGCTGGTACACCGTCTTCCACCAGCTGCCGCTCCTGCCCGAGCGGGTCTTCTCCGCGCACGTCGCGCGGCTGTGGCGTGCCTGGTCGCCGGGCTACGACCCCGGCGAGGACCTCGAGCACCTCGCCGCGGCGCTGCCCGACCGCGCCCACCGCAAGGCCGCGATCGACTACTACCGGGCGGCTCCTCGGCGGGGCGCGCTGCCGCCGGCGTACGCCGACCTGGCCGACAGCTGGCTGCAGCTGCCGCGGGTGCCGCTGCTCTACCTCCACGGCGCGCGCGACGGCTGCCTGGACTCGCGCTTCGCGGCCCGGCTGGTCGAGCTGCTGCCCGAGCTGCCGGCGCGCAGCCGGGTCGAGGTGGTCCCGAGCGCGGGGCACTTCCTGCAGCTCGAGCGGGCGGACCGGGTCGCGGCGCTGGTGCGGACGTTCCTCGCCGAAATCTCTTGACATCAAGATAAATGGCGCGCATGCTCGAGATGTCTTGATGTCAAGATATCTGGAGGAACCATGCCAGCCACCGAGCCCACCTGGGACCCCGCCCGCTACCTGGCGTACGCCGACGAGCGGTCGCGGCCCTTCGGCGAGCTGCTCGCGCGGGTGCCGGCCGACGCCGACCGGGTCCGCACCGTGGTCGACCTCGGCTGCGGACCCGGCCACCTGACGCCGCTGCTCACCTCCCGCTGGCCAGGCGCCACCGTCCATGGGCTCGACTCGAGCCCCGAGATGGTCGAGGCCGCCCGACGCCGTGGCGACGGGGCGACCTACGACGTCGCCGACCTGCGCGACTGGCTCGCCGGCGACGAGCGCGCCGACGTGCTCGTCACCAACGCGACGCTGCAGTGGGTGCCCGACCACCTCGGCCTGCTCCCCGCCCTGGTCGAGCACGTGAGCCCGGGCGGCTGGCTCGCGATCGGGGTGCCCGCCAACTTCGACGAGCCCAGCCACGTGCTGCGCGAGCAGCTCGCCGCGGAGGAGCCGTACGCCGAGCACACGGGCGGGGTCGCCTCCCCGGCCGCCCCGGGGGCCCGGGCCTACCACGAGTCGCTCACCGCGCTCGGCTGTGCGGTCGACGCCTGGGAGACGACGTACCTGCACGTCCTGGCCGGCGAGGACCCGGTCTTCACGTGGATCTCCGGCACGGGAGCGCGACCGACGCTCCAGGCGCTCCCCGCGGACCTCCGCCCGGGGTTCGAGTCCGAGCTCAAGGCGCGGTTGCGCGCGGCGTACCCGCCCGGTCCGGCGGGGGTGGTGATGCCGTTCCGTCGGGTGTTCGTCGTGGCGCAGGTCCCGGGCGGTGGGGCAGCGACCGGGGGAGCGGAGTGATGCGGCTGCACCACGTCCAGCTCGCCTGTCCACCGGGTGGCGAGGACGTCGCGCGCCGGTTCTGGGTCCAGGGCCTGGGGCTGGCCGAGGTGCCCAAGCCGGCCACGCTGGCGGGGCGGGGCGGCGCCTGGTTCCGCTCGTACGACGGTGGGCTGGAGGTCCACGTGGGCGTCGAGGACCCGTTCGCGCCCGCGCGCAAGGCCCACCCCGCCGTGCTGCTGGACGACGTGGCGGAGCTGGACCGGGTCGCGACCCGGCTCGAGGCGCTCGGTCACGAGGTCGACCCCTCCGAGCGCGACACCTTCCCCGGGCACGTGCGCTGGCACGTGCGCGACGGTCACGGCAACCGGGTCGAGCTGCTGGCCGCTCGCGGGTGATCCGTGCGGCCCGCGCGGGGCCGGCGCGAGAGGGCGCGACGTAACCCCCGGGGGTTTCCCGCGTTTGACACGTGTCGACCCGTTCGGCGCGCCCACCGGCGTGACGGCGGCATGGTCTTGGGGGGCCGAGGGACGACGCCTCTTGCCACGACGACCCACAGGTCGTCTCCAGAAAGGGCCTTCCGGGGATGGACGACCTCACGCAACCTGCCGACCTCTCGCCCGTCGTCAACCGGGTCAAGCGCGCGCAGGGACAGTTGGCCGGCGTGCTGCGCATGATCGAGGAGGAGCGGGACCTCGACCAGGTCCTCAACCAGCTCAAGGCGGTGACCCGGGCCCTGGAGCGGGCCGGCTTCGCGATGATCACCCAGGACCTGCGCCGCCACGTCGGGCGCGGCGAGGAGATCACCGAGGGCGACCTCGACACCTACGAGCGGCACTTCCTCTCGTTGTCCTAGCCCTGGGGCGCCCCCTGGCGCACCCAGGTTACCGATGGGTAGCATCCGGCGTCATGAGCCAGGTCCTCTCCCTGTGGCGCACCGCCAGCAGCCTCCCCGTCATCGGCAGCAGCATCGGCACCCGTGCCTTCAGCCTGGCCTTCGGCCAGAAGGCGCCGTACTTCTCCTCGATCCGCCCGCGCTTCACCGTCCTGGAGCCCAACCACGCCGAGCTGCTGATCCCCAAGCGGCGCGCGGTGCAGAACCACATCGGGACCGTGCACGCGATCGCGCTGTGCAACGGACTCGAGGCCGCCATGGGGGCGCTCGCCGAGGTCACCATCCCCTCCGACCGGCGGTGGATCCCCCAGGGCATGGACGTGCGCTACACGGCCAAGGCGACCAGCGACATCACCTGCGTCGCCGAGACCGACGCCGACCAGTGGACCGCCGACCTCGGGAAGGGCTACGACCTGCCGGTCCGTGTCCGCGGCACCCGCGAGGACGGCACGGTGGTCATCGAGGGCACGATCAACCTCTGGGTCAGCCCGAAGCGCTGACCGGTCGGGCTCAGCCCGGCCCGCCGCCGCGGCTCTGCGCGTCCAGCGTGATCGCAGCAGTCCCGGGCTCGGGCGAGGAGTACGACGAGGTGCTCAGCCGGCGCTCGAGGTGAATCGCGAGCCGCGAGAGCGCGTAGTTGATGACGATGAACAGCAACCCGACGACGAACAGCGACTGGATCGGGTTGTCCAGGACCTGCGAGATCTGGTTGCCGCGGCGGAGCAGCTCCAGGTAGCCCAGGCCGATGACGGCCGCGAGCGAGGTGTCCTTCAGGACGACCACCAGCTGGCTGATCAGCGCTGGGAGCATGGTGCGAAAGGCTTGGGGCAGCAGGATCGAGCGCATGACCTGGCCTTCGGTCATGCCCACGGCCCGGCCGGCCTCGCCCTGACCGCTGGGCAGCGAGGCGACACCGGCGCGCAGGATCTCGGCGACGATCACGGAGTTGTAGAGCGTCAGCCCGATGACGAGGTACCACAGGGCGTCCTCGCCGGGCAGCACGTCGACCGGGATGCCGAGCTCGACCATCGCACGCCAGACGAACACGATCGTGATGACGACGGGCAGACCGCGGAACAGCTCGATGAACACGATGACGGGGATGCGGCCGAGCCGCCCGCTCATCATCCGCGTCACGCCGAGCAGGACCCCGACCAGCAGGGACAGGGTGATGGCCAGGGCGGCGGCGATCCCGGTCGCCAGGGCACCCTTGCCCACGAGCTCCCAGACCTGGGCGAAGTCGTCGGATCCGGGGTTGATCCAGGGCTCCCAGAGCTCGGCGTCGAACTGGCCCCGACTGGCGAGGCGCTGCACGGCGATGCCGACGAGGCCGGCGATGAACAGCAGGGCCAGGACGGTGCCGATCCGCTGCCGGCGTACGGCGCGCGGGCCCGGCACGTCGTAGAGGACGCTCTGGTCGCTCATCGGGCGATCGCCACCTTCCGCTCGATCACGGCGAGCGCGGCGCCCGCGCTCAGGGTGATGACCAGGTAGCCGATCGCGACGCCGGTGAGGACCGGGATGTACTCGAAGCCCCGGGCGCTGGTCAGCGTCCGACCGACGCTGTAGAGGTCGCCGCCGATGCCGAAAGCGCCTGCCACGGCGGAGTTCTTGAACATGGCGATCTGGACGCTGCCGAGCGGGGGGACCGCCGAGCGGAACGCCTGGGGCAGCACGATCTCGCGCATGCTCTGGCTGAAGGTCAGGCCGATCGCGCGGGCGGCCTCCGCCTGACCGGCTGGGACGGCGTTGATGCCCGACCTGAGGGCCTCGCACACGAACGCCGAGGTGTAGATGACCAGCCCCACGATCCCGAAGGTGAAGTAGCTGTAGTTGATGCCGAGCTCGGGCAGCCCGAAGGCCATGAAGAACAGCACGATGGTGAGCGGGCAGTTGCGGATCATCGTGACGTAGGTGGAGCCGAAGCCGCGCAGCGCCGGGATCGGGGAGACCCGGAAGGCGGCGATGAGGGTGCCGAGGAGCATCGAGCCGACGAGGCTGTAGACGATGAACTCCAGCGACGTCAGGAACCCGGACCAGTAGAGGTCCAGGTTGTCGATCACCGGTTCCACGGGGTGCTCCTCGTCGGGGGGTCAGGGGCGGTGCTCGGGTGGGGGCGCCGTCGCCGGCGCCCCCACCCGGTGCTCACTGCTGTCGGCCGTGGCCGCGTGCGCTCAGACGCACTCGTCGGGCTCGGGCAGCTCGGGCGCCTCGGTGCCCTCGACCTCGCCGGCCGTGCGCTCCCAGGCGGCGAGGTAGGCCTCCTCGTTCTCCTGCAGCGTCTCGTTGATGAACTCGCAGAACTCGACGTCGCCCTTCTCGATGCCGATGCCGTAGGGCTCCTCGGTGAACTGCTCACCGACCAGCTTGAACTCGCCGTCGGACTCGGAGACGAAGCCCAGCAGAATGACGTTGTCAGTGGTCACGATGTCGACCTGGCCGTTGCTCAGGGCGTCGGCGCACTTGTCGTAGATGTCGAAGAGCACCAGCTGGTCCTCATTCGCGAGGTACTCGCGGATGTTCTCCGACGGCGTGGAGCCGGTGACCGAGCAGACCTTCATGTCCGGGTTGTCGGCGATGTCCTCGGGACCGGAGATCGAGTCGTTGTCCTCCGCGACCATGAGCATCTGGCCGGCCTCGTAGTACGGACCGGCGAAGGTGACGCGCTCCTTGCGCTCGTCGTTGATGGTGTACGTCGCCACCACCATGTCGACGTCGCCATCCTCGATGACCTGCTCGCGGATGTCGGAGGTCGCCTCGACCCACTCGATGTCCTCCTCGGCGATGCCCATGGCGCCGGCGATGATCTTGGCGACCTCGACGTCGAAGCCCTCGGGCACGTCGTCCAGGCCGAGCAGGCCGAAGCCGGGCTGGTCGAACTTGGTGCCGACGGTCATGGTGCCGGCCTCCGAGAGCTCGGCCATGGTGGTCCCGGCCTCGAAGTCGGTCTCGGTGGCGACCTCGACCTCGTCGTCACCGCCACCGCAGGCGGCCAGCGACCCGGCCAGGACGAGGGCAGCCGCGGCGGACCCGAGCTTGCTGAATCGCATCCTTCTCTTCTCCTTCTTCCGAGTTCGACAGGCGTCGAGGTGGGGGATTGCGTCGGGGGCTGGGGGGTGGGCGCGCCTCAGTGCTTGAGGATCTTGCCGAGGAAGTCCTTGGCGCGGTCCGAGGACGGGTTGGTGAAGAACTCCTCGGGCGTGCCCTCCTCGACGATCGCGCCGTCGGCCATGAAGACGACCCGGTCGGCGGCCGTGCGGGCGAAGCCCATCTCGTGGGTGACCACGACCATCGTCATGCCCTGGCGCGCCAGGTCGACCATGACGTCGAGGACCTCCTTGATCATCTCCGGGTCCAGCGCGGAGGTCGGCTCGTCGAAGAGCATCACCTTCGGCTCCATCGCCAGCGCGCGGGCGATGGCGACGCGCTGCTGCTGGCCACCGGAGAGCTGGGCGGGGTACTTCGCAGCCTGGTGGGCGATGCCGACGCGGTCGAGCAGCTCGAGGCCGCGCTTCTCGGCCTCGGCCTTCTTCTGGCCGCGGACCTTGATCGGGCCGAGGGTGACGTTCTCGAGGATCGTCTTGTGGGCGAAGAGGTTGAAGCTCTGGAAGACCATCCCGACCTCGGCGCGCAGCCGCGCGAGCTCCTTGCCCTCCTGCGGCAGCGGCTGGCCGTCGAGCGTGATGGTGCCCTTGTCGATGGTCTCGAGCCGGTTGATGGTGCGGCACAGCGTGGACTTGCCGGAGCCGGACGGACCGATGACGACGACGACCTCGCCGCGGGCGACGCTGAGGTCGATGTCCTGCAGGACGTGCAGGTCGCCGAACCACTTGTCGACGTGGTCGAGCACCACCAGTGGGGCACCGATCGCTGCGCTGACCCCCGAGTCGGACTGCGTCATGGACCAGCACCCTAGCCACATGGATGTGGCGCGTGCCACGGCCGGAGGCGCGGGGGCGGGTCCCGATCAGGTCACGATCCGGTCGCGGCCCCGGTCCGTCGGGAGGGTCCCGCGCCCAGGAACACCGGGTTGGTCATCGCCACCATCGCCAACGCGGGCACGCCCGCGAGCGGGTCGAGCACCGGGGCGCCGTCGAGGCGGCGTACCTCGGCGCGGACGAAGGGCACCAGCCCGGCCGGCACGGTGACGACGACCTCCCCGGCGCCCTCGTCGTCGGTCACGGCGCCACCCAGGACACCCACCGGCCCGCGCAGCTGCGCGAGGCACCCGGGGGCGCCGGTGACGGTGAGGCGTACGTCAACGAGGTCCGTCGCCGCGGCCCCGAGCGCCTCCCCGCAGGTGGCCGTACGGTCCCCGAGCGAGGCGGTGAGGGAGAGGTCGACGGCGCTGGACTCGGCGATCCAGGAGTGCCCGCCGCGCAGCCCGCGCACGACGGCCGGAGTCGACAGGGTGCCGGCGCGGACGACGGTCTGGGGGAGGCCCACGACCTGGTCCTCGGTGTGGGAGTCGCTGCTGCCCATGACCGGCACGTAGGTCCCGGCCACCAGCAGCGCGTGCCAGGCCTCGACCGCGAACTGGTCGTCCAGGGTCCAGGGGCCGTTCCAGATCTCGACGAGGTCCATCGCCGCGTACGTCGGGTCGAACCCCCACGTCGACCCCGGCCCGGGCGCGAACGGGTGCGCGGTGACCGCGAGGCCACCGACGCCGCGGACCCGCTCGGTGAAGGTGGTGAGCGCGTCGTCCTCGGGCCGGAAGCGCCAGTCGACCCAGGTGCCGGCAGGCAGGCCGAGGGCGAGCCAGTGGCCGGCGCGGGTCGTGACCTCCTCGCCGTTGAGGACCAGGAGGTCGTCAGGGGTGTGCCGCCCCCAGGTCAGCTGCGCGGAGGAGGTGTTGTGCTCGGTCGAGCCGATGAAGTCCAGGCCCGCCTCACGGGCGAGCGCGGCGAGCGAGGCCTGCGTGTGCCGGCCGTCGGAGTGGACGGTGTGGAGGTGGCAGTCGCCGCGGTACCACCCCGGGCCGGTGCCGCGCACCCGGCGCGGGGCGGGGTCGGGTCGGAAGCGGCGGCGCTCGCGGCCGAAGCGCAGCGTCACCGTCACCTCGTAGTCCACGCCGGGAGGGACGACGGCGAAGGGTCCGAGCGCGACGTGCCAGGTGCCTGCGGTGATCGGGCCGGCGAGGTAGCCGGGCGTCGCGCGACGGGCGCTGATCCGGAAGGAGTCGCGGGCACCGCCCGACCAGCCGCGGAAGCCCGTGGCGCCGTTCCCGTCGTCCAGGTCGGTGCCGCGCGGGTCGAAGATGCCGATGTCGATCACGTTGGCGCTGAAGCCGAGCCCGGTGTCGGTCTTCTCGTAGGAGTAGGACACCTCGATCTCGCGCACGCCGGGCGGCACCTCGACCGGCAGGTAGTGCCAGTCGGGGGTCGCGACCCCCCTGAAGGAGCCGGTGTAGGTCTCGGTGCGGCTCTCACCGGCCGCGGCCGGGTCGAAGCGGAGCACGGCCGCGGTCGTCACGAGGCCCGTGGAGCCGGCGAGCAGCGCACGTCGGCTCGCGGTCACGGGCCGGCGGGAGTGGTGCTCGCAGGTGCACATGACCGGTCCAACGAGGGACGGCGGGATTCGGGACGCGCCCGTGCGCCGCCGTACCCTGAGCGGCGTCATGCGCACCTACGAGGTCCGCACCTACGGGTGCCAGATGAACGTCCACGACTCCGAGCGGCTCAGCGGACTGCTCGAGGACGCGGGCTACGCGCGTGCCGCCACCGGCGAGCGGCCCGACGTGGTCGTCTTCAACACCTGCGCGGTGCGCGAGAACGCCGACAACAAGCTCTACGGCAACCTCGGCCACCTCGCGCCGGTCAAGGCCGAGCACCCCGGCATGCAGATCGCCGTCGGTGGGTGCCTCGCGCAGAAGGACCGCGACACGATCACCCGCAAGGCGCCGTACGTCGACGTCGTCTTCGGCACCCACAACATCGGCTCGCTGCCGGTGCTGCTGGAGCGCGCGCGGGTGCAGCAGGAGGCCCAGGTCGAGATCCTGGAGAGCCTCGACGTCTTCCCCTCGACGCTGCCCACCAAGCGGGAGAGCGCGTACGCCGCGTGGGTGTCGGTCAGCGTGGGCTGCAACAACACCTGCACCTTCTGCATCGTGCCGGCGCTGCGCGGCAAGGAGAAGGACCGCCGACCCGGCGAGATCCTGGCCGAGATCGAGGCCCTCGTCGCCGAGGGCGTCTCGGAGGTCACCCTGCTCGGGCAGAACGTCAACGCCTACGGCGTGGAGTTCGGCGACCGGCAGGCCTTCTCCAAGCTGCTGCGCGCGTGCGGCGAGATCGAGGGCCTCGAGCGGGTGCGCTTCACCAGCCCGCACCCGGCGGAGTTCACCGACGACGTCATCGACGCGATGGCCGAGACCCCCAACGTCATGCCCAGCCTGCACATGCCGCTGCAGTCCGGCTCGGACCGGCTGCTGAGGGAGATGCGCCGCTCCTACCGCTCGGCGAAGTACCTCGGCATCCTCGAGCGGGTGCGCGAGCGGATCCCGCACGCCGCCATCACCACCGACATCATCGTCGGCTTCCCCGGCGAGACCGAGGAGGACTTCCTCGAGACGATGCGGGTCGTGCGGGAGTCGCGCTTCGCCAGCGCCTTCACCTTCCAGTACTCCAAGCGCCCCGGCACCCCCGCCGCCGACCTGCCCGACCAGGTGCCCGCCGACGTGGTCAAGGACCGGTACGGCCGGCTCGTCGACCTCGTCAACGAGATCGCCTGGGAGGAGAACAAGACGGTCGTCGGGCGCACCGTCGAGCTCATGGTCGCCGAGGGCGAGGGTCGCAAGGACTCCGAGACCCAGCGGCTCTCCGGGCGCGCCCCGGACAACCGGCTCGTGCACTTCGCGGTGCCCGAGGAGCCGGTGCGGCCGGGCGACATGGTCACCGTCGAGGTCACGTACGCCGCGCCCCACCACCTCGTCGCCGACCGCGTGCTGTCGGTGCGTCGTACCCGCTCCGGTGACGCGTGGGAGGCCCGCACGGCCGCGCCCGCGTCCGCGGGTGTGGGGCTGGGCATGCCCACCGTCGGCGTGCCCGCGCCGCTCCCCGACGCCCCCGCCTGCCGCTAGGGCATCTCTTTACCTATAGTCCGGCGGGTGCCCGCCGACCAGCCCACGATCCTGGCCACCTCCGGTGGCGCCGTCGCCGCCGCCCGCATCCGGTGGGGCGTCGGCCCGCTCACCGACCTGGCCGTCGACCTGTCGGGCGTCTCCGGCCGGGCCCCGAAGGTGTGCTTCCTCGGCACCGCCTGCGGTGACTCGCCCGCCCTCGTGCGCGACTTCTACGACGCCGCCCAGGCTCGCGGCTTCCACGGCAGCCACCTCCAGCTCTTCACGATGCCCAACGTCGAGGACATCACCGCCCACCTGCTCGAGCAGGACGTCGTGTGGGTGTGGGGCGGCTCGGTCGCGGGACTGCTGGCGATGTGGCGGCTGCACGGTGTCGACGAGGCGATGCGCACCGCGTGGGAGTCCGGGGTCGTGCTGACGGGTGTCTCGGCCGGGTCGATCTGCTGGCACGTCGGCGGCACCACCGACTCCTTCGGCCCGGAGCTGCGGCCCATCACCAACGGCCTGGGCCTGCTGCCGTGGAGCAACGGCGTGCACTACGACTCCGAGGAGCAGCGCCGCCCGCTCTTCCAGTCCCTCGTCGCCGACGGCACGCTGCCGACCGGCTACGCCACCGACGACGGCGCCGGGCTGCTCTACCGCGGCACCGAGATGGTGCAGGCCTACGCCGAGCGCGACGGCGCCGGCGCCTACCTCGTCGAGCGCGACGGCGACCGGGCCGTCGAGACCGAGCTGGACGTCACCCGCCTCTGACACGGCCCACCTGCCAGCCGCTGTGGGTCGAGGTGCGGGTCGACGTGCGGGTCGCGGCCCACGGTCGACCCGGCCCACCTGCCACGCTCCGCGTCGAGGTGCGGGTCGAGGTGCGGGTCGAGGCCCAGGGACGCGGAAGAACACGTCCTCAGGCCTCGACCCAGGCCTCGACCCAGGCCTCGACCCAGGCCTCGAGTCACACCTCGACTCGCACCTCGGCGGCAACGCCCGGGGTCAGCGGCCGGAGTCGTAGGGCTGGTCCTCCGAGCGCGGGTCGAGCCGGGGATAGCCGGCCTTCGGCGGCAGCCCGTCCGGGTTCTCCTCGACCCCGCCGGCGGACTGCTCGGGAGGTACGTCGCCGGCCGGCTCGGTGGGTCCGGTGTAGCGGACCCCGTCGGTGCCGTGCTGGCCGGGCCCGGTCGGCCCCTCGCGCTCGCTGCTGACGCCCATGCCACCCGCGAGCTCGTCGTTGCTGTTGCGCACGTCGTCGGGCTCGCGGCCGGTCGCGGGGTCGACGGTTCCGCGCTGGTCGTCGCCGGCAGGCTCGGGGGTCGGGTGGGTGCGGCTCATGCGGGTGACTCCTCGGGGTGGTTGCCGTCGCCGGCGTCCCCCTCGTCGCGCGTCGCCTTGGTGCTGGTGTCCTCGCCCTCGCGGGTCTCCGCGGGCGCACCCTCGGTGGCGGGGTTGGCGTCCGCGGAGACGTCCGGCACGAGCGGCTCTGTGATCCGGTCGAGGACGGCGTCCACGCCGCCGGCGTGCAGCTGGGGGGCTTCGGCCTCGGGCTCCGGCATCGGGCCGAGGTCGTCCTCGCCCCCGGCTGCCTCAGGCTGGGTCGTGCTCTCTGGTGTGCTCACGGGTGGCTCCCTTCCCGCCGGCCCCTCCGCCGGCGAACCCGAAGGTCGAGTAGGCCCCGATGGTTCCCGTTCGCAGCCCGTCCAGAACCACCCGCTCGTGCGGCACGACCGGACCCGGGAGGGAGTCGAGCTCGTCGAGCGCCACCCACCGCAGCCCGCCCGACTTGGTCGGCTCGGTCACCCGGGGCTCCCCGGTCCAGGTGCAGCTGGTGAAGAAGAAGTCGACCCGCTCGTCGATCGGCAGGTCGTTGGCCGTGCGCTGCATCGTGGTGAGGTGCTCCAGCTCGAGCCCGCCCACGCCGAGCTCCTCGCGGGCCTCGCGGTGCGCGGCGTCGTACGCCGTCTCGCCGCGCTCCACGTGGCCTGCGGCGCCGGAGGCCCAGTGGCCGTCCATGAACGCCACTCCCTGGCGCAGCTGGAGCAGCACCTCGGTGCCGCGCGCGCCCTCGCGCAGCAGCAGGACGTAGGAGGCGGGCACGACGACGAAGCGACCCTCGTGCGGGTCGCCGGTGTGCTGGTCGGTCACTGGCTGGGCTCGTCCTCGGTGGTGCCCGCGTTGTGCTCCTGCTCGGCCTCCTCGGCGGACCCCGGCTCGGAGCCGTCGGTCAGCTCGCTCTCGTGCTCGCCCGGGGGCGTGCCCTCGGTGGGGAGGGTCGGCTCGTCGCGCTCCTCCGGGACGGGGGCGGTCACGGGGTGTCGTCCGTCCGCGGGTAGGTCTTGGGCGGGTTGTCGGGCGGCAGGTCGTCCTTCTTGCCGTCCAGCTTCTCCAAGCCGTCCTTGGCCGCCTTGACGCCCTTGGCGATCTTGTCGCTGTGCTTGCGACCGGTGCGCTTGTCGGCCTCGGTGGCGGCCTTGTCCAGGCCCTTGGCGATCTTGTCACCGTGCTTGTCGACGGCCTGGGTCAGCTGCTTCTTCGCCTTGTCCAGAAAGCTCATCGGACCTCCTCGCATATGCGGTCGGGGACGTTGCCACACTAGTGCCACCTCCCAGCCGTCCTCGGACGCTCCGCGGCCCCGGGGCACGCACCTCGCCGCGTTGCCGACGCTTGCGAGACGGTCGGGTATGGCGGCGCGCCGGCGCCTTGCGATGCACGCACCCCGAGACCGCCGAGCATCCGACGACGCCCGGCAGGCGACACTAGCCACGTGAGCCTCCCCCCTCCGGTCGTCGCGGTCGTGGGTGCGACCGCCGCCGGCAAGAGCGGGCTCTCCCTCGACCTGGCCGAGACGCTCGGCGGCGAGGTCGTCAACACCGACGCGATGCAGCTCTACCGCGGCATGGACATCGGTACGGCGAAGCTGCCCGTCGCCGAGCGGCGCGGGATCCCGCACCACCTCCTCGACGTCCTGGAGGTGACCGAGCCGGCGTCGGTGGCGGAGTTCCAGGGCCAGGCCCGAGAGGTCATCGCGGAGGTCCGCGGCCGCGGACGTACCCCGGTGCTCGTGGGCGGCTCGGCGCTCTACACGCGTGCGGTCCTGGACGAGTTCGCCTTCCCCGGCACCGACCCCGAGGTCCGCGCGCGGCTCGAGGCGGAGCTGGCCGACGTGGGCAGCGCCGTGCTGCACCGCCGCCTGGCCGAGGTCGACCCGGAGGCGGCGGCGAACATCCTGGTCGAGAACGGGCGTCGGGTCGTCCGGGCCCTCGAGGTCGTCGAGATCACCGGGCGACCCTTCAGCGCGACCCTCCCGACCCTGACCTACGCCGACCCGCGCACCGTGCAGGTGGGGGTCGACATCGACCGTCCGACGCTCGACCTGCGGATCGAGCAGCGCGTGGCGGAGATGTTCGCGGCCGGGCTGGTCGCCGAGGTCGAGGCGTTGCTCGAGCGCGGGCTCGCCGAGGGTCGCACCGCGTCCCGGGCCATCGGCTACCCCGAGGTGGTGGCGCACCTGGCCGGCGAGCTGTCCCTGGACGAGGCCCGGGAACGGACCGTCGTCGCCACCCGCCGCTTCGCCCGGCGCCAGGACGCGTGGTTCCGCAAGGACCCGCGGATCACCTGGGTCCGCTTCGACGACCCCGACCGGCTCGCGCGGTCGTTGTCGGCGGTCGCTGCTGTCATGGACGCGTGACCCGGACGCTCTTCTACACCGCCACCACCCTCGACGGCTTCCTCGCCACCGACGACGACTCGCTGGACTGGCTCTTCGTCCAGGAGCAGGAGGAAGGCGGGGCGCTCGACTACGCCTCCTTCATCGCCGGCGTCGGGGCGGTCTGCATGGGCGCGACGACCTACGAGTGGCTGGTGCGGCACCTCGCCGACGGCGGCTCCGGCGAGCCGGGTGGTGCGGCCGGCGATGGCGGCTGGCCCTACTCCGTGCCTTGCTGGGTCTTCACCCACCGCGACCTGCCCCGGGTCGAGGGCGCCGACCTGCGCTTCGTCCAGGGCGACGTCGAGCCGGTCTGGCAGCAGATGGCCGCGGCGGCCGGCGATCGCGACGTGTGGGTCGTGGGTGGCGGCGGCCTCGCTGCCGCGTTCGCCGAGGCGGGGCGGCTCGACCGGCTGCTGCTCTCGATCGCCCCGGTGACGCTGGGGTCGGGTCGGCCGCTCTTCCCGCGCCCGTTCGACCTGCGGCTCGTGGAGACCGGTCGCAACGGCGCGTTTCTCTGCGCGACGTACGACGTCGTCGGGCCGCGGCCCGCGCCCGACCGCGTCGGGTGACCAGCGGGCGTGATGCCCGCGACAGCGGGCTCGGACGGTGCGCCCGGCGTCGTACCGTGTGCGGGTGAGCGCACCCCCTGCCGTCGAGTGGCCGACCATCGACTCCGTCGAGGAGCTGGTCGGACTGCTGGGCGAGCCGAACCAGCGGGCGCGCGACAAGGGCCGTGACCGGCTCCTGGACGTCGACCGGGCGTGGCTGGCGGCCTCGCCGTACTGCGTCATGGCCACCGCGGACGAGCACGGTCGCTGCGACGCCTCGCCCAAGGGCGACCCGGTCGGGCAGCTGGTCCACGTGGTCGACGACGTGACGATCGCGCTGGCCGAGCGGCCGGGCAACCGCCGTGCCGACGGGTACCGCAACATCCTGGCCAACCCCCACGTCGGCCTGCACTTCCTCATCCCCGGCCGCGGCGACACGCTGCGGGTCAACGGCCGGGCCCGGCTGGTGCGGGACGCGCCGTTCTTCGACGAGATGGTCGTGCGGGGCGGGCGGCCGCTGCTGGCGGTGGTCGTGGACGTCGAGGAGGTGTTCTTCCACTGCTCGAAGGCGTTCCTGCGCTCGGGCCTGTGGGACCCGGCGACCTGGGACCCGACCGGCGTGGTGCCGCGCCGGGCCGTGATCGCCTCGACCGTCGAGGGCGCGGGCCCGGTCGAGGAGCTGGACCGCTACTACGGACCGTCCTACGCCGACGGTCTCTACTGAGGGGCACTGCTGATGACCTACCCCTTCCTCAAGGGCCACGGCACCGAGAACGACTTCGTCCTGCTGCCCGACCACGACGGCTCCGTCCACGGGTCCCTGTCCGCAGAGGAGTGGTCCGCGCGCGTGCGTGTGCTGTGCGACCGCCGCGCCGGCATCGGGGGCGACGGGGTGCTGCGGGTCGTGCGCGACGGCGCCCTGTGGTTCATGGACTACTGGAACGCCGACGGCTCGGTCTCGGAGATGTGCGGCAACGGCATCCGGGTCTTCGCACGGCACCTGCTCGAGGAGGGCCTGGTCGCCGCCGACCAGCCGCTGCCCGTGCAGACCCGTGACGGGGTCAAGACGATCACCTTCGACGCCTCGGGGCAGATCACGGTCGACATGGGGGAGCCGCGGCTGCTCGGCGCGACCGCGGTCTCGATCGGGCACATGACCTGGGAGGCCACCCACGTCGACATGGGCAACCCGCACGCGGTGGCGTTCGTGGAGTCCCTCGACCCTGCGGGTCCGGTGGGCACGCTCGCGACCAGCCCGGTCTTCGACGAGACGGTCTACCCGCACGGGGTGAACGTCGAGCTGGTCGTCCCGGTCGGCGCGGGGCACGTCGCGATGCGCGTCCACGAGCGCGGCTCGGGGGAGACCCGCTCCTGCGGCACCGGCGCCTGCGCCGTGGCGGTCGCCGCCGCCGTACGCGACGGGGCGGGGGCGGCCGGGGACGGCCGCGGATCGACGTACACCGTGGACCTGCCCGGCGGGACGCTCGTCATCGAGTGGACCGAGGCCGGTCGGGTGCTCATGACCGGGCCGGCCGTCGTCGTCGCGCGGGGTGAGACGGAGCTGTAGTCGGTCGTGGTGGGCCGCTGAAATCGCCACGGGCCGAACCCCCGGCCCCCAGGCCGCACCGGACGAGACCGACCTGCAACGGGTTCCACCGAGGCGCTAGGTTCCGGACCATGGACATCACCGGATCCACCGCCATCGTCACCGGCGGCGCCTCGGGCATCGGCGCGGCCGCGGTCCGCCTGCTCGCCGCCAAGGGTGCCACCGTCGTCATCGCCGACCTCCAGGCCGACAAGGGCGAGGCCCTGGCCGAGGAGGTGAAGGGCGTCTTCGCGCAGGTCGACGTCACCAACACCGACCAGGTCAAGGCCGCCGTCGACGCCGCCGTGGCCATCGCGCCGCTGCGCGCGGTCGTCAACTCCGCCGGCATCGGCTGGGCCCAGCGCACCATCGGCCGCGACGGGGAGTACGACTCCGCGCACGACCTCGAGGCCTACAAGAAGGTCATCGCGATCAACCTGATCGGCACCTTCGACATGGTCCGCATCGCCGCGACCGCGATGAGCCGCAACGAGCCCGACGAGGACGGCTGCCGCGGCGCCATCGCCAACCTCACCTCCGTGGCGGCCTTCGACGGCCAGATCGGCCAGGCGGCGTACTCCTCCTCCAAGGGCGGCGTCGTCGGCATGACCCTGCCGGTCGCGCGCGACCTCTCGGCCGCCGGCATCCGCCTCAACACCATCGCCCCGGGCCTGATCGACACCCCGATCTACGGCGAGGGCGAGGCCTCGGAGGCGTTCAAGGCCAACCTCGGCCAGAACGTGCTCTTCCCCAAGCGGCTCGGCAAGCCGGAGGAGCTGGCGAGCATGGTCGTGGAGACCATCACCAACTCCTACATGAACGCCGAGGTCATCCGGGTCGACGGCGGCATCAGGATGCCTCCCAAGTGAGCTGACGGCTCCAGGCACCCGGGTCGTGCCCCTCAGCGTGCGCCACGGCGCCCGCTGGGGGGCACGACCTCTGTCTAGGCTGCGAGGCGTGAGCCACGACGAGGACTTCTTCGAGCCGAGCAGCTGGGACGAGCGCTACTCCTCCCCGGACAAGATGTGGAGCGGCAACGCCAACCCGCAGCTGGTCGCGGAGGCGGGTCGCCTGGAGCCGGGCACGGCGCTGGACCTCGGCTGCGGCGAGGGCGGCGACGTCATCTGGCTGGCCCGCCAGGGCTGGACCGCGACCGGCGCCGACTTCTCCGCCAAGGGCCTCGAGCGTGCGGCCGCGCACGCCGCCGAGGCCGGGGTCGCCGAGCGCTGCGACTGGTGGCAGGTCGACGCCCGCACCTTCGAGGCCGGCGGCCGCACCTTCGACCTCGTGACCACCCACTTCCTGCACCCGCCCGAGGGCAGCATCACCGAGGTCGTGCGCCGCCTCGCCCCGGCCGTCGCGCCCGGCGGGCACCTGCTCGTGGTCGGTCACGCCCCGTCGGCGACCTTCCACCACCACGACGAGAAGCGGCTGCGCGCCATGTGGCACAGCGCCGACCTCGTGCCGGTGCTGGAGGAGCTCGGGGGCTTTGAGGTGCTGGTCGCCGAGGAGCGACCCCGCACCGTCACGCGCGACGGGCGTGAGATGGAGATCGAGGACGCCACGCTGCTGGCCCGCCACACCGCGTAGCACCCAGCACCCGGGAGGGCGGGGGTCGCCGCCCGGCTCCCGGGCACCATGGTCGCGTGGACCTCGCACCCCGACTGATCGACACCGCCACCCCGCGCGAGCCCGAGGCGGTGGCGCTGGTCCTGCACGGCGGAGCCGACCGCCCGGACATGCCCGGGGTCAGCCCCACCCAGCTCTCGGTGCTGCGGATGGTCCCGACCGCCAAGGCCCTCGCCCGCGCCGGGGGCCGCCGCCTCGCGGTGCTGCGGCTGCTCAACACCCGCCGCGGCTGGGACACCCACACCACCCCCGTCGACGACGTGCGGTGGGCGCTGGGCCAGGTGCAGGAGCGGTACGGCGACCTGCCGGTCGGCCTGGTCGGCCACTCCCTCGGCGGCCGGGCCGCGCTGCTGGCGGGTGCGCTGGACCCGGTGCGGTCGGTGGTGGCGCTGAACCCCTGGGTGTACCCCGACGACGGGGTGCCGCTGCCGGGTCGCCGCGCGCTCGTCGTGCACGGCACGGCTGACCGGATCGCGCCGCTGGGCCGGGCCGAGCGCGTCGTGGAGCGGCTGCGCCGCGGTGGCACCGACATCGCGCTCGAGCGGGTCGAGGGCGGCAAGCACGCCATGCTCCGGCACGCGCGCGCCTTCGACGGCCGGGCCGCGGCCTTCACGGCCGAGACGCTGCTCCAGCGGGCCGACCGGCGCTGAGCCGGCGTCACCCGCGGGCGGGGACGTCATGCGCCGCGCAGGGATGGACGTCCCGTCCGTATGACGTCCGTGGGGGCAGGGAGCGTGGGGGCTCAGCCCGGCAGGTCGAGCACCAGGTCCGCGCGCTCGGCGGCCGCCTCGACCAGCGCCGCGTTCGGGTCGTCGACCCGGGAGACCCAGGCCTCGGCGGTGGCCGGGTCCTTGCCGAACTCCACGTGCCGCGCGAGCAGCCGCCGACGGCGTACGTCCTGGGGCAGGCGGAGGTGCCAGACGCCGTCGAGCAGCGCCCGCACCGCACGCCATCGCGGCTGGTCGAGCAGGAGGTAGCTGCCCTCGACCACGACCAGGTCGGCGTCGCACGGCACGGGCAGCGCGCCGGCGAGCGGCTGCTCGAGGTCGCGCTCGAACGCCGGCGCCAGCACCAGCTCCTCCCGGTCCCGCACCCGCCGCAGCAGCGCGGCCAGGCCCTCGGCGTCGAAGCTGTCCGGCACCCCCTTGCGGTCCAGCAGCCCGCGCCGCCGCAGCTCGACGTCGGCGCAGTGGAACCCGTCCATCGGCACCACCACCGCGCCCCACTCCGCGGCCAACCGGGTCGCGAACGTCGACTTCCCGGCTCCCGGCGCCCCGGTCACACCGAGCACCCGACCCGGGACGAGCGGGCGCAGGTCGTCGAGGGCGGAAGGACGCACCCCGTCAGGTTGCCAGAGCAGCGGCGATGCCGGCCGGCGACGCATCCTGTTCCTGCCGGTCGCCCGGCGGGCGCCTGCCGCCGGTGTCCGCGGATCGCCGTGGCGGGTGGGCCCGGGAGTAAACGTGTTCGCCGCGGCGTTGGAACCGACCTACGCTGGAGGCATATGACGAACGCACGTGAGACCACCCCCGACTTCTCGCTCACCGACGAGCTCGAGGAGACCGACGCCTGGGAAGAGACCGAGGACGGCTTCGAGTCGGGGTACGCCGACGAGGACCTCGCCTGGGACGAGGACCCCGAGGACGAGCCGACCGTCGGGGCGATGGAGCTCGCCGAGCGCCACCAGCTGCGCCGCGTGGCCAGCCTGCGCACCGAGCTCGAGGACATCACCGAGGTCGAGTACCGCCAGCTGCGGCTGGAGCGGGTCGTCCTGGTCGGGGTGTGGACCGAGGGCACCACGCAGGACGCCGAGAACTCCATGGCCGAGCTAGCCCTGCTCGCCGAGACCGCCGGCTCGGAGGTGCTCGAGGCGATCTACCAGCGCCGGCAGAGCCCCGACCCGGCGACGTACGTCGGTCGCGGCAAGGTCGAGGCGATCGGCGAGATCGTCCGCGCCACCGGCGCCGACACCGTCATCTGCGACGGCGACCTCGCACCCAGCCAGCTGCGCAACCTCGAGGACAAGCTCAAGGTCAAGGTCGTCGACCGCACCGCGCTGATCCTCGACATCTTCGCCCAGCACGCGAAGTCCAAGGAGGGCCAGGCGCAGGTCGAGCTGGCCCAGCTGCAGTACATGAAGCAGCGCCTGCGCGGCTGGGGTGGCAACCTCTCGCGCCAGGCCGGTGGTCGTGCTGCCGGTGGTGAGGGCATCGGTGGCCGTGGTCCCGGTGAGACCAAGATCGAGACCGACCGCCGCCGCATCAACGACCGGATCGCCAAGCTGCGCCGCGAGCTGAAGCAGATGAAGGTCACTCGCGACTCCAAGCGCTCGCAGCGCCAGGCCAACCAGGTCCCCAGCGTGGCGATCGCCGGCTACACCAACGCGGGCAAGTCCTCGCTGCTCAACCGGCTCACCAGCGCTGGCGTGCTGGTCGAGGACGCGCTGTTCGCGACCCTGGACCCCACGACCAGGCGCACCACGACGGCCGACGGCCGGGTCTACACCATGAGCGACACCGTCGGTTTCGTCCGGCACCTGCCGCACCAGCTGGTGGAGGCGTTCCGCTCCACGCTGGAGGAGGTCGCCGACGCCGACCTGCTGCTGCACGTCGTCGACGGCTCGCACCCCGACCCCGAGGGCCAGATCGCCGCGGTGCGCGAGGTGCTCGCCGACATCGACGCTCTCGACGTGCCCGAGCTCATCGTCATCAACAAGGCCGACGCGGCCGACCCGATGGTCATCGCCCGCCTCCAGGCGCGCGAGCCGCACTCGGTGGTCGTCTCGGCGAAGACCGGGCAGGGCATCGCCGAGGCGCTGGCCCGGGTGGAGTCCGAGCTGCCGCGCCCGGCGGTCGAGTTCGAGGTGCTGCTGCCCTACAGCCGCGGCGACCTCGTCGACCGGATCCACCGGGCCGGGGAGATCGAGTCGCTCGAGCACACCGCCGACGGCACGCTGGTGAAGGGCCGGGCGTCGGAGTCGCTCGCGGGCGACCTGGCGGCGTACGCCGTCGCGGCCAGCTCCTGAGCCTGCTCCACAGGCCGGCGGTCACGTGTCGGTGACGATGGGATCACCGTCCGCACCGTTCGTCTGCGCGCGGGGCCGGCAGGCCCCAGGATGGGCGCATGGTCCACCGGGGGACCGCCCCGGCTGGTCGGGCGGCGAGCGCCGCGCCCGCGCGCGCCCGGGGTCCTGAGGACGCAGCGCAGGGGCCCGCGCGGCCACGCCTGCCGCTCGTGCTGCTCGTGACCGGCCTCCTGCTGGTCCTCGCGGTGGTCGGCGTCGAGCGCGCGACCGGCACCAAGCTGGCTCGTTGCGAGCAGTTCGCCGCGGACTCGCTCGCCCGCGCCGAGGCAGTGACCGGCACTGGTGCGGACGTGCTGGTGATCGGTGACTCCTGGACCGCCGGCCTCGGTCTCGACGACCCCGTCCGCTCGTGGCCCTCGCGGCTCCCTGGGCGGGTGCACGTGGCCGGCTTCTCCGGGTCCGGCTTCGGCTCCGGCGCGTCCGGTTGCGGGCCGCGGGTCTCGTTCGGGGCGCGGGCCGCTGCGGCGTTGCGCTCGGTCCCCCCGGGCACTCCGGTCGTCGTGGCCGGCGGCCTCAACGACTGGGACAGCTCCGACGCGGAGGTCATCGCCGGCCTCGACCGCGTCCTGGCCGCCACCGCCGGCCACCCCGTGACCGTCGTCGGCCCGGCGGCCGCACCCGCGCGAGCGGCGTACGTCGGCAGGGTGGAGGGGCTGCTGGAGCGGCTCTGCGCGGAGCGGGACGTGCGGTTCGTCGCGGTCAGCGACCTGCGGCTGGACTACCTGCCGGACCTGCTGCACCTGACCCCCGCCGGGCACGCCGCCTTCGGCGACGCGGTCGCCACGCGGCTGTCCACAGGTGGCTGACGCCGACGCCGGGACCGTCCCCGCCCGCGGCTAGGGTGCTCGTCGTGACGGAGCCGAGGACCAGCGTGGGCGAGCTCCTGGCCACCGCGGTCGAGGCCCTCGGAGGCGCCACCCGCGAGGGCCAGGTGCAGATGGCCGAGGAGGTCGGGCGGGCCTTCGCCGAGGAGCAGCACCTGCTCGTCCAGGCCGGCACCGGCACCGGCAAGTCGCTGGCCTACCTCGTGCCCTCGCTGCTGCACGACAAGCGGGTCGTGGTGGCGACGGCCACGCTCGCGCTGCAGCACCAGCTGGTGGAGCGCGACGTGCCGCGACTCATGGAGGCCGTGAAGGGCACCCCGGGGGTCGACACGTCGTACGCCGTGCTGAAGGGGCGCTCCAACTACGCCTGCCTGCACCGCATCCGCGAGGGCGTCCCCGACGACCAGGGCGCGCTGGTCCAGATGCCCGAGGGATCGATGGGCCAGAAGGTCCTCGAGCTGCGCGCGTGGGCCGAGGAGGAAGCCGAGCAGGGCGGCTCCGGCGAGCGCGACAACGCCCCGCGGCACACCGACCGCGAGTGGCGCCAGGTCTCCGTCGGCCACCGCGACTGCCTCTCCGCCGCGCGCTGCCCCTTCGGTCAGGAGTGCTTCGCCGAGCTGGCGCGGGAGAAGGCGCACCGCTCCCACCTGGTGATCACCAACCACTCCTTGCTGGCCATCGACGCCATCGAGGGCGTGCCGATGATCCCGGAGTACGACGCCGTCGTGATCGACGAGGCGCACGAGCTGGTCGCCCGGGTGACCCAGGCTGCGACCGACGAGCTCACCGCGCCCGATGTCGAGCGCGCCGCGCGCCGGGCCCGCAAGCACGTGCAGGCCGAGGGCGCCTCGAACCCCGCTGACGACCTGGCCGACGCCGGGGAGAGCCTGCGCGACGCGCTCTCCAGGACGGCGGCCGGCCGGATCGACGTCCTCACCGAGGAGCTCGGCGACGCGCTCCAGCTGGTGCGCGACGCGGCCCGCGCCTGCATCTCCGGCTTCCCCCGCGAGAAGCCCGGCGAGGGTGACGCCGACCCCGGCCGCCAGCAGGCCAAGGGCTCGGTGCAGGACGTCTTCGCCGTCGCCGAGCGGATGGCTGCCGACCTGGAGTCCGACGTGCTGTGGCTCTCGGAGGGCACCGAGCGGATGGCGCCGCGGCTCTGCGTCGCGCCGCTGCAGGTGTGGGGGCAGATGCGCTCGAAGCTGCTCTCGGACAAGACCGTCGTCATGACCTCGGCGACCCTCATGCTCGGCGGCGACTTCGGGTCGGTCGCCGCCTCGGTGGGGCTCAAGCCGTCCGAGCGGGTCACCTCCGAGGACGCCCCGGTCGAGCCGCGCACCGACGACGGCGTGCTGCCGTGGCGCGGCGTGGACGTCGGCTCCCCTTTCGACTACGGACGTCAGGGCATCCTCTACGTCGCCAAGCACCTGCCGCCCCCGGGGAGGGACGGCCTCGGTCAGGCCCAGCTCGACGAGATCGCCGAGCTGGTCGACGCCGCCGACGGCCGCACCCTGGGGCTGTTCTCCTCGCGGCGGGCCGCCGAGGCCGCCGCCGAGGCGATCCGTCAGCGGCTGCCGCACCTGACCACGCTGGCCCAGGGCGACGCCCAGCTGCCGGAGCTGGCCAAGCAGTTCGTCGAGGACCACCACACGGTCCTGTTCGGCACCCTCTCGCTGTGGCAGGGCCTGGACGTCCCCGGCGACACCTGCCAGCTGGTGCTCATCGACCGCATCCCGTTCCCGCGGCCCGACGACCCGCTGATGTCCGCGCGTCAACGGGCAGCCGATAAGGCCGGCGGCAACGGCTTCATGCAGGTCGCGGCCACCCATGCCGCGCTGCTGATGGCCCAGGGCGCCGGCCGGCTGATCCGCACCACCTCCGACCGCGGCGTCGTGGCCGTGCTGGACCCCCGGCTCGCCACCGCCCGCTACGGCTCGTTCCTCAAGGCCAGCCTGCCGCCGATGTGGACCACCACCGACCCCGCCGTCGTGCGCCAGGCGCTCACCCGGCTCGCCGCCTCCGCGGGCTGAGGTCCGGGCCGGGACCGCGCGGGCGTCGGCTCGCGAGCGTCGTCGGAATCCCCGGATATCAGGCGTTCCTGACGCTTGTCAGGGGTTGCATCCCTCCCGAAGCGACAGAAGAGCCTGATATCCGGGGATTGCTGCGCGGCCGGCCGGCAGCGCGACCCGCGCTCAGCCCACCGGGGCATCGACCTCCTGCACGAAGCTGGCGCCGGCGACGGTCGCGAACGACCGGGTCCACGTGATCGGAGTGTCCGGGTCGGTGCGCGAGCCGATGACGAAGAAGTCGCACTGCGCCCGTTCCGCGGTCACGTCGAGCACCGAGAAGCCGTGGTCGTCGAAGTTGAGGTACTTGATGTGCGGGTTGGCCAAGAGGATCGCCTGCTCCGCGGCCAGGTTGACCGGTGAGCGGGACGGGGTGCCGAGGGCGTCCTTGAGGTTGCCCGAGGTCACCGACGTGCAGACGAACTCCACCCCCGCGCTGGGCGAGAGCGGGTAGGACCCGACGTCGGTCGGCACGTCGATCGCCCAGGCGGAGTGGATGTCACCGGTGAGGAAGACCGTGTCCTGCACGCCCTGCGAGACCAGGTGGTCCACGACGGTGCGCCGGTCGGCGGTGTAGCCGTCCCACTGGTCGGCGTTGGCGTAGACCCCGTCCTGCGGCAGCAGCGGAGCCAGCGTGTTGACCGCGGCCACCACGTCACGGGGGAGGGCGGCGACCTTGAGCGGGGAGAACATCACCGAAGTGCCGACGAGCTTCCACTGCGCCCGGTCCTGCTGGAGGCCCTCGAGCAGCCAGCCCATCTGCTCCTCGCCGGTGATGGTGCGTCCGGGGTCGTCGACGCCGGTGTCGGTGCCGACCTGGGAGATCTGCTCGTCCCGGTAGGTGCGCAGGTCGAGCATCGACAGCTCGGCCAGCGTCCCGAAGCGCAGGCGCCGGTAGAGCCGGGTCCCGTCGTCGAGCCGCGCGGTGCCGTCCATCCGGCACGGCATCCACTCGTCGTACGCGCGGTGGGCGCGGGCGCGCCGCTTCGCGTAGTCGCCCTCGGACGCGTCGTGGTTCTCCGCGCCCTCGGCCCAGGAGTCGTTGGTGACCTCGTGGTCGTCCCAGGTCACGATCCACGGCGCGCTGGCGTGCGCGGCCTGCAGGTCCGGGTCGGTCTTGTACTGCCCGTGGCGCTGGCGGTAGTCGGCCAGCGTCACGATCTCCCGGTCGGGCTCGTGCGCCCGCACGTCGCTGGAGCCGGACTCGTAGAGGTAGTCGCCCAGGTGCACGATGGCGTGCAGGTCGCTGCGCTCCGCGAGACCGCGGTAGGCCGCGAAGAGCCCGGCCGGCCAGTTCGAGCAGGACGCGAAGCCCAGGCGCAGGTTGGCAGGTGTGGCGTCGGCCGCCGGGGCGGTCCGGGTGCGCCCGACCGGGCTGGTCCGGCCCAGGGCGGTGAAGCGGAACCAGTACCACCGCTCGGGCTCCAGGCCGCGGGCGTCGAGCTTCACGGTGTGGTCGCGACCCGCGCTGGTGACGTACCGGCCTCGCCGTACGACGCGGCGGAAGCGCCGGTCGGTGGCGACCTCCCACCCGACCCGGACCTTCGGGCCGCGGCCCGAGCCCGGGGTCGCGTCGGGGGTGGGGGTGACCCGGGTCCACAGCACCACCGCGTCGGGCAGCGGGTCGCCCGAGGCGACGCCGTGCTGGAAGACCTCGTGCCGGGTCATGGCGCTCGCGGTCGCACCCGCCGTCGTGGTGGCCGTGGCCGGTGCGCCGCCGCCCGCGGTGAGGGCGACGGCTGCGCCGGCGGCGCCGGTCGCCAGGACGGTACGACGGGGCAGGTGGCTCTCGGTGGTGCTCTGCGGCTTCTCGGTCACGACCGGATCAACGCGGGCCCTCCGGGCGAGGTGACGCCGGGTACCGAGCGTTCACCCAGCGTTCCCGGGGCGGCTGTGCGCACACCCGGTGAGCAGGGTGTGCGTGCACCGCTTCAGAGGCGCGACTTCCCGTCGTAGGCCCGCTTGCCGGTCCGCAGCCCGAAGAAGTCCGCGATCGTGGGCGCGACGTCGACGGTGCGGGCGTGCTTGGGCGAGACCTTGCCTGCCTCGACGACCGGGTGCCCGCCGCCGATGAAGAACGGGATGGCCCTGGTCGCGGGGTGTCCGTGGTTGCCGGGGATCGGGTTGCTCGTGACCGGGTCGGGGTCGGAGAAGCGCCACCCGGCCTGGCAGAAGACCACGACGTCGCCGGCCTCGGGGCCCAGCCGCAGCCACGGCGTACGCCGGTCCCATGCCTTCAGCACGCCCGGCGTCGCCTCGGCGATCTCGCGGATCCGCTTGATCGCCTTCTCGCGCTGCCGCCCCGGGCCGGTCCAGTAGACGAGGTCCGCGCCGCCGTTGTCGCCGATGACGACGTTGCCGCCCAGCAGCGGGTCGGCGTCCATCGAGGACTGCAGCGAGATGACGTTGGTGGGCAGCGACCAGTCCATCGAGTGGTCGGCCAGCACGATGACGATCGACTTCTCCCAGCGCCCGCTGGACTTCAGTGAGTCCAGGAACTGACCGATGAGGGTGTCGGTCTGCAGCAGCGCCGCGCGCCGCATCAGCCGCAGCGAGGTGCCGGTGAGGTCGGTGTGCCCCCACCGGTCGATGTCGCCGAGGTTGACGAAGACGAGGTTGGGGTCGAGCTCGTCGACCATCGAGGTGAGGGCGTTGTAGGTCAGCAGGTCGGGGGCGTGATCGGAGACGGGGATGTAGAGCTCGGGCTCCCAGCGGTGGGTGGCGCGCTCGCCGAAGATGCCGACGAGGTACTCCTTGCTCAGCACGGTGCCGGTCGTGAGGCCGCGCGCGTTGAGCCGCTCGATGATCGTCCTGCTCTTGATGTCGCTCGGCAGGTCCATGGTGCGCACCTCGCCGAGCTCGCGGTCGTAGATCGCGTTGGCGGGCACGCCGGAGCGGTCAGGACGCACCCCGGTCATCATCATCACGTGGTTGGGGATGGTCTCCATCACCGGCATCGAGGTCGCCCGCGGCCAGTACATCCCCTGCTCGCGCAGGGCGCGCAGGTTCGGCATGAGCGCGGAGTCGACCTCGTCGGGGCGGCAGCCGTCGACCACCAGCACGTAGCAGCGCAGGTCCTCGGCGCCCTTCACGCGACCCGCCTCGCCGGCCGCGGCGGAACCCGCGGTCGCGGCGACGGCGGAGGAGAAGGCGAGCCCGGAGGCAGCGGTCAGGACGGTACGCCGGGAGGCACGCAGCTCCGCGAGGCGCCGCTCCCGGACCTCGGGTCCGTGCCTCACGTCACCACAGGTGCACATCAGCCCTCCAGCGGGGTGTCGACGGCGGTGACCCGGCCGGTCCCGGCGCGGGTCTCGTAGCTGACCGACCACGTGATCGGGGTGTCGGCGTCGGCGCGGTCGCCGATGACGTACCAGTCCATCTGGGCCCGTGCCGCGGTGATGTCGAGGACGGAGAACCCGTGGGAGTCGAAGTCGAGGTACTTGATGTGCCGGTTGTTGGCGAGGATCGCGGTCTCGACGAGCGGGCTGGCCTGCGGCACGCCGGTGATGTCCTTGAGATTGTTGGACGTGACCGAGGAGCACACGAACTCCACGCCGTAGGAGTCGCCGTAGAGCGGCTGCGTGGAGGTGTCCAGCGGCAGCTCGCAGGCCCAGCCGGAGTGGATGTCGCCGGTGACGAACAGGACGTCCTTGACCTGGTGGTCGCGAATGTGGCCGAGCACCTCGCGTCGGTCGGCGGTGTAGCCGTCCCACTGGTCGACGTTGTAGGGCGCCCCGTCGGCGGGGAGGATCCCGGTCACGTCGTTGATCGGGTCGATGAGGTCGTTGGGCAGGTCGCCGAAGGTGACCGGCGCGATCATCACCGGGTTGCCGATGACCTTCCACTGCGGGGCGTGGTCGCCGCGCGTCAGCGACTCCTTGAGCCACGCCATCTGCTTCTTGCCGGTGATCGAGCGGGACGGGTCGCTGACGGTGGCGTCGACGCCGGGCAGTGCGGCCTGCTCGTCGCGGTAGGTGCGCAGGTCGAGCATCGAGATCTCGGCCAGGTCGCCGAAGCGCAGGCGCCGGTAGAGCCGGGCCCCGTCGTCGAGCCGCGCGGTGCCGTCCATCCGGACCGGCATCCACTCGTCGTACGCGCGGTGGGCGCGGGCCCGCCGCTTCTTGTAGTCACCCTCGGACTCGTCGTGGTTCTCCGCGCCGGCCTTCCACTGGTCGTTGGTGACCTCGTGGTCGTCCCAGGTGAGGATCCAGGAGTAGCGCGCGTGCAGGGCCTGCAGGTCGGGGTCGAGCTTGTAGCTGGCGTGCCGGCGGCGGTAGTCCTCCAGGCTCACCATCTCGTGCGGCGGGTCGTGCGGGCGGACCACCACGTTGTCCTGGCCCATGCCGTAGCCGCCGGTGGGGTACTCGTAGAGGTAGTCGCCCAGGTGCAGGATCGCGTGCAGGTCCTGGCGCGCTGCGAGGGCGCGGTAGGGGGTGAAGAACCCGGCCTCGAGGTTGGAGCAGGACACGACGCCGAACCGCAGGTTGCGCGGGGTCGCCCGCTCGCCCGGTGCGGTGCGCAGCCGCCCCACGGGGCTGCGCTGACCCAGCGCGGCGAACCGGTAGAAGTACTCGGTCTCCGGCCGCAGCCCCTTCGCGTCCAGCTTGACGGTGTGGTCGCGGGCGGCGCTGGTGCGGAAGCGCCCGCTGCTCACCACCTTCCGGAACCGCGCGTCCCGGGCGACCTCCCAGCGCACGGTGACCGGTCGACCCTTGGCCGAGCCGGGCGTCGCCGCCGGCGTCGGGGTGACGCGGGTCCAGATGAGGACGGCCTCGGGCAGCGGGTCGCCGGAGGCGACGCCGTGCTGGAAGACCTGGTGATCACGCTTCCCGAGCGTGTTCGTGCCGCCGGCCCGGTCCGCGGTGCCGTCGGCCGCGCGGGCCGGGCTGCTCGCGAGCGCGGCACCCGCAGCGGTCACCGTGGTGGCGGCGACGGCTCCGGTGGCCAGGACCGTACGTCGGGGGAGGGCCTGACCCGGTCGCGCCGGCTCGCTCGACGCGTGCTCGGGCTGCCCGGGGGAGCGCTGGATCGAGGTCACGCCTCATCCAACGACACCCGGCTGGCTACGTCATGGGTTCCGTGATGTGAGCACCGTCTGTTCACCTCTCGGACACGCGCCGGCGAGCGGACGTCGTGACCCTCAGACCTTGCGCAGCACCGCCGTGACGATGCCGAGGATCGTGGCGTGCGTGCCGTCGATCGGGTCGAAGGCGTCGTTGTGGGGGAGCAGCCAGACCTGGCCGTTCTTGCGCGAGAGCGTCTTGACCGTGGCCTCGCCGTCGATCATGGCGGCCACCATCTGGCCGCTGTCGGCGGTCTGGGCCTGGCGGATCACGACGTAGTCCCCGTCGCAGATCGCGGCGTCGATCATCGACTCGCCGCGGACCTCCAGCAGGAACAGCTGGCCGTCGCCGACGAGCTGCTTGGGCAGCGGGAAGACGTCCTCGACCTGCTCCTCGGCCAGGATCGGCGCGCCCGCGGCGATCCGGCCCAGGACCGGGACGTAGGAGGCGGCGGGCAGCGAGTCGCCGACCCCGGTCTCGTCGATGCCGGTGTCGTCGGCGGAGGAGATCGATCGGCGGGCGGCCATCGACTCGGGCAGGAACACCTCGAGCGCGCGAGGGCGGCTGCCGTCGCGCTTGATGAACCCCTTCTCCTCCAGCACCTTCAGCTGGTGGGCCACCGACGAGGTGCTGGTCAGGCCGACGGCCTGGCCGATCTCGCGCATGCTGGGCGGGTAGCCCCGCAGCGCGACGGCGTCGCGGATGGTCTCCAGCACCTTGGTCTGCCGGGCGGTCAGCCCGCTGGCGTCGGGCGGCCCGTCGGGCAGCGTGGTGACCGCGCCCGGGGTGCCGGGCGTGGCCGGGGTGTCGGTGCTGTCGGTGCTGCCGGTGGCCGGGTCGTCGTGGCTGGTGGCCATGGGTCCTCCAGGGGGTGGCGCGGGTGCGGGCGCAGGTGGGGCCGAGGGGTCGGACCCAGTGGGGTCACGCTAGGCCTCGGGACCGACAACGATCAAACATGTGTTCGAACCGGCGTGTCGCGCCGGTCGGCGGAGGGTCGTGCGACCGGGGTCTGGGACGGGCGACGGCGCGCGCCGACGTACGGGAGACTGCGGGGGTGAACGAGCGCAGCGCCGTCGTGACCGGAGGGGCCCGGGGGATCGGGCGGGGGATCGCCGAGCGCCTGGTGCGCGAGGGCTGGTCGGTGGTGGTGACCGACGTCGACGGCGCGGGAGCCGCGGCCACCGCCGACGAGATCGGTGGGGTCGCGGGACTCGCGCACGACGTCCGGGACCCCGCCGCCCACCGGCACGCGGCCGAGGTAGCCGCCGGTCACGGCCGGCTCGCGGCGTGGTTCAACAACGCCGGCGTCGGTGACGACGGCCGGCTCTCGGAGCTGTCCGAGGAGCAGGTGCGCCGGCTGGTCGACGTCAACGTCCTCGGGGTGCTCTGGGGGATGCGGGCGGCCCTCGACGGCTTCGGCTCCGCCGGGGGCGACATCGTCAACATCGCCTCGCTGTCCGGCCTGGGCCCCGTGCCGGGCTACAGCGTGTACGCCGCCACGAAGGCGGCTGCGGTCTCGGCCAGCATGTCCGTGGCTGCCGAGACGCCGCGCTCGGTGCGGGTCCACGCGGTCTGCCCGGACGGCGTGCGCACCGCGATGCTCGACGCCCAGGACCCCGAGGGCCTCGGTGCGGCCCTGGTCCACTCCGGCGGTCGTCTCCTGAGTGTGGAGGAGATCGCGGAGGTGGCGGTCGGGATGGTCGGCACCGCGCGCGTGGTGCGCACGGTCCCGGTGTGGCGCGGCGCCCTCATGCGTGGCATCTCCCTGGCGCCCGCCGTCGCCACGCGCGGCACCGCGGTCTTCGCAGCCCAGGGGCGCCGCGCGCTGCGCAGGGGCTGAGCCTCTCGGGCCGCCGGGCACGGCCGCGCGCCTCGCCCGTCGGAACGAGGTCGAACATCTGTTCGCCCAAACCCTTGATCTCGTTCGAACACCTGATCTACTCTCGTACACGTGTTCGATCGAACTGGTGGTCGAGCCGCAGCTCCGGAGTCGTCGTCGGTCCTCCCTGACCGGCGCCCCGCCGGGACTGTCGGTGGCCGTCAGTAGACATCGGTGCGCAGCCCACTCCGCCTTCCCCAGGAGATTCCGATGAGCACCATGGTCCTTCCCGCAGCCGCCACCCCGGCCCGCACCGTCCGCGCCACGACGTACGCCGCCGACGGCCGTCGCAGCGAGCTGCGCCTGACCCGCCGTGGTCGGCTCGTGGTCTTCCTCGTCGGGCTGCTGGTGGCCGTGGCCGTCGCGGTGGCGTTCGCCGGCGTCTCGGTCGCGACCGCGGAGAAGGGCGAGCCGGTCCCCACCGACGTCATCGTCGTGGGCAGTGGCGCGACACTGTGGGACATCGCCGCGGCCCGTACCGACGACGGCGACGTGCGCGCGATGATCAGCACGATCCAGGACCTCAACAACCTGGACGGCGGGATGCTGGTCGCCGGCCAGCGGCTGCTGGTGCCCGCGGCCGACTGAGCCTGGGCGGGAAGCCGCTGCACCTCCCGCTGATCGCGGTGCGAGCGCAGCCCCGCCGCCGGTCGAGGTGCGAGCGCAGCGAGCCACGAGACCCAGCACGACACAGACTTCGCCGGTCGCCTCGACCCCGGCCGGCGAAACCACGGGGAAGACGAGGGGCGGGCCCATCCGGGCCCGCCCCTCGGTGGTCTCCGGACGTCGCGTGGCGTGGTCCCGGGCCAGGTGCTCGTGGCTAGCGCGCTGCGCGCTTGCCGCCCTTCGGCTTCGGTGGCCGGTCGGGGTCGACCGGCTCGCCCAGCGCCTGCGGCGACAGGATGCCGAGCATCCGCAGCAGCCTCACGCCCAGCATCAGGCCGGCGAAGAGGCAGGCCACTGCGCCGAGCGAGGCCAGTGCCAAGAACAGCCAGGCGACCTGTTCGCCGGCCCGGGCGGCGGCGCCGAAGTCGATGGCGGCCCAGACGAGGTACCCCCAGGCGACGACCAGCGCGGTGATGCCGCCGGTCAGGAGCAGCAGCTGCGGAGAGGGTCGCGAGCGTCGGCGCGGGGCGCGCCGCGACCCGGCCCGCTTCCCCGCACTGCTCCCCGCGCTCCCGGCCACCGCGCCATTGTTCCCGACCGGCGCCGCCCGGCCGGGTCGAACCGCCGGGGTGCCCGCCCCGCCCTGCGATCCGTCGGGCCACACCGGCCCCCGGACCTTCAGGGGATCCTCACGCAGGTGCCGCCCGCCCGGGTGGCACGGGACCTCGGTCCCTGACCGGGTGGGGGGTCGTTCGCTACATTCGGGGTCATGCCGGACCGGGGGCAGGTCGATCCGGCGGCGCAGGGCCAGGGCTCGGTGACGCCGTCGGGCGCGCTCACGCGCCTGGAGTCGGCGCTGGCCGAGGCGAGCGGCGCCGGCGACGTGGACGAGATCGCCCGCGCGGTCCTGGCGGACCTCGCCCTCCTGCCCGGCGTGTGCCGGGTCGGGCTGGCGCTCACCGAGGGCGGGGGGCGCCGGTTGCGCTTCACCTCGGGTCCGGACGCGGGCGACCCCCTCCCGGACCAGCCCGAGTGGTGCCACATCGATGCCTACGACGACGTACCGCTGACCGACGTGGTGCGCACCGGACGGCCCATCCACGCCGAGCTCGCCACCCTCGAGGAGCGGTGGCCCTGGTTGGTCGAGCAGGAGCGCGAGCGCGGTGGGTCCGTGCTGGCGGTGGTCCCGCTGCCCGGCACCGGGTCGCCCATCGGTGGGTTGCTGGTCGTGCTGGAGACGACGCCGGACCGTGGCGCGGCCGGGCCGGACCTGCTCGAGGCCGCCGCTCGACGTACGGCCGAGGCGATCGCCGACGTGCGCTCGCGGCGGTCGAGGGACCTGGCCGAGGAGCTCGCCGAGACCGAGGCGGCCGCCGAGCCCGGCGCCCGCACCGCGAGCCTGCGGCTACCGCCCGAGCCGACCGCCCCGCGCCGGGCGCGGGCCTTCCTGAGCGAGGAGCTGCAGACCTGGGGCGTCGGCGAGGAGATCGTCGAGACCGCCCAGCTGTGCCTCTCCGAGGTCGTGACCAACGCCGTCAACCACGCCCACACCGTCGCCGACGTGCGGCTCTCGCTGCTCGAGGGCGTGCTGACGGTCCTGGTGCGGGACCGGGGAGCGCAGGGGGACGTGGTGGAGCCGACGCGCGAGGAGGACCCGCTGGCGGTCTACGGCCGTGGCCTGATGCTGGTGGAGGCGCTCACCGACCGCTGGGGATCCGAGCGCGACGCGGGCGGCACGACGGTGTGGTTCGCCCTCGACCTCGACCGCCGCGCCGACGACCTCGCCGAGGAGTGGGGCCAGGAGCGGGGCGAGCAGCCCGACGAGCCGGCGTAGCGGCCGCCGAGCATCCCGGCTCGCCGGGCCTCACGCCCGCGAGCGGTGCAGCAGCCAGAGGAAGTACGGCGCGCCGATGGCTGCCACCACCAGCCCGGCCGGCACCTGGGCCGGCGCGATGACGCTGCGCCCGAGCGTATCGGCGAGCGAGAGCAGCAAGGCGCCGAGCAGCGTGGCGACCGGCAGGACCCGCAGGTGCCGGCCCGAGACCAGGGCGCGGGCCGCGTGCGGCGCGACCAGCCCGACGAAGGCGACGACACCGACGGCGGCGACCGCGGCGGCGGTGAGGAGGGCTGCTCCGAGGAGCGCGAGCAGGCGCAGCCGTTCGAGGTGGATGCCCGCCAGCCGGGGGGTCTCGTCGTCGAGGGCCACCAGGTCCAGCTCGCGGTGCGCCACCCACGCGAGCGGCAGCCCGATCGCCAGCAGCACCAGGACGGGCAGCACCTGGACCCACTCCCGGTCGTAGGTCGAGCCGCTGAGCCAGGTGAAGATCCGCGGGGTGTTCCACGGGTCGGAGCACAGGAGGAGGAAGGCCGTCAGTGCCTGGGCGCCGGCCGCGACGCCGATGCCGACCAGCACCAGCCGGTCGGAGTCCAGGCCGCCGCGCCACGCGAGACCGTAGACCAGGGCGAAGGCCACGAGTGCGCCGACCGTGGAGCCCAGGGCCAGGGACACGCTCGACACCGCCACCGTCGCACCCGCGGAGGTGACGACCACGACGGCGCCCAGACCGGCGCCGCCGGTGATCCCCAGGATCCCGGGCTCGGCGAGCGGGTTGCGGCAGACCGCCTGCACCACCGTGCCGGCCAGTGCGAGGGCCGCCCCGCCGCCGAGAGCGGCGACCACGCGCGGGGCCCGCTCGTCCATCGCGAACTGCACCACCGGGACCGCGACGCCGCGGGCCCAGTTGACGAGGTCGCCGGTGAGCAGCCAGGTGTAGCCGGCCATGAGCCCGAGCAGCGCCGCGCCGAGCGTCGCGGTGACCAGGGCGGTGCAGATCACGGCGTACCGCAGCCGTGAGTGGTGGCGACCCGGGCGCGCCGACGCCGGCCGGCGCGTGGGCCCGGCGTCGCGGGCCCGGCGGGCCAGCAGCACCAGCACGACCGCACCGAGCAGCGTCGTGGTGACGCCGGTCGGGACGACGAGGGCAGCCTCGGGGGAGAGCAGGGCGCGGAGGGCCGCGTCGGAGAGCAGCACGAGCAGCGCGCCGACCAGGCCGGACAACGGCACCAGCACGACGTGCCGCGACACCGACGGCAGTCGCCGCGCGAGCAGGCGCACGGCCGCCGGGGCGCAGAGGCCGATGAAGCCGAGCGGGCCGGCGAGGTGGACGGCGGCCGCGCAGAGCGCCACCGCGAGCACGAAGCCGGTGACCCGGGTGCTGCGCACCGGTACGCCGAGCACGCGTGCGGTGTCGTCGCCGAGCGCCAGCAGGTCCATCCGGCGCGCGAGCAGCAGCGCGGCCACCAGGCAGGCCGCGACGACGGGGGCCATCCGGGCCACCCCGCCGAGGTTGAGCTGGGTGAGGGTGCCGTTGCCCCAGGCGAAGAGGCCGGTGGTCTCCTGGGCGAAGAGCAGCAGCAGTGCCCCGACCGCGGAACCTAGGGCCAGCGCGACCGCCGAGCCGGCCAGCACCAGCCGGGTCGTGGACGCAGCGCCGCCTCCGGCCAGCAGCAGCACCAGCCCGGCCGCCGCGAGGCCACCGGCGAAGGTGACCATCCCGTCGCCGACGTAGGGCAGCTGGATGCCGAGGGCGGCGACGAGGGTCGCGGCGAAGTACGCGCCCGCGTTGACGGCGAGCGTGTCGGGGGAGGCGAGAGCATTGCGCGCCAACGAGGCGAACATCGCGCCCGCCGCGCCCAGCGCGACCCCGACGACGATGCCCGCGAGGGCCCGCGGCAGCCGGGAGGAGACGAGGACGTCGTACGCCGAGGACGCGCTGGCCGAGGACGGCTCGCGTCCCAGCAGGGCCCCCAGCAGGTCGCCGGCGCCGAGGCCGGAGGTGCCCTGGGTGAGGTGCCAGCCGGTGACGACGACCAGGGCGGCGGTGGTGAGCAGCAGGGCCGCGACCGCGCCGAGGACCCCGCCGCCGCCAGGGAGGGCGGCGGCGGGGTCCTCGGCGCGCCGGTCGGCGACCGGTGCGGTGCGGTCCAGCAGGCTCACGGTCGGCTCAGCCCGTCACGGCCGCGACGAAGGCGTCGACGACCTGCTCGCCGGAGCGGGGGCCGCCGAAGGTCCACACGCCCTCGGGGAAGGCGCGCAGCCGGTCCTCCTCGACGAAGTCGGCGTTGGTCCACACCCGGTTCTCGGCGAGCTGCGGCAGCCAGGTCTCGGACTGGGTGGCGGTGTGCAGGACCAGCGCGTCGTCGACCTCGGCCAGGCCCTCGACGTCGGTCGAGCCCAGGCCGTACGCCGCGTCGACCTCGCCCTCCCAGACGTTGGTGAGCCCGAGCGCCTCCCCGATCTCGCCGATCCACGAGCCCTGGCCGAAGGGCCGGACCGCGACGGTGGAGCCCTGGGCGTAGGCGTCGAAGAAGGCGAACTCGGTCGTCTCGGGGTCGGCTGCCTCGATGGCCGCGCGGCCCTCCTCGAGCGCGGCCTCGAAGTCGGCCATCGCGGCGTCCGCCTCGTCCTCGCGGCCGGTGGCCTGGGCGATCAGGTCGAGGGTCTCCTCCATCTGGCCGATCGGGTCCTCGGTGTCGGCGCCCAGGGTGGCGAGCACCGGCACGTCGTACTCCTCCAGCTGCTCGACCACGGCGTCGTCGGGGCCGTAGACCTCGGTGATGACCAGGTCGGGGTCGGTGGCGTAGATCGCGTCGAGGTTGGGCTCGCCGCGCTTGCCGACGTCCTGGGTGTCGGGGCCCAGGGGCATCGAGGAGTTCCAGGTGGTGTAGCCCTCGACGTCGGCGACGCCGACCGGCTCGAGGCCGAGGGTGAGGACGTCCTCGACCATCTGCCACTCCAGCACGACGACCCGCTCGGCGGGGGCGTCGAGCTCGACCGTGCGGCCGGCGGCGTCGGTGAGGGTGATCGGGCCGGCTGCGGTCTCGGTGGAGCCGGTGGTGCCGGACCCGCTGGCCTCGGTGGTGGGCTGGCTGGTGCCGCAGGCACTCAACGCGAGCAGGGAGGTCGCGGCCAGGGCCGGGAGGAGGGTGCGCTTCATCGGGTGGATGTCCTGTCTAGTGCTGGTGGTGGGGGAGGGCGCGGGCAGCACGTCGCTGCCCGTGCCTGCTGCGGGGCTCGCAGCGCACGACGCCGGTGTCGGGGTCGCGGAGGGTGCGGATGGGGAGGCCGTAGACCTCGGAGAGGAGGTCGCCGGTCAGGACGTCCTCGGGCGCGCCGGTGCCGCGCACCCGACCGCGGTGCAGCAGCACGACGGTGTCGGCGACGGCGGCGGCCTGGTCGAGGTCGTGGAGGACCAGCCCGAGGGCCACGCCGTGGTCGTCGGCGAGGTCGCGGACCAGGTCCAGCACCTCGACCTGGTAGCGCAGGTCGAGGTGGTTGGTGGGCTCGTCGAGCAGCAGCACGCCGGTGTCCTGGGCCAGGCAGGTCGCCAGCCACACCCGCTGCAGCTCGCCGCCGGAGAGCTCGTCGACACCTCGCTCGGCCATGCCCGCGACGCCGGTGAGGGTCATGGCGTGGTCGATGGCGCCGCGGTCGGCGGCGTCCAAGCCGCCGAAGCGCCGGCGGTAGGGGTGGCGGCCGAAGGCGACGACGTCGCGGACGGTGAGGCCCGACGGCTCGGGGCGGGATTGGGAGAGCAGGGTGACCCGGCGCGCGAAGTCCTTCCCGGAGAGTGTGGCGGTGGGTGCGTCCTCGAGGAGCACCTCGCCGGCGGTGACCCGGTGCAGCCGTGCCAGGGCACGCAGCAACGTGGACTTGCCGCTCCCGTTGGGGCCGACGAGGGCGGTGACCTCGCCACGGACCAGCACCAGGTCGGCCGCCTCGACGACCGGGGCGTCGTGGCCGCGGTAGCCCAGGGTCAGGCCGCGGCCGCGCAGGGCGGGCGTCGCAGCATCAGGACCGTTCATATAGGTAAGGCTAGCCTTATTTAGGGTTGCCTCACCAAATCGTTTCGAGGTGTGGGTGGGCGAGATCCTCGCGACGTGCGCCGCGGGCCGGCGCCGAGGAGGCCGACGATGCGCCTAGGCTGTGGCGCCGGTCACACGGACCGTGCCGGGAGGAGACCGCGATGAACGACTCCGCGCTGATCAGCGTCGGACTGCCGATCGCCCTGGCGATCATCATGTTCGGCCTGGGCCTCTCCTTGGAGGTCGCCGACTTCCGCCGGGTCGCGCGCACACCGCGGGCCGTCGTGGTGGCGCTCGGCATCCAGGTGCTGGTCCTGCCGGTCATCGCCTTCGGCCTGGTCGTCGGCTTCGACCTCGATCCGCTGCTGGCGGTCGGCGTGATGCTGCTGGCCGCCTCGCCCGGCGGCACGACGGCCAACCTGTTCAGCCACCTCTTCCGCGGCGACGTGGCGCTCAACATCACCCTCACCGCGATCAACTCGGTGCTCGCAGCGGTGACGATCCCGCTGGTGACCAACCTGGCGATCGGGTACTTCGACGCCGAGGGTGAGCTGGGCCTGCAGTTGGGCAAGGTGCTCCAGGTCATCGCGATCGTCCTGGTGCCCGTGGCGATCGGCATGCTCGTGCGTCGTGCCTCGACCGCCTTCGCCGTGCGCGCCGACAAACCCGTGCGCATCTTCTCGATCGTGGTGCTCGTCGCGGTCGCGGTCGGTGCGCTGCTGGGCGAGCGGGAGAACCTCGCCGACTACCTGCGCGACGTCGGTCTGGTCACCGGGCTGCTGTGCGTGCTCAGCCTCGGCCTCGGGTACGCCGGCGCGCGGCTGGCGCGCCTGGACCGGCCGCAGGCCGTGGCCAGCTCGATGGAGGTGGGCATCCACAACACCACCGTCGCGCTGACCATCGCCCTGTCGGTGCTCGACAGCACCGAGGTCGCGATCCCGGCCGCGGTCTACTCGGTCCTGATGTACGTCCTGGCGACCGCCTTCGGGTTCCTCATCACCCGAGGCGCCGGCCGCGGCGTCCGCGGGGTCAGCTCGTCGGCGGCGTGACGGTGTAGGACAGCAGCGTGCCGCCCTGCCCGTCGTCGGTGGCGCCGAGGATGATCTCCCACTCGCTGCCGACGTACTGCACGTAGGAGAGTCCCTCCATCGCCATGGAGTTGTCGCCCTCGGAGTAGCCGGCTCCCTCGAGCGCGGCGGCGGCGTCGGCGAGTGCCTCGTCAGCAGACTGGTCAACGGCGACGGAGACGAACCAGCCGGTCGTGCCGTTGCCGTCGCTCGAGGCCCCCTGGAGGATCTCGCCCTCCAGGACCGGGATGTCCTCGGGGAAGCCCTGCGGCAGTGCTCCCATGCCCGAGGTGAAGGTGCCGTCGCTGGACTCGATGCTCACCGAGCCGTTCCCGGAGTTGATGTCCACGTCGACGCCCTCGGACGACGCGGCGTCCTCGATGGCCCGCTCGACGGCGGACTCGGCGGCCTGGTCGGCGACATCGTCGGCGCCGCAGGCGGTGGCGCCGAGCAGGAGCAGGAGGGCGCCGGAGGCGGCGAGGGCGGTGCGGGTGCGGGGGGTGCGGTGGGGGAGGGTGCGCATGGCGCGGAGTCTGCTCGCCCGACGGGGTGGCGGTCGATGAGCAGTTCCTGCTCACCCCCTCCGGAGGGGGTCTGCGAGGAGGCCGCGCGGACCGCCCGACACGCCCCGTCAGGGTGGTCTCGTCCAGCCCGGCAGGTCGCTGACCTGCGGCTTTGCGTCGGGTGTGACCTGGACGACGCCAAATGTCGCCGACCGCTTGCGTGCCTGGTGTCGGGGGCGTACGGTTCCCACTACATCTAGTAGTTACACGGATGTGGTTATCCACATCTAGTTCACAGGGCCGGGGTGGATGACCCACACCTCGCCCGTGGTTATGCACAGGTGAGGGCCCGATCTCCACAGCGACTGCACACCCCACCAGGGGTGTCCTCGTCGCGCCCGCAGCACCCCCACCGCACCCCCGACCCCCGGAAGGAGCCCCGCCGTGCACTGTCCCTACTGCCGGGCCACCGACACCCGGGTCCTGGACTCGCGGGTGGCCGAGGACGGCGGGTCGATCCGCCGACGGCGTACCTGCTCGGCGTGCGAGCGGCGCTTCACCACCGTCGAGCTCATGCAGCTGACGGTGGTCAAGCGCTCCGGCGCCACCGAGCCGTTCGTCCGTGAGAAGGCCGTCTCCGGTGTGCGGAAGGCCTGCAAGGGCCGCCCGGTCACCGAGGACCAGCTGGCCTGCCTGGGCCAAGAGGTGGAGGACGCGCTGCGCACCGCCGGGGCCGCCGAGGTCCCCGCTCACGAGGTGGGCCTGGCGATCCTCGGGCCGCTGCGCCAGCTCGACGAGGTGGCCTACCTCCGCTTCGCCAGCGTCTACCGCCAGTTCTCCTCGGCGGCCGACTTCGAGGCCGAGATCGCCATGCTGCGCGGCCCCGCCCCCCAGCCCACGGGCTGACACAGACCGCCCGGCAGGTAGTGGGGAAGCTGCCTGCCGGGCGCACCAACCCTTCCTCACCCCTGGTCCGCCGCCGAGAGCGACGACGGACCGAGCAGCACTGTCGGTGCCCACGGCCAGAGTGGGTACCCGATGACCAACCCCTCCACAGCCGGGAACAGAGGAGCAGCAATGACGGAGACGGTGAGCGGCGCAGGATCGAAGGCGCAGTCCCAGGCACAGCCGGGCAAGGGCCTGTCGATCGAGCGTGTCTTCAGCACCGAGGGCGTCCACCCCTACGACGAGCTGACCTGGGAGCGCCGCGACGTCGTCCAGACCAACTGGAAGACCGGCGAGACGGTCTTCGAGCAGAAGGGCGTGGAGTTCCCCTCCACCTGGTCGGTCAACGCCTCGACCATCGTCACCACCAAGTACTTCCGCGGCGCCGTCGGCACCGACGTGCGCGAGTGGAGCCTCAAGCAGCTCATCGACCGCGTGGTGAAGACCTACACCAAGGCCGGCATCGAGCACGGCTACTTCGCGTCCCCGGCCGACGCGGAGGTCTTCGAGCACGAGCTGACCTGGCTGCTGGTCAACCAGTACTTCTCCTTCAACTCCCCGGTCTGGTTCAACGTCGGCACGCCGTCGCCGCAGCAGGTCTCGGCCTGCTTCATCCTCTCGGTCGACGACTCGATGGACTCGATCCTCAACTGGTACAAGGAGGAGGGCTTCATCTTCAAGGGCGGCTCCGGCGCCGGCCTCAACCTCTCGCGCATCCGCTCCTCCAAGGAGCTCCTCTCCTCCGGTGGCACCGCCTCCGGCCCGGTCTCCTTCATGCGCGGCGCCGACGCCTCCGCCGGCACCATCAAGTCCGGTGGCGCCACCCGCCGCGCGGCGAAGATGGTCGTCCTCGACGTCGACCACCCCGACATCGAGGAGTTCGTGCAGACCAAGGCGCGCGAGGAGGACAAGATCCGCGTCCTGCGCGACGCCGGGTTCGACATGGACCTCGGCGGCAACGACATCACCTCGGTGCAGTACCAGAACGCCAACAACTCCGTGCGCGTCAGCGACGAGTTCATGCGCGCGGTCGAGAACGGCACCGAGTTCGGCCTGCGGGCGCGCAAGACCGGCGAGGTCATCGAGACCGTCGACGCCCGCGACCTGTGGCGCAAGATCGCCACCGCGGCGTGGGAGTGCGCCGACCCCGGCATCCAGTACGACGACACGATCAACGACTGGCACACCAACCCCGAGACCGGCCGGATCACCGCGTCCAACCCCTGCTCGGAGTACATGTCGCTGGACAACTCCTCGTGCAACCTCGCCTCGCTGAACCTGCTGAAGTTCCTCAAGGACGACGACACCTTCGACGCGGCGCTGTTCGCGAAGGCGGTGGAGTTCATCATCACCGCGATGGACATCTCCATCTGCTTCGCCGACTTCCCGACCGAGTCGATCGGCCAGACGACCGTCGACTACCGCCAGCTCGGCATCGGCTACGCCAACCTCGGCGCGCTGCTCATGGCGATGGGCCTGGGCTACGACTCCGAGGGCGGTCGCTCCATGGCCGCGACCATCACCTCGCTGATGACCGGTACCTCCTACAAGCGCTCCGCCGAGGTCGCCTCGGTGGTCGGGCCCTACAACGGCTACGCCCGCAACGCCGAGGCCCACAAGCGGGTCATGCGCAAGCACCAGGCTGCCAACGACTCGGTGCGCACCTTGCACGTCAACGACGCCGCCACCCACAAGCTCGCCACCCAGGCCTGGGCCGACGTCATCGCGCTGGGGGAGAAGCACGGCTTCCGCAACGCCCAGGCCTCTGTGCTCGCGCCCACCGGCACCATCGGCTTCATGATGGACTGCGACACCACCGGCATCGAGCCCGACTTCTCCCTGGTGAAGTTCAAGAAGCTCGTCGGCGGCGGCTCGATGCAGATCGTCAACCAGACCATCCCGCGGGCGCTGAAGAAGCTGGGCTACCAGCCGGAGTCGATCGAGGCGATCGTCGACTACATCGCCGAGCACGGCCACGTCGTCGACGCCCCCGGCCTGCGCCAGGAGCACTACGAGATCTTCGACACCGCCATGGGTGCTCGGGCCCTCAAGCCCATGGGCCACGTGCGGATGATGGCGGCCTGCCAGCCGTTCCTCTCCGGTGCCATCTCCAAGACCGTCAACCTGCCCGAGAGCGCCACGATCGAGGAGATCGAGGACGTCTACTTCCAGTCCTGGAAGCTCGGCCTCAAGGCCACGGCGATCTACCGCGACAACTGCAAGGTCGGCCAGCCGCTGTCCGACGGCGGCGGCAAGGCCAAGAAGGACGCGGCCGACGCCGCGGACGCGGCTGCGGCCGCCGAGGCCGAGGTCGTCGAGAAGGTCGTGGAGAAGGTCGTCTACGCCCCGACCCGCAAGCGCCTGCCGAAGTCGCGGATCTCCCGCACCACCTCGTTCACGGTCGGTGGCGCCGAGGGCTACATGACCTCGGGTGCCCACGACGACGGCGAGCTCGGCGAGATCTTCCTCAAGCTCGGCAAGCAGGGCTCGACCCTGGCCGGCGTGATGGACGCCTTCTCGATCGCGGTGAGCATCGGCCTGCAGTACGGCGTGCCGCTGGAGACCTACGTCTCGAAGTTCACCAACCTGCGCTTCGAGCCCGCGGGCCTCACCGACGACCCGGACGTGCGGATGTCGCAGTCCCTCATGGACTACGTCTTCCGCCGTCTGGCGCTGGACTACCTGCCCTTCGAGTCCCGCCAGGCGATGGGGATCTTCTCGGCCGAGGAGCGTCAGCGCTACCTCGAGACCGGCTCCTACGAGCCCGCCGAGGAGACCGGCTCGGCCAGCGAGCTCCTCGCCGCCCCGACCGTCGACGTCGCCCCCGTGGTCGAGGAGGCGCCGGTCGACCTCAAGGACACCGACGGCTCCGCCCAGCGCGAGGTCCCGGCCACCGAGGTCAAGGAGGCCCACACCTCCGCCGAGCTCATGGAGAAGCTGACCGGCACCGCGGTCGACAGCCCGCTGTGCTTCACCTGCGGCACCAAGATGCGCCCGGCCGGCTCCTGCTACGTCTGCGAGGGCTGCGGCAGCACCTCCGGCTGCAGCTGAAATCAACCGAGGGTTCCGTGTCCCCTGCGGGGGCCCGGATCTGCTTGAACAGGAAGTGAGAACTCCCTTGAACTAACCAAGATGCGGTGTCCCCCTTTGGGGGCTAGCTCTCCGACAGCGGGACACCGCATCCCGGGGTCGAACTTGGTTGGGCCAGTCGCCGACTGACCCGCGAACCTCCGTCAACGACCCCAGGCGGAAGAGGAACATCGTGATCAGCCAGACCCAGCACACGAACCAGGTCAACGCCCCGGCGCTGGATGCTGACTCGAACGACGGCACTGATCCGATTCGACTCATCCCCGACCTTGGCCGGCCCGGCCTCCCCCAGTGTGGGGAGCCGGGCCGGCTCCACGTCTGGCACCTGTCGAGCACTATCCGCTCTGGTGTCGTGGCCTGCGTCGTCGCGCTTCTGGAAGCAGCCGCACGTGTGCAGGCAGGTGAGGTCCTCACTACCGAGCTGCTCGCGGACGCAGGCGTCCCGGTCGACCTTAGACTGCTTGTTGCCGCTACAGCGCTCGCGGCGGCGGATCAACCGGTGACGAAGCTGTCGATGACGATGGCAGCGCCGGCCGCACGGTCCGCCGCGTACCGAGATCACAGTGACCTGATGTCCAAATTGAAGGACGTCCTGCCGACGTTAGTGCACGCACAGCTCGACTCGGTGCGACGGGAAATCAGTGTGACCCAGCTGACGGCAGACCTCGAGAAGGCGAACAACACGATCGCCGAAGAGCGCGCCCGGCGCGAGGCAGCCGAGCTGGAGCTGGAACACGTCGCGAACTACGCCCGGGAACTTCACTGGCTGCTCAAGCCGGAGTACGAGGCCGCACTACGGGAGCGCACCGAGAAAGTCCGCCCACTCCGCCCCGTCCCGGCCCCTGACCCGGAAGCGTGAGGCGACATGGCGTCCGAGCGAGGCACGCGCCCAGTCGAGGGCGCTCTCGCGCCGGGCCGCCAACGGCGGAGACCACGACTCACGCCTCGCTTCTGGGCTGTGGATCGACGAGACTCGATGCCCGTGCGCTCATCCGCCATCGCAAATCGTTCCACCAGCGACCAACTGGCAGAACCTCCGCAGTCTCATTTCCGGAGAGGTCACGATCGAGGTACACGTAAACCCCGGCCAGGTCGGGTAGCAGCCGCACGAGACCTCTCGTTACGACTAGCTGCGCTGCGTCCGGCATGTCATCCCTCTCCACCCCCTCGCGGACAGTCGTTGCTCCCAAGACCGCCCGTCTCAGAGCGACAGCAGGAACTCCCGGAGTTGTCTCGCCTGGGAATCGCAAAGGGGCAACCGTCGCGTACACGCGGAGCGCCAGTGCGTCGATCCAAGTCAGGCTGTGTCCGGGTAGAGCACCTACTGCTACCGCCCGCTTGGCCGTAGTTCGGGTCGTGCCAGCCACCACTGCCACTTCTGAGAGCGATGGCGCCACCTCGGTCGGATCGCTCATCGCGAGGCCTTCGCTCTAGGCGCTTCCCGAAGGTTCGACGCATGTCTCCAAACCGAAGTCTGGCTGGGGGCGGTGAAGCGCGGGTCGTTACTCACGGTTCCCATTGTAGGAACGTGGCTACAGACATCGAGTAGCCACGTCCCTACGTTCGGACCCGTGCCCTATCAGCCGACGACCGTCGCCCTTCGTGGGCGTGCGGTGGTAGGCCGGCGGATACGCGAGCTTCGGACTCAGCGAGGCATGACTCAAGAGGCCCTTGCCGCCGCGGCGGGGATGGACCGATCGTTCCTAGTCGATGTAGAGACGGGGCGCCATTCCTTGATGCTTGATCGGCTGTTCGATCTTGCGGCGGCCCTGAACGCCTCCGCTGCGGACCTTATCGCCGATTCCTGAGGATGCGGACTGCGCCGTTCAAGCCCGCGACGAGAGCCAACATTGGTACGTCGCTACCGCCGCCGAGCGCTGCGGTGTCGACGATTGGCTGATCGAGCACCCCGACGGAAACTGGACGCCTCGCGGATAGGACGAGTCGCAGCCAGCGGGTTGAATGGTTAGAGACTCCCTCGGTCAGGCGGGTCTCTCCCTCAAGGAGTCCCCGGCCAGGGTAAGCCTGTTCGGCTTTTAGTGTGGGTTCACGGCGCGCCTGTGGCGCATCGAAGCGCCCCCCGGTCCGATCGGACCGGGGGGCGCTTTCGCGTCTGCGCCTCCGAGCCGATGGCTCCAGCCTGCACGCGATGGGCGGAGCTCGGGGGCAGGTAGCGGTTGGGCGGCGTGTCGGCGAGCGCTACTCGAGCGTGACCGGCGCGCGGAGGAGCGTTCTCCTGTCGAGGGTGACGGCGGCTAGGCCCGCGCTACCTGCACGTGCTCGACCGCTGGCCAGGCGAAGCATCAGAGCCCGAAGGCTCCGCCGCTGTAGAGGATGACCAGGCCCAGGCCGATGAGGACGACCGGGAACAGGATGTGCTCCCAGCGTTCGAGGACTTCGTCGATTCCTGGTCGGGTGGCGACGAACCTGGCTGCGACCACCAAGGCGGCGACGAGGACGAGGAAGACGACGCAGTAGGCGGCTGTCGCGGCGGGGCCCACGTTCAAGAAGACGGGGACGTAGACGCCGATGTTGTCGCCGCCGTTGGCGAAGGTGACGGCGGCGACGGTCCACACTGCGACGGCCTTGCCGGCGACTTTGGCGTCGTCGTCGTCATCATCATCATCGCGCCATGCCTGCCATGCAGCCCAGAGGCCGAGGACGAGCGGGATGAGGCCGAAGTAGGGGATCGCGGCCTCGGGCAGGAAGGCTCCGGCGCCGAGCGACACGAGGACTGCCGCGGCGAGGATGCCGGCGAACCCCAGGTACTGCCCAGCCAGGATGCGCGACGTGGTTCCGGGCCGTCCAGCTCCTCGGGCGAAGAACAGCGACAGCACGATGATGTCGTCGATGTTGGTGGCGATGAACAGGCCGATGGCCTGCGCTGCGGAGGTCAGCATCAGGCGCCGGCCCCTTGGGTGCCACACCCGGGCAGGACACATTGCTGGTCGATGCAGGGTGCGCTCTCGTCGACGGCGAGGGTGACGTCGATGAGCGCAGTGAGAGCCCGGGTGAGGTGCGGGTCAGCGACGGCGTAGCGCGTGTGTCGGCCTTCGGGTTCGGCTACGACGATGCCGCAGTCGCGCAGGCACGCGAGGTGGTTCGACACGTTGGACCGGGTCAGGTCTAGGTCGCGGGCGAGGTCGCCGGGGTAGGCGGGGCCCTCCAGAAGGGCCATGAGTAGGCGGGAGCGCGTGGGGTCGGCCATCGCCCGACCCAACCTGTTCATCACGTCAAGACGGCTAGCAGTGGTCAGCATGTGCTGAATAGTACAGTGTGCGCTGAACATTGCTTTCATCGCGGTGGGAGAAAAGGGGCGCGCGCTTCAACGCCGGCTGGGATGCCTCTGGTCGCCCGCGTGGTGAGTGTGTCCTCATCGTGAGTGCGTCTAATGAGGGTGATGAACTGCGCCCGAATATCCGTGGCTCGCGCTCAACGGGTCGTCGGCCCGGGGAGGCGTCAACGGCATCTTCCGGACATGCCGAGATGAGGTTGATCAGCCCCGGCCGGGTAGTGAGTTGTCGGCTGCGCCGCCGTCCACCGGCCCGACGTCGGCTGGGATCGGCGCTTTCCTCGATCGGCTACCTCGGTGTGGTGAGTATGTGGCAGATGTCGTCGTCTGCGCAGTCGGCGGGATCGAGCAGGCGGCTGCGTTCGAGGAGTGCTTCGAGCTCGGCTTGCAGCGCGGCAAGGTGGGCGATCCGTGCCCGGACGTCAGCGATCTTGGAGTCGATGAGCGTGGCCACGTGCGCGCACGGCACGGTCCCGTCGTCGCGAAGGTCGATGATGCTGCGGATCTCCGACAGGGTGAGCCCGGCGGCCTGCGCCACGTCGATGAAGCGCAACCGGGCGAGCGTGGACTCGTCGTAGACGCGGTAGCCGTTGGCGCCCCGTTCGGCGTCGGGCAAGAGACCCTTGCGCTCATAGAACCGGATGGCCTGGCTGGTCACTCCGACAGCGTCGGCAAGTTCACCGATCAACATACTCGTCCACCCTTCACCCTTGACCTTCTACCACGGTACAAGGTTTAGCGTCGCTGTCATGGACGTCTCCCTGTTGTACTTCGATGACTGCCCGAACTGGAAGGTCGCCGACCAACGGCTGGCCGCGATCGCAGCCGAGTGCCCCGACGTGGTGGTGACGCGTCACCGCGTCGAGACCGTGGAGGAGGCCGAGCGGCTGGAGTTCCACGGCTCGCCGAGCATCCTGGTCGACGGCGTCGATGTCTTCGCTGAGCCGGGGGCCGGCGTGGGGTTGTCGTGTCGGGTCTACCGCACACCCGAGGGCCTTGCAGGGTCGCCGACGCTGGAGCAGCTCCGCGACGCACTCGGCGTGACGAAGGAAGAGGCCTGATGAACAGCTACGACCTGATCGTGATCGGTGCCGGCATGGCCGGAGTCTCGGCAGCGAACAAGTGCGCCGCTGCGGGCTGGAGAGTCGCGATCGTCGACACGCTGCCCTACGGCGGCACCTGCGCTCTGCGAGGGTGTGACCCGAAGAAGATCCTGCGTCGCGGCGCCGAGATCATCGACAGCGCCCGGCTGATGCGCGGCAAAGGCATCAACGATGCCAACCTGTCGATCAACTGGACCGACCTGATCAAGCACAAGCACGGCTTCACCGACCCCGTCCCGAGCAACACCGAGGACGCCCTGTCGAGCAACGGCGTCGACACCCTGCACGGGCGGGCGCGGTTCACCGGCGCGAACACCATCGCGATCGACGGCACCTCCTACGAGGCAGCACGCTTCCTGATCGCCACCGGTGCCCGCCCCCGGCCGCTGGACTTTCCCGGCCACGAGCACCTGGTCGACAGCGCCGGCTTCATGGACCTTCCCGAGCTCCCGGAGCGGATCTTGTTCGTCGGTGGTGGCTTCATCTCCTTCGAGTTCGCCCACATCGCCGCACGCGCAGGCAGCACGCCCGTCATCCTCGACCGCGGGCCGCGGCCGCTCAAGGCCTTCGACCCCGACCTCGTCGAGCTCCTCATCAGCCGCGGCGCCGACGCCGGAATCGAGCTGTGGCGCAACACGACGGTCACCGCGATAGAGAAGTCGCAGAGGTCCTACCTGGTCGGGGTGGACGGGTCCGGCCAGCCCGAGACGGTCGAGTTCGGCCTCATCGTGCACGGCGCGGGCCGGACAGCCGACCTGGCCGGCCTCGACCTCGACACCGCCGGGGTCGAGTGGGACCAAAACGGAGTGCGGGTGGCTGCTCATCTGCAGAGCACCAGCAACCCAGCGGTCTACGCCGCCGGCGACGCGGCCAACAGCCCGGGGATGCCGCTGACCCCGGTCGCGGTGTTCGAGGGCAAGGTCGCCGCGTCCAACATGCTCAAAGCCACCACGACCGTCCCCGACTACACGGGCGTCCCCACGGCGGTTTTCACGATCCCCGAACTCACTCGGGTGGGGATGCTCGAACAAGAAGCTAGAGAGCAGGGCGTCGACGTCGACGTCCGCTACCGCGACACCAGCGACTGGTACTCCAACTACCGGATCGGTGAGACCACGGCGGCCACCAAGATTCTCATCGATCGATCCACCGACCGGATCCTCGGCGCACACCTGCTCGGCCCCGAGTACGGCGAACTCATCAACTTCCTCGGCCTCGCCATGAAGCTCGACCTGACCACCCGACAGCTCAAGTCCATGACCGCTGCGTACCCAACTGTCGGGTCAGACCTCGGATCGATCCTCTGACCCCCCGGGGCTCGCGACCCGACGGTCAGTGCGCCACGTCGGCGACCGAACCCCTCGTGCTCGCGCGCAGCAGGCGCCCCGTCGCAACGTCCGGACATGCCGCGTTCCGCGCGGTTCGCCTCGCGCATTTGGGCGCACCTATCACCCTCATCAGACGCACTCACCTCATCGAGAGCATCGCCTCGGCCCCCCTCCGGAATGCGGCGCGGCGATAAAGTTTTCACCGCGCTGCAAGAGGTTCCCGGCCCAAGCGAGTCAGTGTCGACAATCGAACCTGGGATCCGCGCCGCGGCTACTCACTGGTGATGGGGGTGGTGCGCAGGGCGAGCGGCCATGCGAGCACATCGCCGGCTGGGTAGTTGGCGTTGGACACCCCGATGTGGCCACAGCTGCGCTACTGCGGGCACGTCGCTGGTCCCCAGTAACCATGTGTGTGAGGGGACACGAACGGCGGTGATCAGAACCGCCGAGTTGGTTCTGATGGAGTGTCGATCCACGCGCTCATGCGGACACGGTGAGGACCAGAGGTAGCAGGGGACACCCCGTGCTTGGTTAGGTCCTCGTGACCTGAGTAGCCACCAGGACGGCCCCGACTCCATCTGAGTCGGGGCCGTCCTGCGTGCTGGAGGGGCTCTGGCTGGCCGGTGGCCTCCCTCGGATCGGGAGCGCTGGGTCTGGAGGTCGTGCGTTGAACCTGCTTCAGCGAGGGACCTCCAATCGGCTCGGTCCTGGTGTGCAGCGAGCCGCGTTCTGCCACGTCGGCTTGAGAGGTCCTTTACCGTTCTCTCGAGCCTCGGCCTCGGATGAGTCGGGGCTCGTGCTGTCACGTGAAGGGGACTGCGGCTAATGCGTGATCGTCTACGACGTCGTCGCAATGCCCGATACCTCGCGCGCCGGATGGCCGAGCTGGATCGGCTGGATCGCGAGTTCGGCCTGGGGGCGATGCCCACGTCCGGGCCTGTCCGCCGGCCGAGACAGGACCGACGTTCACACGGCCCGGTCCTGCCGGGCCTGCTGATCACGGCGCTGATCGTCGGGACGATCGTGGCGATGTCCCCGGCCGACAACATGCGTCAGCTCCGCCGCCTGGTCGGGTTCGATGATGACCGGCTCGCCGCCGTACCCGACGTGCCGCGCGGCCGAGGCAGCTTCTCGTTCCTGCAGACCCAGCGCGGCAGCGACGAGCCGGTCGGCTACGACCCGTGCCGTCCGATCGAGGTGCTGGTCAATCCTGCGGGCGCGCCGGACAACTACGACGAGCTCGTCGACACCGGCCTCGAACGCACCAGCGCCGCGACGGGCTTGCGGTTCGAGAGGGTCGGACTCACTGAGAACCGCGACGTCACGACCGGCCCGTTCCCGCGCCGCGAGCCCGTCCTCATCGCCTGGGCCACCGAGGACGAGGTGCCGGACCTCGCCGGGGATGTCGCCGGCATCGGCGGCAGCGTGGCCGTCGGTCAGCCCGGAAACCTGCGCTACGTCACTGGCCGGGTCGTCCTCGACCGGGACGTCTTCGACTCCTTCAGCAAGGACGAGCAGCCCTTCGCCCAAGCGATCGTGGATCACGAGCTAACTCACCTCGTGGGCCTCGGCCACGTCGACGACCCCCGCGAGCTGATGTACGCCGACAACGTCGGCGTCACCACCTACGGCCCGGGAGACCGCGAGGGGCTCGCGAGGATCGGCAGCGTCGACTGCTGATAAGCGGCTCTTCATACCTGCGGTGGGGGTAGGTGAGCGACACGACCTGAGCGCCTGACCCGGAACGGGGTCGAGGCCTTCCAAAGTTTGGTGCGACCAAGCAACCAACCGGAAGGCCTCGACGATGCTCGAGCCTACGGCGTGCGAGCGTGC
>WLJH01000030.1 GCA_009701885.1 Actinomycetota bacterium
CTCGTGGAGGAGGCCGGAGGGCTCCCGCCGCGCACCGGCGGCGCCCACGCCCGCGCGGTGCCCGACCACCTGCCGCCGACCCCGACGCCGGCCCAGCCGGTCCAGGCCGCGGCACCGGCGCAGCCCGCCGAGCCCGCGACGTACGCCGCTCCCACGGCCGTGCCCGGCCAGCCCGTCCCCCCGGCGCCCCCGAGCCCGGGCGGTCCGTCCGCCGACGGCTCGTGGGTCCGGTTCAACGGCCTCGCGCTCAACGCCGAGACCCGGCTGGTGACCGTCGGCGGTGCCGCGGTGGAGCTGACCCGCACCGAGTTCGACCTGCTGGCCTCGCTGCTCAGCACCGGTCGACGGGTCCGCTCCAAGGCCGACCTGGTGCTCACGATGCGCGGGCAGCAGTACGTCACGTCGTACTTCGTCAACGAGGCCGACAAGCGCTCGGTCGAGGTGCACATCGCCAACCTGCGTCGCAAGATCGGCGACGACTCCACCAACCCGCGGTTCATCGAGACCGTGCGGGGCGTGGGCTACCGGCTGGCCGAGGCGCTCTAGCTCAGTTCGCGTTCACCGGGATGTCGGCGACCTCGGTCTTCTCGTCGGACTCGAAGATCGCGATCGGGACGGTCTGCTCCACCGTGCGCTCGATGAACCGCCCGCTGCCGGCGGCGGTCTCGATCCACACCGTCGCGGTGAACATCAGGTCGATGCCCCGGGTGTCGGGGTCGGTGCCCCGGATGGCCTGGTTGCGCAGCTCGAAGGCGCCCTTGGGCGAGGTGATGAGCATGCCGTACCGCGTGGACAGCGGCTCGGGGTCGAAGGTGATCCGGCGGGCCTCCGCGTCGAGCTCGTAGGGCCGCTCCGTGCGGCCTCCTCCGCTGGTGATCGTCCGCGAGGTCACCTGGATCCTCTCCAGGTAGACCTTCCGCTTGGTGCGGAAGGGGTCGCGCAGCCCCTGGGCGAGGTCGTACGCCTGGAAGGTGAAGGAGAAGAACTTCTTGCCGCGGGGGTACCACTCGTTGGTGCGCGGCGTCGACTTGGTCGGGTAGAGCGTGTAGACGAAGTCCACGTCCTTGGCGCCGTCGACCTCGATGTGGCTCTGGAACGTGCCGTCGCGGGTGAACTGCGAGTCGTAGACCCGCTCGAGGGGGCTGGCGTCGGTCTCGGCCGGGACCGGCTCGGAGCCGCCGTCGAAGAGGCCGCAGCCGGTGAGGGTGAGCGCTCCGACGAGGGCAAGTGCGGTCGTCCGCGCGGCCAGCCGGCCGCGCACGGTGCGGGACGTCATGCCTTGTACCCCCGGTAGCGCTTGCTGGCCTTGATGATCATCCACGCAGTCTGCAGCACCGTCAGCACGCCGAGGACGCGCCACCCGACGTAGAGGATGTCGGACTTCGCCGCGGCGTCGAGCGGACCGAGCTGCCAGCCCGCGAGCAGCAGCGCGTAGATGACCAGCGCGATCACGAAGGGGTAGATCCACGCGATCCCCTTGCCCCGCTCGGCCTTGGCCTGCGCGGCCCAGTTGTCGGTCTGCTGACGGCTGAAGAACTTGTACCAGGCGCGGACGAAGTGGCCCATCCGCGTGAACATGTAGGCCTCGGCCGGGACGACGAGCAGCGCGAAGAGGTAGTCGCGCTTGTTGCGGAACGCCATCGAGTGCGCGACGCGGACGTTGAGCCACACCGCGGCCAACGGCGGGATCAGCCACAGCGGGCTGAAGACGAACGCGTCGAACATCAGCGACCACGCCAGCAGCACCATGAACAAGAACCGGGTGGTCATGTTCTGCACCATCGACATGTGCTCGAACCAGCGCAGGCGCAGGTTCGGGTGGAAGGGCTGGCCGCGGGTGTCGCCGCGTTGGCCGGGCCACATCAGGTCGATGGCGCCGAAGTTCCACTTCACCTGCTGTGCGTCGAGGGAGCGCAGCGTGGTCATGCCGCCGACGTGCGCCCGGGCCCGGGCGGAGATCTTGGTGAGGTAGCCGGCGGACTTGATCTGCAGCGAGAGCAGGGAGTCCTCGACCTCGGAGTCGCTGACCCAGGGGGTGCGCTGGTGGCTGTCGCGCATCACGTCGCGCAGCGCCTGCGTGGAGAAGATCGAGAACTGCCCGCCGAGCACCGCCATGTTGCGGCCCTTGAGCAGGTTCTGCATGTTGAAGGCGGAGAACTGCGCACGCTGTCCGGCGATGAGGAACTTCTCCCACCAGCTGTCCAGGGCGCTGTCGTCGATGGAGTAGACCGCCGAGATGCCGCCGATCCGGTCGTCGCTGGCGATCTCGTTGACGAGGTGCTCGATGGCATCGGGCTCGGGCGTGGTGTCGCCGTCGACGCCGAGCAGGTAGTCCATGTGCTCGACCAGGGAGTAGCCGTAGTTGAGCGCCCCGACCTTCTTCTCGGGGTTCTTGCCGATGTCGTGCACGTAGATGACGGTGTGCTGCTCGCCGCTGGGGGTCATCCGGGTGTGCGGGCCGGCGTAGTGGCTGGCGATCTCGACCGACTCGTCGGTGGTGTTGTTGACGACGAGGTGGATCACGTCCGGCAGCCGGGTCTGCTGCAGCAGGCTGTCGAGGACGCCCGCGATCGTCTCGGCCTCGTTGTAGGCCGGGATGATGCAGCCGACGGTCGGGCGGTACGTCGGGATGGAGTCGAGGCCGTCGAGGAACTCCCCGGCGTACGCCTCGAGCCCGGGGTCGGGCCGCTGCACGTAGTCCGGGACCCGCGGCGCGGGCGGGGCCGGCGCCCAGGGGTCTGCCCCCGGGTGCTGGTCGAGCCTGGTGTCGTCGCTCACGTCATGCTCCTGTCGGCGGGTGCGCCGCGTGTGCGGGCACCTGTCGACCATCGTGGCGAACCGACCTCAAGACCTGTCGCCGTCCTGCCTCAAGATTGACGCAAGTGTTGCTCAAGGGCAGGAGCGACGTCCAGGCTCAGTGCGGCAGCCCGCTGGCGCGCCAGGCGCCGCGCCCGTGCGGCAGCGTGCGGCGCACCGCGCGGTGCGGGGCTGCCCACTGCGACCGCGGTCGCGGCGCCTCGGGCTCCCCGCCGCCGAGCGCCGAGAGGACCGCGACGAGCGCGGCGACCTCCTCGGGCGTGGCGTCGGGGCTCACCACCCGCAGCAGCGGGGTGCTCTCCTCGCTCACAGCGGGATGTTCCCGTGCTTCTTGGCGGGCAGGCTGGCCCGCTTGGTCTTGAGCAGCCGCAGCGCGCGGATGACCTCGACCCGGGTCTCGTGCGGCTGGATGACGGCGTCGATGTAGCCCCGCTCGGCGGCGACGTAGGGGTTGGCCAGCGTCGTCTCGTACTCGTCGATCAGCTCGGCGCGCTTGGCCTCGACGTCGCCACCCTCCTTCTCCACCTGCGCCAGGGTCTTGCGGTGGATGATGTTGGCCGCGCCCTGGGCGCCCATGACCGCGATCTGGGCGGTCGGCCAGGCGACGTTGATGTCGGCCCCGAGGTGCTTGGAGCCCATGACGTCGTAGGCGCCGCCGTAGGCCTTGCGGGTGATGACGGTGACCAGCGGGACGGTGGCCTCGCAGTAGGCGTAGATGAGCTTCGCGCCGCGGCGGATGATGCCGTTCCACTCCTGGTCGGTGCCGGGCAGGAAGCCGGGCACGTCGACGAAGGTCAGCACCGGGATGTTGAAGGCGTCGCAGAACCGCACGAAGCGGGCGGCCTTCTCGGACGCGTCGATGTCGAGGGTGCCGGCGAACTGCATCGGCTGGTTGGCCACGACGCCGACGGGCGAGCCCTCGACCCGGCCGTAGCCGATGATCAGGTTGGGTGCGAACAGCTCCTGGACCTCGAGGAACTCGCCGTCGTCGAGGATCGAGGTGATCACGTCGTGCATGTCGTAGGGCTGGTTGGCCCCGTCGGGGATGAGCGTGTCGAGGGCGCGGTCGGAGTCGGTGATCTCGAGGATCGGGTCCTCGGGGTAGACCGGCAGCTCGTCGAGGTTGTTCTGCGGCAGGTAGGACAGCAGCGCCTTGACGTACTCGAACGCGTCCTCCTCGTCCGTGGCCATGTAGTGGGCGTTGCCCGACTTGGTGTTGTGGGTGCGGGCGCCGCCGAGGTCCTCCATCGAGACGTCCTCGCCGGTGACGGTCTTGATGACGTCGGGACCGGTGATGAACATCGCCGAGGTCTGGTCGACCATGACGGTGAAGTCGGTGACGGCAGGGGAGTAGACGTGGCCGCCGGCGCAGTTGCCCATGATCATCGAGATCTGCGGGATGACGCCCGAGGCGTGCACGTTGCGGCGGAAGATCTCGCCGTAGAGGCCGAGGGAGACCACGCCCTCCTGGATGCGGGCGCCGGCGCCCTCGTTGATGCCGATGATCGGGCTGCCGGTCTTGATCGCCAGGTCCATGACCTTGACGATCTTCTCGCCGTAGACCTCGCCCAGCGAGCCGCCGAAGACGGTGAAGTCCTGGGAGAACACGCACACCTGGCGGCCGTCGACCGTGCCGTAGCCGGTGACGACGCCGTCCCCGTAAGGGCGGGTCTTCTCCAGGCCGAAGGCGGTCGAGCGGTGGCGGGCCAGCTCGTCGAGCTCGACGAAGGAGCCCTCGTCGAAGAGCATCTCGATCCGCTCGCGGGCGGTCTTGCGACCCTTCGCGTGCTGCTTCTCGACGGCCTTGGCCGACCCGGCGTGCACCGCCTCGTCGAGGCGACGCTCCAGGTCGGCGAGCTTGCCGGCCGTGGTGTGGATGTCGATCTCGGGGGTCTCGTCCGGCGCTGCGCTCACGGGTGCGGCTCTCCTCTGGTCCGTCGGTACGTCGGTGCGTCAATCTAGTGCCCGTGACCGACCACCCGGGCGAGCGCCCACCTGTCGACAACCCCCTCGACCCCACGAGGTTGGCGCCGCTGGGCGTGGAGGTGCTCCCCGCGACCCCGTCGACCAACGCCGTCGTGGCCGAGCGCGCCCGCGCCGGGGCCCCTGAGGGGCTGGTGGTCGTCACCGAGCACCAGACCGCCGGCCGCGGCCGTCTGGACCGCGGCTGGGAGACCCCGGCCGGCTCGGCGCTCACGTTCTCGGTCCTCCTCCGGCCGCAGGTCGCGCCGCACCGCTGGCCCTGGTTGCCGCTGCTCACGGGGTACGCCGTCGCCAAGGCCCTCCGCGCTGCCGGGTACGACGCCGCGCTCAAGTGGCCCAACGACGTGCTCTTGGGCGAGCGGAAGGTCGCGGGGATCCTGGTCGAGCGGGTCGAGGGACCCTCCGGCCCTGCCGCGGTCGTGGGGATCGGCCTCAACGTCCTCCTGGCCGAGGACCAGCTGCCCGTGCCCACCGCCACCTCGCTGCTCGTGGAGTCGGGGCCGGAGCGCCCGGTGCCGGACCGCACCGACCTGCTGGTCTCCCTCCTGCAGGGCCTGGTGGAGGCCTACGACGCCTGGCAGGCGGGCGAGGAGGGGCCGGCGACGACCCACCTGCGGGCATCCTGGACCCGGGTCTGCTCCACGCTCGGTCGCGACGTGGACGTGGCGATGCCCGACGGCAGCACCCTGTCCGGCCGTGCCACGGGGATCGACGAGCACGGTCGGCTGGTCGTGGCCCCCGTCGGTGGACCCGAGGTGGCGGTGGCGGCGGGCGACGTCGTGCACGTGCGCCCTGCCTGACGGACCAGCGCCGTACGACCCGCGCCCGCAGGGGTCGATCAGTGCCATGATCGGGCCGTGCCGATCTCGCAGAAGCTCCTCAACGACGGTGAGCGGGTCGTGGTGTCCACGCGGACCCACCCGAAGGTCCTCATCGCGCCGGTCCTGCTGCTCGTGCTGCTGCTGGCCCTCGGCACGTTCGTGGACTCGCGGACCGAGGACGGCGCGGGCGCCGTCGTCGCCTGGGTCGTGTGGGCCCTGGTCGCGGTCGGGGTCCTGCGCTTCTCGGTCTGGCCCTTCCTGGACTGGCTGACGTCGGTGTACGCCTTCACCGACCGGCGGCTCATCACCCGCACCGGGGTCATCACCCGGCGCGGCCACGACATCCCCCTGACCCGGATCAGCGACGTCGCGATCGAGCTGCACCTGCTCGACCGGGTGCTCGGCTGCGGGACGCTGGTCATCAGCGACGCCAGCACCCACGGCTCGGTGGCCCTGCCCGACATCCCGCGGGTGGCCGACGCCCAGCGCCGCCTGGGCGACCTGCTGCACGAGATCCACAGCCGGGGGGACCGCCGTGACGAAGGGCTCTGAGCCCGAGCCCGCGAGCGGGCCGACCGGTGCCCCTCGGCCCGGCGACCCCCAGTCCGGTGACCTCGAGCGGGCGATCCTCGGGGGGCTGCCCGAGCTGACCGCGCCGCAGATGGCCGAGGCCGCGGGCGTCACCCGCGACCAGGCCCGTCGGCTGTGGCGTGCCCTGGGCTTTCCCGAGTACCCCGACGACACCCCCGCCTTCCTCACCGCCGACGCGGACGCGATCAGGCTGCTGCGCGGGGTGATGGACGAGGGGCTGCTGGACTTCGACCTGGCCGTCAACCTCACCCGGGCCCTGGGCCAGACCATGGCGCGGCTGGCCGACTGGGAGATCTCCTCGCTGGTGCAGCGGGTCGAGGAGATGACCGCGGACACCGAGGGCGTGACCCGGGTCGAGACCGCCGTCCGACTGGTCGAGCAGTTCTCCCGACCCTTCGAGGAGCTGCTGATCTACGCCTGGCGCCGCCACCTCGCGGCCGCGGCCGGCCGGATCGAGGCGCTCGCGGGCCAGGACGACGAGGACCTGCACGTCACCGAGCTGACCGTCGGCTTCGCCGACATCGTCGGGTTCACGGCACTGTCCAACACCCTCACCGAGGACCGGATCGGCGACCTCGTGGAGCTGTTCGAGATGCGCTGCGCCGACGTCGTGGCCACCCAGCGCGGCCGGATCATCAAGAGCATCGGGGACTCGGTGCTGTTCGTGAACGACGACCCCGTCCGCGCGTACGACACCGCCGAGGGGATCATCAACGTCATCGGACGCGACCAGCGGATGCCCGACGTGCGCGTGGGGCTGGCCAGCGGCCCGGTCGTGATGCGCCTGGGCGACGTCTTCGGCCCGCCGGTGAACATGGCGGCCCGGCTCACCAACGTGGCCCGTCGCAACCGGATCATCATCGACGCCGCCACCGCGGGACTGCTGCCCGCCGACCAGTTCGAGACCCGCCGGATGGCCGCCCGACCGGTCCGCGGGTTCGGGATCGTCGAGCCCCTCGCCGTACGCCGGCACTGAGCCGGCAGCGGGTGGTCTGGACCGATCGGCACCCCGCACCGGGACGGCGCCCCCGGAAGGGGGAGAACGGCCTGTCACGGGCTGTCACGCCAACTGGTCATGAAGACTTCAACCACTCGGGCCGCGTCAGCCTAGGGAGAGGTGCTTGCAGACCGTTCTTGTCCAGATTGTGCCGCCGGAGGGGGTGACGCCCTCGCCCCGTATGGCCATCTGACAAGAAGAGGACACTGTCAGATCTCGGCAAGTCCTCCCCATCGGGGGCTTTGCTTTTTACGATGTGCGGGTGATCAAGGTCCAGGAAATCAGCATCGACCCCTCCACCCGTCGCGCGTGGCGGGCAGGTGAGGAGATCACGCTGTCGCGCAAGGAGTTCGACCTGGTGCACGCCCTCATCACGCGGGCCGGCGACATCGTCACCCGCGACGAGCTGATGCGCGAGGTGTGGCACACCTCGTTCTGGACCTCCTCCAAGACCATCGACGTCCACCTCGGCTGGGTGCGCCGCAAGCTCGGCGACGACTCGCGGCGCCCGCACCTGATCACCACGATCCGCGGCAAGGGCCTGCGCTTCGAGAAGTCCTCGCCGGCTGCCTAGGCGGCCTTCCACCGCCTGAGCCCCCGGCCCGCCCACCCCAGCGGGACCCCTAGGCTTGCCGCGTGCCCGACTCGCCCGTGCTCGCCGTCGTCGGCGGAGGACAGCTCGCCCGCATGATGGCCCAGCCGGCCATCGCCCTGGGGCTGCCCCTGCGGCTGCTCGCCGAGGCCGAGGGCGTCTCGGCGGCCCAGGTGATCGTCGACCAGACCGTCGGCGACTACCGCGACCTCGACGTCCTGCGCCGCGCGACCGCCGGCGCCAGCGTGGTCACCTTCGACCACGAGCACGTCCCCACGGAGCACCTCCACGCGCTGGAGGCCGAGGGGCTGGCGGTCCGCCCCGGCCCCGAGGCCCTGGTGCACGCCCAGGACAAGGCGGTCATGCGCGAGCGGCTGTCGGCCCTGGGTGTGCCGTGCCCCCGCCACGCGGTGGTGGCCGACGTCGAGGAGGTCGTGACCTTCGGCTTCCCGTGCGTGCTCAAGACCACGCGCGGCGGGTACGACGGCAAGGGCGTCTGGGTCGTGCGCGCACCCGAGGACTGCGCCGAGGCGTTCGAGGCCGCGGCTGCGTCCGGCGTGCGCATCCTGGCCGAGGAGCTGGTCGACTTCCGCCGCGAGCTCTCCGCGCTCGTGGCGCGCTCGCCGAGCGGCCAGGCGGCGGCGTACCCCGTCGTCGCCTCGACCCAGCTCGACGGCATCTGCCACGAGGTCGTCGCGCCGGCCCCGGACCTCGACGAGGAGCTGGCCGGGCAGGCCCAGGCGCTCGCGCTGCGGGTCGCCGGGGAGCTCGGCGTGACCGGCATCCTCGCCGTCGAGCTGTTCGAGACCACCGACGGGCAGATCCTGGTCAACGAGCTGGCCATGCGCCCGCACAACACCGGGCACTGGACCCAGGACGGCGCGGTCACCTCCCAGTTCGAGAACCACCTCCGCGCGGTGATGGACCTGCCGCTCGGCTCCCCGGCGCCCCGGGCCCCGTGGACGGTGATGGTCAACATCCTCGGTGGTCCGCACCCCGAGGTGGGTCGGCTCTACGACGGCTTCCCGCACGCCCTGGCGCGCGACCCGCACCTGCGCGTGCACCTCTACGGCAAGCAGATGCGCCCCGGCCGCAAGGTCGGCCACGTCAACGCCTACGGCGACGACCTCGAGGACTGCCTGGAGCGCGCGCGGCACGCCGCCGCCTGGTTCCGCGGCGACCTCGGCGACGAGAGCGAGTGAACTGATGACAGTGCAGGTCGGCATCGTGATGGGGTCGGACTCCGACTGGCCCGTGATGCGCGCCGCGGCCGAGGCGTGCCGCGAATTCGACGTCGAGGTGGAGGCCGACGTGGTCTCCGCGCACCGGATGCCGCACGAGATGCTCGCCTACGGCGAGCGGGCGGCCGAGCGCGGACTGTCGGTGATCGTGGCCGGCGCCGGGGGAGCGGCGCACCTGCCCGGCATGCTGGCCGCGGTCACCCCGCTGCCGGTGATCGGCGTGCCGGTGCCGCTGAAGTACCTCGACGGCATGGACTCCCTGCTCTCGATCGTCCAGATGCCGGCGGGCGTGCCGGTGGCGACCGTCGCGATCGGCAACGCGCGCAACGCGGGCCTGCTGGCCGTCCGCATCCTGGCAGCCTCCGACCCGGACCTGCGCCGGCGGATGGTGGAGTTCCAGGCCTCGCTCAAGGACACCGCGCACGCCAAGGGCGAGGTCGTGCGCCGCGAGGCCGTCCCCGAGCGCCGGCTCGGCTTCTAGGCCCGGGCAGCCTCCTCATCGCCGTGTCCCCGCGCCTGGTCGGCATCGACGTCGCGCGCTGGTGCGCGCTGCTGGGGATGATGGCCACGCACCTGCTGGCCACGCGCACGGAGGCGGGCGACCCCACCTGGGTCGCCGAGGTCTTCTCCGGTCGTGCCTCGGCCCTGTTCGCGGTCCTGGCGGGCGTCAGCCTGTCGCTGGCGACGGGCGGGACGCGGCCGGTGGCAGGCGAGGAGCGCCTGGCCCGCTCCGCCGGGCTGCTGACCCGCTTCCTCCTGCTGGGGGCCGTGGGGCTCGCACTGGGCGAGGTCGACTCCGGGCTCGCGATCATCCTGGTCAACTACGCCGTCCTCCTGGCGCTCGGCCTCCTGGTCCTCCGCTGGTCGGCGGGCGCCCTCGCGCTGCTCGCCGCGGTGCTGTCGCTGGTCACGCCGGTGCTCCTGTGGTGGTTGCGGCCCGAGCTCCCGCCGCGCGGCTTCGACAGTCCCTCGGTGTCGCAGCTCGAGCAGCCCTCGCTGCTGGTGTCCGAGGTCCTGTTCACCGGCTACTACCCGGTGCTCGTGTGGACGGCCTACCTCGCGGTCGGCATGTCGCTGGGCCGGACGGACCTGCGCGGCATGCGCTCGCGCACCCTGGCGCTGGTCGGTGCCGCGGCGACGGTCGCGGCCGTCCTGGCCGAGGTCGTCTCCGACCGGCTCCTGGCCCGCGACGGGGTGGCCCGGGCGCTGGACCGCGACCTGTACCGCTTCCTGGACCGCGACCAGGAGGCGACGCTCGCCGAGATCCGTCGCCAGGTCGACAGCGGGATGTTCGGCCAGACCCCGGTGGACGGCGCCTGGCAGTGGCTGCTGGTCTCCGCGCCCCACTCCAGCACCACCCCGGACCTGCTCCGCACGGGCGGCAGCGCGGTCGCGGTCACCGTCCTCGCCCTGCTCCTGGTGCGGCTGCTCGGCCCGCGGTCGACCCGCGGCCTGGCCGTGCTGACCGGTGCGGGGGCAGCGACCTTCACCTTCTACTCGCTCCACGTGCTCATGACCTCGGAGCTGCTCCCGCCCGGCCCGGACGACCGCGGCACCATCGTCCAGTACGCCGTGGTCGTGCTGCTCGGCGCGGCACTGGCGCTGGTGGGGCGTCGCGGGCCCGCGGAGGCGGTCATGGCGGCTGCCGCGCGCCTGGTCGAGCGGGCGGTGCGGCCAGGGAGCGGCACCTCGGCGCGGCCCCGGGTCTAGACAGCTGCCCGAGCCGGCGCATGAGCGGGGGGCCGCCGGGTACGGGCCCGACGGCAGGGCCCGTCGACCTGCCCCCCACGTAGGCGGGTCCTGCTGCACCACCACCGGGCGGGGCCGGTGCCGCCCCCCACACGGCGCCGGCCCCGCCCCCCGGAGGGGTGGGTAGGCCGTGCGTGCGGCGGGGTAACACCCCTGGCATGACGACCAAGCTGAAGTACACGACCCCCGGCCTGGACGAGAAGGACGCCGTGCGCGTCGTCGAGCTGCTCCAGGACCGTCTCTACGCCGCCAACGACCTGCACCTGACGCTGAAGCACGTGCACTGGAACGTCGTCGGCCCGCACTTCATCTCCGTCCACGAGATGATCGACCCGCACGTGGAGGAGGTCCGCGGCTTCGCCGACGACCTCGCCGAGCGGATCGCCACCCTCGGCGGCTCCCCGGTCGGCACCCCGGGTGCCATCGTGGAGAACCGCGACTGGACGGAGTACAGCCTTGGCCGGGCCACGACCCAGGAGCACCTGGGTGCCCTGGACCTGGTCTACCAGGGTGTCATCACCAGCTACCGCGAGGCGGTCAAGGAGCTCGACGACCTCGACCTGGTGACCCAGGACATGTTCATCGCCCAGACCGACAAGCTCGAGCTCTTCCACTGGTTCATCCGCGCCCACCTCGAGGACTCCTCGGGTGCGCTCTCCACCGAGGGCGCCACCACCGAGCAGGAGGCCGCGCGCGCTGCCGGCTGAGCCGGTGAGCAGCTGATTGCGGGATTCCCGCGCCCGCTCCTGCCCTCCGTGCCACGATCGGCGCATGGGGGAGGAGCGGGCGCGGGCCACCCCGGCCATGACCGAGGCGAGACGGCGTACCCACGCCGCTCGCCTCCTGCTGCGCGCACGGGCCAGCTCCGGCCCGGTGCGTGAGCGCTACGAGAACGAGGTCGTGCGCCTCCACCTCGACGTGGCCCTCGACCTGGCCCGCCGCTACCACGGCCGTGGCCTCGCCGCCGACGACCTGGACCAGGTGGCCTGCCTGGGACTGGTCAAGGCCGTGCGCGCCTTCGACGCCACCCTGGGCCACGACTTCCTCAGCTTCGCCGTCCCGACCGTCCGCGGTGAGCTGCGGCGCCATTTCCGCGACGCCGGCTGGGTGGTGCGCCCGCCCCGCTCGGTGCAGGAGGCCCAGGCCGAGGTCGTCGTCGCCGAGGCCGAGCTGGTCCAGGTCCTGGGCCGCCAGCCGGCCAGCGACGAGATCGCCACCCACCTCGGCATCGCGGAGTCGCTGGTGCGCGAGTGCCAGGACGCCGCCGGGTGCTTCCACCCGGTCTCCCTCGACGCGCCGCACCCGGTCCAGGACACCTCCCCGACCTCGGCGCTGGGCGCCGACGACCCGGCGTACGCCTCCGCCGAGGCGCGGGTCGCGCTGCAGCCCCTGCTCGAGGCCCTCGACGAGCGCGAGCGCACGATGCTGCGGATGCGCTTCTTCGAGCACCGCACGCAGGCCGAGATCGGCGCCGTCGTGGGGCTCAGCCAGGAGCAGGTCTCGCGCAGCCTCGCCGGCCTGCTGGCCCGGCTGCGCCGTGCGCTCGACGCCGCGTGAGCCGGGCCTCGGGCCTGCTCAGGAGGGGTAGATCCGCGGCGCCTGCGAGGCCTTGCGGGTGAAGCGCGGCGGGCGCTTCTCGAGGAACGCCGCCACGCCCTCCTTGCCGTCGCCGATCGAGGTCCAGTACATCGCCAGGCTGTCGGAGAGGTGCGCCTCGAGCGGGTGTGCCGCCGCTCCGTTGCGGTAGACCATCTGCTTGGCCAGTGCCAGCGCGACGGGGGAGCGGTCGACCACGAACGAGCGGGCCAGCTCGAGCGCGGCTGGCAGCAGGTCGTCGGGCTCGTGGACCGAGCGCAGGAGACCTCCGGCGTGCGCCTGCTCGGCGGTGAGCACCTCGGCGGAGTAGATCCACTCCAGTGCCTGCTGCGGGCCGACCAGCCGCGGGAGGAACCAGGTCGAGCAGGCCTCGGGGACGATCCCGAGGCGACCGAAGACGAAGCCGATCCTGGCCTTGGTCGAGGCCAGGCGCAGGTCCATGCCCAAGGTCATCGTGGCGCCGATCCCGACGGCCGGCCCGTTGATGGCGGCGATCACCGGCTTGGGCAGCGCGTGGATGGCCAGCACGACCTTGCCGCCCGTGTCACGGACGCCGGCGTCGTACGGCGGCTCGTCATAGGAGGCCCGGAACTCCTCCGGCGTGGGACGGACGGTCTCGTCGAGGCCGAACACGTTGCCCTCGGCCGAGAGGTCCATGCCTGCGCAGAACGCGCGACCCGACCCGGTGACGACGACCGCGCGGACGTCGTCGGCGCGGGCGTCGGTGCGGAAGACCTGCTCTAGCTCCCCGGCCATGGTGAGGTCGAAGGCGTTGAGCGCGTCGGGACGGTGCAGCGTCAGGGTGGCCACGCCGTCGGCGTCGACCTCCCAGCGGAGGGTCTCGTAGGTCACGCGGTCATCGTGTCATCCGGGTCATGACGGCGGGTTCAGCAGTCCGGAGGGGGAGCAGAGCTGCTTGTCGAGGCGGTCGGTGTCGTCGTCGATGATGGCCTGGAACATCCGCGGCGCCCGCTCGGCGTCCCAGCGCACCGACAGGTCGCTGATCGGCACCCCGCAGGTCAGGCCGTTCTCGCCGTTGACCCGGGTCATCGCCATCGCCCACATGCCGGCACGGAGCGGCGACATGCCCTTGCCGAACTCGACGGTCTCGGTCGCGGCCATGTTGAGGTTCCAGTAGCGGACGGGGTTGAGCACCGACCACGGCGAGAGCACCTCGTCGCCGACGGCCGAGACGACCTCGCGCTGCGCCTGCGCGCGCTGCACGTCGCCGAGCCCGGTGTAGAGCTTGCGGGAGCGGGCGTAGCCCAGTGCAGTCGGTCCGTCCGCCTCCTGGCAGCCCTTCTTCACGTCGAGGTTGGCCAGGGGGTCGTCCATCGCCATCTTCGGGCAGATCTCGATGCCGCCGACGGCGTCGACGAGGTCGACGAAGCCGCCGATCCCGATCTCGACGTAGTGGTCGACCCGGATGCCGGTGTTGTTCTCGATGGTGCGGGTCAGCAGCTGCGGCCCGCCGAAGGCGTAGGCGGCGTTGATCTTGGTGGTGCCGTAGCCGGGGACCTCCACCAGCGAGTCGCGCGGGATCGACATGAGCAGGTTGGGGCCGGACCCGGTGTGGAGCAGCATGATCGTGTCGGTGCGCTGGCCCGTGGCGTTGCCGGTGCCGAGCCGGCGGCGCTCCGCGGGGCTCAGCCCGGCGCGGGAGTCGCTGCCGACCATGAGGTACGTCGTGCCGGGCTGCTCACCGGGGCGGTCGTCGCCGCCCGGGGCGAACCCGACGTCGGAGATCTTGGTCCAGGCGTAGATCGGCACCGCGACCAGGAACGCCAGCCACAGCACCAGCAGCAGGAAGACGTAGCGGACCCGGAAGCGGGGACGGCGCAGCCGGGGTCGCGGGAGGGACCGGCCGGGACCGGGCGTCGTGCCGGGGGTCGGCGCGGGTGCGGGGGTCGGTGCGGGCGACGGCGTACGGCCCTGGCCCGGCGGGGGGACCGAGGAGCCCGAGCGCGGCTGCACCGGCATCCGCCGGGTCGCGTCGGGGTCGTTCGCAGCGCCGGACGCACCGCCCTGCCCGTACAGCCAGTCGTAGGGGGGCTTGCTGCTCTCTCCGCCGGCACCACCGGTGGGGGGACGCTCCGTCATGCTGCGGGACGCTACCGTGCCTGGCTGTGGCCACACTCGATCCTCGGTCCCCGGCCTTCTCGAGCGTCTCGCTCGCCGTCATGGCCCACGCCCCCATGGCCAACCTGCTGGGCAACGTCCACGGCGGCGAGGTCGTGAAGCTGGCCGACTCCACCGCCGGCGCGGTCGCCCAGCGGCACAGCGGAGGGCCGGCCGTCACGGCCGCGCTGGACGAGATGGTCTTCCTGGCGCCCGTGCACGTCGGTGACATCGTCCGCACGATGGGGCGGGTGAACTGGGCGGGCCGCTCCTCGATGGAGGTCGGGGTGCGCGTGGAGGCCCAGCCGTGGAACGACCCCAGCGCCGACGGGCTGCACGTGGCGTCGGCCTACTTCGTCTTCGTGGCCATCGACGAGGAGGGCCGCCCGCGGGAGGTCCCACCGCTGGTCCCCGAGACCGAGGACGACCTGCGCCGCTACCGCGAGGCCGAGATCCGCCGGGCGCACCGGTTGGCCCGCAAGACCGAGATCGACGCGGGTCGGCGCGCCTAGGCCCTGTGACGCCTGTGACTGGTGATACTCCCAGTCATGCCACCCGTCACTTCCCCCGGGTCGCAGGCCGCTCCCCGCACGAGCGTGGCGGAGCGGGCCGCGCGCATCCGCTTCCGCCGCGCCCTGTCGCTGATGGCGATGACGCTGCTCGCCCCCGGCTCGGCCCAGCTGGTCGCCGGCGGCAACCGCCGCGTCGGCCTGCTGGCCCTGCGGGTGTGGCTGACGAGCTGGGCGCTGGTCCTCCTCGGCGGCGTCGCCGTCGCCCTCGACCACGGTCTCGCCCTCACGCTGGGCTCGACCCCGTGGTTCCTGCTGCTGCTGCGGCTGGCGCTGCTGGTCGGGGCCGTCGGCTGGGCGCTGCTGTTCATGGACGCCTGGCGGCTCGGCCAGCCGCTCAGCCTCGGCCTGGCCCACCGCCGCGCGGTGGTGGGGGTCAACGGCCTGCTGTGCCTCTCGGTCGCCGGGGGTCTGCTCTTCGGCGCCCACGTCGTCGGCGTGCAGCGCGACCTCATGCTCACGATGTTCGGCTCCGATAAGGTCGTCGGGGCCTATGCCGGCCGCTTCAACGTCCTGCTCCTCGGCGGTGACTCCGGCGCGGGGCGCTGGGGCATGCGACCCGACTCCCTGACGGTCGCCTCCGTGGACGCCGAGACGGGGCGTACCGTGCTGGTCTCGCTGCCCCGGAACATGCAGAACTTCCCCTTCGCCGAGGGCTCGGTCATGGCCGAGCAGTTCCCCGACGGCTTCGACGTCGACTACCTCAACGGCGTGAGCACCTGGGCCGAGGACCAGGTCGAGCTGTTCGGCGACAGCGAGCACCCCGGCGTCGACGCGACCGTCTCGGCCGTCGAGGGCATCACCGGCCTGTCGATCAACTACTGGGCGATGGTCAACCTCGAGGGCTTCAAGGACCTCGTCGACGCGGTCGGCGGCATCACCCTCAACGTCCGCCAGCCGATCCCGGTCGGGCTCCCGCAGGACGACTTCTTCCACTACATCGAGCCGGGGGTGCAGAAGCTGTCCGGCTTTGACACCCTCTGGTACGCCCGGGCCCGCTACGACTCCGACGACTACTCGCGCATGGCCCGCCAGAAGTGCGTCATGAACGCGATGCTCCAGCAGGTCAGCCCCAGCGTCGCCCTGCGCAACTTCCAGTCGATCGCCCAGGCCTCCTCCGAGCTGATCTCCACCAACGTCCCGGCCTCCGAGGTCGACACCTTCCTGGAGCTGGCCCTCAAGGCCCGGGGCCAGAAGATCTCGACCCTCTCGATCGTCCCGCCGATGGTGAACACCGCCGACCCGGACATCGACCTGGTGCACCGGAAGGTCGCCGACGCGATCGCCAAGGCCGAGGGCACCGCCGAGGCGCCCTCGGACAAGGCCGGCAAGAAGGTCTCCGAGGCGCCCGTCACCGGCGGCTCCGTCGGCTCGCTCGCCGAGGGGTACGCCGCCAACAAGGCCGGGGACCTGGCCGCCGCCTGCTGAGAGGCGTCAGCGGCCCCCACCGCTGCTCGAGCAGGCGAGCGCTGCCCTGCCCCCGTGGTTGCTCCCTGAGTCGCCGTTGGTGGGTCGTGGCGCGTTCGCGCCGCAGCAGGCCCTGAATTTTGTGGAGACGTGGTCGCCCTCGGTGCCACCAGGGCTACTTGGTTGCGGTCGCTGAGTCGGTCGCCCTGCGCTGGGGTGCTCGCTTCGGCCGGGCTTGGATCAGCTCCAGGAAGTCCAGGAAAAGTCGATCTGACCTGGGGAAACACTGTTGTTCGAACATGTGTTCGACTATACTTGGGCCATGTCCACCAGCCCTCTCCTCGACGCGATCCGCGCGGCGAAGCAGCGTGAGGACGACGCAGCTCGCGAGCTGCTCATCGGGGTCGTTGAGTGGGCGGACCGTCACACCACGGGTGCGCTTCTGCCGGACCTGTACGGCACCTACTCCGACCCCGACGAGGAGGCGTACGACGCCGCGGAGTCCGCATGGATCCAGCGGTTCGGGATGCCGGGTGCCGACACGATGCTCGAGCTCGCCGGCGCCGGTGCACCCGAGGTGTCCGACTTCGCGGTCACCGAGCTGGCCACGGCCCTGGGCAGGACGCGTGAGTCCGGGCGCCTCCTCGTCGGCGACGTGGTCGAGGCCAAGCACCGCCTCCCCAAGGTCTGGGCTCGACTTCTCGCCGGTCAGGTCACCGCCTGGCGGGTCCGCCGCCTCGCCCAGTCCACCCGCGGACTCTCTGCAGAGGCGGCCGCGTTCGTGGACGCCCAGGTCGCCCACGTGATCCACACAGTCGGCCCTGCCGTCGTCGATCGGCTGGTGCTGGAAGCCACGGCCCGGTTCGACCCGGAGTCGACTGAGGTGGCCGAGTGCGACACCCGCGCCAACCTGTTCTTCGACCTCGACCTCACCACCCCCGCCACCAGCGTCGGGACCGCCTCGGCGGTGTCCGCCTATGGCCTGCTCGACCGCGCCGACGCAGAAGACCTCGAAGCCGCGGTCCGCGCCTTTGCCGACCAGCTCCTGGCCGACGGCTCCACCGACGACCTCTCAGTCCGCCGCGCCAAGGCCCTCGGCTACCTCGCCCGCGGCCAAGAACTCCTCCCCGACCAGGACGACGCCACGCAGGATGGTCGAGCAGCGAGGAGCGCCAGCGACGGGCGTCGTCGAGACCGCGCGACCGACACGCCGACCGGCCCACGCCGCACGGTGGTCCTGACAGTCCACCTCTCCGACGCAGCCCTCACCGGAGCCCCGCAGGTCGACCCCGTCACCGGAACGCTCGGCCTCAACCTCGCCCGCCTCGACAACCACCGCCAGCTGCTGACCGCCGACGCAGTCAGGGAGTGGTGCGGCACCCCAGGGACCCAGGTCATCGTCAAACCCGTCATGGACCTGGCCGACACCGTCGCCGTGGACTCCTACGAGGTCCCCGACCGGATCGCGGCCCGCGTGAAGCTCACCAGGACGACGTGCTCGTTCCCGCACTGCCGTAGGCCCGCGGAGTCCGCCGACCTCGACCACACCGTCGAGTACGTCCCACCCGACCGAGGCGGACCACTCGGCCAGACCAGCACCGAGAACCTCGCCCCGCTGTGTCGGCACGACCACCGCGCCAAGACCCACCCCTCACCGGCAGGGAAACCCTGGGCCGTCCGAGGCCTCTCGCCAGGCCACTGGCTCTGGACCAGCCCACTGGGCCACCGCTACCTCGTCCACCCCGACGGCACCACCCCACTCTGAGCACCACCCGCTCGTAGCCCGACCACCACCCGATGGCCGGGCTATCGGCACGCCCTGGACCCGACCCCACCGGCCCGTCTGCCGATCCGGAGGTCCTGGACCGAAGTAGGTGCCGCCCAGGACCTCCAGTTCAGGTGGTCGGTCGAGAGCGAGTGAAGACGACGTCCTGTGCCTGGTCGACCAGCACGACCTCGTCCTCGAGGGACCACTCTGCGGCCCGTGCGACCAGCTCGTGGGGGACTCGCGGCGCGGTCGGTCCTGGTGCGGGACGCCGCGCTGCAGAGTCCTCAGACACGCTGACACGACAGGAGTCGCGAGTCCCGACTCGTCCTGACACAGTGCAGCCGATGACCGATCAAGCGGCGAGTCCCTGGCCAGCGCGGCGCGACGGGCTGCTCTACCGCGAGCCGACGGAGGCAGACGTCGAGGTCCTGCTGCAGTTCCGCAACGACCCGGGCGTCAACCACTTCATGGTGCGCACCTCGGTCGAGCCCGACGACCTGCGGCGGGAGGTGCTGACGATCCCGGACAGCCCGACCGACTTCTCGTGCGTCCTGGAGCGTGACGGCGAGCTCGTCGGCATGGGGTTCCTCGACGTCGTGGACGGTGCCGGCCAGCCGGGCCACCCGACCGGGACCGACGGACTGATCGGCTACATCGTGCGGCCCGGCCACGAGGGAGTGGGCATCGCGACCGCGACGGCACGCGCGTTGCTGGAAGCGGCCTTCGGCGGGCTGGGCCTGCGGCGGGTCACGGCCGCGGCCAACCTCGCCAACCACGCCTCCGTGCGGGTGCTGGAGAAGGCCGGCATGCGTCGGGAGCGGCACGAGGTCCAGGCGCTGTGGCACCACGAGCTCGGGTGGCTGGACGAAGTGGGATACGCGCTCCTGGCCGAGGAGTGGGCGGCCGCACACGTCCCCTAGGGTGACGGCCGTGAGGCGCGTCGTGGCGGTGGTGGTCACCTTCAACCGGCTGGACCTCCTGACGACCCTCGTCGACCGGCTGGCCGAGGTCCGTGAGCGCACGCCCGCCCTGGTCGACGTGCTGGTGGTCGACAACGCGAGCACCGACGGCACGGGGGAGTGGCTGGCCGGGCGGACCGACGTCCGCGGCCGCACGCTGGCCGACAACCGCGGCGGCGCGGGCGGCTTCCACGAGGGCCTGCGGTGGGCGGTCGAGGAGACCGGCGCGGACCTCGTGTGGCTGATGGACGACGACGGCCTGCCCGAGGTCGACTGCCTCGAGCGGCTGCTGCGCGAGGACGACCTCGACTTCTGGGGGCCGCTGGTCGTGGACGAGGCCGACCCGGGCCGGCTGGTCTTCCCGATCCGGCTGCCCGGCGGCACGCGCGTGGTGCGCGCCCTGGCCGACGTCGAGCGTGCCGGCGGCGAGCGGCAGCGGATCGACGAGATCGTCATCCCGTTCAACGGCGTGCTGGTGACCCGCGAGCTGACGACGCGGATCGGCTACCCGCGCGAGGAGTTCTTCATCTGGGGCGACGACCACGAGTACCGCCTCCGCGCCGAGCAGGCAGGCGCCCGCATCGCGACGGTCACCGACGCGCGGGTCCACCACCCCAGCGTGGGTGACCTCGGCACGCCGATGATGGCCGGCCGCACGACCTACAACCACAGCCCCAGCGACCTCAAGGCCTACTGCATGGCCCGCAACAACACCCTCAACCTGCGTGACTACCGCGGCTGGCCGCACGTGCTGATGTTCTGGGCCAAGACCATGTGGTTCTACCTCCTGACCCGCCCCGACCCGCGCCGCCTCGCCCTCAGCGCGCGGGCGGCGTACGCCGGGCTCCGGGGCGACTTCACGGGCCACCGGCGGTACCTCCGGTGAGCGCGCCCGAGACGGTCGCGGTCGTCGTCGTCACCTTCAACCGCGCCGACCTGCTCACCGGCATGCTCGACGGCCTTGCCGCCCTCGACCGCGCGCCGGACGCCGTGGTCGTCGTGGACAACCACAGCGCCGACCACACCCCCGACGTCCTGGCGGCCGAGCTGACCCGGGGCCGGCTGCCGCTGCAGGTGGTCCGCACCGAGGAGAACCTCGGTGGCGCCGGTGGCTTCCACCTCGGCCTGCGCACCGCCTACGCGCAGGGCTGGGACCGGTTCTGGCTCATGGACGACGACGTGGTGCCGGCTCCCGACTGCCTCTCGGTCCTCATGGCCGTCGACGAGGACTGCCTGACCAGCGTCCGCGAGGACACCCAGGGCCGGCTCTGCGAGAAGGCCGCGACCCGCTTCGACCTCACGCACCCGTGGGTCGTCAAGCCGAAGACCGGGATGGTCGAGGACCACGGCACCCGCGAGGCGATGCCGGCGCTCGTCGAGGTCGAGAACGTCGCCTTCGAGGGCTTCATGGTCCGCCGCGGCGTCGTGGCGGAGGTGGGGCTCCCGGACCCGTCGTACTTCATCTTCTACGACGACGTGGACTTCGCGATCCGCGCCCGGCGGACCGGTCGCCGCATCTGGGCGGTGCGCGACGCGGTGCTCGTGCGCCAGCTCGACTTCGACCAGCAGCACGACCTGGCGGGGTGGAAGGGCTTCTACATGTACCGCAACCTCTTCGTGGTGCACCTGCGCTACGGCGAGAACCTCGCGGTGCGGATGAAGCCGCTGCTGATCGTCGCCGCGGTGCTGCTGCTGGCTCCGCTGCGCGGCGGACGGGCGGAGGCGCGGAACGTGATCCGGGCCATGGCCGCAGCGTGGGGGATGCGCTCGCAGCCCTCCTCGTCCGTAGACTGACCGACCGTGTCTGCTCCTGGCTCCACCCCTGATCTGGTCGTCGTCGGCTCCGGCTTCTTCGGACTCACGATCGCCGAGCGCTGTGCCGACGAGCTGGGGCTGAGGGTCCTGGTCCTCGAGCGCCGCCCGCACATCGGCGGCAACGCCTACAGCGAGTTCGACGAGGAGACCGGGATCGAGGTGCACAAGTACGGCACCCACCTCTTCCACACCTCCAACCAGCGCGTGTGGGAGTACGTCAACCGCTTCACCGACTTCACGGGCTACCAGCACCGGGTCTTCGCGAAGTACCAGGGGCAGGTCTACTCCTTCCCGATGAACCTCGGGCTGATCAACCAGTTCTTCGGCAAGTCCCACACCCCCGACGAGGCCCGCGCGCTGATCGCCGAGCAGGCCAGCGAGATCCGCACCGAGGACGCCACGAACCTCGAGGAGAAGGCGATCAGCCTCATCGGCCGCCCCCTCTACGAGGCGTTTGTCAAGGGCTACACCGCCAAGCAGTGGCAGACCGACCCCAAGGAGCTGAGCGCGGACATCATCACGCGCCTCCCGGTCCGCTACACCTTCGACAACCGCTACTTCAACGACACCTACGAGGGCCTGCCGGTCGACGGCTACACCGCGTGGCTCGAGCGGATGGCCGACCACCCGAACATCGAGGTCCGCCTCGAGACCGACTTCATGGACGTGCGCGAGGAGTACGTCGGGAAGGTCCCGGTCGTCTACACCGGTCCGGTCGACGAGTACTTCGGCCACTCCGAGGGCCGGCTGTCGTGGCGCACCATCGACCTCGAGGCCGAGACCGTCGACGTCGACGACTACCAGGGCACCGGTGTGGTCAACGCCAACGACCAGGACGTCCCGTGGACGCGGGTGCTGGAGTTCAAGCACCTGCACCCCGAGCGCACCTACCTGCCGGGCAAGACGATCGTCGTGCACGAGTACAGCCGCTTCGCAGAGGAGGGCGACGAGCCGTACTACCCGGTCAACACCGCCGCGGACCGCGAGATCCTCATGCGCTACCGGGAGAAGGCCAAGGCCGAGGAGATGGTGCTCTTCGGGGGCCGCCTCGGCACCTACCAGTACCTCGACATGCACATGGCGATCGGCTCGGCGCTGTCGATGTACGACAACAAGATCAAGCCGCACTTCGCCGAGGGTGCACCTTTCACCAGCGGAGGCGTCGCATGAGCACGGCCCAGAAGACGGCGCGCAGGCTCCTGCAGCGCCAGATCATGCCGGTCGACCGTGACTTCGACGTGCTGGCCCTCTACGTCGACCCCGAGGAGGCCCGCCTCGACGCCGACAAGTACGAGGTCGGCGGCAGCCGGGCGGCCAAGGACCTCAACAACGCCGCCGTGCGGCAGTCCACGAGCACCGGCAAGGCGCTGCACCCCGACCAGATCGAGTCGCGCACCGCGCTGCGCGTCGAGCAGGGTGAGCGGCTCTCCTTCGGCACCTACTTCAACGCCTTCCCCGCCTCCTACTGGCGGCGCTGGACCGTCGTGGACCAGGTGCGCCTGACCGTCACCCTGCGTGGTGCCGGCGCCACCCTGCTGGTCTACAAGTCCATGGCCCGCGGCCACTCCCAGCGCGTCGAGGCCGCCGAGACCACGACCGACCAGCCGGAGACCTTCTCCTTCGACCTGACCCTCAAGCCGTTCATCGACGGCGGCTGGTACTGGTACGACGTCGTGGCCGGTGACGGCGACGTCGTCGTCGAGTCCGCGGAGTGGACCGCGGAGGTCCCCGAGGACCGCGCGGTGAACGGCACCACCGATCTGGTCATCACCACGATGAACCGCCCCGACTTCTGCGCCAAGCTGCTCGTCCAGCTCGGCGAGGCCGAGGAGCTGCACCCCTTCCTCGACACCGTGATGGTGATCGAGCAGGGCACCGACAAGGCCGCCGGCTCGGAGTTCTTCCCGACCGCGGAGAAGCTGCTCGCCGGCAAGCTGCGCGTCATCGAGCAGGGCAACCTCGGCGGCTCCGGCGGCTACGCCCGGGGCCAGCTGGAGTCGGTGCGCAAGGGCACCGCGACGTACTCGATGATGATGGACGACGACGTCGTCTGCGAGCCCGAGGGCATCATCCGGGCGGTCACCTTCGGCGACCTGGCCAAGCGGCCGACCATCGTCGGCGGCCACATGTTCAACATCTACAGCCGGTCCCGGATGCACAGCTTCGGCGAGATCATCCAGCCCTGGAAGTTCTGGTGGCAGTCGCCGACCGACACCTTCGCCGACTGGGACTTCGCCAGCCGCAACCTGCGCTCCTCGCGCTGGCTGCACAAGCGGGTCGACGTCGACTTCAACGGCTGGTTCATGTGCCTCATCCCGCGGGTCACGCTGGAGACCGTGGGGCTCTCGCTGCCGCTGTTCCTCAAGTGGGACGACTCCGAGTTCGGCCTGCGCGCCCGCGCCGCCGGCTTCCCGACCGTCGTGCTCCCCGGAGCGGCGGTGTGGCACGTGCCGTGGACCGACAAGAACGACGCGGTGGACTGGCAGTCCTACCTGCACCAGCGCAACCGCTTCGTCGCGGCCCTGCTGCACTCGACGTACCCCCACGGCGGCCGGATGGTGCGCGAGAGCCGCAACCACCAGATCGCGCACCTGGTCTCGATGCAGTACTCCACCGTCGCGATGCGGCACCAGGCGCTGCTCGACGTCATGTCCGGGCCCGGCCACCTGCACGACCGCCTGCCCGAGACGCTGCCCTACGTCAACGGGATCCGCGCGGGCTACGACGACGCGCGGCTCGAGGTCGACCGCGACGCCTTCCCGCCGGTGCGCCGCGAGAGGCCGCCGCGCAAGGGCCGCGACGACGCCGAGGTGCCCGGCCGGCTCTCCCAGCTGGTCAGCGCCGGTCTGCAGCCGCTGCGGCAGCTGAAGAAGCCGCGCCCGCTGTCGCGGGAGTTCCCCGAGGCCGAGATCCGCGCGATGGACGCCAAGTGGTACCGCCTGGCCTCCTACGACTCGGCGGTCGTCTCCATGAACGACGGGACGTCGGCGGCGTTCTACCAGCGCGACCCCGAGCAGTTCCGCGAGCTGCTGACCAAGACGCTCAAGCTCCACGAGGAGCTGAAGCGGGAGTGGCCGCGGCTGGCGCGGGAGTACCGCGACGCGCTCGGCGACATCACCTCGCCGCAGACCTGGGAGCGCACGCTGTCGCCGTGGATGGGCACGGATGACTGAGCGCCCCGAGCCCGCGGGCGGCACGACGTACGTCGTCGACGCGCCGCTCGCGCCGCCGGCGGCGACCCAAGGTCTGCTCGAGGTCTTCCGCCGGCGCTACCTGCTCAAGCTTCTGGTCCGGCGCGAGATCAACGCCCGCTACTCCGGGTCGTTCCTGGGGCTGATCTGGTCCTACATCAACCCGCTGACCCAGTTGTTCATCTACATCGTGGTCTTCGGCATGTTGCTGGACCGGGGAAGGACCGAGCAGTTCGCGATCCACATCTTCTGCGGCCTGATCGTGGTCCACTTCTTCACCGAGACCTTCAACGCCGGCACCCGCTCGATCGTGCGCAACAAGGCGCTGATCCGGAAGATGGCGCTGCCCAAGGAGATGTTCCCGGTCGCCTCGATGATGGTCTCGCTCTTCCACGTGGCGCCGCAGCTGGTGATCCTGACCGTCACGGTCCTCGTCGTCGGCTGGTCGCCCAGCGCCGTGGGAATGGCTGCCTTCGTCCTGGCCCTGGGCATCGTGATGATCCTGGGGACGGCGTTGGCGCTCGTCTTCAGCGTCGCGAACGTCTACTTCCGCGACTTCGCCAGCGTGGTCAGCATCATGACCAACTTCGTGCGCTTCGGCGTCCCCATGATCTACCCGTACTCCCTGGTCAGTGATCGCTTCGGCGCCGCAGCGGAGTACTACCTCTGGAACCCGCTCTCGAACGCGGTGCTGCTGGTGCAGCGCGCCTTCTGGGTCGGCACGACCGAGGACCCCGCTGCGACGGCCGCCACCGAGCTCCCCGACAACCTGATCGGCCGTGGCCTGCTCATGCTGGCGATCTCCGTGGTGCTGCTGGTCATCGCCCAGTTGGTCTTCCGCCGGTTCGAGAACAAGATCCCGGAGCGCCTGACGTGACCGAGACACCGACGCAGTACAGCCCCGACACCTCGATCGTGGTCGAGAACGTCACCAAGACCTTCAGCCTGCGGTACCACCGCACCTTCAAGCAGGTGACGGTGGCGAAGTTCCGCGGCCAGAAGACCAAGGACGAGTTCAACGCCGTCGACGACGTCTCCTTCACCGTCAAGCAGGGGGAGTCGATCGGCCTCATGGGCCTCAACGGCTCGGGCAAGTCGACCCTGCTGACGCTCATCAACGGGACGATGAAGCCCGACACCGGCCAGGTCCTCACCCGCGGCCGGATCGCCGGCCTCATCGCGACCGGGGCGGGCTTCCACCCCCAGCTCTCCGGCCGCGACAACATCTACCTCAACGCCGCGGTCTTCGGGCTCACCGAGCAGGAGACCAAGGACCGCTTCGACGACATCGCGGCGTTCGCCGACATCGGGCGCCACCTCGACTCGCCCGTCGGCAACTACTCCTCGGGGATGAGCTCGCGACTGGGGTTCGCGATCGCCATCAACGTCGACTGCGACATCTTCCTGGCCGACGAGCTGCTGGCGGTGGGGGACAAGCCGTTCAAGCGCAAGTGCATGGCCAAGATGGAGGAGGTGCGCGACTCCGGTCGCACGCTGTTCTACGTCAGCCACGCCGCGGGCTCGGTGCGCCGCATGTGCGACCGGGTGCTGGTGCTGGAGAACGGCCGGCTCGCCTTCGACGGTGACGTCGACGAGGGGATCAAGTTCCTCCACTACGACTCCGACGACGAGAACAACGACGACGAGGAGCTCGGGGCCGACGTCTGACGCCGGCTCGTCGGACCGAGGATCACAGAAAAATAACGGACCTGCTCGGCGTGTCGAGTGGAAATTACACGTTTGTAGTTACTCACGAGACCTTCCGTGACGGGTGTGACTCGTGTGAAAGTTGCGCGCAGTGTGAACTTCCCCGCGCGCTAAGAGGTCCTCGATGCACCCCCACCGGTCACGGTTCGTCTCCGCCTGCCAGCAGCTGCTGGCGCTCGGTGTCGTGGCCGCCGTCGTCACGCCCGCCAGCAGCCTGATCAGCCTCGACGTCGTGCGCCAGCCGCCCGCGTCCGGCTTCGTCGGTGCGCAGGCCGGGCAGGGCCAGGGGAGCGGCGCGTTGACGGCGTACGAGCGGGTGGCGCGGCGTGCCGCGACGCTGCCGGCGGCCCCCGTCGAGGCGAGCGTCCGTGAGGTCCCGCTGGTCGGCGCCCAGGCGCCCGCCGGGGTCGCGCGCCGCGCTGCCTCCGGCGGGGAGATGGTGACCAGCCGCCCCGAGGCGGTGACCGGCTACGCAGCCATCGGCGTCACCTGGGCGCACGGGGTCGAGGTCGAGGACGAGGACCTGGTCGTGCGCGCCCGCACCGAGACCGACGGCGTGTGGTCCGGCTGGACCGACGTGGAGTACCACGACGAGCACGGCCCCGACCCCGACAGCCCCGAGGGCCGTCGCGCGCGTCCGGGCACCGAGCCGCTCCTGGTCGGCGAGGTCGACCGGGTGCAGGTGGCGGTGCTCGCGGAGGACGGCGCCCCCCGCGACCTCCGCCTGGCCCTGATCGACCCCGGCACTGCGACGAGCACGGTCACCCAGCGCGCGGCGCTCGACACGGCCGAGGCTGCCGAGACGGTCCAGACCGCGGCCGAGGGTCCCGCCGCCCGCGCGGGGGTCACGCCGGAGCCCCAGGTGTTCTCCCGCGAGCAGTGGGGCGCCGACGAGAGCCTGCGCGACAAGGGCTCGCTGCGCTACTTCGAGGTGCAAGCCGGCTTCGTCCACCACACGGTCAACGCCAACGACTACACCCGCGACCAGGTGCCCGGCATCCTGCGCTCGATCTACGCCTACCACACGCGCTCGCGCGGCTGGTCCGACGTCGGCTACAACTTCCTCGTCGACCGCTTCGGGCGCATCTGGGAGGGCCGCGCGGGCGGCATCGACCGCCCGGTCGTCGGCGCCCACACCCTCGGTTACAACGACTACTCCTTCGCCATGTCGGCGATCGGCAACTTCGAGGTCGTCCAGCCGACCCAGGCGATGGTCGAGGCCTACGGTGCGCTCTTCGCCTGGAAGCTCTCGCTCCACGGCGTGGACGCCTCCTCGCCCCGCCAGCAGGTCGGCAGCAAGGCCTTCCCGGCGGTCAACGGCCACCGCGACGCCGGCTCGACCGCCTGCCCCGGCAAGTTCCTTTACGCCCGGCTCGGCGACATCCGCAGCCTCGCCGACGCCGCCCAGGTCGGCTGGGAGGGCCGCGAGCTCGACTCCGACCTCGTCGGCACCCCGCACCCCGACCTGGTCGCACGGCGCGCCTCGGACAAGCGGGTCGTCATCGTCCCCACCGGCGGCCTGACCAGCGTCCGCAAGCCGGTCGTCCTCGCCTCCGGCGTCGGCGGGTACGCCGCCACGCTGGTCTCGCCCGACCTGACCGGTGACGGGCGGCCCGACGTCCTGGGGCGGCTGCCCGACGGCTCGGTCGAGGTCCGCGGCGAGACCGTGGCGCTCCGCACCGCGACCGCGACCCGCGGACACGACCTGCTCGCCGCCGCCGGCGACATCACCGGCGACGGCCTCGGCGACCTGGTGGGCCGGGACGCGGCGACCGGCCGTCCCACCATCTTCACCTCGCGCGGCACCGGCGGGTTCGCCGCCCGGCCGCTGGCCACCGACGCCTCCTGGTCCGGCTACGACCTGCTCTCCGGCGTCGGCGACCTCGACGCCGACGGCACCCCGGACCTGGTGGCCCGCGACGCGGCCGGGACGCTCTGGTTGCTGCCCGCCGGCGGCACCGGCGCCGCGGAGGTCCTGGTGCAGGGCGGCCCGCGCTACGACGCGGTCACCGGCGCGGCCGACTGGAACGCCGACGGTCTGGTCGACCTGCTCGTGCGCCGCGAGGGCGGCCACGCCTTCGTGCTCCCGGGCCGCGGAGACGGCACGGTGGGCGCGGCCCGCGGCCCGGTCAAGCGGCTGAAGGGCCGCATCGACCTCTCCGGTGCCGGCGACCTCACCGGGTCCACCGCGCCCGACCTCGTGGTCCGCCGCGGCGACGACCTCCTCGTCCTCGCCGGCTCCGGCACCTGGGAGACCGGCGCCGTCGTCGAGACCAACGTCGGTGCGAAGGGCGCCGACCTGGTGCTCAACGCCGGCGACTGGGACGGCGACGGCCTCGGCGACCTCCTGGTGCGCCAGCGCAAGAACGGCGCCGTCAAGGTGCGTCCCGGTGACGGTCAGGGCACCTTCGCGAAGGCGGTCCGGATCGGCGGCGGCATGGGCGACGTCCGGTTGCTCGAGGTGGTCGGCGACATGACGGGCGACGGCTGGCCGGATCTGATGGGGCAGCCCGCGGGCGGACCGATGCGGATCTACCCGGGTCGCGGCACTGCGCCGCTCGGCCCGTCGTACGTCGCCCACAGCGCCCTCGACGCCACCCAGCAGCTCGGGGTCGGTCGCTGGGACGGCGACGGCGCCCCCGACGTCCTGGTGCGGCGCAGCAGCTCGCTGCTGCTCTACACCGGCAACGGCCCGGGAGGGCTGTCCTCCTCGCGGAGCCTGTCCTTGGACCTGTCGTCCTACGACCTGGTGACCGGCATCTCCGACGCCCGGCTGGCGGACCGCCCCGACCTGGTGGTGCGCGAGCGGGGGACCGGGCGACTGCTGTTGGTCGAGAGCACGCCGACGGGGTTCAAGGCGCCGCGGGTGATCGGCGACGGGGCGGAGGCCTACGACCTGGTGGACTAGCAGACCTGGTGGCCTGGCTGGGGAAGCCTAGGGGTGGTGCCGCGCGGTCACGCGCTCGTCGGTCGCGACCGACTCGAGCCGGGTCTCGTCGGCACCGACGACCAGGACCAGCGAGCCGCCGCGTGCGAGCGGCTCGGTGAGGACGGGGAGTCCCGGTGGGGAAGCCGGGTTCGCCGTCGACAGGAGGCGGCCGCCCTCGGTGAGGAGACTCCCGGAGGCGGCCGCTTCCCAGTCCGGTTCCGACGGGCCGACGGCCGCGAGGCCGAGGAAGGCATCGGGCTGGGACCAGATCTCCACGCCGAGGTCGTGCACGCCCGGCGGCACGCCGTCGGGGAAGCGCAGCCCCAGCGGGTGCAACGCGGAGGCGACGACCGCGACCTCGTCGGCCCGTGGCGCCCAGCTCGCCAGGCCCTGCGGACCGCAGACGACCGCGTCCGGGGTCGCGTCCTCGCCGGCGTACGCCACCTCCAGGCCGACGGTCCACGCCGCCCCCAGGAACACCGGGCCCAGCCAGTGGCTCGGCAGGTCCAGCAGCAGCACGTCGTCCTGCTCGAGGTCGAGCTCCTCGACGAGCAGGTTGGCGGCCTTGGCCACCCAGTTGGCGTACGTCGTCAGCGAGAGCTCGGTCCGCTCACCGGTGGCGACGTCGTAGAACGTCACGAACGGCCGGCCCGGGTCGCGGCGCAGCTGGGTTTGCAGCAGATCGGCGAACGTCGTCACGTGACCGACCCTAGGGTGACCTCCGTGATCGAGGACTTCTGGGCCGTCGTGCCCGCCGGCGGCGCCGGCACCCGGCTGTGGCCGCTCTCCCGCGCCGGCTCGCCCAAGTTCCTGCGCGACCTGCGCGGCACCGGCCGCTCGCTGCTGCAGGAGACCCACGACCGGCTCGCGCCGCTCGCGGGGGAGAGGATCGTGGTCGTGACCGGTGCCGCCCACGCCGCTGCGGTCGCCGACCAGCTCGGCGACCTCCCGGCCGGGGCGATCCTGGCCGAGCCGTCGGCCCGGGACTCGATGGCCGCGATCGGGCTGGCCGCAGCCCTGCTGGAGCGCCGCCACCCCGACGCGGTGATGGGCTCCTTCGCCGCCGACCACGTCATCACGGACGCCGAGGCGTTCGGTGCGGCCGTCCGCACGGCCGTCGACGTGGCCCGCGAGGGCTGGCTGGTCACGCTCGGCATCGAGCCGACCTTCCCCTCCTCGGCGTTCGGCTACATCCGTTCCGGCGACGCGCTGCCCGGCCACCCCGGCGCCCAGCACGTCGCGGCGTTCGTGGAGAAGCCCAGCGTCGAGGTGGCCACGGGCTACCTCGCCGAGGGCGGCTACCGCTGGAACGCCGGCATGTTCGTCGTCCGGCCCGGGGTGCTGCTCGACCTGCTGGCTCAGTGGCACCCCCGCTTCGCGGAGTCCCTGCGCGCGATCGCCGCCGACCCCGGTTCCCTCGAGCGGGTCTGGCCGTCGCTGCCCAGGATCGCCCTCGACCACGCCGTCGCCGAGCCCGCCGCCGAGGCTGGCCGGGTCGCGACCGTCCCCGCCGCCTTCGACTGGGACGACATCGGCGACTTCGACTCCCTCGCTGAGCTGCTCGGCCGCGACGGCGAGCAGCCCCTCGTCGTTCTCGGCGACGACGACGCGGTCCGGGTCGTCGACGCCTCCGGCCTCGTCGTCACCGGCGGACGCACCGTCGCGGTCGTCGGCCTCCAGGACGTCGTGGTCGTCGACACCCCCGACGCGCTGCTCGTCACCACCCGCGCCCGCGCCCAGGACGTCAAAGCCGTCGTCGCCGGGCTCAAGGAGTCCGGGCGCGACGACCTCGTCTAGGGCGGTCAGGTCGCGGCAGCTCGAGATCGTGGAAGTCCTGGTCCACCCGCTGGACCACAGCCTCCACGCTGGTCACCGGGCCCGAGGAACGACAACACGGTGCCGCGTCCCGCTGCGTGCGTGCGCATGAGCTCTCGATGCGCGCGTCGTTCGCCACGAGAGCCCTGCAGTGATCAACTGGAGGTCCTACCCGGCAGCAGGTGCCGAGCAGGACCTCCAGTTCAGTCGAGCTGAGACCCGCAGACGGTGGTCCGTGGACGTTGCCGCTCCCGCGGGCTCGCCGCACGGCGGTGTGACCGTGCGGCTACGTCGGTCGAGGGGAGCAGGGTCAGAGCTGGGTCGAGGGCTCCGGGCTGTCCAGCTGCGGGTAGTCGCGCACGAACGTCTCGACGGCCTCGCCGCTGACCTCGGAGCAGTACTGCCACACGCCGACCTGCTTGGCCGGGTCGGTCTCCCCGGCGCCGCCGGCCGACCAGTGGGTCAGCGCGACAGTCTGGTCGTCGGGGAAGGGCTCGCCGTCCTCGGAGGTCCACGGCGCGACGATGAAGGCGTTGCGGCGGTCGGAGGTGTCGGAGAACTTGCGGGCGATGGCGCGCAGCTCGGTCATGGCCTCGGCGTCGTCGGTGAGCGACTCGTCGTACCACATCACCGTGAAGCCGTGCTCCATGTTGTGCAGCAGCTGCTCGAGCTCGGGGCGGTCCTCGGGGGTGTAGAACTCGCGGCCGATCGGGACCGGCGCCAGGCCCAGGACGCTCCAGTGCGGGCCGAAGGCCGGCGGGGAGGCGTCGTAGGTGGCCTGCTGGTCCTCGGGGACGTGCTGGCCGCTGCCCTCGGCGGACTCGGTGATCGGCTCGGCACAGACCGACGCGGGCGCGCCGATCGCGGCGAGCTCGGTGTCCTCGAAGCCGCGCTGGTCCCACCAGTCCTTGATCGGGCGGAACGCCGCGGCGCCGATGATGAGGAGGGCGATGACCGCGCAGGTGCCGATGATGGCGACGTTGCGCCGGGCGTCGGCGCCCTTCTGCTGCTTGCGGATCTGGTCGATCTTCGCCTGGCGGTCGGACTTGGCGGGCTTGGCCACGGTTCGGCTGTCCTCGTCGATCGGGTGGTGCCCCTGGCGGGCGTGTCGCGGGGAGTCTACGGAGTGGCGGGGCGCAACCGGACCTCGACGTCGGGTTCGACACGAAGTCGTGACTCGACCTCCCAGCCGTGGGCGAAGGCCAGCGCGGCGACCGCCCCCTCCTGCTCGAGGGGTACGACGACGGCCAGGCCGTCCCCGACGGCGGTGCCGGCCCGCGCGGTGACCCGGCGCACGGCCTCGGCCAGCTCCTCGGGGGCGGCGGGTGCCCCGAAGGGCGCCCGGTCGCCCGGGTCCCCCAGCAGGGCCCGCACGACGGCCTCGCGGGCGCCGTACCCGAAGAGGTCCCCTCCCTCGGGCCGCACCAGGGCCTGCGCGCCGGGGCCGTCGTCGTCCACGCCGAGCACCAGGTCGGCCCTTCCGCGCACCACGCCGAAGGGGCGCCCGCCGAGCTTGCCCTGGGCCAGCTCGACCGCCCCGGCGATCTCGTCCGCGACCGCGGGGGCGGTGACGGCCAGCTCGTTGCCGTGCGCGTCGACCCGCCCGGCGAAGTCCTCGGCGACCAGCAGCCCGGCGGCGCCGACCGCGATGTCGGTCTGGCCCTCGCGCCAGGCGCGCCCGGCGGTGTCGGTGACGACGACGCCCAGCCGCAGCCCCGTCAGGTCGTGCAGCCGCCGACGCAGCGCTCGGGCCGAGGCATCGGGGTCCAGCGGCAGCAGCACCACGGTGCCGAGCGCGACGTTCGAGGCGTCGATGCCGGCAGCGGCCATCGTCAGCCCGTGCCGGGTCCGCGCGATCGTGGTCGGGCCGCGGCGCGCCACCACGCGTGCCCCGGGCGCGGACAGCTCCTCCGCCAGCGCGGCCTCCCGATCACCGGGACGGGTGCGGCCCTCGGCCTTGCTCACCACCTTGCTGGTGACGACGACGACGTCGCCGTCGGCCAGCGGCTCGCCGAGGGCGTCGAGCGCCCCGAGCAGCAGCGCGGCCAGGTCGGTGCCCTCGGTGACCTCGGCGACGCCGTCCGGGGCGAGGAGGCTGAGCCGCCCGCTCACCGGGTGACCAGGTCGACCGCGGCCGCGGCCATCGCCGCGGTCGCGGCCGGGTCGCTCATCATCAGCGGCACCGCGGCCGCCGCCAGGCCGGCCTCGTGCAGCGCGGGCAGCGCGTCGGCGTCGCGGGAGTCCACCAGCCAGCCGTCGAGCACGCCCGCGGCCGAGCGGGCGCCGTAGTGCAGGCCCACGCCGCGGGCGCTGACCTCCACACCGATCGAGCGCAGCATCTGCTCGGCCATGCCGCGCACGTGCGTGCCGCCGACGATGGGGGAGAGGCCGACGACCGGGGCGGCCGTGGCGCGCAGGGCGTCGCGGATGCCCGGCACACCGAGGATGGTGCCGACCGAGACGACGGGGTTCGACGGCGGTAGCACCACCAGGTCGGCCTCGCCGATGGCCTCCAGCACACCGGGACCGGGCGTGCTCTGGTCCAGGCCCACGACGACGACGGTCTCGGCGGGCACCGAGGCGCGCAGGCGCACCCAGTACTCCTGGAAGTGGATCGCGCGCCGCCCGCTCGGCTCGTCGGGGTCGGCGACGACCACGTGGGTCTCGACCCGGTCGTCGGTCATCGGCAGCAGCCGCAGCCCCTCGCCGAGGGTCGGCTCCAGCCACCGCCGGCACAGCGCGGTGGTGATCGCGGAGAGAGGGTAGCCGGCCTCGAGCATCTGGGTGCGGACCAGGTGGGTCGCCACGTCGCGGTCGCCGAGCCCGAACCACGTCGGCTCCACGCCGTACGCCGCCAGCTCCTCCTTCACCGACCAGGTCTCCTCGCGCCGACCCCAGCCGCGCTCGGGGTCGATGCCCTCGCCGAGGGTGTACATCACGGTGTCGAGGTCGGGGCAGACCTTGAGCCCGTGGACCCAGATGTCGTCGGCGGTGTTGGCGACGACCGTGACCACGGCATCGCGGTCGACACCGGGCAGCAGCCCCTCGCGGACGCCGTGCAGCAGCCCCTGCAGGAAGCGGGCGCCGCCCATGCCGCCGGAGAGGACAGTCAATGCGCGCATGCGCCCACTCTGCCGCAGCCTGCCACGCGCTCCGCGCCCTGCCCACCCCGCCGGGTGGGTGCGCTGGACCAATACCAGACTTCCGCTTGACGTCCGTGCTACGACAGGCATGTAATTCCACAAGTGTTCTTCGGTGCCGGACGAAGACGCACAGGGTCGAGAGGTTGGATGCCGTGAGAGAGCTGTTTCTCCTGGAGGCGGAGAGCGAGGAGGGGTCCTGGCAGGAGCGCGCGCTGTGCGCCCAGACCGACCCCGAGGCGTTCTTCCCCGAGAAGGGTGGATCCACGAGGGAGGCCAAGAAGGTCTGCCTCACCTGCGAGGTGCGCCAGGACTGCCTGGAGTCCGCGCTGAGCAACGACGAGCGCTTCGGCATCTGGGGTGGTCTCTCCGAGAGGGAACGCCGCAAGCTGAAGAAGCGTGCCGTCTGAGAAGAGAACGCCGCTGATCCGAGCGTGGCCCCGGTCCTGGACCGGGGCCGCTCGCATTTAGGCTTGCCGACCGTGTCCGGGTCGGTGCCGGAGGCACGACCGGGTTCGGTCGCCGTCCTCCTCGTCAGCCACGACGGAGCCCGCTGGCTGCCCGTCGTGGTCGAGGGGCTGCGCAGCCAGACCCACGCCCCCGACCACGTGGTCTGCGTCGACACCGGCAGCCGCGACGAGGGACCCGACCTGCTGGAGCGCTCCTTCGGCGCCGTGCGGTCGCTGCCGTCGGGCACCGGCTTCCCCGAGGCCGTCCGGGTCGCGGCCGCGGAGGCGGGCGACGTGGAGTGGCTGTGGATCCTGCACGACGACGCCACCCCGGCCCCCGACGCGCTGGAGCGGCTGCTGGCCGCCGCGCGCGAGCACCCCGAGGCCGACCTCCTCGGGCCCAAGCTGCGTGAGTGGCCCTCGCTGCGCCGGCTGCTCGAGGTCGGCGTCACGATCTCCGCGACCGGTCGCCGGGAGACCGGTCTGGAGCGCGGGGAGTACGACCAGGGCCAGCACGACGACGTACGCCGGGTGCTGGCCGTGCACTCCGCCGGGCTCCTCGTGCGCCGTGCGGTCCTCGAGGAGCTGGGCGGCTTCGACGACCGGCTGCCGCTCTTCGGCAACGACCTCGACCTCGGGTGGCGGGCGGCCGCGGCCGGTCGCACGACCCTGGTCGTCCCGCAGGCCGTGGTCTTCCACGCCGAGGCCGCCCACCGCGGCGTGCGCCGCACGGCGCTGACCGGGCGGCACACCCACTTCCACGAGCGCCGCGGCGCGCTGTACACGCTGCTGGCCAACACCTCCTCCCGCCTGCTGCCGCTGCTGGTCGTCCGGCTGGTGCTCGGCACCCTCCTGCGCGTGCTCGGCTACCTCCTCGTGAGGTCGCCGGGCGAGGCGCTCGACGAGTTGGCCGCCCTCCTGGCCGTGCGGCCGGGCGTCGTGCGGGCCGCCCGCCGCGAGCGCCGGGCCCGCACCGGCAGCCCGTCCCCGGCCGTGCGCGGCCTGCTCGCGCCCTGGTGGCTGCCCTACCGCCACGGCCTGGACGCCGTCGGTGACCTGGTCGCGGCCGCCGGCAACCAGGCCGCGGACGTCGCCGAGCGCCGTCGTCTCGCCGCCGCCGAGCGCGACCCCGAGTCGTTCGCGGCGCGCCGCCCGGCCGAGGACGAGGACGTCCCGGAGGCCGACACCGGCTGGGTCGCCCGCTTCCTCACCAACCCCGTCGCCGTGCTGCTCACCGTGGTCGTCGTGCTCCTCCTCGCGGGGGCCCGCGCCGGCCTCGGCCCGGCGTCGGGCGGCGCCCTGTCGCCCGCGCCCGACGGTGCCGGTGCCTGGTGGCGGCTGCACCTGGAGGCCTGGCACGCGCTCGGCGTCGGCACCGCGGTCCCCGCTCCGGCGTACGTCGTGGTGCTGGCGCTGATCGGGACCCTGCTCGGCGGCTCCGCGGTCGCCGCGGTCTCGGCGCTCCTCGTGCTCGCGGTCCCGTTCGCGCTGTGGGGTGCCTGGCGCTTCCTCGGGCTGCTCGGACGCCTGGTCTCCCCGCGGGGGCTGCCGCGGTGGGTGCTGCTGTGGGGTGCGACGACCTACGCGCTGGTCCCGGCCACGAGCGGCGCCTGGGGCCAGGGCCGCCTGGGCGTGGTCGTCGCCGCGGCCGTGCTGCCCTGGCTGGCGCACGCGGTGGTCGGCTTCGTCGACCCCGAGCCCGACCGCCGCTGGCGCGCTGGCTGGCGCACCGGGGTGCTGCTGACGCTCGTCGTCGCCTTCGCGCCCACGACCTGGCTCCTGGCCGTCACGGTCGTCGGTCTCGGCCTCGGTGCCGTGCGGCTGGTGGCACCGGCCGCGCTCGGCGACCGCTCCGCCTGGGTGCCGCCCGCCCTCGCGGTCGGCGTGCCGGTGGGTCTGCTGCTGCCCTGGTGGGTCCCGGCGCTGCAGCACGGCGCCGCGGAGGCGCTGCTCCTCGGCGCGGGCCGGCTGCCGGGCGCGACGCCGGCGGGCCTCGACGTCCTCACGGGTCGCCTCGGTGGCCTGGGCGCCCCCTCGTGGACCGGGCTGCTGCTCGTCGCGCTGGCGCTGCTCGCACTGCTGCCGCGGCCCTCGCGCGTGCCCGTGCTGCTGGCGTGGGTGCTCGCCGCGGTCGTCGCCCTGCTCGCACTGGGGCTGTCCTGGGTGACCCTCGACCTGGCCGGCGGGTCGGTGCCGGCGTCGGTCTCCGTGCTGGTCGTGGCGCTGCAGGGCTGCCTGGTTACGGCGGCGGTGCTCGGTGCGCTGGGTGCGGTCGAGGTACGACGCAGCGGCGGCGGTCGCACCGGCGCGTGGCGCGCCGGGCTCGCGGTCACGGCCGCGGCCGCGGCGGTGGTGCCGATCGTGGGGCTGGGCTGGTTCGCCGGGGGCGAGCAGGAGCTCGCCGGCGAGGACCCCAGCGGCGTCCCGGCGTACATGGTGCAGAGCGCGGAGACCGCGCCCGAGCGCGGCATCCTGGTGCTCACCGGGTCGGTCGAGGAGGGCATCGCGCACGTGGTCCGCCGTGGCGACGGCGTGACAGTGGGGGAGGACGAGGTGCTGGCGCTCAGCCCTGCCGACCCGGCGCTCGACGACCTGGTCCGCGCGCTCGTCAGCGACACCGCGGCGGGTGCGGCCGACCGGCTGGCCGAGCTGGGCGTGGAGTACGTCGTGCTGCCGACCCCCGCCGACGGTGACGTGGCAGCGGTGCTCGACGCCACCGCCGGCCTGGCGCAGGCGTCCGCGGAGGACCGCGACACCCGGGCCTGGCGGGTCGCCCGCGAGCCGGGCACCGAGGCGCTCGACGGCGACGGCTCCTGGCTGCGCCCGGTGCTCCTGGTGGCCCAGCTGGGCCTGCTGGTCCTCGCGCTGGTGCAGTGCGCGCCCACCCGCCGTGCCAGCCGGGGGAGGGCGCGCCGATGAGGAGACCCGTGGGAAGGCCGAGCGCCCTGGCGGTCGTCGCCGTGGTGGCCCCGCTGCTGACCGTGGGCGCGGCGCTGCTGACCGACACCCGGGTCGGCCCGGACGGCCCGGGCGACCGCGCACCCGAGGAGGTCGCGCTCACGAGCGCGACGCTGGTCTGCCCGACGGGCCAGGGCGGGGGCGTGCTGGTCGCCTCCGACGCGGACCCCGACGCTGCCGGAGGCTCCGAGGGCCGGGTCACGGCGCTGGTGGGCAAGGAGGAGCGCGAGGTCGAGATCGTGCCCGGCGCGGCCACCCGGCTCGACGACGCCGACGAGGTCGCCGGCAGCGGATCGTCGGCCCCCGGCCTCGTGGCCCAGCGGTACGGCGGCCCCGGGCTGCGCGCCGTCGACTGCCCGGCCACCAGCAGCGACCAGTGGTTCACCGGTGTCGGTGCGGGCGCCGAGCACCGCTCGGTCCTGGAGCTGCACAACCCCGACGAGGGTCCCGCCACCGCGACGATCACCGTGCTCGGCCAGTCCGGGCCGGTCGGGGCCGGCGGCGAGCTGCGCGGGGTCTCGGTGGCCGGTGGTGCCACGACGCGGATCGAGCTCGGCTCAGCCATCCCCAAGCGCGAGGAGCTCACGCTGCGGGTCACGACCGACCGCGGCCGCCTCGCCGCGACGGTGATCGACTCCTTCGTGCCGGTGGGCCGGGGCGAGACGATCAAGGAGTACCTCGCCGGGCAGCGCGAGCCGGCGACCTCCCAGCTGCTGCTCGGGCTGCCCGCGGACGTCGAGGAACCGGCCGTCGTCGTCGCCAACACCAGCGACAGCGCTGCCCGCGTCTCGCTGCGCCTGGTCACCGCGGAGTCGACCTTCGCCCCCACCGGGCTCGAAGAGGTGCTGGTCGACCCGCAGAGCGTGCGGCGCTTCTCGCTGAGCCGGGTGCTCGGCTCGGACGTGGCCGAGGGCGTGCTCGGGATCGAGGTCGTCTCCTCGCAGCCGACGACCGCGAGCTTCCGCGGCCGCGTCGACGGGGACCTGCTCACCGTCGTGCCCCAGGGGCCGGTGGTCACGGCCACGCTCGTGCCGGTCCCGCTGCCGGGGGCGCGGCTGGTCCTCGGTGGCGCGGAGGCGCTCGGCACCGTCACGGTCCTGGCGCTCGACGAGCGCGGCCGCGAGGTCGACGAGCGGGTCGTCGAGGTCGGGCCCGACCTGGCGGTCGAGGTGCCGGTGCCGGACGGTGCGACGTTGCTGCGGGTCGTGCCGCGGGGCACGGCGGTCCAGGGCGTGCTGCGGCTGCGCTCCGGCGCGGGCGCGGCCGTGGTCGGGCTGCGCGAGCTGGTGCGGGTCGGGCTGGTGCCCGACGTGCGGCCGGGGCTGGTCGTGCCCGGTCAGCCCCGTCAGCCCGATCAGTCCGGCTCGTCGGGGGAGTAGCGCGGGTCGACGTCGGAGGGGTCGATGCCCAGGAGCTCGGCGACCTGCTCGACCACGACGGTCAGCACGAGGGCCTCGAGGTCGCTGCGACGCGAGGCCCGGTGCTCGATGGGCCTGCGGAAGAGCACCAGCCGGGTCGGCTGGTCGCCGGTGGCGCGCACGAGCGAGGACAGCGGCA
>WLJH01000031.1 GCA_009701885.1 Actinomycetota bacterium
CCGCCCCAGACCCCCGTGGTCGCGACCACGGGGGGCCGGGGGGCTCCGCCCCAGCTCCACCTTCCTTCCACCTCGCAGTTCGGGCCCGTCAAATAGCGGTCGGACCCGGAAAGGAAAGAACAAGTGCTCATCGCACAGCGCCCCACCCTGTCGGAAGAGACCGTCGACGAGTTCCGCTCGCGGTTCGTCATCGAGCCCCTGGAGCCCGGCTTCGGCTACACCCTCGGCAACTCGCTGCGTCGCACCCTGCTCAGCTCGATCCCCGGTGCCTCCGTCACGAGCATCAAGATCGACAACGTCCTGCACGAGTTCTCCACGGTGGAGGGCGTGAAGGAGGACGTCACCGAGATCATCCTCAACCTCAAGGCCCTCGTCGTCTCCTCCGAGCACGACGAGCCGGTCACGATGTACCTGCGCAAGTCCGGCGCCGGTGACGTCACCGCCGCCGACATCGCGCCCCCGGCCGGCGTCGAGGTGCACAACCCCGACCTGAAGATCGCCACCCTGTCCGACAAGGGCAAGCTGGAGATGGAGCTGGTCGTCGAGCGCGGCCGCGGCTACGTCTCGGCCGTCCAGAACAAGGGCGCCGACAACGAGATCGGCCGGATGCCGGTCGACTCGATCTACAGCCCCGTGCTGAAGGTGACCTACAAGGTCGAGGCCACCCGAGTCGAGCAGCGCACCGACTTCGACAAGCTGGTCATCGACGTCGAGACCAAGCCCTCGATCCGTCCCCGCGACGCGCTCGCCTCGGCGGGCAAGACCCTCGTCGAGCTCTTCGGCCTGGCCCGTGAGCTCAACGTCGAGGCCGAGGGCATCGACATCGGCCCCTCGCCCGTCGACGAGCAGCTCGCCGCCGACCTCGCCCTCCCGGTCGAGGACCTGCAGCTGACCGTCCGGTCCTACAACTGCCTCAAGCGCGAGGGCATCCACACCGTGGGTGAGCTCATCGGTCGCTCGGAGCAGGACCTGCTCGACATCCGCAACTTCGGTGCGAAGTCGATCGACGAGGTCAAGGCCAAGCTGGTCGAGATGGGTCTGTCCCTCAAGGACAGCGCGCCCGGCTTCGACCCGCACGCCGCCCTGGCGGCGTACTCCGACGACGAGGACGACGCCTTCGTCGAGGACGAGCAGTACTGACCTGCACACCGCTGGCACGCACCTGGCGGCGTTGTCGGTCGGTCGACGACCAAACCCGGGTCGCCTTCCCTCCCTCCGCCTTGCCAGCTACGCACCAGCGGCGCGCAGGCCGCGCACCATTCCACTGAGAAACATCTACTCCGGTACCTGGTACGGCCGGGGAGAATCGAGAGAGACATGCCCAAGCCCACCAAGGGTCCCCGCCTCGGCGGCAGCCCCGCCCACCAGCGGCTGATCCTGTCCAACCTGGCCTCCCAGCTCTTCGAGCACGGTCGCATCACCACCACCGAGTCGCGCGCCCGTGCGCTGCGCCCGCTGGCGGAGAAGCTGATCACCAAGGCCAAGAAGGGCGACCTGCACCAGCGTCGCGAGGTCCTCAAGACCATCCGTGACAAGGGCGTCGTGCACGTCCTCTTCACCGAGATCGCCCCGACCTTCTCGGAGCGTCCCGGTGGCTACACCCGGATCACCAAGCTCGGCCCCCGCAAGGGCGACAACGCCCCCATGGCCGTCATCGAGCTCGTGACCGAGGCCTACGACCCGAAGCCGGCCCGTGTGAAGACCACGCCCGCCCCGGCCGCCGCCCCCGTGGAGGAGTCGGCTGCCGAGGAGACCGAGGTCGAGGCCCCGGCCGAGGAGACCGAGGCGCCCGAGGCTGCTGCCGAGGCGACCGAGGCTCCGGCCGAGGAGACCGAGGCTGCTGCGGAGGAGACCGAGGCTCCGGCCGAGGACGCCGACAAGGCCTGATCCACCCCTGCACCACCGCACGACGCCCCGCCCGGGTCACCGGGCGGGGCGTTCGTCGTGTGGGGCGCTCGTCGCACAGGTGCAGGTGCAGGTGCAGGTGCGGTGGCGGACGGCGGACGACGTCGCCGGCGCGGACCGCTGTGGCCGGCGTCGCACCCGGCGTGGGCACCGTCATGCCCCCTGCGGGATCACCTCGTGAGTGCACGAGCGTTGACTGAGCATGACCACCTCGCACCGCACCCCGGCCCGCAGCCTCCGCAGCGCCCGCGCCCGCGCCACCTCGCTGGGCGTGCTCGCCGCCACCGCCACCTCGCTCGCCCTGGTGACCTCGACCGCCCCGGCGTCCGCAGCTCCCGCGGCCGGGACGCGCTCGAACGACGTGGTCGTGGCGCTGCTCGGCGGCGACGAGGGCGGCCCCAGCGCCCGCGTCCAGGGTCGTGACGGTCGCCTGGGCGCCGGCTGCCAGGAGTACCCAGTCCGCTACGCCGTGGACGGCGCGGAGGACGACTGGCTGCTCGAGCTCGTCGTCTCCGACCGTGCGGGCGACGAGGTCGCCTCGGTGTCCCTCCACGGAGTGGGCGCCGCGGCGAAGGGCCGCACCGAGGTCACCCTGTGCCGGGCGTCGGTCCGTGCGGGCCGGTTCTCGGTGGAGGGTGTGCTGACCGAGCGTGCCGGGTACGAGCAGGTCGAGCACGCCGTCGAGGGCGACACCTTCTGGCTCAAGCGCGGCTGAGCACGGTGCCCCACAGGGGCACACCTCGCGAGGGGCGGCTCAGAGCCGGGCCAGGACCGTCGAGGCGTCCAGGGAGCGTGGCCGCCCGCGCCTCGCGGCCAGGGCCTGCACGTCGCCGAGCACAGCCGCGTTGGCGGGCGTGGCGACGGCGTACCTCGCGCCGAGGCGCACGACCTCGCCGTTGAGCAAGTTCGCCTCGGTGTCGCCCGTGCCGCGCTCGAGGCTCTGCCAGGTCGAGCTCCCGGCCTCGTCGCGACGGACCAGGGGACGCAACAGCTCACCTCGGCGCAGCCGGTCCTCCTCCTCGCTGACCACGGGTAGCCCGGCGGTAGCGAAGGCGGCGACACCCTCGCGTCGCACCCGGTCGACGAGCGCGTCCGCCTCGGGGCCCTCGCGGTAGGCCGCGTCGACGGCGTTGCCGAGGTTGAGCAGCAGCTTGCGGCGCTTCCAGGCCATCACGTCCTCGCGCGGCACCGAGTCGAACCCCGCGGTGGCGAGGTCAGCGGCGACGGCGTGGTCGAGGTGGTCGGTGCCACCGGTGGCCAGACCGACGTCGAGCAGGCCAGGGCGCCCGAGGGAGTGCAGCACCACCGAGCCCGGACGCAGGCTGCTGGCCGGCATCATGACGACCACCCCGTGCACGGTGGCCGGGTCGCGGTGCGCGAGCAGCAGCCGCTCGTTGGCCACGGAGTTCTGCAGGCACAGCACGGGGACGTGGGCGGGGACGTGCGCCAAGGCCGGGAGCAGGTCGGGCGTGTGCTGGGACTTCACCGCGAGGACCAGGACGCTCTGCCGGTCCCACGTCGCCTCGTGCAGCCCGGCCAGGGTGGGCACCGGGACCGTGCGCGCGCTGTCGCCCACCTCGAGCTCGAGACCCTCGCTCCGCAGCGCGGCCAGGGTGCTGCCGCGTGCGACGAGCTGCACGTCGTGGCCTGCCTCGTGGAGCAGCGCCGCGGTGCCGCCGCCGACGGCGCCGGCTCCGACCACGACGTACCTCACCGGCGCCAGGCCTCCTCCAGCAGCCGGGTCGCCTCGTCGAGGCCGAGCCCGAGCCGACGGGCCTCGACGGCGTACGTCGTGGCCGCGGCGCGGGCGTCGCTGCTGGTGGCGGCCCCGGTGCTGCGGACGAACGTGCCGCGGCGCCCCTCGGTGACGACGACGCCGTCGGCCTCGAGCTCCTTGTAGGCCCGCGCGACGGTGCCAGCGGCCACGCCGAGCTGCTCGGCGAGAGCCCGGACCGTCGGCAGCCGGGTGCCGGCGGCCAGGTCGCCCGACGCCGCGCGGTTCGCCACCTGGCGGCGCAGCTGCTCGAAGGGCGGGTCTGCGGAGCCGGGGTCGAGGGGGTGGATCGTCACCTGCGGCACGGTAGGGCATCGGGTCCGGCCTCCCGCGGGTCGAGGTGCGGGTCGAGGTGCGGGGACGCGGTGTGACGCGTGGTGGGGCCTCGACCCGGGCCTCGACCCGGGCCACAGGACGCACCTCGACCACCGGACGACGCGCGACGTGCTAGACAACCCGCCATGGAACCGGACGTGCTGGTGGTCGGGGAGGCGCTCGTCGACGTGGTGCACGCCGCCGACGGCACGGTCGTGGAGCGGGCCGGCGGCAGCGCGGCCAACGTCGCGGTGGCGCTGGCGAGGCTGGGGCGCGCCGTGCGGTTCGCGACGGCGTACGCCGACGACGAGCGCGGCGCGGTGCTGGCCGAGCACCTGTCGACCGCCGGGGTGGCGCTGGCCGCGGACCCGCACGTGATCGCGCGCAGCTCCTCGGCGGTGGCGAGGATCGGCCAGGACGGGTCGGCGTCCTACGAGTTCGACGTGGACTGGCGCCTGGGCCCGGTGCCCGACGAGCCGGTGCCGCAGGCCGTGCACGTCTGCTCCCTGGGGGCGGTGCTCGCGCCGGGTGCGGCATCGGTGCGGGGGCTGGTGGAGCGGCTCCGGCCGAGGGCGACGGTGACCTACGACGTCAACGCCCGCCCCTCGATCACCGGCACGGGACCCGAGGTCGTCGCCACGGTGGAGGCGCTCGTCGCGCTCGCCGACGTCGTCAAGGTCAGCGACGAGGACCTCGAGGTGCTGTGGCCCGACCTGTCCGTCGACGCGGCGGCCGACCGGCTCGCCGGGCTCGGCCCCCGCGCAGTGGTCGTGACCCGAGGTGGCGAGGGGGCGACCTGGGTCGAGGCCGGACGTCGGGTCAGCGTGGACGCCCGGCCGGTCACGGTGGCCGACACGATCGGCGCGGGGGACACCTTCGCCGCAGCGCTGGTCGACGGGCTCTGGACGCACGGCCTGCTGGGTGGCCGCCTGGAGGCGCCGGCCGAGTCAGTCGTGCAGGACCTGCTGGCGCACGCCGGTCGCGCGGCCGCGGTCACGGTGTCGCGGCCGGGCGCGGACCCGCCGTACCGCCACGAGCTCTGAGCCAACCGACCTCGCGACGCCTAGCCGGCAGCTCCTTCCGGAAGGACGCGCCGGTTCGGCGAGGCCGGGCGGTCAAGTCAGGTAGGCGTGGACGAGGGGGACGACGGAGGCGCCCTCGCCAGCCGCGGCCGCGACCCGCTTCATCGAGCCTGCCCGGATGTCGCCGACGGCGAAGACCCCGGGCACCGTGGTCGCGAGCTCAGCCGGGGGCAGGCCGTCGACCCAGTGGTCGCGGGGCACGTCGCGGCCGGTGAGGACGAAGCCGCGATCGTCGCGCGCCACGTCCGCGGGCAGCCACTCGCAGTGCGGCTCGGCGCCCAGCAGCAGGAAGAGCCCCTGGGCCGTCACCCGCTCCACCGCACCTGAGCGCACGTCCTCCAGCGCCAGCCACTCCAGCCGCGCCTGGCCACCGCCGTCGACGACCTGGGTGAAGGGACGGGCTCTTGTGACTGATGTGTGGGTCATGTTCGGCCTGGGAGGGCGGGTCGGTGTCCGCCGAGGGTGAGCATGAGTAGGGCGATGAGGGCGTCGGGGTCTTTGAAGCCGAAGGCCATGCGGGTGCGGAGTCGGATCTTGGTGTTGAGTGACTCGGTGCGGCCGTTGGACAGCCCGTGGGTGATGGCGGCCAGGATCGGGGCGCGTTGACGGCGCACGGTTCGTTGCAGGTCGACCATGTGCGGGATCCGGGACGCTGCGGCTGATCGGCACCACGTGTCGAGGGCATCTGGGGCGTCCTCGGGGGGCAACTTGAAGACCAGCCGGAGGCCTTCTTTGAGGAGGTAGGCGCGGTAGAGGCGGGGGTCGTTGACCGCGAGCCATTCGAGCTTGGCGTGTTGGCGCTCGGTGAGGTTCTCGGGGTTCTTCCACAGCGAGTACCTCACCCTGGTCAGGGCGTGGACTCGTTGGGCTTCTAGGTGTGGGGGGTCGGTGTTGGCGGGGCGGCCGGGGCGCTTGGGGTTGGCGCGCAGCGCCTTCTTCGCATCTCGCCAGGCCTGGAGTCGCAGTTCTCCGAGGGCGTCGTTGGCCCACTTGACTACGTGGAAGGGGTCGGCGACCTGGATCGCGTCGGGACAGTTCGCCGCGACGACGTCGGCGATGTACTTCGCGGAGTCGGCTGAGACGTGGGTGATTGCTGTACACCGGTCGGGACCGAGGGCGGTGAAGAACTCCTGCAGCGTGGCCTTGGACTGGCCTTTGCCGGCCCACACCAGCCGGCCGGTGTCGTGGTCGATGACCACCATCAAGAACAGACGTCCGCGGCGGTAGGAGACCTCGTCGATACCGATGCGTCGTAGTCCGGCGAGCTGGTCACTTGCGCCGCCTGTCTCGGCCCAGACCCGGGTGATGATCGACCCGACGGTCCGCCAGGCGATGCGCATCAGCACCGTCGCAGCGCTCTTGGAGGTCTGGGTGGCCAGCCACGCGACGGTGGCGTCGAAGTCGCGGGTGTGGCCGGCGTCGTGGCGCGCCCATGGGACGTGCGCGACGACCACCCCGTGGACCGGGCAGCTGACACGTGGCGCGTCGGCCTCGAGGAAGGCGGTCATCGTGCCCAGGTCCAGCGAGCGCCACCGACGTCGACCACGACCCGCGTCGTAGAGCCTGCCCCGGCGTAGACAGCGACCGCACCTGTTGCGGGACTTCGCGACCGGCCGGACATGGACCACGACACAGCCGCCCTCGTCCTCGTCGTGCTCGACGGCTTCGATGACGGTCTTCTCCAAGCGCAACAAGGCACGCCATAGGCTGCTCTCACGCACGCCGTTCTCCTGCTCCTGGTGACTGTTCTTCGACAGCTCAGAAACCTAGACAGAGAACGGCGTGCGCTCATTCAGGCGCGATCGGACCATCCACACATGCAGCAGAAGAGCCAGGGACGCACGGAGATCCGGCTGTTGTGCTCGATCTCGTTGATGAGGTAGCTCGACATGGTCTCGACGAGCGACTCGCGCCGCACCAGGATCGTGACCCGGCCGGCGAAGCGCGAGAGGTGGACCGCGGCCTGGCCGGCGGAGTTCCCGCCACCGACGACGAAGACGTCCTGGCCCTCCATCTCCCGCGCCGCCGTCATGGCGGCGCCGTAGTTGACCCCGCGCCCGACCAGCTCCTCGAGCGGCTCGACCCGCAGCCGTCGGTAGGCCACGCCCGTGGCGACCACGACCGTCCGGGCGTGCACGTCGCCACCGTCGGTGCGCACCACGTGCGGTGCGCCGTCGCGGCCGACCTCCAGCGACGAGACCTCCCAGCCGGTGGAGAAGCGGGTGCCGAAGCGGAGCGACTGGTTGCGGGCCCGCTGGGCCAGCCGCATCCCGGAGATGCCGCGCGGGAAGCCGAGGTAGTTGCGGATCATCGAGCTCGTGCCTGCCTGGCCGCCGATCGCCTCGGCCTCGACGACGACCGTGGAGAGGCCCTCGGAGGCGGCGTACACCGAGGCGGCGAGCCCGGCCGGCCCCGCGCCGACCACCACCACGTCGACGGTGCCGGAGACGTCGAGGTCGCCCGGGGCGCCGTACAGCATGGCGGCGACGTCGCGGACGCTGCGCGCGCGGACCCCGGGGCGCTCGACCATGTGCACGAGCGGGTACTCCGGCTCGCCGGGCCCGGGCTCGGGGTGCATCGATCGGAGCGTCAGGCCGACCTCGCCCTCGGGGTCGTAGACCCGGTGCGGCATGCCCATGCGGTCCAGGAAGTCACGGATCGCGAGCACCAGGCCGTCCTGCTCGGGAGCCACGATCTTGACCGTCACGACCTCGGCCTCGGCGACCGTGGAGCCCCAGTCCGAGAGCAGCTCGGTCACGGCGTGGTGGAACTCCTCGTCGCGGGTCCCGCGGGGCATGAGGAGGTAGGCGTCGTAGGTGCCCTTGGCCATCCCTGGCCGCAGCTCGGCGGCGTGGGCGAGGAAGCGCTCCCAGTGCGCGGCCACCAGGCGGCGCGCGGTCGGCACCACGGAGCGCCACCGGGCCAGGGCGTCGAGGACGTGCGCGTCCGGGAGCACCGAGTCGGTGACGAACAGCGCGACGTCCCCGCCCGCCTCGAGCCACTCGCGCGCCGAGGTCTCGGCCTCCACGGTCGAGGTGGCCGTGCGGATCGCGTACTCGCGCTCGTAGCGGCTGAAGGACCCTCGCAGGTCGTCGAGGTGCTCACCGGCCACCAGCACGATGGCCGGCACCGGAGCCGTGGGGGTGCTCACCCCTGCAGCCTAGGTTCGAGGACCTGCCTGGGGTGTCACGCGCAGGTGAATTGTCCGTGGGTCGCCCGGCGCGGGAGGATGGGTCGGTGCGGCTGCGGATCGACCTCGCCTACGACGGCTCCGGCTTCCACGGGTGGGCGGCCCAGCCGGGGCTGCGGACGGTCCAGGGCGAGGTGGAGCAGGCGCTGGCGGTCGCGCTGCGCCGTCGTACGCCGACGGGCGAGCTGCTGCGCGTCCCCGTCGTGTGCGCGGGGCGCACCGACACCGGGGTGCACGCGCGCGGCCAGGTGCTGCACGTCGACACGACCGCCGAGGAGCTGGCTGCCTCCGCGGGCCGCTCGCCCGAGCCGCCGCTGGAGGCGCTGCAGCGCCGGCTGGCCGGCATCCTGCCCGCTGACGTCGTGGTGCGCCGGGTGGTGGAGGCAGCCGACGGCTTCGACGCGCGCTTCTCCGCGACCTGGCGCCGCTACGTCTACCGGGTCGCCGACCGTCCCGGCTCGGTCGACCCGCTGACCCGCTCGCACGTGCTGGCGTGGTCTCGACCGCTGTCGCTCGACGTGCTCGCCGAGGCATCCGCGCCGCTGCTGGGGCTCCACGACTTCGCGGCGTTCTGCAAGCAGCGCGAGGGCGCGACCACCGTGCGGACCCTGCTCGACCTGTCGTGGGTCCGCCGCCCCGACGGGGTGCTGGAGGCGACGGTGCGCGCGGACGCCTTCTGCCACTCGATGGTGCGCGCGCTCGTCGGCTGCCTGCTGGCCACGGGGGAGGGGCGGCGCCCGGTCGACTGGCCGGCCGCGGTGCTCGCCTCCGCGAGCCGCTCCCCGGAGGTCACGGTCGCGCCGGCGCACGGGCTGACGCTCGAGGAGGTCGCCTACCCCCACGACGAGGAGCTGGCCGCGCGGGCCGAGCAGACCCGGGCCCGCAGGGCGCCCGTCGCCCCGGCCGCGCAGGAGGACGCGTGAGCGAGGACGAGCACTACTTCACCGCCGACCCGTCGGTGCCCTTCCGCCGCGAGCCGGTCGAGGTGTCGGTGTGGGGCGTCGACCTCCGGCTGGACACGGGGTCGGGCGTCTTCGCCCGCGGTCGGCTCGACTCCGGCACCGCGGTGCTCTTCCGCGAGACCGAGCCACCCGTCGGCGGGCGGGTGCTGGACCTGGGCTGCGGCTACGGGGTGATCGGGCTGGCCGCCGCGGTGGCGTCCCCGGCGGTGAGCGTCACCGCGGTCGACGTCAACGAGCGGGCGGTCCTGCTGGCGCGGGAGAACGCCGCGGCGCTCGGGGTCGCTGCGAGGTATGTCGCGGGCGTGCCCGCCGACGTGGACCCCGCGGCGACGTACGACGAGATCTGGTCCAACCCGCCGATCCGGATCGGCAAGGAGGCGCTGCACGAGCTGCTGCTCACCTGGCTGCCGCGGCTGGCCCCGGGCGGGCGGGCGGTCATGGTGGTCGGCAAGAACCTGGGCGCGGACTCGCTGCAGCGCTGGCTGGGGGAGCAGGGGTGGCCGACGACGCGGCTGGCCTCGGCGAAGGGGTTCCGGGTGCTGGAGACGCGCCGGGCCGGGTGAGGCAGGACGGGCGGTCAGGCGAGCGGTCAGCCGGTCGGGGCGCCGGTCAGGGCGTGATCGGGTGCGCGAGCAGGTCGGCCGCGACCGGGTCCGCGCTGGTGGTGCGGTGCCAGAGCAGCAGGAGCAGCTCCTCGGCGGGTGCGGCGACCTCCACGAGGGGAGCGCCGTCGCCGAGGCGGAGGGGATCGGCGTCGACGTCGGTCGCGCGGAGCAGGAGCGTGGCCGGCAGGGGCTCCATCCGGGCCAGCCGCACCTGGCGGAGGTAGAAGGTCTCCTCGACCTCGAGCACGCCGTCCCAGGCCACGACCGGGTCGATGGCCCACTCCTGCGTGCGGCCGGCGGCGGCGAGCACGTCGCGGGTGTGCATCAGGGTCTCGTGGGTCTGGCGCCGGGCCCACCAGCCGACCGTGCCGACCCGGCGGCCGAAGGTCCACGCGGGGTCGGTCGGCTCGCGCTCGGTCACGGTCTCGAGCAGGTCGCCGGCGTGCCCGGCGTACCACGCAGGCAGGGCGCTCAGGTCGCTCGGCGCCGGCTCGGGGGTGCCCTCCGGGTTCTGCTCGACGATGGCGTGCCGCGCCCACTGGTGGACGCCGCCGACGTGCTCGACCAGGTCGGCCACACACCACTCGGGGCAGGCCGGGACGGTCGCTGTCAGGTCGACCTCGCCGGCCAGCCGGGCGAGGTCGGTCGTGGCGTCGGACAGTAACGTGTTCCAGTCGGGCATCCGCTCATCCAAGCAGCCCGGGCGCCGGTGTGCCGTGACCAAGCGCACGCGGGTGCGCGTCACATGTCCACGGCCCGGCCGGAACCTGGCGACGGGTCAGCGGTGGAGCAGCTCCCCGAAGAGGCGGCAGGTCTCGGCGACGGCGGCGTCGGCGGCCGGGGAGTGCCGGCCCATGTCGACGAAGCCGTGGATCAGCCCGGTGAAGCGGCGGTGCTCGACGTGCACGCCGGCCGCGGCGAGGGCGTGGGCGTAGGCGTCACCGTCGTCGCGGAGCGGGTCGAACTGGGCGGTGACGACCACCGCCGGTGCGAGCCCGGACAGCTCGCCGAGCCGGGGGGAGAGCCGCGGGTCGGTGGGGTCGACGGCGGAAGTGTCGGGTCCGGCGTACTGCCGGCCGAACCAGGCCATCGTCTCGGCGTCGAGGAAGTAGCCCTCGGCGTTGTCGCGGAAGGACTCGGTGTCGGCGCCCATCTCGGTGACGGGGTAGATCAGCAGCTGGGCGGTCAGCGGGTGCCCGGCGTCGCGCAGGTGCTGGGCGGCCACGGCGGCCAGGTTGCCGCCGGCGGAGTCGCCGGCCACGCCGGTGCGCTCGGAGCCGCCGAGCTCGTCGAGGTGCGCGACCATCCAGTCCGCGGCGGCGAGGGTGTCCTCGACGGCGGCCGGGAACGGGTGCTCGGGGGCGAGGCGGTAGTCGACGGAGACGACCACGGCGCGGGAGTCGCGGGCGATCGTGCGGCAGGCCAGGTCGTGGGTGTCCAGGTCACCGATGACGAAGCCGCCGCCGTGCAGGAACAGCACCGTCGGCAGCGGGCCGTCGGCCTCGGGGCGGTAGACCCGTGCCGGCCGCGGGCCGGCGCCGCCGGGGACCTCGCGCTCCTCGACCGAGGCCATCGGCGGGAGCAGCGAGTCGTCGCGCAGGTCGACGGCGAGCGTGCGGAAGCCCGCGCGGGCCTCCTCGGGGGTCTGCTGCCACATCGGCGGCGCGCCGGCCGCGGCGAGGAAGGAGAGCAGGGCCCCGGTGGCGGGGTCGAGGTCGGGGTGCAGGTCGGTCACGTGGCCACTGTGCCAGGCCGGCGGTCGCGGCGGTCCGACCCGCGGGGTGGGTCGGACCGGGGACCGCCCGGCACTCGGCGTACGACGGTGGAGCGAGGCTCAGGCCGCGCCGAGGGTCTCCTCGACCAGGTCGGCGACCTCGGCGGCGTCCTCGGCCCGGGCGGCCGAGACGCTGATGATGACGAGCTGGTCGCCGACCTCGACGTAGAGCTGCTCGCCGCGCACCTCGAGCCCGCCGGAGGACACGGTGTACTCCGCGCGCAGGCCCTCCAGGTCGCCCTCGATCTCGGTGATGTCGCCGACCTCGTCGGCGAAGGCCATCAGGTCGGGGCGGATGCCCTCGGGCTCGGGCAGCCCTCCGGAGGGCAGGGGCTGCTCGATGAGGTTGACGTTGGTGAGGAAGCCGTCCACCGCACCACCGGGGGCGGCGGCGTAGAGCTCGACGGCGTCCATCTGGACGGCGAGCTGCTCCGGGGTCACGCCCAGCCGCTCGGACATCTCCTCGAGCATCGGGTTGGCGTCGGAGCCGACGCGGTCGCCCATGGCCTCCTGGTCGAGGACGGCCCAGCCGTCGGGCAGCTCGAACGTGACCAGGTCGGTGCCGACCTCCTCGCCGCCCTCGACGGTGCTCTCGACCTCGACCCCGTCGACGGGGCTGTCGTCGTCACCCCCGCAGGCGGTGAGGCCGAGGGGGAGGAGCAGGCAGAGCAGGGGCAGCAGCGCGGCGCGCCGGGATCGCGTCATGCGAGCACGGTACCGCCGGACGCACCGGCGAGCGGACCGCCCTCCACGGGGCCGGACCGGCGGCGCTCCCAGCGACCCACGAGCACCACCACGGCGAGCGCCAGGGCCGCTCCGGCGACGATGTCGACGACGTAGTGCTCGGCGAAGTAGACCAGCGCCAGCGACATCGCCGCGGGGTAGGCCAGCAGCAGCCAGCGCGAGGGGTGCCGCAGCCGCTGCACGCCGTGGATCGCGACGAGGAAGGCGATGCCGGCGTGGAGGGACGGCATCGCCGCGACCGGGTTGCCCATGCCCTGCAGCACGATGTTGGCGCGGTCCAGGCCGGTGCCGGCCCAGCCCCTGCTGGTGATCCGCTCGACCGCGCCCATGGCGCCGTCCTGGGAGGCCATCCACGGCGGCGCCATGGGGTAGACGAGGTAGATGACCAGCGCGGCGTAGTTGATGGCGAGGTAGCGGCGCATCCAGGTCCACCAGTGCCCGCGGTCGCGCACCCACAGCACCGCCGCGAGGGTCAGGCCCACGAGGAAGTGCGAGGCGTAGACCGTGGTGAGCACCCGGTCCCACCACCGTGGAGGCAGGTCCCGCGTGCACGGGTCGCCGCACCACGCCTGCTGCAGCACCTCGGTCGGGGTGGCGTCCCACCCGACCAGCCCGGCCAACCAGGTGTCGACGTCGATCGGCATCTGCACGTGGACGGGCAGCCCGAGCTCGTCGACCAGGCCCCGGGTGAACCAGTAGACGACCAGGCCCAGCAGCACCGGCCACCAGTCGCGGGGGAAGCGCAGGTGCCAGTCACGCGGCGCCTGCACGTCCCAGGCGACGAAGGCGCCCCAGATCCACAGGAAGACCCCGATGGGGTCGTTGGGGATGCCGATGGTGCTCGACCAAGCCACGAGGAGCACGAGGTACGCCGAGACGGCCAGGGTCCGGGCCCGGGCGCCCGTCTCGGGGCGCACGCGGGGACCGGCCTGGCCGTCGTGGGCGCGCTGGGGTCGCTCGGTCGTCCCGGACATGCCGGGAGTCTAGGGACAGGTCTTGGTGACCGTGTCCCGGTGTCAGCCGACGGCGAGCGGGTCGATCGCGTCGTGCTCGGCCACCGCGTCGGCCAGCGTCACCAGGTGGTGGTCGCCGTCGCCCAGCAGGTGGTCGAGCGCGGTGAGCACGGCGGTGTAGGAACCGACGCTGTACTCCGCGGTCATGCCGATGCCGCCGTGCAGCTGGATCGCCTCCTGGCCGACGTGCCGGGCGGCACGGCTGGCCTGGAGTCCGGCCCGGGCCGCGGCGTCGTGCACGCGTGCGGGGTCACCGGACGAGAGCACCATGGTCGCCCACTGCACGACGCTGGTGGCCAGCTCGAGCGAGACGTACATGTCCGCGGCACGGAAGGTCAGCGCCTGGAAGGTGTTGAGGGTGACGCCGAACTGCTTGCGGCTGGTGAGGTAGCCGCACGTGGTGCGCAGCGCCACCTCCATCGCGCCGATCGCGGTGTTGGCGGCCATGATCCGGCCGAGGTCCTGGATCAGGGCGATGCTGCCCGCCAGGTCGCGCCCGGGCTCGCCCAGCGGGGTCGCCGGGGTCGCGTCGAACCGCACCCGGGCGGCCCGCCCACCGTCGTACGTCGGGTAGCCGGTGCGCTCGCACGTCTCGCCGACGACGAGGAAGAGACCGGTGCCGCCGTCGGGGAGCTTCGCGCTGACGACCAGCTGGTCGGCGCGGGCGCCCTGGACGACCGGCTCCTTGGTGCCGCTCAGCGTCCAGGAGTCACCGTCCTGGGTGGCCGTGACCGCCGAGGCGGTCGGCGCCCAGCGCGAGCCGGGCTCGTCGTGGGCCAGGGCCAGCAGCCGCTCGCCCGAGGCCAGCGCGCCGAGGACCTCCTGGCGCTGCTCGGGGGTGCCGCAGGCCTGCACGAGGCCGCCGGCGAGCACCACCGCGTGCAGGAACGGCTCGGGCGCGATGACCCGGCCGATCTCCTGGCACACGATAGCGACCTCGACCGGGCCGGCGCCCACGCCACCGTCCTCCTCGGCGAAGGGCAGACCCAGCAGGCCCATCTCGGCCATCTGCGACCAGACCTCCTCGGAGAAGCCCGGGTCGGCCTTGGTGGTCTGGCGGCGCTGCTCGAAATCGGAGTAGGCCTTGCCCAGCAGGCCGCGCACGGCGTCGCGGAGGGCGTCCTGCTCGTCGTCGTAGCTGAAGTCCATGTCGCGTCGTCCTTCCCCGGCCTCAGAGGCCCAGGATCGTGCGGCTGATGATCTGGCGCTGCACCTCGTTGGAGCCGCCGTAGATCGAGGCCTTGCGGAAGTTGAGGTACGTCGGGGCGACCCGGCTCGTCCAGTCGGGCAGGCCCTCGCCGCCGTCGCCCTCGAGCGCACCGGCGCCCGAGGCGAGGCTGCCGGGACCGGCCAGGTCGACGAGCAGCTCGCTGACGGCCTGCTGCAGCTCGGTGCCCTTGAGCTTGAGCACGCTCGAGGCGGGGTGCGGCTCGCCGTCGGCGGAGTGCGCGACCACCCGCAGCGCGGTGAGCTCGAGGGCGAGCAGCTCGTTCTCCAGCTCCGCGACGCGGGCGGCGACCAGCGGCTCGGTCAGGCGCTCGGGTGCCAGCTTCTTGGCGCGGGCCAGCGCCGCCTTGGTGGCGCCCACGGGGGCGACGCCCACGCGCTCGTTGCCGAGGAGGAACTTGGCCATGGTCCAGCCCTGGCCGGGCTCGCCGACGAGGTTCTCGCCCGGGACGCGGACGTCCTCGAACCACACCTCGTTGACCTCGTGGCCGCCGTCGATCAGCTCGATCGGCCGCACGGTGAGCCCCGGGCTCCTCATGTCGATCAGCAGCATCGAGATGCCGGCCTGCTTCTTCACCTCGGGGTCGGTGCGCACGAGGGTGAAGATCCAGTCGCCGTGCTGGCCGAGCGTGGTCCAGGTCTTCTGGCCGTTGACGATCCAGTCGTCACCGTCGCGCACCGCGCTGGTGCGCAGGCTGGCCAGGTCGGAGCCGGCGTCGGGCTCGGAGAAGCCCTGGCTCCACCAGATCTCGCAGGACTTCGTCTTCGGGAGGAAGCGCTCCTTCATCTCCTGGCTGCCGAAGTGCGCGATGACCGGGCCGATCATGGAGGCGTTGAACGCGAGCGGGACCGGGCAGCCGGCCGCCTGCATCTCCTCGTGGTAGAGGTGCTTCTGCAGCTCGGTCCAGCCACGCCCGCCCCACTCCTCGGGCCAGTGCGGCACGGCGAGGTCGTGGTCGTCGAGCAGCTTCATGCTGCTGGCGATCTCCTCCTTGGTCAGCTCCCTCCCCTCGAGCACCTTGGTGCGGATCTCCTCCGGCACCTTCGTGGTGAAGAACTCCCGCATCTCGGCGCGGAAGGCCTGGTCCTCGGGCGACAGGGCGAGCTGCATGGCCTCACTATGACGCAGGACACCAAGGGTCGCGCCACCCCGTCCGGCGGCCCGGGTCTCGTAGCTCGCTGCGCTCGCACTCGACCGGCGGGTGTCGGATAACGAGGTGACCCCCGACCCCGGGTCGCGGACAATCACCGCTCGTGGGTCACGTGGACGTCGCTGGGGTCAGGTACGAGCTGCCCGACGGGAGGGTGCTGCTCGACGACGTCTCGTTCCGGGTCGGGGAGGGCGCCAAGGTCGCGCTCGTGGGCGCCAACGGCGCCGGCAAGACCACCCTGCTGCGGATCATCACCGGCGACCTGGCGCCGCACGCCGGCGTCGTCACCCGCAGCGGTGGGCTGGGCGTGATGCGCCAGGACGTCAAGGCCGGCCTCGGCGAGGACCCCACCGTCGCGGACCTGTTGCGCAGCGTCGCCCCGCCGCGGGTCCGTGCCGCCGCCGACGAGGTGGACCGGCTCGAGCTCGCGCTGATGGACACCGACGACGAGCCGACCCAGATGCGGTACGCCGAGGCGCTGGCGGAGTACGCCGACGCCGGCGGCTACGACCTCGAGGTCACCTGGGACGTGGTCACCACCGCCGCCCTCGGCACCTCCTACGAGCGGGCGCGCCACCGGTCCCTGTCCACCCTGTCCGGGGGCGAGCAGAAGCGGCTGGTGCTGGAGTCGCTGCTCAGCGGCCCCGACGAGGTGCTGCTGCTCGACGAGCCCGACAACTACCTCGACGTCCCGGGCAAGATCTGGCTCGAGCAGCGGCTGCGCGCCAGCGACAAGACGGTCCTGATGATCAGCCACGACCGCGAGCTGCTCGACAACACCGCGACCCGGGTCGTGACCGTGGAGCTGGGCTTCGCCGGCAACTCCGTGTGGACCCACCCCGGCGGCTTCTCCTCCTACCACCAGGCGCGCCAGGACCGGTTCGCCCGCTTCGAGGAGATGCGCAAGCGCTGGGACGAGGAGCACGCCAAGCTCAAGGCGCTGGTGCTGCGGCTGAAGATCAAGGCGGAGTTCAACGACGGCATGGCCGCGGCGTACAAGGCCGCGCAGACGCGGCTGCGCAAGTTCGAGGAGGCGGGGCCGCCGACCGAGCAGCCGCGCGAGCAGCAGGTGAAGATGCGGCTCAAGGGCGGGCGCACCGGCAAGCGGGCCGTGGTCTGCGAGCAGCTGGAGCTCACCGGGCTGATGCGGCCCTTCGACCTCGAGGTCTGGTACGGCGAGCGGGTGGCCGTGCTGGGCTCCAACGGCTCGGGCAAGAGCCACTTCCTGAGGTTGCTCGCCGCGGGCGGCAGCGACCCCGATGTGGGCAACCGGCCGGTGGGGGAGGACCCGATCACCCCCGTCGCGCACACCGGCTCGGCGAAGCTGGGTGCCCGGGTGCGGCCGGGTTGGTTCGTCCAGACCCACGACCACCCCGAGCTGGTGGGCCGCACGCTGCTGGAGATCCTGCACCGCGGCGACGGGCACCCCGACGGTCGTCAGGGCATGGGCCGCGAGCAGGCCGCGCGGGTGCTGGACCGCTACGAGCTGGCGGCCTCGGGCGAGCAGACCTTCGAGTCGCTCTCGGGCGGTCAGCAGGCGCGCTTCCAGATCCTGCTGCTGGAGCTGTCGGGGGCGACCCTGCTGCTGCTCGACGAGCCCACCGACAACCTCGACGTGCAGTCGGCCGAGGCGCTCGAGGAGGGGTTGGCGGCGTACGAGGGGACGGTGCTGGCGGTGACCCACGACCGCTGGTTCGCCCGCGGCTTCGACCGGTTCCTGGTCTACGGCGCCGACGGCGAGGTCTACGAGTCCGACGGTCCCGTGTGGGACGAGGGGAGGGTGCAGCGTGCCCGGTGAGGTGAGGATCGAGCGGGTCGACGTCCACGACGACGCCGTGCTCGCCGCCTGGCACGGCGTCGCCTGGCGTGCCGACCGGCACGACCGCGGTGAGAACGCGACGACCTGGACGCTGCCCGAGCTGACCGCGCAGCTGAGGTCGGGGCGACGGTCGCGGTCGACGGCGGCGTACGTCGGCACGGTCGACGGGACCGCCGTCGCCTTCGGGGTCACGGTGCTGCCGATGCTCGACAACACCGGCACCGCCGAGGTCGCCGTCGCGGTCGACCCGCCGGCACGGCGCCGGGGCCACGGGTCGGCGATGCTCGCGCACCTGCTCGCGGAGGTCGGGGCGCAGGGGCGGACGACCGTCCACGCGGAGGTCGACTGGCCGTGGTCGGCGGCGCCGGACGGGACCGGGACGCCAGGGGTGGAGTTCGCCAGGCGCCACGGGTTCGCCCTGGGAAACCTCGAGGTGATGCGGGTGCTGCGGCTGCCGGTCCGCGACGACGTGCTCGACGCCCTCGACCCGGGGCTGGGGCAGTACGCGGTCCGGTCGTGGGTCGGCCCGGTGCCCGAGGACCTGCTGCAGGCGTGGGCGGAGATGGACGCCAGCCTCAGCACCGAGGCCCCCACCGGGGACCTCCAGGTCGAGGCACAGGTCGCCGACACCGCCGCGGTGCGCGAGGGCGAGCAGCTGCTCGTGGCGCAGGGGCGGACGGCGTACCGGGCGGTGGCCGTGGCGCCCGACGGCACGGCGGTGGGGTACACCGAGGTGGTCACGACGGTGCACGAGCCCGGGCGGGCCTACCAGTGGGGGACGCTGGTGCACGGCGACCACCGTGGGCACCGGCTCGGGCTCGCGCTCAAGGTCGCGGCGCTGCGGCTGCTGCAGTCCTCCGAGGACCCCGCCGGTCCGGTCGACCACGTGCTGACCTGGAACGCGGAGTCCAACGCGCACATGGTCGGCGTCAACGAGCGACTCGGGTTCGTCCCCGTCGAGCGGTGCGGGATCTTCGAACGGCGGTCCTAGGCCTGGGCCGGGTCCGGCGCAGCCTCGCGCGATCTGCCCCGTCGGAGTCTCCGGCAGCCCTACAGTGAAGGTCCGCCTCTTCGCAGCACCGACGCCGCGGAGCGGTCGGACCGGGAGTGGGCACGGTCGGGCCGGTCACGGGCGGAGGGGGAGGCGTGCGTGACGACGGGCTACGGGTTCACCGGCGCACCCCGACGTGCGCGGGCCTACCTCGTGCTCACCCTGGTCGCTGCCCTGGTGCTCCCGTGGCTGGTGGCCCGGGGGACGGACGGGAACGGCCCGGCCCGGGAGGTGCCGGCCGACTGGGTCGCAGCCCTGGTGCTCGTCGCCGTGTCCGGCCTCAACGTCGAGCTCGGCCGGCGCCTGACCGGCGGCCTGACCCACACCCAGCAGCCGCACAAGGCGCTGTCGGCGTGGGCGTTCACCTGCGCCATGGTGCTGCCGACGTGGTGGCTGCTCGTGGTCGTGCCTCTCACCTACGCGCACGCGCGCTGGCGCGGCCTGCGGGTCCCGCTGTGGAAGTAGGTGGGCTCCGGCGCCCACCTGGTCCTCGCCGGGACGGCCGCGGCGACGGTGCCGTGGCTCGTCGACGGCGGGCTGCCGAACTGGATGGAGGGGATCGGCGGCCGCGGGCTGCTGGTGCTGCTCCTGGCCGTGCTGGTCTTCCTGGTCGTCGAGACCGTGCTGTTCGCCGGGTCGGCGCTGCTCAACCACGCCTCCGACGAGGAGTGGCTGCGCGCGCAGCTGCTCAGCCCGGCGTACCAACTGACCGAGGCCGGCGTGGTGCTCATCGGCGGGCTGCTGGCAGCGGTGTGGACCGGTGGCGCGTGGTACGTCCTGCTCTTCGTCCCGCTGCACACGCTCCTGCAGCGGGCGGTGCTCGTCGAGCCGCTGCGCGAGAACGCCGCGATGTCGGCCGAGCTGGTGGAGTCCAACCGCCAGCTGCGCGCGGTGAGCGAGTTCAAGAGCGAGCTGATGGGGATGCTGGCCCACGAGGTGGGCAACCCGCTGACCTCGGTGACCGGCTACACCGAGGTCGCCGCCCACGCGCTGGAGGAGGGTGACACCGCCACCGCCGAGCGGGCCCTGGGCGTCGTGGGACGCAACGCCGGCCAGATCCGCGAGGTGCTGCACGACATCGTCTCCCTCGTCGAGACCAACCCCGGCGGCATCACCGCCCGGCCGGAGCCCACCCTGCTCGCCCCGCGGCTGCGCGCCGCGGCCGCCGCGCAGTCCGAGGGCCACCAGCCCGTCGTCTCCTGCCCTGAGGACCTGCGGGCACTGGTGCAGCCCTCGCACCTGGACCAGGTGCTGGCCAACCTGCTCGCCAACGCCACCAAGTACGCCGGGGGCGCCACCCACCTCTGCGCCACCCCGACCCCCGACGGCCGGGTCGTGGTGGTGGTCGAGGACCGCGGTCCCGGCATCCCCGAGGACTTCCGCGAGCACGTCTTCGCCCGCCGCAGCCGGCACCCCGACACTGCCGGCACGGTGCCCGGGCGAGGCCTCGGACTGCACATCAGCCGGGCGCTGGCGCTGGCCAACGGCGGCGACCTGCGCCTCGCCCACAGCGAGGTGGGCAGCCGCTTCGAGCTCGTCCTGCAGGCGCCGGTCGACTAGGGCCCGCTGGTCGAGGTGCGAGGAGCGCCAGCGACGAGCCACGAGGCCCCTGACCCAGATGGTCCCGGCGTGCCACGACCCCGACCACCGGGAGACGGACCGGTGGCCGGGGTCGCGCGGACCGGGACGCGGAGGGAGGGGCCGCGCCCTGGCCGCTCCCGGAGCCAGGCAGCGGCGCCGACCCCGGGAGAGGCGGTGCGGTTCAGGACTCCTCGGCGTCGGAGTCCAGGACCAGGGTCACGACCTGCTCCTCGCCGTCGCGCTCGTAGGTCACCTCGACCTCGTCGCCGGGGCGGTAGGAGCGGATGGTCGCCACGAGGGAGTCGGCGCTGGTGATGAGCACGTCGTCGATCCGCGTGATCACGTCGCCCTCCTCGAGACCGGCGTCCGCCGCGGTGGAGCCCTCGCCGAGGGTGCGCACGAGCGCGCCGTCGGTCACGGGGACCTCGTCGTCGGTGGCGGGCACGTCCGCGCCGACGTCGCTGACCGAGATGCCGAGCCGGGCGTGCGTCGGCGTCTCGCCGGCGATCATCTGCTCCACGATCGGCATCACCTCGTCGATCGGGATGGCGAACCCGAGGCCGATCGAGCCGGCCCCACCACCGCCGAAGGGGCTGGCACCGCCCGCGGTCCGGATCGAGGAGTTGATCCCCACGACCCGGCCGGCCAGGTCGATCAGCGGACCGCCGGAGTTCCCGGGGTTGATCGCGGCGTCGGTCTGGACCGCGGGGTAGACGGTGGCGTTGCCCTCGGCGTCGGTGCCGACGTCGACGGGACGGTCCAGCGCCGAGACGATGCCGCTCGTGACGGTGGCGTCGAGGCCGAAGGGGCTGCCGATGGCCACCACGTCCTGGCCCACACGAAGGCTCCCCGAGCTGCCCAGCGTGGCGGGCGTGAGGCCGCTGACGTCCTGGGCCTGGATCACCGCGGTGTCGGTGAGCGGGTCGGAGCCGAGGACCTCCGCCACCGCGTGGCTGCCGTCGGCGAAGTCGATGGAGATGGTGCCGCCGTCCAGGGCGGGCTCCACGACGTGGTGGTTGGTGAGGATCGTGCCGTCCTCGCTCAGGATGACGCCGGAGCCCGAGCCGGCCTCCTCGGTGCCGCGGACGTTGAGCCGCACGACGGAGGGCAGCACCGCCTCCGCGGCCGCCTGCACCGATCCGTCGGGCGCGGGGGCGGTGGGGGCCGTGGCGTCGGAGACCCTCGCGGTCCCGGCCGGGGTGACGGTCGTGGACGTGGTGTCCTCGGGACCCCACTCGTCCCACGCGGCTGCACCGCCGACGCCGGCGGCCGCACCGGCCAGCACCGACGTGGCCACGACGGCGGCAGCGAGGCCGAGACGGCGGGGGCGTCGGTCGCTCGTCGGCGGCACCGGCGCGGCGGCGTACGACGGGGGAGGGGCCTGCCAGATCGGGCCGAGGTCGCGGGTCGGCTCGTGGTCCGGTACGGGGGGCTGCGCGGGACCCTCGCCCGCAGGGGCCGGCTGGTGGGACGGGGGCGTGGCGCCGTCCTGGTCGCGGCGCGGGTCCGGGTTCTGGTCCATGTCGACCACTGTGGCCCCGGTGGCTGTGACGAGGCTGAGACGCGGCTGGGCGGCGGAGAAGAATCGGGACGGGTGCGCGCCAGCCCTTGAGCGAGCCTGTGACCTCGACCACACTCGCCGCATGACCGCCACCGCGTCCGACCCGCAGACCACCTGGATCGACACCTCCGACGCCCCGGAGCCCCACTTCGTGGGGGACCGGCTGGCCCACTGGGCCGCCACGACGCCCGACGCCGAGTGCTTCAGCTACCTCGGCCGCAGCTGGACCTACGCCGAGACGCACGAGCGCGTGCGCCGGCTCACCGGAGCCCTCGCGGGCCTGGGGATCGGTCGCGGCGGGACGGTCTCCTTCCTCGACAAGAACCACCCCGCGTGCGTCGAGCTGAGCCTGGCCGCCGGGGACTTGGGCGCGGCCAACGCCATCATCAACTTCCGCCTGGCCGGCGACGAGATCGACTACGCCCTCAACGACTCCGGCGCGACCGTGCTGGTCGTGGGCACCGAGCTGATGCCGACGATCGAGGCGATCCGCGACCGGCTCACCCACGTGCAGCACGTCATCGAGGTGACCCCCGAGGGCGGCGACTCCGACCCCTACGAGCAGCTGCTCGCCGGCGCCGAGCCGATGGAGCGCCCGGCCGACGTCTCGCCCGAGGACACCTGCCTGGTCATGTACTCCTCGGGCACGACCGGCCGTCCGAAGGGCGTCATGCTCAGCCACCGCAACATGGTCAGCCACACGATCAACGCCCACGACGGCTGGGGCTTCGAGCCCGGCGACAAGTCGATGGTCGCCATGCCGCTCTTCCACGTCGGCGGTTCCTCCTACGTGCTGTTCGGCCTCCACGACGGCGTCCCCAGCGTCATGACCCGCGACCCCGACGGGATGTCGCTGGCCGGGGCGATCATGGCCGGCGCCAACCGGACGTTCCTGGTGCCGGCCGTGCTGGCGCAGGTGCTGCAGTCCGGCCCGGACGCGGTGAAGCTGTTCGGCGCGCTGAAGACCTACACGTACGGCGCGGCGCCGATGCCGCCGCCGCTGCTGCGCGCGGCGATGGAGGCCTGGCCCGACACCGACTTCATGCAGGTCTACGGCCTCACCGAGGTCGCCGGGGTCGTCACCCACCTCATGCCCGACGAGCACCGCACCGCCATCCCCGACGGGCACCCCGAGCGGCTGGTCTCCGCGGGGCGCGCGGTCCCGGGCGTGGAGATCCGGATCGTCGACCCGGGCACGCTGGAGGACGTCGCCACCGGGGAGCCGGGGGAGGTCTGGCTGCGGACGCCGCAGATGTTCCAGGGCTACCTCAACAAGCCCGAGGCCACCGCGGAGGTGATCACCCCCGACGGCTGGTTCCGCTCCGGCGACCTGGGCCGCCTCGACGCCGACGGCTTCCTCTTCGTGGAGGACCGGCTCAAGGACATGATCATCAGCGGCGGCGAGAACATCTACAGCCCCGAGGTCGAGCGGGTCCTGGCCGAGCACCCTGCGGTCATGGAGGTCGCCATCATCGGCGTGCCCGACGACACCTGGGGGGAGTCGGTCAAGGCGGTCGTCTCCTTCCACGAGGGTCAGAGCGCCACCGAGCAGGAGCTCATCGACTACTGCCGCGAGCACCTCGCGCACTACAAGTGCCCGCGCAGCATCGACGTGCTCGAGCTGCTTCCCCGCAACCCGACGGGCAAGATCCTCAAGCGCGAGCTGCGCCAGCCCTACTGGGACGGCCGGGAGCGCCAGGTCAACTGACCCGCACCCGGACGCGGCCTTGACGCCTCGCCTCGGGGTGACGGAGCGTGCTCCCGTGGAGCGCGTGCCGCACGAGAACGTGGCGACCGTCCTGGTGGACCCCGCGGTGCTGCACGACCTCGAGGTGCACCTGATGACCCTCGACCTGCGGCTGTGGCCGGTCGCGACCGCACCCATCTGCGCCGACGGACCGCGGCAGGCCTTCCAGGTGCGACGGCGGATGCTGATGGCGCGGCGCGGGGCGTGGGACCTCGCCTCGGACTGGACCCCGGTCTGGATCTCCTTCGGCGACTCCTGGCGCACCGGCGAGGAGCCGCTGCCCTGGGCCGCGCACCAGGTGCTGTGGCGCACGCTCGAGGGGTACGCCTACCACGTGCGCTACCGCAGGGCCCTCGGCGGCGTGCCGTGGTTGTCGGTGCCGACCGAGCGGAGCGCGTGAGCGGCGTGCGTCCCGGCGACGGGCGTCCCGGTCACGGGGATCCCGGCGACCGTGGCGGGGCTGGGCGGGTGGCGGTCCCGGCAGGTCCAGCGGCCGGCCGCTGAAGCTGCCTCACCGACCCCTGGCACCATGCCCCCATGCGCTTCACCGAGCACGAGCTGACCCGGGCGATGGAGGCGGCGGCGAAGTCGGTGCTGGCCGTGCGCCGCCCGAACCGCAAGCGCGACGTCGAGCAGGTGTGGGCCGGCATGACCCGCTACCAGCGCTACCAGCTGCTCGACTCCCTGGGCGACCAGGTGCTGCCCGTGCTCGTCGCGCTCCCCGACGTCGAGGTGGCCACCGGGACCCGGCCGACCTACACCGACGCCCAGGTCGAGCAGGTCGTGCGGGAGCGGCTCGACGCCACCCCCGGCGGCCGGCTGCGCCGCGCCGTGGTGCTGAAGGCGCGGGTCGCCCTCGTGCAGGCGGCACTCGCCGGCGTACCTCCCCGGCAGGACCCGGACGCGCTCGTCGTCCCCGACCACCTCTGACCTCCGAGGTCCCGGACAGTCTCGTGATGTGGGTCGAGGTGTGCCTCGAGGCCGGGGTCGAGGCCGGGGTCGAGGCCTGAGGACGCGGAGGAGCGCGTCACCGCACCTCGACCCGCACCTCGACCCGCACCTCGACCCGCGCTGACCTCAGACCGGCAACCCGAGCCGCCGCAGGTCGGTGCGCAGGGTCGCGGCGTCGGTGAAGACCAGCCCGTGCAACCCGCAGGCGACGGCGGCCTCGACGTTGCTCGCGCGGTCGTCGACGAAGACCAGCTCCTGGGGCGGCAGGCCGGCCCGCTCGACCGCAAGGGAGTACGCCGCGGGGTCGGGCTTGGCGACGCCCTCGGTGCCCGACACGACGACCGGGTCGAGCAGGGCCAGCTCGGGGAAGAGCCGGGGGGCGTGGGCGTGGTAGAGCTCGTCGGACCAGTTGGTCAGCCCGACCTGGCGCACACCGGCGGCGTGCAGCTCGTGCAGCAGCGCGGCCGTGCCCGGCACCGGGCCGAGCAGCGAGGCGGGGAAGTGCTCGCGGTAGGCGCGACCGGCGGCAGCCCAGCGCGGGTGCTCGCGCTCCAGCCAGGCCTGGGCGTCGTCCCAGGAGTCGCCGGAGTCGGGGCCGTGGTTCCAGGCCATGAAGTCGATCGACGCGAGGAACTCGCGTGCCTCGTCCTCACCGACGCCCGCCGCGATCGCGGGGAGGGGGTCCCAGTCGACGATCACGTTCCCGAGGTCCCACACGACCCCCCGCACGCCGCCCATCACGCACGCTCGCTGCGTTGTCGTCGGTCGACGGCCGAACCCGGGCCGCCTTCCCTCCTCCGCCGTGCGATCGCACGCGCTGGACGACGTGCGCCCGGGGCAAACGGGACGACCCCGGACGCAGCGTCCGGGGTCGTGCCGAGTGGTGCGTGGTCCGTCATGCCCACCGGACGTCGCGGGGCGTGAACTCCAGCCCGCGGTCACCGGTGTAGATCTGCTTGGGACGGGCGATCTTCTGCTCCTTGTCCTGGGTCAGCTCCAGCCACTGCGCCAGCCAGCCCGGGGTGCGGCCGATGGCGAAGAGGACCGTGAACATCTCCGGCGGGAACTGGAAGGCCTCGTAGATCAGCCCGGAGTAGAAGTCGACGTTGGGGTAGAGCTTGCGCTTGACGAAGTACTCGTCCTCGAGCGCGATCTTCTCCAGCTCCTGGGCGATCTCGAGCAACGGGTTGACCCCGGTGACCTCGAAGACGTCGTCGCAGGCCTTCTTGATGATCTTGGCGCGCGGGTCGTAGTTCTTGTAGACGCGGTGGCCGAAGCCCATGAGCCGCTCGTTGCCGTTCTTCACGCCCTCGATGAAGGCGGGGATCTCGGACTTGTTGCCGATGCGGCGCAGCATCCGCAGCACGGCCTCGTTGGCGCCACCGTGCAGCGGGCCGTAGAGAGCGCCGATGCCGGCGGCGACCGCGGAGTAGGGGTCGACCTGCGAGGAGCCGACCGAGCGCACCGCGTTGGTGGAGCAGTTCTGCTCGTGGTCGGCGTGCAGGATGAACAGGGTGTCCAGCGCCCTGACGAGGCGCTCGTCGGCCTCGTACTTGCTCTCGCTCATCTTGAAGAGCATGGACAGGAAGTTGGCGGTGTAGGAGAGCTCGTTGTCGGGGTAGACGAACGGCTTGCCCTGCGCGTGACGGAACGACCAGGCGCCCAGCGTCGGCATCTTCGCGATCATCCGGACGATCTGCATCTGCCGGTTCTCGGCGTCCTGGATCATCGACGCCTCGGGGTAGAACGTCGAGAGGGCCCCCACCGACGCCATCAGCATCCCCATCGGGTGCGCGTCGTAGCGGAAGCCCTCCATGAAGCCCTTCACGTTCTCGTGCACGAACGTGTGGAAGGTGATGTCGTGCTCCCACTGCTCGTACTCCGCCTTCGTGGGCAGCGCACCGTGGATGAGCAGGTAGGCGACCTCGAGGAAGGTCGAGCCCTCGGCGAGCTGCTCGATGGGGTAGCCGCGGTACTCCAGGATCCCCTTCTCGCCGTCGATGTAGGTGACGGCCGAGCGGCAGGAGGCGGTGTTGACGAACCCGGGGTCGTAGGTGGCGAGGCCGGGCTGGTCGTCACCGAGCTTGATCTGGCCGAGGTCCTTGGCCGCGATCGTGTTGTCGGTGATCGGGAGGTCGTACTCCTGTCCGGTGCGGTTGTCACGGACTGTCAGAGATTCGGTCACGCCGATCGACTCTAGTCCGCGATCGGCGGCGGCGGGAACCGGGTGTCCCACGGACCGGCTCGCGCGCCCGCGTGCGCCGGCGCCCCCGGCGCACGGCTGGGGGGCTGTGGCGCCCACCTCGCGTTTTGGCGTACGCCGCAGCAGAGCCCTAGTCTTGCCTGTCGCGACTCCTGCCGCGCGCCGTGCCTCGTGCCGGTGTGCAGATCTGGACGTGAGCCGCACCCGGCCTCCCCGCGAGGAGCGGCCGGGTGGGTCGGTGCGAACCAGGCCGTGTTCGTCAGGAGCCGCAGCAGCACCACCCCGACCGGGCACCCCCGGTCGGGACCGACGAACGAACAGGTAGTACTGCCGTGCGCACCTACAGCCCCAAGCCCGCTGACGTCCAGCGCGAGTGGCTCGTCATCGACGCCACCGACGTCGTGCTCGGACGCCTCGCCACCCAGACCGCGAACCTCCTGCGTGGCAAGCACAAGCCGACCTTCGCCCCCCACATGGACATGGGCGACTTCGTGATCATCATCAACGCGGAGAAGGTCTCGCTCTCCGGCTCCAAGCCGACGAAGAAGATGGCCTACCGCCACTCCGGCTTCCCCGGCGGCCTCTCGCAGACGCCCTACGGCGAGCTGCTCGAGAAGGACGCCCGCCAGGTCGTCGAGCGCGCCGTGTGGGGCATGCTCCCCAAGAACAAGCTCGGTCGCCAGATCATCAAGAAGCTCAAGGTCTACTCGGGCCCCGCGCACCCGCACTCCGCCCAGCAGGCCACCCCGTTCGAGATCAGCCAGATCTCCCAGTAATCGACGACGAGAACAAGGACATAGACATGGCTGACTCCGCCACCACCGAGACCACCGAGGTCGAGGAGACCTACACCACCGACGAGCAGGGCATCGCCTACTCCTCGGAGTCCGCGCCCAGCGCCGACTTCGAGGCCCGCCCCGCCACGATCGCCCCCGCCGCGGCCACCGGTCGCCGCAAGGAGGCCGTCGCCCGCGTCCGGATCGTCCCCGGCACCGGCGTGTGGACGATCAACGGTCGCACCCTCGACTCCTACTTCCCCAACAAGCTGCACCAGCAGGTCGTGAACGAGCCGTTCGCCCAGCTGCAGCTCGAGGGTCGCTTCGACGTCATCGCCCGCATCCACGGCGGCGGCATCACCGGCCAGGCCGGCGCGCTGCGCCTCGGCGTGGCCCGCTGCCTCAACGCCGTCGACGTCGAGGCCAACCGCCCGACGCTGAAGAAGGCCGGGCTGCTGACCCGCGACGCGCGCGTCATCGAGCGCAAGAAGGCCGGTCTGAAGAAGGCCCGCAAGGCGCCTCAGTTCTCCAAGCGCTGATCCGGTCGTCTCTCACGTGGGACGACTCTTCGGCACGGACGGGGTCCGCGGTCTCGCCAACGGCGACCTGACCGCGGACCTCGCTCTGCATCTGGGCGAGGCCGCTGCGCGCGTATTGGTCGGGGGCACCGCGCCCGGCCGGCGCCCGCTCGCGGTGGTCGGTCGCGACACCCGGATCTCCGGGCAGTTCCTCGAGCACGCGGTGGTGGCCGGCCTGGCCTCCGCCGGTGTCGACGTGCTGCGCCTGCGGGTCGTCCCGACCCCGGGCGTGGCCTACCTGACCGACCGGCTGCAGGCCGACCTCGGCGTGGTCATCTCCGCCAGCCACAACCCGATGCCCGACAACGGCATCAAGCTGCTGGGGCGCGGCGGGCACAAGCTCGACGACGCGGTCGAGGCCGCCATCGAGGAGGCCATGGACACGCCGGTCGCGCTGCCGACCGGGGCCGACGTGGGGCGCGTGACGCCGTACGCCTCCACCGTGGCCGACTACTCCGCGCACCTCGTGGAGTCCCTCGACGGGCTGCGCCTCGACGGGCTGACCGTGGTGCTCGACTGCGCCCACGGCGCGGCCCACGAGGTCGGGCCGCGCGTCCTGGCCGCCGCCGGTGCGACCGTCATCCCGATCGGGGACCGGCCCGACGGGCTCAACATCAACTCCGGCTGCGGCTCGACCGACCTGCGTGCGCTGCGCCAGGCCGTGCTCGAGCACGGCGCCGACGCCGGCTTCGCGGTCGACGGCGATGCCGACCGCTGCTTGGCCGTGGACCACACGGGCCTCACCGTCGACGGCGACCAGCTGCTGGCGCTGCTGGCCGTCGCGCTCAAGGACCGCGGGCGACTGCCCGAGGACACCCTCGTCGTCACCGTCATGAGCAACCTCGGGCTCCACCACGCCATGCGGGACGCCGGCATCCGTGTGCAGCAGACCGCCGTGGGGGACCGCTACGTCCTCGAGGCGATGCGCTCCGGCGGCTGGTCCATCGGCGGCGAGCAGTCGGGGCACGTGATCCTCGGCGACCACGCCACCACCGGCGACGGCCTGCTGACCGCGCTGCAGGTGATGGCGCGGATGAAGCGGACCGGGCGCAGCCTGCGCGAGCTCGCCGAGCCCGTGGTCCGGCTGCCGCAGGTGCTGGTCAACGTCCCCGGTGTCGACCGCGGGCGCACCGACGACGAGGTGCTCCTCGCCGCGGTCGCCGCGGCCGAGGAGGCGCTCGGCGACTCCGGCCGGGTGCTGCTGCGGGCCTCGGGCACCGAGCCGCTGGTGCGGGTCATGGTCGAGGCGCCGACCCAGGCCGAGGCCCAGCGGGTCGCCGACGGGCTCGCCGATGTCGTGCGGGAGCGCCTGGCTCTCTGAGGCTGGTCGAGCAGGCGAGCGCCAGCGAGCCGTCGTCGAGACCCGGTGAGCCGCCTGTGATCGGCGACCACAGGCACCTCCCGCGGTCCCGACACGCGGGTCACGGCCTCGCAGGCTCAGCCGTGCCGCTCGCTCGACCACCGTCGCCGGGTCCGCTGGCGCGTCCCCGGCAGGGGTTCCCCGGTTGAAGGGGGGTCCTTACCCCTCGATACGGTCGGGGGCATGGATGCCGCAGTCCTGGCCGTCGAGGCCCTCGGCAAGTCGTTCGGACCGGTCCGCGCCGTGGACGACCTCACCTTCGAGGTCCACCCCGGCCGAGTGACCGGCTTCCTGGGCCCCAACGGATCCGGCAAGACCACGACCCTGCGGATGCTCCTCGGGCTCGTGCGGCCCACCGACGGCCGCGCCCTGGTGGGCGGCCGGCCCTACGGTGACCACCCGGTCCCGGGGGCGCTCGTCGGGGCGGCGCTCGAGGCGACCGGCTTCCACCCCGGCCGCACCGGGCTGGGCCACCTGACGGCGTACGCACCCCAGGTGGGGGTGGACCGCGCACGCTGCCGCGAGGTGCTGGAGCTGGTGGGTCTCGGACCGGCGGGGGACCGGAAGGTCGGGGGCTACTCCCTGGGCATGCGGCAGCGGCTCGGCCTTGCCACGGCGCTGCTCGCCGACCCGCCGGCGCTGCTGCTCGACGAGCCCGCCAACGGGCTCGACCCCGAGGGGATCGTGTGGCTGCGCGGCTTCCTGCGTCACCTGGCGGCCGAGGGCCGCACCGTCCTGGTCTCCAGCCACGTCCTGGCCGAGGTGCAGCACACCGTCGACGACGTCGTGGTGATCGCCAAGGGGCGGCTCGTGCACGCCTCCTCGCTGGCCGAGCTGGCCGCGCTCGCGGGGGTGAGCACGTACGTCGAGACGCCCGACCCCGCCGGCCTCGCCGCCCTGTGCGCGCAGCGGGGGTGGGTCGCCGCGCCGCGGGACCGTGGCACCCAGGTCGACGACGTCGACGCCGCGACCGTCGGCGCGGCCGCGCACGCCGCCGGCCTGGAGCTGCACCAGCTCACCACCAGGGGAGCCGACCTCGAGGACGTCTTCCTGCGACTGACCGGAGCCGCCTCGTGAGCCCCACCGCCCCGACCCTGAACAGGTTCGGCGTCGCCCTGCTCGCGGAGTGGCGCAAGCTGACGAGCACCGCGCTGTGGTGGGTGCTGGGTGTCGGGATGGCTGCCTACCTCGCCTTCATGGGCGCGGTGCTGGCGTTCACCTTCGCCGCCGCGCCCCCGAGCCCCGACACCCCCGCGATCACCGGGGTCGACGCGGCGCTCGCCGTGCTCGGCACGCTCAACGCCATCGGGTACGTCTTCCCGCTGCTCGTCGGCACCCTCCTCGTGACGACCGAGGTCCGGCACCGCACGCTCACCCAGTCGCTGCTCGTCGAGCCCCGACGCGGCGTCCTGCTCGGCGCCAAGCTCGTCGTCGCGGCCGCGGTGGGCCTGCTGTACGGCGTGCTCGGCGTCGTGGGCCTGCTGGCCACCTCCGCCCCGGTCCTCGAGCTGGTCGGCGACGGCATCTTCCTCACCGACCCCGCGGTCCTGCGCGTCCTCGGCCTCGGGATCCTCGTCACCGGCCTGTGGGCCGTCCTCGGCGCGGCCTTCGGCGCCGTCGTCCCGAACCAGGTCGCCGCGATCGTCGCGGTGCTGGCCTTCACCCAGTTCGTCGAGCCGATCGCCCGGCTGGGCCTCTCGGCCGTCGACTCCCTCTCCGGCGTCGCGGCGTTCCTCCCCGGCGCCGCCGCCGACGCCGTCGTCGGGGCCTCGCTTTTCGGCGAGATCAGCGGTGGCGGGGGCGACCTGCTGCCGGGCTGGGCGGGGGCGCTCGTGCTCCTCGCGTACGCCGCGGTCCTCACCGTCGTCGGGCGCTGGACCACCTTCGCCCGCGACGTGGCCTGAGCCGACTCCTGCCACTCCCTGACCGGCCGGGGCTCGCCCACTCGGGGCCGGTTCGACGGTGACCCGGCGCCGGTTCGAGGGTGACTCGGCGCTCGTGCGCGTCATCGGGCGCGCGCCGCAGGGGCCTGTGGAGAGCCGTCGGCGCTCGTCGGCGACCTGGCGTAGAACTCCTCTATGACCTCGGGGACCCTGCGCCTGCTCGTGTGGGTGCTCGCTGCGGCCACGGCGGTCCTGCTGGCCGTGACCTCCTTGACCCTGGTGGGGCAGTGGCGCGACCGGGCCGCGGCCACCCCGGCGGAGGCCGGTCCGGTGCTGGAGCGCCACGGGGTGCGGCTCCGGCTCCCGGCGCCGGCCGAGGTGCTGCCGGCGCGGGAGCGGCTGTTCTACGCCGACCGCGGTGGGCGGACAGCTGCGGCGGTGCGGAGAGCGGCGCTGCTGGTGCCCGAGGCCTGCCCGGCGGTGCCCGGCTCGTCGCGGGGGTTCGTCGGCGTCGTGCGGTCGGGCGGCACCAGTGCCACCGCGCACGACCTGCAGGTCGCGGCGTGGGCCACGGGGTTGGGGGCAGCCGTGGGGGAGCGACCGCAGGAGATCGAGCTCCCGGACGCGCGTGGGCGGCGTACCGACCTGGTCGCGGACGTGCGGGTCGACGGGCCCTGCCAGCCCGAGCGGGTCCGCGCCAGCCTGGTCACGCTGCTGGCGGACGGTCGAGCGGCCACGGTGGTGCTGGTGCGCGACGTCGGGCCGGCGGACGCCCTGGACGACGCGACGGCCGAGCTGCTGCTGGCGACGGTCGAGGCGGTGGAGGTGGGGTGAGGAGGCTCAGAGCTTGCGCAGGCGCACGTAGCGCACCGAGTGGTCGCGGTCCTTGCGGAGCACGAGCGTCGCCCGGGAGCGCGTGGGCAGCACGTTGTCGGTGAGGTTGGGCCCGTTGATCGTGTCCCAGATGCGCTGCGCCTCGGCGACGGCCTCGTCGTGGTCGAGGTCGCCGTACTTGGCGAAGTAGGAGCCGGGGTCGCGGAACGCGGTCTCCCGCAGGCGCAGGAAGCGCTCGACGTACCACTGGCGGATGTGGCTGGTGCCTGCGTCGACGAAGACGGAGAAGTCGAAGAAGTCGCTGACGGCCAAGCCGGTGCGGCCGTCCTCGCGCACGCGGGCGGGCTGGAGGACGTTGAGCCCCTCGATGATGACGATGTCGGGACGCTTGATCACGATCTTCTCGTCCGGGACGACGTCGTAGACGAGGTGGGAGTACGTCGGCGCCTCGATCTCGTCCTTGCCCGACTTGATGTCGACGACGAAGCGCAGCAGCGCGCGGCGGTCGTAGGACTCCGGGAAGCCCTTGCGCTGCAGCAGGCCGCGGCGCTCGAGCTCGGCGTTGGGGTAGAGGAAGCCGTCGGTGGTGACCAGCGCGACGTTGGGGTGCTCGGGCCAGTGGGCCAGCATCTGCTGCAGCACGCGCGCGGTAGTGGACTTGCCGACCGCCACGGAGCCGGCCAGCCCGATGACGAAGGGCGTGCGCGGGGGCGTCGGACGCTGGAGGAACTCCTCCTGCTCGCGGTGCAACCGGCCCGCGGAGCCGACGTACATCGACAGCAGCCGGGAGAGCGGGAGGTAGACCTCCTGGACCTCCTCGATGTCCAGGGAGTCCCCGAGTCCCTGGAGGGCGTTGACCTCGTCGGCGGTGAGCGGGCTCTCTGTCTCCGCCGCGAGGGCGGCCCAGGCGTCGCGCTCGAGCTCGATGAAGGGTGAGGACTCCCGCCCGGTGTCGTCGTGGCCCTGGTGCGGGCCCCGGCCGGGGGTGGACATGCGCGTCAGTCTGGCAGGACGCGGCGGGGAGGAGGGGACCGGCCCGCCGCCTGGTCGGTCGACGCGTCGTCAGGCGCAGCCCCGTCGCGCCGCCCCGGGGCGCTCGCGACGGCGGGGTTCGGCGGAACCGGGCTTAGACTCCTGGCCCATGTGCGGCATCGTCGGGTACGTCGGTCACCGCTCTGCCCAGGACGTGGTGGTGGAGGGGTTGCGTCGGCTGGAGTACCGCGGGTACGACTCCGCGGGGGTCGCGCTGGTGGCTGCTGGCCCCGACGGCGCGGGCCGGGTGGAGTGGCGCAAGCGCGCCGGCAAGCTCGCGAACCTCGAGAAGCTGATCGGTGAGGAGCCGCTGCCGGAGGTGACGATCGGGATCGGTCACACGCGGTGGGCCACGCACGGTGCGCCGAACGACGTGAACGCGCACCCGCACCTGGGCAACCGGCGGCGGGTGGCGGTGGTGCACAACGGGATCATCGAGAACTTCGACGACCTGCGTGCCCGGCTGGAGGACGACGACCACCAGCTGTCCTCGGAGACCGACACCGAGGTGGCGGCCCACCTGCTGGAGCTGCAGGTGGGGTCGGGGGTGGACCTGACGACGGCGATGCAGCGGGTGTGCCAGGTGCTGGAGGGCGCGTTCACGTTGGTGGCGGTCGACGCCGAGGACCCGGACCGGGTGGTGGCGGCACGGCGCAACAGCCCGTTGGTGGTGGGTGTGGGCGAGGGGGAGAACTTCCTCGGCTCGGACGTGGCTGCGTTCATCGAGCACACCCGTGAGGCGTTGGAGCTGGGTCAGGACCAGGTCGTGACGATCACCCGCGACGGGGTCGCGGTGACCGACTTCCACGGTGCGCCGGTGACCCCGAAGGCCTACCACGTGGACTGGGACCTGTCGGCGGCGGAGAAGGACGGCCACGACTGGTTCATGCGCAAGGAGATCTTCGAGCAGCCGCACGCGGTGGCGGACTCGCTGCTGGGGCGGCGTACCCGTACGGGGGCGTTGCAGCTGGACGAGATGCGCCTGTCGGACCAGGAGCTGCGCGACATCGACAAGATCATCATCATCGCGGCCGGGACGTCGTTCTACGCCGGGATGGTGGCCAAGTACGCCATCGAGCACTGGACCCGGATCCCGGTCGAGGTCGAGCTCTCCAGCGAGTTCCGCTACCGCGACCCGATCCTGGACTACTCCACGCTGGTGGTCGCGATCTCCCAGTCCGGGGAGACCGCCGACACCCTCCAGGCGATCCGCCACGCGCGGACCCAGCGCTCGAAGGTGCTGGCGATCTGCAACACCAACGGCTCGACCATCCCGCGTGAGTCGGATGCGGTGATCTACACCCACGCCGGGCCCGAGATCGGGGTGGCCTCGACCAAGGGGTTCGTGACCCAGCTGGTGGCCTGCTACCTGCTCGCGCTGTACCTCGCGCAGGTCAAGGGCACCAGGTACGGCGACGAGATCGCCGATGTGCTGCACCAGCTCGAGGCCATCCCCGCCCACATCGAGACCGTCCTGTCCCGTGCGGAGGCGGTCTACGAGCTGGCCCGCGCCCACGTCGACGAGCCCACCGTGCTGTTCCTGGGCCGCCACGCCGGCTACCCGGTCGCGCTGGAGGGAGCGTTGAAGCTCAAGGAGCTGGCCTACATCCACGCCGAGGGCTTCGCCGGCGGCGAGCTCAAGCACGGCCCCATCGCGCTGATCGACACCGGACAGCCCGTCCTGTGCGTCGTCCCGCCCCGCGGCCGCGACCAGCTCCACGGCAAGATGCTCTCGGCCATCCAGGAGGTCCGCGCCCGCGGCGCCCGCACCATCTGCCTGGCCGAAGAGGGCGACACCGCGGTCGCCGCGATCGCCGACACGCTCATCGAGCTGCCCCGGGTGCCGGTCCTGCTCCAGCCCCTGCTCGCCGTCGTACCCCTGCAGCTGTTCGCCTGCGAGCTCGCCACCGTCAAGGGCCACGACGTCGACCAGCCCCGCAACCTCGCCAAGTCCGTCACCGTCGAGTAGGGATCGTCCCGCGGCGTACGGCGTCGTGGAGTCCGGCGAGAGGAGTGAGCGTGCCCGTCATCGGGGTCGGCATCGACGTGTGCGACATCGAGCGCTTCGGGCTGTCGCTCGAGCGGACCCCCGGGCTGCGCGACCGGCTCTTCACCGAGAGCGAGGCGACCCGACCGCTCGCCTCCCTGGCGGCCCGCTTCGCCGCGAAGGAGGCCCTGGCCAAGGCGCTCGGCGCCCCGAACGGCATGTCGTGGCACGACGCCGAGATCGTCTCGGAGTCCAGTGGGCGGCCGGCCTTCGAGCTGCGTGGCACCGTCGCGGCCCAGGTCGAGGCCGCGGGGGCCACCTCGGTCCACGTGTCGCTCTCCCACGATGCCGGGATCGCCTCGGCCGTGGTCGTCCTCGAGTCCTGACCGACCAGGTGTGCCCCGCCGGCGGCGGATTCGGGGTCGAGGCCCGAGTTGAGGTGCGGGTCGAGGCCTGAGGACGCGCTATGCCGCGCGATCCGGACCACGACCCGCACCTCGACCCGGGACGGTCGGGATACCGAGTCGGGCGAGGTCTTGGGCGAGCTGTTCCGGCTCGTGCCTCAGCTCCCACGCCGTACAGCTCACGACGTGACGGCCACGGGTCGTCAGCCGGCGTGTCCGCTTCTTGTCCGCGGCCCAGTGCTGGACGTCCATGTGGAAGGTGCCCTCCACCTCGAGCACCAGCACCTCGTCGACAGGGACGTCCCACTCGCAGTCGGTGTAGCGCTGCTGGCCGCGGGCGTCGAGCCGTGGCGTCTGACGGCGTGGTGGCTGCAGGCCCCCGAGTCGGCACATCCGGGCCACGTCCGCCTCGCTCACGGACCTGACTCCGCCGGCGATCTCGGCCAGCGCCGCACGGAAGAGCGCGGCCCGCCGGAGCGGCCGGAGCTGGTCGACCCACTGGCCGAGTCGCTCCGGGGTGGTGCACCCCTGCTGCACTGCCGCCGCGAGCGCGCCGAAGGCGTGTCGCCACGGGGCCTCGTACGCACCCCACAGGAGGAGCGCGGGCTCCAGCCTGGTCGTGGGCAGGTCACCAGGTCCCCGCAGCATGTCCAGGGGCCGACGGGTCCGGAAGAACCGCACGCCCTCGATCGCCTCGTCATGGAGGGGGTCGCTGACCCAGATCGTCACGAGGTCCCGGTCCCAGCCGCGCAGACCGTGGTCGCTGGCTGCCGTCAGGGCTCCGACCATCGCGCCAGGCCCCGCGTGGAGGACCCCCAGCCAGCGACGTTGTCGTGCGTCCAGGCGCCCGGTGAACGTGCTCACGACCCGTGACGAACGGTGTGCCCAACGGCGGGCCTGCACCTGGTTGCGGATGCGGTCCGCGTCGATGCCCAGGGGATGCAGCTGACGGCGTGCCACCAGACCGTGCTGCGAGGCCGCCAGCTGCTCGAGATCCATGACGGCAGGTTCGTCCAGATCGCCTGTTCGTGCGACCGCCCCTCCACAGGCTGCCCGTCCTGGCGCCGACCGCCCGGCCTCGAGGTGCGAGTCGAGGCCTGAGGACGCGCTCACCCGCGTCCTTGCACCTCGACCCGCACCTCGACCCGCACCTCGACCCGCACCTCGACCCGCACCTCGACCCGGGCAGCCGGAGGAAGGCGGCGTTTAGGGTCGGCGCATGAGGCGGGCGCACACGGTCGAGCAGGTGCGGGCGGCGGAGGCGGCGCTGATGGCGCGGCTGCCGAAGGGCACGCTGATGCAGCGGGCGGCCCACGGGCTGGGCGTCGCGGTGGCGGACCTGCTGGGCTCGGCGTACGGCAGGAGGGTCCTGCTGCTGGTGGGCTCGGGGGACAACGGCGGCGACGCGTTGTACGCCGGCGCCTGGCTTGCCCGGCGGGGCGCCGGTGTCGAGGCGTGGCTGGTCAGCGGGTCGGCGCACGAGGGCGGGCTGGCGGCGCTGGCGGCCGCCGGTGGCCGGACCGGTGCGCCGCGGGTGCTGCGCGATCGCCCGGACGTGGTGGTCGACGGCGTCGTCGGGATCGGCGGCAAGCCGGGGCTCCGCGAGGAGGCAGCGCGGGCCCTGGCCCTGGCGTCGGCCGAGAACGTGCCGGTCGTCGCGGTCGACACCCCCAGCGGCGTCGACGTCGACACGGGCGAGACGTCCGAGCCGCACGTGCGCGCCACGCTGACGGTCACGTTCGGCACCCACAAGCCCTGCCACCTCGTCGACCCCGCGGCCCAGGCGTGCGGCGCCGTGCACCTGGTCGACATCGGCCTCGACCCGGACCTGCCGGCCGCCCCGGTCGCGAGCCTGCGACCGGCGGACGTCGCGGCACTGCTGCGGCGGCCGGGACCGGACGACCACAAGTACACCCGTGGCGTCGTCGGCGTCCGGGCCGGCAGCGCGACGTACCCGGGCGCCGGGCTGCTCTCCGTCGCCGGCGCCGCGTGCGGGCTGGCCGGGATGGTCCGGTACGTGGGTGACACCGCGGTTGCGGACCGGGTCCGCGAGGCGCACCCGGAGGTCGTGGGGGCTGGTCGGGTGCAGGCCTGGGTGGTCGGGTCCGGGGGCGGTGACGCCGCGGGGGAGGAGCTGTCGGCGGCACTGGCCGACGACGTACCCACCGTCGTGGACGCCGACGCCCTCGCCCACCTCGACCCCGACCGGGGACGCCCCGACCTGGTCCTGACGCCGCACGCCGGCGAGCTGGCCGCGATGCTCGACGTGGACCGCGCCGAGGTGGAGGCGCGCCAGCTGCACCACGCCCGGTTGGTGGCCCAGCGCTGGGGCTGCGTCGTCGTGCTCAAGGGGCGGCACACGCTCGTGACCCGACCCGACGGGCGCACCCGCGTCACGACGACCGGCACACCCTGGCTCGGGACCGCAGGTGCCGGTGACGTGCTCGGCGGGGTCATCGGCGCGGTGCTCGCCACCGGGCTGGACCCCTGGGACGCCGCCTCGGTGGGGTCGTGGCTGCACGGCGCCGCCGCGACACTGGTCGCCGCCGGTGGGCCGATCGTCGCCGGGCAGGTCGCGGGCGGGGTCGCGGCGGTCGTCCGGGACCTGCTCGCCGCCGGCTCCTGAGGGTCTCCGGCCGGGGCGGTCCGAGCGCCGGGCGGCCTGCGGCAGGGGTCGAGGCCGGGGTCGAGGCCGGCGTCGAGGTTGGGGGGGGCCCCCGGGGGGGACCCGGGGGGGGGAGGAA